>NZ_VXCU01000002.1:0-408709 GCF_052850615.1 Psychrobacter sp. 1176_08
TCCATCAGTCTCAGCAATGAGCTTATGAGTTAGTTATAAAAAAGCCACCCTCAAAAAGAGGGTGGCTTTTTCTTTGAGAGTGGTAAGCTGGTTTGAGGGTATAAGTCTGAATTAAACCATGCTGATTTTAATATTATTTTGTATAAAGGTTTTACAAGTAATAATAGTGAATTTATCTCTTCTTCTATTGTAATCTACGAAATACCTTGTTATATTAGCGCTCCCTCTTATCGTATATTCATATTATTAATCTTTTATAAGGCTAATTAATAAATATAACGACTCTTAATTCAGAGGAAAGCGAGATAAAAAATTATCTCTGAAGGCTTGCATTTTACGATAAATATTGTATAATGCTGTCCTTTACACCCATAGGCGATTGGCTCAATTGGTAGAGCATCGGTCTCCAAAACCGAGGGTTGTAGGTTCGAGTCCTACATCGCCTGCCATCTTCTTATCATATCTTTGTTGTACCCCACCATCTCCGAAGTGAGTTCTTTATGAGCAATAATCAAGATAACCTCGAGACTAAGTTATCTGATGCCAAGGCGGTTACTGGTGGAATGCTGTCTAAAGATAAGCATGTATCAGCGGTCAATACTTCTGCCGTTGAAGTCGCTAAGACTGGCTCAATAAAAGATGTGATTTTGTGGCTACTTGCCGCAGCAGTTTTGATAGGGGCGACTTTAGTCAACCAATATCTACCCGGTTATTGGCAACCAGCCAATGATGTCTGGATTCGTATTGGGATTATCGTTGCCCTTGTTGTATTTGCATTAGTCTGTTTGGCGCTGACGCATCAAGGTCGTGCTTTTAAAATTTTATTAAAAGATGCAGCTGTTGAACTTCGCCGAGTGACATGGCCAAGTAAAGATGAAACCTTTCAATATACATGGCAAGTTATTGTCATGATTGCCATTGTTGGATTCTTTGTTTGGTTGTTGGATAACTTTTTTAACTGGTTCGTTGGTATTTTTATCGGTTAGTAGCACGTATTAGTGACTAGTAACGAGAGATTTACCTATAACGACTTATTTATAATGATCAGGAGCGTGATATGCGTTGGTATATTGTTCAAGCGTTTTCAGGATATGAAAAGCAAGTACAACGTTCATTAACTGATCGTATTAACCGTAGTGACTTTGCTGAGTCATTCGGTGATGTATTGGTTCCTACTGAAGAAGTCGTCGAAATGAAAGACGGCAAGAAGCGTAAGAGTGAGCGTAAGTTTTTTCCAGGTTATGTATTGATCCAAATGGAAATGAACGACAACACTTGGCATATTGTCAAAGACTGTCCCCGTATCATGGGTTTTATTGGCGGTACGCCTGAAACACCTGCACCTATCACGCAAGTAGAAGCTGATCGTATTTTAAATCGTCTCAATCAAACTGAAACTGACCCACGTCCTAAAACGCTATTTGAGCCGGGCGAAGAGCTGTTGGTTATTGATGGTCCATTTACTGACTTCAAAGGGTTGGTTGAAAAGGTGGATTATGAGAAATCTAAATTACATTTGACCGTAAACGTATTTAATCGACCGACTCAGGTCGAGCTTGAGTTTAGCAAAGTTGAAAAGCTAGACTAAACCAGCAAAAAGTTCATCAACCGGGGAGCTGTTAGTCAATTAGGTATATACCACGTTGATTTGGCGCTATTACCCATTTAGGAGAGTATCATGGCTAAGAAGATTGATGGTTACATCAAACTACAAGTGCCTGCAGGCAAAGCAAATCCTTCACCACCAATTGGTCCAGCATTGGGTCAAAAAGGCGTGAACATCATGGCGTTCTGTAAAGAATTTAACGCTGCGACCTCAGGCCAAGAGCCAGGTCTACCGATCCCAACTGAGATCACTGTATACAGCGATAAGTCTTTTACCTTCATCATGAAGTCACCACCAGCTGCGTATTTACTACGTAAAGCTGCTGGTATTGCTAAAGGTTCAGGTACACCGAATACAGCTAAAGTCGGTAAAGTTGACCGTGCACAACTAGAAGAAATTGTTAAGACCAAAAATGCAGACTTAACTGCTGCTGATCTTGATGCTGCTGTCCGTACCATCGCTGGTACTGCACGTTCAATGGGTATTACCGTGGAGGGTGTATAATGTCTAAGCTAACCAAACGTCAAAAAGAAATTCAAAGCCGTATTGATAACGAAAAGCAATACACTCTTGAAGAAGCAGTTCAAATCCTAAACGATTTGCCAGCACTAAAATTCAAAGAGTCTATTGATATCGCAGTAAACTTGGGCGTTGACCCACGTAAATCTGATCAAGTGGTTCGTGGTGCAACTAACTTACCTGCTGGTACTGGTAAAACCAAACGCGTTGCTGTATTTGCTCAAGGCGCTGCTGCTGAAGCCGCTAAAGAAGCTGGTGCAGACATCGTTGGTTTTGAAGACCTAGCAGAAGAAATCAAAGCCGGTAACATGGACTTTGATGTTGTTATCGCAGCTCCAGATGCTATGCGTGTTGTTGGTCAATTGGGTACGATTCTAGGTCCACGTGGCCTAATGCCTAACCCAAAAGTTGGTACAGTAACACCAAACGTTGCTGAAGCTGTGACTAACGCGAAAGCGGGTCAAGCACAGTACCGTGTTGATAAAGCTGGTATCATCCATGCAACTATCGGCCAGATCGGTTTCACTGCTGAGCAAATCGAGCAAAACGCGCAAGCGATTATTTCTGATCTAAAGCGTGCTAAGCCTGCTACTTCTAAAGGTACTTTCATTAAGAAAATTACCTTGTCTAGCACGATGGGCCCTGGTCTAACGATCGATGCTGTTCCTTATCGTACTGCAAAATAATTAAAGTTTCTATTTTTAAGTATTTGAACTTCAAATATTTTGAATGATGAGCAAAAACCATATTTAAAAAATTAGGTCAGCGTAGTGTTTACTACGCTGTCTAAGACCGTAGGTAGAAGGTGGTTTAGCGTCATAAATAACAATTTTCGAATGGTTAAATATGATATTGAGTCACTTTTGTTAATCGACGACAGATGAAAATCTTAGTTGTCCTACGCAGACGGTGGCCCACACAGTTTAAGACACGAGCGAATAGGGCGGTATGATTGTTTATACAGTCTTCAAACTATTACTCAACGTCATTCTGATAACGGTGCCGTAATCAGTCGTTACCAGTAGATGCTTTTTTATTAATTGAATTCGCTGGTAATGTGTCGTATCAAGTCAGTCCTAGCTTATAATTTGAGCGCATAAAAACTTCGGTTTTGAGCACTCTTATGATAAGCCGATTGATAAGATTAAAGGAGTCAACTTATGGCATTAACGCTAGAGCAAAAACAACAAGTTGTGGCTGAAGTGTCTGAAGTTGCTGCTAATGCTTACTCAGCAGTAGCTGCCGAGTATCACGGAATTGGTGTTGCTAAGCTTACTCAGCTTCGCGAACAAGCTCGTGATAAAGGTGTTGTTTTAAAAGTGGTGAAAAATACACTAGCAAAACGCGCTTTTGAAGGCACTAAGTTTGAGAGCATGTCAGACCGTATGACTGGTCCACTACTTTTGGCTTTCTCTATGGAAGATTTGGGATCTGCAGCAAGAGTCGTTTTCGACTTTAGCAAAGATAACAAAGCTTTAGAGACCAAATTAGTATCAGTCGGTGGTGAAGTTTATGGTCCAGAAGAGCTAGAGCGCGTATCGAAGCTACCAACTCGCGACGAAGCAATCTCTATCTTGATGGCTACTATGAATGCACCAGTGACCAAGCTTGTCCAGACTATGAACGCTGTTCCTGGCAAGTTCGTTCGCACTGTAGCGGCAATCAAAGACGCAAAAGAAGCTGCTTAATTGCTTGTTTTAACGTAACTTTAACATCGCTAATTTTGGTTGAATTTTATTGCCATACCTATTTGAAATTGTGGCAATCAATCAAAGCGATATTAGAATCAATTAATTTTTATCAGATAACGGAGAGTTCTCATGGCACTATCTAAAGATGATGTGTTAAACGCAATCGCTGAAATGTCAGTAATGGATATCGTTGAGTTAATCAGCGACATGGAAGAAAAATTCGGCGTAACAGCTGCTGTTGCTGCTGCTGCACCTGCTGCTGCTGGTCCTGCTGCTGCTGTTGAAGAAAAAGACGAGTTTGACGTTGTTCTTGCTAGCTTTGGTGAGAAGAAAGTTGGCGTAATTAAAGCTGTACGTGAAGCTACTGGTCTTGGCCTAAAAGAAGCGAAAGATTTGGTTGAAAGCGCTCCAGCTCCAATCAAAGAAGGCGCATCTAAAGCTGAAGCTGAAGAGTTGAAAAAGAAACTTGAAGAAGCTGGTGCAACTGTTGAACTAAAATAAGTTTAACACTGTACAAAAAAAGCTGGTAATGCCTTGCATTGCCAGCTTTTTTTTACTATAATTTGTAGCTTGACCTTTTGTGTCTGCCAACATACGTATGCAACAACACGGTGGATACCCATCAAAAGGACAGACGATATACATGCAAGCACACATGCCAGTTTTTGAAATCAGTTAAATAAGCTAAACGTCCGTAGATGTTTGGCATTTTTTTGTGTCTGCATTCTTTCCCATTAACACTATAGTTTATACTGATTCTAAAAGTTATAGTTATCCCAATTATTATTAATTCCGAAAACTGTTGATATTAGATTATCTATTTAGCATGGTTTGCTGTCATTGCATAGGCTTAAAGACGGTTTATACCAGCGACGATATCAGTTTTGGTGATGAACTGGCTAATACGATCATGTCAGTTTTGATGACAAATTGTTCAAAATTTTAGTAAAAATTATTTTTTCATAAATATACTAGAAAGTTAAGCCCTCAAGGCAATAGTTTGTACTAGGTTGAATTCTTCGGTATGCGCATCTATATAGATGGGTTCAGATACCGATTATAAAATTGAATAAGGT
The DNA here is from genome assembly GCF_052850615.1 of Psychrobacter sp. 1176_08. NCBI lineage: Bacteria > Pseudomonadati > Pseudomonadota > Gammaproteobacteria > Moraxellales > Moraxellaceae > Psychrobacter > Psychrobacter sp. 1176_08. The sequence goes on from NZ_VXCU01000002.1 coordinate 4,893, forward strand.
GTGCTAAATACACACTGGTTAGTGAAGTGATAAGTGACAAAAAATATGAGTTGAACACGAACACCTGTTTTGTATTATCGTTTACGTCGCTCAGTTTGCATCGTATTTATGCATGCTGGCCACGCTTTTAATTTGTTTCCACGTTTACTGTAAGGACTCTCGATGGCATATTCTTATACTGAAAAAAAGCGTATTCGCAAAAGTTTTGCTGAATTGCCCACTGTGATGGACATTCCCTATTTGCTGTCTATTCAAGTAGATTCTTACGAGCAATTTTTGCAAGAGCATAAAAAGCCAAAAGCTCGTGAGAATACTGGTTTGCAAGCTGCGTATTCCTCTATTTTCCCAATTGAGAGTCACTCTGGTAATGCTGAGTTACAATTTGTTGAGTACTATTTAGGCACGCCTGAATTTGATGAGCGTGAGTGTATCTTACGTGGTTCAACGTTTGCTGCGCCGATGCGTGTCAAAATTCGTTTGATCATCAAAGACAAAGATAGCAAAGACAAAGATAGCAAAGCCGCTATCAAAGATATCCGTGAGCAAAGCGTTTACATGGGCGAAATGCCTTTAATGACGGCTAACGGTACTTTCATCATCAATGGTACTGAGCGTGTCATCGTATCACAGCTACATCGTTCGCCAGGTGTCTTCTTTGACCATGATAAAGGCAAGTCACACTCAAGTGGTAAAGTGCTTTATAACGCACGTATTATCCCTTACCGTGGTTCTTGGTTAGATTTTGAATTCGATGCCAAAGACTTAGTATTTGCTCGTATTGACCGTCGCCGTAAGCTATTGGCTTCAATCATTCTACGTGCATTAGGTTTGACGACTTCTGAAATCTTAGATTTGTTCTTTGATAAAGTTGCTGTTTATAAAGGCGAAGAGCAGTTTGAAATTGATTTAGTCGCTGACCGCTTACGTGGTGAGATGGCTCAGTTTGATATCGTGTCACCTGAAGGTGATGTATTGGTAGAGCAAGGTAAGCGTATCAACGCACGCCGTATTCGTCAGCTTGAAGAAGCAGGGATGACGAAGATTGCTGTGCCTGATGAGTATCTGTATGAGCGCATTTTGGCAGAAGATATCGTTGTTAATGACGAAGTGATTGCAAAAGCAAACACATTAATTGATCACGAACTATTGGTCAAATTGAACTCGTTTGAAGCGAGTGGTGCTATTAAAGAATTTAGCATCCTATTCACCAATGATATCGATCAAGGTAGTTATATTGCTGATACGATTCGCGCTGATAGCACGTCAACTCGCGAAGAAGCATTGATTGAAATCTATAAAGTAATGCGTCCAGGTGAGCCACCAACGGTTGAGACTGCTGAAAAATTATTTGAAAGCATGTTCTTCAACGCAGACCGTTATGACTTGTCGAATGTCGGTCGTATGAAATTTAACCGTCGTCTTGGTTTAGAATTCGATAACACGGATGATCCTGATATTCAGCGCGAACGCAGCGTATTGACCAATGACGATATCGTCAATGTGTTAAAAGAGCTGATTGAGATTCGTAATGGTCGCGGTGATGTTGATGATATTGACCATCTAGGTAACCGCCGTATTCGTTCAGTTGGCGAGATGGCAGAAAACCAATTCCGTGTGGGTTTAGTACGTGTTGAGCGTGCAGTAAAAGAGCGTTTAAGCTCAGCGGAATCAGACAACTTGTCGCCACAAGATTTGATTAACTCTAAGCCAGTAGCGGCTGCGGTGAAAGAATTCTTTGGTTCAAGCCAGTTGTCACAGTTTATGGATCAGAACAACCCGTTGTCTGAAGTTACCCATAAACGCCGTGTATCAGCATTAGGACCAGGTGGTTTGACTCGTGAACGCGCAGGCTTTGAAGTACGTGACGTACATGATACGCATTATGGCCGTGTGTGCCCGATTGAGACTCCTGAAGGTCCAAACATTGGTCTGATCAACTCGCTAGCGACGTTTGCTAAAACCAACAGCTTTGGTTTCCTAGAAACCCCTTATCGCCGTGTGGTTGATGGTAAAGTTACTGACGTTATTGAGTATTTATCAGCGATTGAAGAAGTCGGTACGGTCATTGCACAGGCTGATTCACCAGTAACCGCAGAAGGCGCGTTGTCTGATGAGATGGTCAGTGTGCGTAGCTATGGTGAATTCGTCCGTATGCCACCAGAAAAAGTGACGCATATGGATGTGTCACCAAGTCAGGTAGTATCGGTTGCAGCAGGTCTGATTCCGTTCCTAGAGCATGATGATGCTAACCGTGCTTTGATGGGTTCGAACATGCAACGTCAGGCCGTTCCTACGCTACGTGCTGATAAGCCATTAGTAGGTACTGGTATGGAGCGTCACGTTGCTCGTGACTCTGGTGTTTGTGTGATCGCTAAGCGTGGCGGTGTGATCGAAGATGTTGATGCCTCACGTATCGTGGTTCGTGTAAACGAAGACGAGATGACTGCTGGTGAAGCGGGTATCGATATCTATAACTTGATCAAATACACGCGCTCTAACCAGAACACTTGTATCAACCAACGTATCATCGTTAACCAAGGTGATGAAATCGCTTTGGGTGATATCTTGGCTGATGGTCCATCAACGGATCTTGGCGAGCTAGCTCTGGGTCAGAACATCCGCATCGCATTTATGCCGTGGAATGGTTACAACTTCGAAGATTCAATCTTGCTATCTGAAAAAGTGGTTAAAGAAGATCGTTTCACCACCATTCATATTCAAGAATTGACGTGTGTAGCTCGTGATACCAAGCTAGGTACAGAAGAGATCACTGCTGATATTCCAAACGTTGGTGAAGCGGCATTATCAAGTCTTGATGAAGCAGGTATCGTGTATATCGGTGCTGAAGTTGACGCTGGTGATATCTTAGTTGGTAAAGTGACGCCAAAAGGTGAAACGCAACTGACGCCAGAAGAGAAACTACTACGGGCTATCTTTGGTGAAAAAGCGGCTGATGTGAAAGACACGTCACTACGCGTACCGACTTCAAGTAAAGGTACGGTTATTGATGTACAGGTCTTCACCCGTGATGGCGTCGAAAAAGACGCACGCGCAAGAGCGATTGAAAAATCGCAGCTTGATAGCTATCGCAAAGATTTAAAAGAAGAGCTACGTATCTTTGAAGAAGCAGCACGTGGTCGTATTGGTAATCTATTAGATGGCCAAAAAGTCAGCGGCGGTGCTGGTCTAAAAGCTGGTACAGTAATGGCGTTGGCTGATATGAAAGATATGAGCCTTGAGACATTGCTTGATATCCAGCCAGTAGAAGAAGAAATCTCTGAGCGTCTAACGCAAATCGCTGATTACTTGGTTGATAAGCAAAAAGACATCGATGTGAAGTTTGCTGAGAAAAAACGCAAATTGACCGCTGGTGATGACTTACAACATGGCGTACAAAAAATCGTTAAAGTATATCTAGCGGTTAAGCGTCGTATTCAGCCTGGTGATAAGATGGCTGGTCGTCATGGTAACAAAGGTGTTGTGTCACGCATCATGCCAGTTGAAGACATGCCTTATGATGAAAATGGTAATACTGTTGACATCGTATTGAACCCACTTGGTGTACCTTCTCGTATGAACATTGGTCAGGTTCTAGAGACGCATTTAGGTATGGCAGCAAAAGGCTTGGGCGAGAAGATTGATGGTATGCTTAAATCTCAAGCAGCGATCAAAGAGCTACGTGAGTTCTTAGACAAAATCTATAACCAAGTCGGCGGTGAGCAAGTTGATCTGGATAGCTTGAGTGATGATGACATCATGGCGCTAGCAGACAACTTACGTGGCGGTGTCCCGATGGGCACAGCAGTATTTGATGGCGCAAGAGAAAGCCAAGTCAAAGACCTGTTAGAGCTTGCTGGTATGGATCGCGATGGTCAGCAGACATTGTATGATGGTCGTACTGGTCAGAAATTTGACCGCAAAGTGACCGTTGGCTACATGTATATGCTCAAGTTGAACCATTTGGTTGATGACAAAATGCATGCGCGTTCAACAGGTTCTTACTCACTAGTAACGCAGCAGCCACTCGGCGGTAAAGCACAGTTCGGTGGTCAGCGTTTCGGTGAGATGGAAGTCTGGGCACTAGAAGCTTATGGCGCGACTTATACGTTGCAAGAGATGCTGACTGTGAAGTCGGATGACGTTGAAGGCCGTACACGTATGTACAAAAACATCGTTGATGGTGAGCAGTACATGGATCCAGGTATGCCTGAGTCGTTTAACGTACTGACCAAAGAAATCAAATCATTGGGTATTAATATTGAGTTAAAACAAAGCAACTAAACCCATTGTCTAACTTAGTTGTCCACTAAAGGCAGTACGCGTCATTGCTGCTGCTTTTAGTAATTTGTCTCAACCCTATTCATTGCCTTCATTCATCTTATCTGCGTCAACAGATTGCAGTCAGATGATTATAAAGATAACGGAGAAGCAACTTGAAAGATTTACTCGATATCATGCAGAGCCCTGCCGGCAACGGTAACCTAGAGTTTGATAGCATCCAAATTACTTTAGCCTCACCTGACGTGATTAAATCATGGTCACATGGCGAAGTAAAAAAGCCTGAAACCATTAATTATCGTACGTTTAAGCCTGAGCGTGATGGCTTGTTTTGTGCCAAAATCTTTGGCCCAGTAAAAGACTTTGAGTGCTTATGTGGTAAATATAAGCGTCGTAAGTTCCAAGGCGTTATCTGTGAAAAATGTGGCGTTGAAGTCACTACCGCTAAAGTACGTCGTGATCGCATGGGTCATATTGACCTAGCTAGCCCAGTTGCACACATTTGGTTCTTAAAGTCATTACCAAGCCGCATCGGTCTATTGCTAGACATGACATTGCGTGATATTGAGCGCGTATTGTATTTTGAAAGCTACATTGTCACTGAGCCTGGTTTGACTAGCTTAGAAAAGTACCAATTGCTTGACGATGAAGATTACTACAAAGCGCTTGAAGAATTTGGTGATGAATTCACTGCCAAGATGGGTGCTGAAGCGGTTCAAGACTTATTAAAAGATATCGACATGGATATCGAAATTGATGAGCTGCGTGAAGCGATTCCACAAACAGGTTCTGAGACTAAGCTTAAGAAGATGTCTAAGCGTCTTAAATTGTTAGAAGCATTCCGTGATTCTAATAACAAGCCTGAGTGGATGGTAATGAATATCTTGCCAGTACTACCACCAGATTTGCGTCCACTGGTACCTCTAGAGGGCGGTCGTTTTGCGACGTCTGATCTAAACGATCTTTATCGCCGCGTTATCAACCGTAACAACCGTCTAAAGCGTCTGCTTGAGCTAAGTGCACCTGACATCATCGTACGTAACGAAAAACGTATGTTGCAAGAGTCAGTGGATGCATTGCTTGATAACGGTCGTCGCGGTCGTGCGATTACGGGCAGTAACAAGCGTCCATTGAAATCTTTGGCTGATATGATCAAAGGTAAGCAAGGTCGTTTCCGTCAAAACTTACTTGGTAAGCGTGTTGACTATTCTGGTCGTTCGGTCATCGTTGTAGGTCCAACACTACGTCTACATCAGTGTGGTCTACCTAAGAAAATGGCACTTGAGCTATTCAAGCCATTTACTTATAACAAGCTATTGTCTCATGGGTTAGCGACAACGATCAAAGCTGCCAAAAAGATGGTAGAACGTGAAGAGCCACAAGTATGGGATATGCTGGCCATGGTTATCCGTGAGCATCCAGTACTACTTAACCGTGCGCCAACGCTTCACCGTTTGGGTCTACAGGCATTTGAGCCAGTATTGATCGAAGGTAAAGCAATCCAGTTGCATCCGCTCGTTTGTACCGCGTTCAACGCTGACTTTGATGGTGACCAAATGGCCGTTCACGTGCCATTGACCCTAGAAGCACAGCTTGAATCTCGTGCGCTAATGATGTCGACTAACAATATCTTGTCTCCTGCGAACGGTGATCCAATCATCGTACCATCACAGGATGTGGTATTGGGTTTGTATTACATTAGCCGTTCATCAATCAATGCTAAAGGCGAGGGCATGATTTTTGCCACCGTTAATGAAGCATTGCGTGCGATTGGTTCAAACGATTTGCATGTGAACGCTAAAATCAAAGTGCGTGTTACAGAGACGCATATTGATGAAGACGGTAACCAAACTAAAGAAGTTAGTATGAAAGAAACGGTTGCTGGCCGTTTGTTGATCTGGAACATCATGCCTAAAGGTATGTCGTTTGATGAATGTAACCAAGAGATGACGAAGAAAAATATTTCACGTCTGATTAACTCTTGCTACCGTAAAGTTGGCGTGAAAGAAAGCGTCATGTTTGCTGACCAATTGATGTATCTTGGTTTTGCACAAGCAACGCTATCAGGTGTGTCTATCGGTATCGATGACATGGTCATTCCGCCATTGAAAAAGCAAATCATCGAAGTGGCAGAAGGCGAAGTTCGCGAGATTGAAGATCAATTCGAGCAAGGCTTTGTAACGGCTGGTGAGCGCTATAACAAAGTAGTCGATATCTGGTCACGTACCAATGACAAAGTCGCTAAGGCGATGATGGACAACTTGGCAACAGACAAAGTCATTAACGCACAAGGTGAAGAAGACGAGCAGAAGTCATTCAACTCGATCTTCATCATGTCAGATTCTGGTGCTCGTGGTAGTGCAGCCCAGATTCGTCAGTTGGCAGGTATGCGTGGTTTGATGGCAAAACCTGATGGTTCAATCATCGAGACACCAATTAAAGCCAACTTCCGTGAAGGTTTGACTGTACTACAGTACTTCATCTCAACTCACGGTGCTCGTAAGGGTCTAGCGGATACAGCATTGAAAACCGCTAACTCAGGTTATTTGACGCGTCGTTTGGTTGATGTCGCACAAGATTTGGTTATCACTAGTGATGATTGTGGTACTGAAGAAGGCCTACTCATGAAACCACATATCCAAGGTGGTGAAATCATTGAGAAGCTAGGTGAATTGGTACTAGGTCGTGTCACTGCACGCGATGTGACTTACAATGATGACGAATCAAAAGTCTTGATTCCAGCTGGTACCTTGATTGATGAGCATTGGGTAAACGTGCTTGATAACAATGCAATCGATGATATCTGGGTACGTTCAGTTATTACTTGTGATGTTGAGCATGGCGTTTGTTCACAGTGTTATGGTCGTGACCTTGCTCGTGGTCATAAAGTGAACATCGGTGAGTCTGTCGGTGTTATGGCAGCCCAGTCTATCGGTGAGCCTGGTACTCAGTTAACTATGCGTACGTTCCACGTGGGCGGGGCTGCAAGCTCAGCATCTGTGGACAACAGCATCTCTGTACGTAATGCAGGTCAAGCGCATTTCGAAAACATGAAAACCGTTCAGCATACTGACGGTCATCTAGTTATCGTATCGCGTTCAGCTGAAATTGCTTTGACTGATGAGCTTGGTCGTGAGCGTGAGCGCTATAAAGTACCGTATGGTTCAAGCGTTCTTGTAAAAGACGAAGAGCAAGTTGAAGGCGGCCAAACCATCGCAAAATGGGATCCGCATACGCATCCAATTATCACAGAATTCGCTGGTACAGCACGCTTCAGTGACATCACTGATGGTATGACTGCTACTGTGAAGGTAGATGATGCGACTGGTATGAGTTCGTTTGAGATTCTAGCGACTCGTGACCGTTCAAGCTCAGCTAAAGATTTACGTCCTGCGATTATCTTGAATACGGACGAAGGTAAAGAAGTGGTTTATTTCTTACCAGCTGAAACCATTATTCGCGTCAGCGATGGTGAAAAAGTGGCAGCAGGTTCAATCTTGGGCCGTGTACCACAAGCCTCTTCTGGTACGAAAGATATTACCGGTGGTCTACCACGTGTTGCTGACTTGTTCGAAGCACGTCGTCCAAAAGATCACGCTATTATGGCAGAAATGACTGGTGTGGTGAGCTTTGGTAAAGAGACCAAAGGTAAAAACCGCTTCATTATTACCAATGAAGATGGTGAGGTTCATGAGGAACTGATCCCGAAATGGCGTCAAATCAACGTCTTTGAAAACGAGACAGTAGCACGTGGTGAGATTATTGCTGATGGTCCACAGAATCCGCATGACATCTTACGTTTGAAAGGTCAGACGGCACTTGCTGATTATATCGTTAACGAAGTGCAAGACGTTTATCGCTTGCAGGGCGTAAAAATCAACGACAAGCACATCGAAGTTATTATTCGTCAGATGCTGCGTAAAGTTGAGATTACTGATGGCGGTGATTCAAGTCACTTTAAAGGTGATCAAGTCGAGTATGCTGATATCAAAGCATTGAACGCGAAGCTAGAAGCGGAAGATAAATTCCCAGTACAGTACGAGCGTCAGTTGCTTGGTATTACCAAAGCAAGCTTGGCAACAGAAAGCTTTATCTCAGCGGCTTCGTTCCAGGAAACCACACGTGTACTAACTGCTGCTGCCGTCACTGGTAAAGTAGATGAGCTACGTGGCCTAAAAGAGAACGTGGTTGTTGGACGCTTGATTCCTGCTGGTACAGGTCTTGCTTATCATAAGACACGTAAAGAAAAAGCAGATCAGAAGCTACAAGATAAAGATTTGAATGCCGCTTTCGATATGACTGCAAGCACAGATACTAAAGACTTTGCTAGCTTTGATGAAGCCTTTGCTCAAGAGTTAAATCAAGATAATTAATCGTATTAACTATTTTTGATTCTTTCTTAATTTGACAAAAAAGCCAGCCTAAGATGCTGGCTTTTTTATGGGTGTAAAAAATTAAGAAAGGCATGGTGCTATTATCCAAAAAAATAGTACACTGGAAAACGTGCCTTAATTCACTATTCATAGAAGGATAAGTCGCAAATGGCAGGTAAAACTCGCGTTGCCAAATATCAAGCAGATCGAACCAATCAAAAGCTTTATTTTTGTCGCCTCTCTTGCCAAGCTGCAGGAAACACCAATGATAAGCAGTTATATCAAGCACATTGTGAAACAGCAATTTTTCATTTGTACGGCGCTTTTTTGGCATTCATACAAGAGCTGAGCCATTTTTACAGTTTGAACATGGCAAGGCCAACTTTGGTAGATGTGGAAAAAGCATTGGCAGAACGTACTCAAGTGTCTCCTGAAATTCAGCGCTTGCATCAATTGCGACAGCAAGGTTTTCTTGCAGATGTAGAGCGAGCTTACCAGCGCTGTTTATATGCCGTACCATCAGATACGGTGGTGGAAGACAGTACAAACAATGGAAGGGTACAAGCATCCGATCTGATTGTGAATGTGGTCACGCTATCAAATCAGTGGTTGCCAGATGAAGCCACCATACGTGAATGGCGTCAGCAGCTTTTAGAGCTGATTGAGCAATTACGCGCTGGTATGGTCGAGTTTTAAAGAATATTAATAGATAGAAAAAAGCCTGTTCAGTGATTGCTAAACAGGCTTTTTTTGTGGTGATGCATTAAAGTTTAACAGTATGATTTATTCTGGCATCGGAGGCATCTCATCGACTGGCGTCACCGATAAAGGATTCTGTGGCACGCTATCGCCATCACGGTTAGTAGACCGTGCTGGTGATGAAGTGTTTGTCTCGTCAGCAGAAGTATCAACTGGTACTCTACGCTGCTGAGCTTGGGTTTTGACAGGTTTTTCAACAGCGCTGTCCTCAGAGTCTTCATCCGTAATAATGCCATCGTCTGTCATTTCGATAATTCTTTGCTTTTGTTTTTGAGATTTAGAGCGATTGTTGATAGAGACCCATTGGCGAGGCGTGTCTTTAAGTTGAGCTTTCATAAAGTCCATCCATACGGGCAGGGCTGCCACGCCGCCATATTCTCGGCGACCCATCGTAGAGGGTTGATCAAAACCCATCCACACAACAGTGGCATTGGTAGGATGAAAACCTGCAAACCATGCATCTTTCGCATCATTGGTGGTGCCTGTCTTCCCGCCGATATCATCACGGCCTAGAGCCTTTGCGCGTACCGCTGTACCGCGCTGTACCACATCACGTAAGATGTCTGCCATCTCAAAAGCCACTCTAGGTTTTAGTATGCGCGGCGCTTGTTTTGCTATCGTATACTGTACGGCAGGTGCTTTTAAACGATCCGATTGCGGGCTGGCATCATAAACGCTTGTATTCATGACTTCAGATTTTTGCGACTCGTCATCATTAGACGCTGAATCTTGTTCTTTATCGGTGACTTGATCGCCAGTGGTGCTACTGGCAGTGGCCTGATCATGTTCTTCTACTAATTTTTTATTCAGTGTGTCGAGCTGCTCGTTGAAACACAAAGCGCAGGCGTGACGCGGATTAGCTTGAAATAATAGCTCGTTATTATAGTTATAAATATGCTCAATAAAGTAAGGTTGTATACGATGACCACCGTTGGCAAAGGTAGAATAGGCCGTTGCCATTTGTAATGGCGTCGCTTGCCCTGCACCTAATGCAAGCGATAAGGTGGTCGGTAGCTTTTCTTTATCAAGGCCAAACTCATCTAATAAGTTGCGTACATCAGAAATACCAATAGACTGTAGCAAACGAATAGAGACCAAGTTACGAGATAAGTAGAGACCACGACGTAAGGTAATATCACCTAGGAAACGTGCATCAGAGTTTTTTGGTTTCCAGTCACCTACTTGGATAGGACGATCCGAAACAATACTGTCTGGACGATAACCTTTTTCTAGTGCAGCGGTATATACAAGAGGTTTGATAGTAGAACCTGGTTGACGCCAACCTTGCAAGGCACGGTTAAATTTACTGTGATTAAAGTCAAAGCCACCAACCAATGCATTCACTGCACCCGTTTCTGGGTTTAGCGAAACCAAACTGCCTTGTATTTTAGGAATTTGTCCCAGCTGCCAGTTGCCATTTGCAGTAGGTATCACGCGAACGATGTCATTTTTCTTAACAATTTGGCTGGCATTATCAGGAAGGTAACCAACACGGTCGGCCGAGATATACTTGCGCGCCCAGCTCATACCAGACCAGTTCACAGTCACATTCTCACCAGAAGGCATGGTTGCTTCAAAACTTCGATAGTTGACTTTGGTGACTTTAGCAGGAGACATATTGCTATAGCGACTGAAGTTTTCTAAAGGTTCATAATTCGCTTCTGCACCGCGCCAACCGTGACGATGCTCATAAGCGATTAGACCCGTTAGTATGGCTGCTTCTGCATCGGTCTGTGCTTTGCTATCAACGGTAAGACGGACACGCCAACCACTGTGCATCACTTGCTCACCATAACGCTCAACCAAAGCACCACGTGTCATTTCTGCTAGATAAGGCATATTGACGTCAAGCTTTTCTTGGTACAGATTTATGCCTACTGGTGCATTAATCGCTTCATCACGCTGTGCTTTAGTAATATATCCCAGCTCATGCATACGTCCAATGATCCAGTTGCGGCGAGTCAGGGCTCGAGTAGGATTAGCGACTGGATTGTATTTAGAAGGGGCTTTTGGCAAACCTGCCAACATGGCCATCTCAGCAATAGTCAAGTTGTCTAATGATTTACTATAGTATTTTTTGGCAGCAGCCCTAATGCCATAAGCGCCTTCACCCAAATAAATCTTATTCACATAAAGGGTTAAAATCTCATTCTTACTCAGCTCGTCTTCCATTTTGCGTGCCAAAAAAAGCTCAGTCAGCTTACGATTTAGCGTGCGCTCAGGACTCAAGAAGTAGTTTTTGGCGACCTGCATGGTGATAGTAGAGCCACCTGTCTGCCCTTCGTCATCAGTAACCACTTCAGTAACTGCGCGACCAAGACCTTTAATACTGATACCACTATGTTGAAAAAAGGAGGAATCTTCTGCGGCTAAAAAAGCATGAGTCAAGTCTTCAGGGATTTCTTGAAAAGTGACTGGTAGGGATAGGCGATTGCCATATTGGCCAATGAGCTTGTCATCTCTGCTATAAATCTGCAATGGCATTTCAAGATTTGCCGTTTTTATTTCTTGAGTGCTAGGCAAAGTAGGCGATAGATACATGGCCATACCGTAAAAACCGATGGGCACCGCGAGGGCTAATATAACTGCTAACGCTAAGCAGGCAATAAAAAGTCCCACCAAAAAATGAATGAGACGAGCGGTAGCAGTTTTTTTAATCATAATAAGGCTTATTAAGTAAAATTTGCAACAGGTCAGCTATTATACCTTGAACAAAATACACAGGTCACACTAAATGTGTAAGTTATCCTTCATAGCCAATTTAAACGCTTGAATCTCTCTATTAAGTAAAGTATTGTGTTCAATTATTACAAATAACTATCAAAGTGTACACTTAATATAAGGTATAGAGTTTGTGAGGCTATTTACTTCCAAAAGTCGACATTTGATTGGCGTGGATATTTGTGCCACCTCAGTGAAGTTAGTTGACATACAGCGTCAACAGGGTGCTTTTCACTTAAAGTCTTATGGTATTGAGAGACTGCCGGAAGGTGTGGTCGTTGATAAACTTTTAGTAGATACAGAAGCGGTTGGTCATATTATTGCTACTGTCGCTAGGCGTTGTCAAGTTGGGGGTAGCAATGCTGCAACCGCCGTATCAGGCTCGGCTGTGATTACCAAGATTATTGATATGGATCTCGCGCTAAGCGATGTAGAGCGCGAAGCTCAAATACGTCTGGATGCCGATCAGTATGTTCCTTATCCATTGGAAGACGTCAATTTGGATTTCGAAGTTTTGGGTCCTTCTTTGATAAGCGATGACATGGTGCAAGTATTGCTTGCTGCATCTCGTTCAGAAAACGTCGACCAACGCGTTGATGCCCTAACTTTTGGCGGTATGCAAACCAAGGTGATGGACATCGAGTCTCATGCAATTGAGCGTGCTTTTGGATTAATGGCCGATAGTTTAACAAATTTTCCAGAGTTAGTAGCACTGGTAGATATTGGGCACAATCAAACGACCTTATATATCGCCAAAAATGGTGAGTTTATCTATAGTCGCGAACAGCTATTTGGTGGTGTTCAACTGACAGAAGCTATACAGAATCGTTATGGTCTGTCGGCTGAGGAAGCGGCGTTTAGTAAGCGTGAGCGTACTTTGCCTGATGACTACTATATCGAAGTATTGACACCTTTCATTGAAAATACCATTCAACAAATCACCCGTTCATTACAATTTTATTTCTCTTCAAGTCAATACAGTAGTATCGATCATATAGTGCTTGCTGGCGGCAGTAGCGCTATAGCAGGTCTTGCAGGTATGGCTCAACAGAGACTTGGTGTGCCTGTTAGTGTGGCCAATCCATTTACCAATATGACCATTGCACCACATATTGACAATGAGCAATTGGCCATTGATGCACCAAGTTTAATGGCCGCTTGCGGTCTTGCGTTAAGGAGCTTTGACTGATGGCTCGTATTAACCTTTTACCGTGGCGACAAGAAGAGCGCGAACGTCGCAATAAAGAGTTTATAACTCTGGTGGTTGCCATCACTTTATTGACTCTACTGGCTGCCTTTGCCACGTGGAGTTATTTTAATAATGAACTAGATGAACAGCTGGATGCCAATGCGCTGGTTGAGCAAGAAAACGCTCGCCTGGATGCGGTGTTGACTGAAATCGATGGTCTGGAGCAACGCCGAGAAGATATCATCTCACGTATGCAGGTCATTCAGGATTTACAAGGTCGACGTCCTGTGCCTGTCCGTTTGTGGGATGATCTTGCTAGAGCCGTACCGCCTGCGCTCTATTTGACCAACCTAAAACGTGAAGGCGATGTTCTGACTTTGACTGGTCTTGCTGATAATCCAAATATCGTATCAAGCTTGATTCGCAATCTTGATAATAGTAAATGGATGGGCAATTCAGCAGTCAGCAATATTCAGCAAAATATTAGTGCTTATGAAACACCGCCAGCTCTTAACGCTCCTGTGACCACTGGCGATGGCGAGCAGCCACGCCCTGTTTATCCTGAAGACAGTTATGTTCAGTTTGTGGTAACAACGAAAGTACAGTCAGAGTCGGCGGTGCCAGCTGAGGCTGATGCCAATACTAATGCTGGGCTTGGAGGTGCGTCATGAAGCTTGTCCGCAAAAAAAGCCTAGTCAAAACAAAAAAATCAGATCTGAAACCTAAGAAGCAGTTCGATTTACAAGAGTTCCGTCGAAGTTTTGAGTCGTTAGATTCAGAAAACTATGGTAGCTGGCCAACGCCAGTAAAAGTGACGGTCATCGGACTTATTATCGCTTTTATTGCCGCAATGGCATGGGCGTTACCGATTAGTAGTAAGATCGACGAGATCACGGCGGCTGAAAGTCAACAACAAACCTTGCGTGAAAGCTACCGTGAAAAAGAATCACGCGCGCGTCACCTGAAAGCCTATCAAGCCCAAGTGGTCCAAATGGAAACAGAGTTCAATACCTTACTGGATCAGCTACCCAAGGATACTCGTGTGTCAGAGCTTGTAGAAGGCATAAACATGACGGGCGTAGGTAGTAACATCCGTTTTCAAGATATTTCAGTAGAACCTGAAATTGAAAACGAATTCTTTATTGAGCAACCTATTCGCATTGCCGCTTTGGGTGAGTACCACCAATTTGGTAGCTTTATCAGTGGTCTTGCCGCTTTGCCACGAATCATCACCATGCACGATTTTGAGGTCAGCAATCCTCAACCGTCACTGGATGTGCTACCGGAGCTGACTTTGGTATTACAAACCAAGACGTACCGCTCAAAAGAGGCTGCTCCTGAGGGCGAAGAAACTGCTCCGGCAGGTGACGCTGCTGCCACCCCTGATACTGCTGGAGGCAATTAATGACTATTCAAAAACTGCCTACGCTACTGGCTTTGAGCATTGCTGCTATATCAATCACAGGATGTACAGATCGTATTGGTATGGCAGAACAAGCAATGGCCGATATACGTAATCAACCTGCACAGCCTATTGAGCCACCACCTAAGGCTGAATTGGTAGAAGACTTTGTTTATAGTGCCAGTGCACAGCGTAGCCCATTTCTGCCGCCGAGCTTGGTCAATGTAGACGGTCCTACCACTTCTATCGATGGCGTGCGCCCTGATATTACAAGGGTAAAACAACCTCTTGAACAGTATGAGCTATCACAACTGATCTTTCGCGGTGTGGTGATTTCACCTGAAGGTCAGCAATATGCGTTGATACAACGCCCTGATGGCTCAGTTGCCAGCGTAAAAGTAGGTGATTATCTTGGATTAAATGACGGCCGTATTGTTGAAATCACGCCGACTCAGATTAACTTGATTGAAATTGTGCCAGACAGCCGCGCTGGGTTTGTTGAAAAACCCCAGTCGCTGGTTTCCCCCATAAGCTAAGTCGGCAGATTTTTTGAGGAATACATAATGACAGTACGCAATAACAAGGTAATGATGATGAGCAACCGCGTGTCTTCTGCTTTTGCCATTTCAGCATTGGCAATTAGTATGGTAGCAGTGAGTAACAGTGCCCATGCTGCACAGCGTATTAACAACATCTCTGTGGTACAAACCGCGCCAGCAGTAACACAAATGCGCTTGGGTTTTGCCGGCACACCCGTATTACCTGCTGCTTACCAGCTTGATGATCCGAGTCGTTTGGTACTAGATTTTGAACAAGTACAAAACGGCTTGGTAAGCCGTTTTAATGAATACAATATTGGGATGGTCAATGAGGTCACGACTTTAAGTAGTGATAGCACCACGCGTCTTATCGTCGGTCTTAAACAGTCAGGCAACTATACGACAGAGATTGAAGGTAATGATCTATTACTAACCATCACAGATCCTGCTCGCCCCGCTATGACTAACGACCCAGTTCAAGACGTACTTAACAACAGTAATGGAATGACCACCACTGCAGTTGTTACGCCAATTGTCGAGACTAGCGTTGCCCCTGTTGCTGTGCGTACAACCAGTACGACGGTAGTAAAAAATGAGGTACCAGCGGATACAATGGTAGTACGAGTTAATCCATTGTTAAATCCACAACTTGCTTCTGCACAGGTCAGTAAACAATACAGTTATGATGGTCTGAGCGCAGTCAATTTTTCAGCAGGTAACGATGGCGGCGGTGATGTCAGCATGGTACTTGCTAACGAAGCCATTCCGGTTGATGTGCAACGTCAAGGCAATAAATTGGTCGTACGCTTAACTGGCAGCACTGTACCTAGAAATCTACTACGTCGTTTGAATGTTAATAGCGGTCTTGTGAGTAGCATTGATACCCAAAATCAAGGTCAAAATGGTGTTATCACTATTAACATGGCGGACGATTATGAATATCAAGCTTATCAATCAGGTAATCAGTTAAATATTAGCATCAGTAAGCCTGAATTGCTACGTGAGCCAACGCTTGAAGAAAGAGTGTATAGCGGTGAGCCGCTGTCTATGGAATTCCAAGATGTCGAAATCCGCAGTGTTTTAGATATTTTAGCGCAGTTCACAGAAATGAATATTGTGGCGAATGATTCGGTCGCTGGTAATATTACTTTACGACTGATTAATGTGCCGTGGGATCAGGCGCTTGATATTATCCTAAAAAGTAAAAATCTAGGCAAACGCGAAAATGGCAATGTTATTTTGGTGGCGCCTGCTACTGAACTTGCTGAGCAAGAAGCGCGTGAACTTGAGGCGCAGCAAGCGGTTGAATCTTTTGCCCCACTGCGTACTGAATACATTCGTCTAAGCTATGCCAAAGCACAAGATGTATTGACCCTGATTTCTCAAGGTAGCGGATCGACGGGTGGTGCCAGTAGTAGCGGTATTGCAAACCGTGCCAATGACAACAATACATTGTTGTCCGATCGCGGAACAGTAACAGTTGACGAGCGTACCAATACGTTGATTATTAAAGACGTTGCGAATAGTATTGAGAATATCCGTACATTGATTGGGAAGATTGACATTCCCGTGCGTCAAGTCATGATTGAAGCGAGAATTGTGAGTGCCACTGACAGCTTTAGTAAAGAGATAGGTGTGCGTTGGGGTATTTTATCCAATGGCGCTGCCAATAATCGCAGCTTATTGGTGGGCGGTAGCAACCAAACACTAGCGGATCTTAAAGACTTTGACATTGAAACAACGACAATCAACGGTCAAACGGTTTCTTATCCTTCTTACGATATTACCCGTCCTGATAATCTAAATGTTGATTTAGGAGTGGCTAATCCAGCGGGTAGCATTGCCTTTGGCTTACTTAGCCTGTCTGATGTCATGCTTGATCTTGAATTATCAGCATTGCAAGCGGATAACCGTGGTGAGGTCATTTCTACTCCGAAAGTTTTGACGGCTGACAAGCAAACAGCGAAAGTGTCTTCTGGTACTCAGATTCCTTATCAAGAAGCATCAGCAAGCGGTGCAACCACGACCAGCTTTAGAGAGGCGGCATTAAGTCTAGAGGCCACACCAAATATTACGCCAGATGGTAAGATTGGTTTGCAGTTGCTTATCACTAACGGTACGCCAGTATTTACCAATGGTATTGTTGCTATCAATGAAGACTCTATCTCCACCAATGTTACTGTAGAAGATGGTCAGACGGTCGTATTGGGTGGAATATTTAGAAACCGTACTAACAATGATGTGAGTAAAGTACCTTTCTTAGGAGACTTACCCTATATTGGCCGCGCCTTCCGTAAAGATGTTCGCAATAACAATAAAGAAGAGCTGTTGATATTTATCACACCAAAACTCATCAATGACGGGGTCAGCCGTTTGAATTAAATGGCTACTGATAGATTTTTACTTAAAAGAAGCAAGCACTGATGCTTGCTTTTTTTACGCATGACTTTTGAGCAGTACGCACAATAATCATGGCTGCTTACTAGCCAGAATATCAATGACGTTGTATCATACCTAATTTAGCTGAGTGAGTATTATGGTGGAGGAATTACCGTCGGTGTTTTTAGTAGGACCGATGGGAGCAGGGAAGACCACGATCGGTAAATTGCTTGCCAAGCAATTAGGGCGCTCTTTTGTAGACAGTGATTGGTATATTGAGTCTCAGACAGGGGCTGATATTGCTTGGATCTTTGCTAAAGAAGGCGAAGCAGGATTTCGGGAGCGTGAAACACGAGCCATTGATGAGTTGACTCAAAAAACCCAAATTGTCTTAGCGACTGGCGGCGGCGCAGTCATGTGTGCCGAAAACCGCGAGTTTCTAAGCCAACGCGGTATCGTGGTCTATTTGAATGCACCAGTTGACGTACAAATGGCACGTACTGCCAAAGACAAAACAAGACCATTATTACAGCAGCCCAATCCTAGAAAAATCTTGCAAGAACTGTACAATAAACGCGATCCATTATATCGCCAAGTTGCCCATATCATTATGCCGACCGGTCATACTTATCCACGTCATATGGTGAACCAGCTCTTGCAGCAGCTGGGCGCATTTATTCCTTCTACTTCTAAAGAGCCAGAACCCAAAGAAGAGTAAGCTTGATGGTTGACTGATGGTAGAGCCATCCGAAGTCTTCTGTTTTTACTTTATTAAATACATCAGGGAGTATTCAATGTCATTGTTTCAGGATGGCTTAACTGTTCATACGCAAAGCCATGATTATCCCATTGTCATCACTGAAAAAACAGTGACAGAGAACAACAGTATGGCGAAGCAAGTCGCCCCTTATATTGGTGGCCGCCAAGTACTGATTGTCACAAATGATACGGTAGCGCCTTTATATTTAAAAGCATTAGAGGAAGAGCTGGCAGGACAGTTTACAGTCAAGGTATGCGTGTTGCCAGATGGTGAGCAGTATAAGAATCAGGACAGTATCAACCAAATTTACGATGCACTGATGGCTGAGCATTTTAATCGTGATGTCACACTTATTGCGCTTGGCGGCGGAGTAGTCGGTGATATGACGGGTTTTGCAGCGGCAAGTTTTATGCGCGGTGTGAATTTTATTCAGATTCCAACGACGCTATTGTCACAAGTCGATTCAAGCGTCGGTGGTAAGACAGGTATCAATCATGCCCAAGGCAAAAATATGATTGGTGCCTTTTGGCAGCCGCAGATGGTACTTGCTGACATGAGTACGCTTAAAACGTTGCCTGCGCGTGAGCTGTCTGCAGGACTTGCTGAAGTGATTAAATATGCACTCATTATGGATGAGGGGTTTTTGACATGGCTTGAAGACAACCTACCTGCCATGATGGCACTAGATCTGGCTGTACTTGGTGAGGCAGTAAAACGCTGCTGTCAGTATAAGGCCGATATCGTGGCGCAGGACGAAAGAGAATCAGGCGTACGCGCATTGTTGAACTTTGGACATACCTTTGGACATGTGATTGAAACCCATCAAGGCTACGGCAATTGGCTCCATGGTGAAGCAGTTGCAGCTGGCATGGTACAAGCGGCTGAGCTGTCACAAAAACTTGGCTGGTTAAGTGCGGAAGAGGTTGCCCGTATTAAGCATATTTTGACGCTAGCCAATTTGCCCATCACGCCGCCGTCTATTGATGTCAAAACAGCTTTGGACTTAATGGGTCACGATAAAAAAGTGAAACACGGACAAATCCGCCTTATTTTGTTAAAATCGTTAGGTAAGGCTGTCTTAACCAATGATTTTGATACCAACCTTTTGACTGACGTTTTGTCGCAACATAGCGAATGATCTATTAAGCGATTAACGAGCATGAATGTTTATTGCGCGTCCTCATTCAACATATATTGGTCGGCCATAACATCAGTTGGACACGCATTTACTTCATGCGGTTACCTATATTTTTACCAAGGATACTCTCATGGCTGCTTTCAGATCGACGCCTCGTACCGCTAGCCAATCATATCGTCGTCAAGCCTTGATATGGCTAGTCGTAACCTTACTACTGGGGGTGGTCACAGCATTAATTTGGATGTTGAGTCAGACGCCAGCGATGGGTGCTAAAATCGAAAATGCCCCGATATCAACACCGCAAACCTTAAGTACTGAGCTTAAACAGCCATTGAAGATTGAATCATTGCATGAGCTGGACACAGATGTACAGCCTATCAGTTTTGATACGACGGTTCGGGATTTGCGTAACTATCCTAAAGAGTTTAAAGACAAACGTTATCTGCTGGCAAATAAGGGCAAGTGGACAGTGCAGGTCATGAATGTGGCTGAAAATGACGTGATTGTCAGTTATTTAGAAGGCCGTGACGACCGCGATAAATTTGCTTACTTTCGTTATCTCGATGATGAGAAGCAAGTACGCTATATGCTGACCTATGGCATTATGAGCAGTCCGCAAGAAGCGATTGGTGCAGCAAAACTCATCGACTTTAAACTGCCTAATAATGTGCGTGTATTACCAGAAGAGATCAACCGTTATGTTGGTATCATCGATAACTATGAGCGTCCTGATCCTGTCAAAGACTTAAGCACCAAGCGCACACGTTCTGTGAACCTAAAGCCTACCAAACGCGAAGTACCTGTGCGTCAGCAAACGCAAGAGGCTAGCGATGCGGGTAACGATCAAAATACAGGAAGCAACAACGGTCAGGGCAATCAATCATCAACCAGTTATGGTGACGAAAGCATTCGTCAATCAGCCGATACTTCTGAGACGTTATCCGTTACAGAAGAGCGCATCGTTGGTTTTGAAGATCGCGCCAAATCAGCACCGTCTAAAAGCGAAGAGGGCGCAACCAAGCCTTCGACCCAAGACAATAAAAAGCCGTCAGCATCTGAGACAGATAACGGTGCTGCTAAAAAACCGCCAGTCGTACCAACGCCTAAGCAGCCAACTACCAACGGTAACGCAAATTCAAACAGCACCAGCAGGAACGCCAATGCTGCTCCTAAGACTAACCCTGATAGTATGAAAGCGCTGATTGAAGATAAGAATAATTAGTATGTGATAATTGTTATTTAGTCAGAATGAGAAGTACGAAGAACCCACTAGTAGACATACTGAGTGGGTTTTTTTGTAGGGATTATTATTTAATCATTGCTGAGGTTGTCTTATTAAACCTGCAAATACGTAAGAACTACTCTATTTGAGGCCGAGAAATATTACTTTGATTTAGTGTCAGATTAGTATTTTCTTTTGTCTCATAACCAATAGGAATACGTAGTCTTACAAAATATGGCTAATGAATTGGTAGAAAAGACTAGATTTTTTCCAAATCATTAACTAATATAACTGTGGGCGACGTTCTGTATAGTTATCGTAAAAACTGTATATTTAACAATTATTTAGTAAGCTTTTTGGCATTTATAGAGCATTTTACTAAGACTTGTTGTATCAAGCGTGACTACTTGCTGTTTAAATTAAGACGCTCACAAGTAGTCCAACCTCCCTTATGGTCGCTCTGATTAGAGTGACTAAAGCGCTTGAATACAGAGCGTCAGATATTCAAAACCAATCGAATGCACTGTCATTCAAAGCCTTGCTTATCAGTTCTAAGCGCTAGGCATGATACAGTGACAAGCGTTACTCAAGATGCGATAGTACATCATTGATGAATGAATAACGGATATACAGGGTCGTATTTCCTCCCATTGTAAAGGGTTACTGCTGACTACCTGTTAATATGCCAATTATCTGTCAAAACATCATCTAATGACTGGAAAGGGCAAGTTTTAATTTTCCTCTCCAGATATGATGTGTATGTGCATCACGCCATTTATTAATGTTGATATACGAATATTAATTATCAGCCCGTTCTGCCTACGGGTGTCAGCTTATGTGCCGCATTGGATATATACGCTACCCGTTTACTTAAAAGGACCAGCTATGTCAATGATTTCCTCGCAAACCCACCTGGCCACGCCAGATGACTTTTCTGATAATTGCGGTTTTGGTTTGATTGCTCACATTGAGGGTGAAGCCAGCCATAATTTGGTAAAAACTGCTATTCATAGCTTGAGCTGTATGACCCACCGTGGCGGTGTTGCTGCTGACGGTAGAACGGGCGACGGTTGTGGCCTATTACTGGCGATGCCAACCAAGTTTTTTAAAAATATTGCCGCTGAACAGCAATTGGCCATTACGGATAATTTTGCCGTGGGCATGGTGTTCGTAAATACGGACGAGACAAAAGCCAAGCATAGCCAGCAAGTGCTAAACGATGAGCTTGTGGCACAAGGACTAGACGTTGCTGGTTGGCGTGATGTACCACTTGATTTGAGTATTGTCGGCGAGATTGGTCGTGAGACGCTACCAGATTTTAAGCAAGTATTTGTGAATGCTCCCGATGATTTGGCAGCAGATGATTTCAACCGTAAGCTGTTTGTTGCGCGTAAAAAGGCAGAGCAGCGTCTGACTGATGATGAATTGTTTTATGTTTGCTCATTGAGTTGTCAGACGATTATTTATAAAGGTCTGGTGATGCCATCAGACTTGCCAGCCTTCTTTTTAGATTTACAAGATGAGCGTTTGGCCTCACACATTGTGGTTTTCCATCAGCGTTTTTCAACAAATACACTACCGCGCTGGCCGCTTGCTCAGCCATTCCGCTATCTTGCTCACAATGGCGAGCTAAATACCATTACAGGTAACCGTAATTGGTCTGAGGCGCGCACACCAAAGCTAAAATCTAAAAAATTGCCTGAGTTGAATCAACTGACTCCTCTAGTAAATAGCACAGGTTCAGACTCCTCAAGCTTAGACAATATGCTTGAAGTGCTGATGTCAGGTGGCATGAATCTATTCCACGCGATGTCAATCCTAGTACCACCAGCGTGGCAGAATGTCGATAGCATGGATATGGACTTACGCGCGTTTTATGAGTTTTACTCGCAGCACATGGAAGCATGGGATGGCCCAGCAGGTTTGGTCATTCAAGACGGGCGTTATGCTGTTTGTATGCTAGATCGCAACGGTCTACGTCCATCACGCTGGGTGACGACCAAAAATGGTTATATTACGGTCGCCTCCGAGGTTGGTGTTTGGGATTATTCACCGCAAGATGTATTGGCAAAAGGCCGAGTTGGCCCAGGTCAAATGCTGGTCATTGATACGTTGACAGGGCAAATTTTAGATACCAAAGCCATTGCAACTCTACTTAAAAAGGCACATCCATATCGCAAATGGCTGCGTGAAGAGGCAACACGTATTCGTGATGATGAGCGTTTAGAAGAAACCTTGGCAGCGCAGTCTTGCCGCGGTGATAAGCTAAAAGCCTTACAAAAGATGTATCACATCACCAATGAAGAGCGCACAGAAATCATTCGTCCCAATGCCGAAAATGGTCAAGAGCCAGTGGGTTCGATGGGTGATGATACGCCGATGGCGGTACTGTCGCAGCAAATCCGCCATGTCGGCGACTTTTTCCGTCAGCAGTTTGCCCAGGTAACCAATCCACCGATTGATCCATTACGTGAATCTATCGTAATGTCATTACAAACGTGCCTAGGCGCAGAAACCAATGTGTTTGCGCCCTCAGCAAGAGACGCACATCGTATTATTTTATCGTCGCCAGTATTGTCAGCCAGTAAAATGCAGCAGCTTGAAACGTTGAATGATCCAGCGTTCAAGACAGCTCGCATTGACTTGAACTATGATCGTACCCTGAGCTTGTCTGATGCCATTAAGAGTATCTGTGAGCAGGTAGAGAGTAGCATCCGTGCTGGTAATACGTTGATCGTACTGTCTGATAAAGCCATTGACGCAGATAAAGTGCCTGCCAACGCGATTATGGTGACTGGCGCTGTGCATCACTATCTGATTGCCCGCGGTATTCGTACCGATGCCAACCTGATTGTTGAGACAGGTCTTGCACGTGACTCGCATCAAGTGGCGGTATTGATTGGCTTTGGTGCGACCTGTATCTATCCATACTTGGCCTACGATGTCATTGATGATTTGGTCGCAACGGGTGAGCTGCTCGGTGATCCGATTCAAGCGCGAGTGAATTTCCGTAAAGGCTTAGATAAGGGGTTATTAAAAATCTTATCAAAAATGGGCATCTCTACCATTGTGTCTTATCGCGGTGCGCAGCTGTTTGAAGCGGTTGGACTGTCTGAAGAAGTCGTAAACTTGTGCTTTAAAGGGGTGCAAAGTCGTATCAAAGGCGCAACTTTTGAAGATTTGGCAGCCGATCAAGCGCAATTGGCAGCAAATGCTTTTAAACGTCGTGCGCCACTCGATCAAGGCGGTTTGCTCAAGTTTGTCTTTAACAAAGAGTATCATGCCTTTAATCCAGACGTGATCAACAGCTTACACACGGCTGTACGCACAGGCGATTATGAAAATTATCGTCAGTATGCCAATCTAGTTAATAGCCGCCCAGTCGCGACGTTGCGTGATTTATTGCAGCTAAAGACTGACAACAGTATTGATATTAATGATGTTGAAGACATCTCTGAGATTTTGACGCGCTTTGATTCAGCGGGCATGTCATTGGGCGCATTGTCTCCTGAAGCGCATGAAGCCATTGCTATGGCGATGAACACTATTGGTGGACGCTCAAACTCTGGTGAAGGCGGGGAAGACCCAGCCCGTTATGGTACGTTGCGCAACTCTAAAATCAAGCAAGTTGCTTCGGGTCGTTTTGGGGTTACACCAGCATACCTGCGCTCAGCAGAAGTGATGCAAATCAAAGTGGCGCAAGGCGCAAAACCGGGTGAAGGAGGACAGCTACCTGGTGGTAAGGTCAATGCGTTGATTGCGCGCTTGCGTTACTCTGTACCGGGTGTGACGCTGATCTCTCCACCACCGCACCATGATATTTACTCTATCGAAGATTTGGCACAGCTGATTTTTGATTTAAAACAAGTCAATCCTGATGCTTTGGTATCGGTAAAGCTGGTCTCACGCCCTGGGGTTGGTACCATCGCAACAGGGGTAGCAAAAGCCTACGCGGACTTGATTACCATCTCAGGTTATGATGGCGGTACAGCAGCCTCTCCACTGTCTTCTATTCATCATGCAGGCTCACCGTGGGAGTTAGGCCTTGCTGAGACTCATCAGTCGTTACGCGTTAATGGACTGCGTGATAAAGTCCGTGTACAAACGGATGGTGGCTTAAAAACGGGTCTTGATGTGGTAAAAGCGGCCATTCTTGGGGCGGAAAGTTTCGGTTTCGGTACCACACCGATGATTGCGGTTGGTTGTAAATACCTACGTATCTGTCATCTTAATAACTGTCCGACAGGCGTTGCCACACAAAAAGCCATGTTGCGCGATGATCATTTCATTGGCGAGGCTGAGATGTTAATCAACTTCTTCAAGTTCGTCGCAACTGAGACACGTGAGTGGCTTGCAGCGCTTGGCGTTAGTAGTATGGAAGCGTTGGTTGGACGTACAGATTTGCTTGAAGTATTAGAAGGAAATACTGATAAGCAGCGTCATCTTGACTTAACACCATTGCTGTTTAGTCATCCAGCAGCAGAGGGTAAAGCGCAAACGTGTCAAGTGACGCGAAATGAGCCATTTGATAAAGGTTTACTTGCTGAGCAGATGATTAGTGATATGTTATTAAGTATTCGTCAAGGAACAGGCGGCGAATATAGCTATTATGTTGGTAACTGTGACCGATCTATCGGGGCCCGTATTTCTGGCGAGATTGCCCAACTATGGGGCAACCTTGGTATGAGCGATATGCCAATCAAGTTGCATCTGACAGGCACGGCAGGACAAAGCCTAGGTGTCTGGAACGCAGGCGGTTTAAATATTGAGCTTGAAGGCGATGCCAACGATTATGTCGGTAAGGGCATGGCAGGTGGCGAGATTGTCATTTATCCGCCGAAAGACTCAAGCTTTAATGCACAAGACACAGCAATCATTGGCAATACCTGTTTGTATGGTGCCACTGGTGGTAAATTGTATGCAGCGGGTACAGCAGGTGAGCGTTTTGCGGTTCGTAACTCAGGTACGCATGCGGTTATTGAAGGCACCGGTGATCACTGCTGTGAATATATGACAGGCGGCATCGTTACCATACTGGGGCGCACTGGTCTTAACTTCGGCGCAGGCATGACAGGCGGTTTCGCCTATGTGCTCGACATGGATGGTGACTTCTTTGATCGCTGCAACCATGAGCTGATTGATTTGAACCGTATCTCAAGCGAGCAAACGGAAGAACATCGTATTTATTTGCAACGAGTGATCAGCACGCATGTAGACAAAACTGGCAGTGCATGGGGTCAGACGATACTGGCTGATTTTGAACATTACGTTCGTAAATTTTACTTAGTGAAGCCAAAAGCGGCGAACATTGCGAGCCTTCTTAAAACCACCATGGCTGATCCTCAATAAGGGATCTGTTATGACTTTTATTGGTCATTTGGCAATAGGTTTTAGAAATATTTTAACTCACAGGTTTTAAGCAGGTAAGTGACAGCAGCTGCCCATGGGCCTTAAATGGTCGTTTGACTGAGTATCGCTGGCTGTCACCGCCCACTATAAAAGAGATTTTTACCATGGCAAAACGCTTAGAAAATAGTTTCCAATTTTTAGATGTACCAAGGTTCGATCCGGCGAAAAAAGACATTGCCACGCGCTCAACGGAATTTGTTGAAATTTATAAACCGTTTGAGAGCGAAGCCGTATCACAGCAGTCGCATCGTTGTCTTGAGTGTGGAAACCCTTATTGTGAATGGAAATGTCCTGTACACAATTATATTCCCAACTGGCTTAAGCTTGCGACCGAAGGACAAATCTTTCAAGCAGCAGAGTTGTGTCATCGTACCAATACGCTGCCTGAGGTCTGTGGTCGCGTTTGTCCGCAAGACCGTCTGTGTGAAGGCGCTTGTACGCTCAATGATGGTTTTGGCGCTGTGACGATTGGTAATGTTGAAAAATACATCAATGACACAGCCTTTGCCTTGGGCTGGCGTCCAGATATGTCGGATGTGGTTTGGACGGACAAAAAGGTTGCCATCATTGGTGCAGGACCTGCAGGACTCGGTTGCGCAGACATTTTAGTCAGAAATGGCGTTAAGCCAGTCGTCTTTGATAAGCGTCCAGAGATTGGCGGCTTGCTAACTTTCGGCATTCCAGAGTTTAAAATGGAAAAAGACGTGATGCGCAATCGCCGCGTCATTTTTGAAGGCATGGGTATCGAATTCCGTCTTGAAACAGAAATCGGTACGGATATCAGTATTGATGAGCTGTTGAGCGATTATGATGCGGTCTTTATGGGTATGGGAACCTATACTTATATGCGCGGCGGTTTTGCGGGTGAAGAGCTAGAAGGCGTTTATGATGCGCTAGACTATCTGATTGCCAATGTGAATCGCTGTAACGACTGGGAAAAGAATCCTGAAGAGTATATCGATTTCAAAGGCAAAAAAATTGTAGTGTTGGGCGGTGGCGATACCGCCATGGACTGCAACCGTACTAGTATCCGTCAAGGCGCCGAAAAAGTGGTCTGCGCCTATCGCCGCGATGAAGAAAACATGCCAGGCTCACGCCGTGAAGTAGTCAATGCTCGTGAAGAGGGCGTTGAGTTCTTATTCAACCGTCAGCCAACTGAAATCATTGGCTTGAATGGTAAAGTGAATGGGGTCAAAGTCGTCACAACCCAGCTAGGCGCGCCTGATAACCGTGGTCGCCAACGCCCTGAGCCAATTCCCAACTCAGAAGAAATCATTCCTTGTGATGCGGTGATTATGGCCTTTGGTTTTAGACCGAGTCCCGCTGACTGGTTTGAGTCGCAGCAAGTGTCGATGGACAGTTCTGGTCGGGTTTTGGCTCTTGAGTCACAGACCTTTAAGTTCCAAACCAATAATCCAAAGATATTTGCAGGTGGCGATATGGTACGTGGGTCTGACTTGGTGGTTACAGCGATCTGGGAAGGTCGTGAAGCGGCAGAAGGTATCCTTGATTTCTTAGAAGTATAAGTAAAGGCTTTTCACTTAAAGTAGTTATGAGTTTTGACCTCAAACGTCTTTTGTCTTTTAATAGGCAAAAGACGTTTTTTTTGAGAATGGCTTTGTAAATACAGACGTGGCTGCTAGCATGTTCACTTGTAGCTTGTCATTTATCTTCCTGATTCTAACCATCAACTAACAAGAGTGGTTTTGCGTGAAATTACCTATGTGGCAACGATTTACCGCACCGTTTATTGAGCCTTATGTTCGCTATCAGTATGCGGATGTGTTGCATGCTATACGTTTGGGTGTGGCAATAATACTGGCGTTTTTAGCGAACAAACTTACCAATCTTCCTCATGGGGAATGGACGACTATTACGGTCTTTATCATATTGGGCTTGTTACAGTATCAAGGAGCGATCTATACCAAGGCCAAAGAGCGAGTACTTGGTACATTGTTCGGTATTGTTACCGCACTTGGTGTGCTTTGGTTTACTCACAATGTCGGCGCGTGGTTATGGGTAGATTATGCGCTCATTGGCTTGCTCAGTGGCATCATTGGCTATTTGGCAATCAGGCAACTTGGGTACACAGGGTTACTGACGGGTATCACTATGCTGATGATTGTCTCAGATTTGGGCCATAGCACTATCGCTCAAGATGGGATTTACCGTGTCCTTAATATTTTAATTGGAACTGGTGTTGCGGTAGCAGTGACGTTGATTCTGCCACTGAAGTCCACCTTGATGTGGCGCTTTTTATTGGCCAGTAACCTTGAGGCCTGTGGCAGTCTCTATGCAGGCGTGGGCAATCATATTGATGCTACAGAAGGTACAACTGAGCAGGCTGCCAAGCAACCAGATACCGTCGCTTTTCCCGCTAATGATGTGCCCGTTGATAAAGTGCTGGTCACCTCATTACAGCAGATCAATAAGCGATTGCTGGCGGTACGTCCTCATATCGCAGCGACTGCGAGTGAATCAGGCATCAAGAAAGAGACCTTAGAGACCATTCAGCGTACGCATCGTAATATTATTGGAACCATCGATTTGTTGTTAAGTGCGGCACCGCGCTTGGCAAATATTGAGATCGATGACGAAAACCATACGCTGTTGATTCATTATCAGCATGAGCTAACTCAGGCCATGCAACATATGGCAGCCGTGCTGCGTAGTCCAAGTGATGAGATGTTTCGTCCCATTACGCGCATTACTGTATCAGAATACCCAAGCGTCCATCACTTAGCTTTTGAGTGGCAGGGATACTTTTGGTTAACCAAGACTTTGCAAGCGCAGTTGCAACAGTTGAGTGACTTGTTGCAGACTACCAAGCCGCATTGGTATGCCGCTTCAGGTCTGGGCTATCAGCGTCGTGAGCAGCGAAAAATAAAGCAGCAAGGCGGTGAGACAGATTTACATTTATAAAAAAACGCTGACTTTTTAAGTCAGCGTTTTTATTTTTTGGCGGTACTGTTAAGGGTAAAACAGAAGTTATTAACGCCCCGTTTTTAGCTTGTCCCAATACTGCTGATACACTTGCAAGGCTTCATCACCCACGTCTTCTTGGAATTCAGCTTTGGCCAATATTTCTTTGCTAGGATAAATCGTTGCGTTATTACGCACTTCTTCGTCCATGAGCTCACGTGCAGCGATATTAGGTGAAGCGTAGCCAATCTCTTCACTAACAATCTTGGCGACTTCAGGACGCAATAAATAATCAATAAACTTGTGCGCAGCATCGACTTGTTTGGCATTTTTTGGAATAACGAAATTGTCCATCCACAAGATTGCGCCTTCAGTGGGATATTTATAAACCAAGCTGGTCAAACCTTCATCGTTCGCCATGACCGCTTCGCCGTTCCAGCTCATACCAAGTGCCGTTTCACCTTCAATGTAGGGCATACGCGTTGCATCAGAATTAAAGGTTTTAACATTTGGCATCAAGGTCGTCAGCTTATCATAAGCGGCTTTGATCTCATCAGGGTTGCTGCTATTGCCTGAATAACCCAGCGTCAATAATGTCATACCGAATACTTCGCGTACGTCATTGGTCAACATCACCTGACCTTTATACTCAGGACGCCATAGGTCGTTCCAGCTGTTTACCTTGCTAGCATCAACCGTATCACCATTGATTGCCAAACCGGTACTACCCCACATATAGGGAATCGAATATTTATTCTCAGGATCAACTTTGGTATTGGTAAATGAGGTATCTAGGTTTTTAAAATTGCTGAGTTTGGATTTATCCAGCTCTTGCAAGAGACCTTCTTTGGCCATCTTTTCGACATAATAGGTCGATGGAATAGCAAGGTCATATTGACTGGAATCATCGAGCAACTTGAGCTTGGCGTACATGGCTTCATTTGAGTCAAACGTGGTGTAATTCACGTTGATACCAGTCTCTTCCTCAAAGCCATCCAGAACCTCTTGTGGCATATATTCTGACCAGTTATACAAGTTAAGCGTCACATCGCTCGCGGCAGCACTACCATCAGCCGATGCATTATCAGAGTTGCTACAGCTGGCAAGTGCCAAACCCACTGTCATAGCCAACAAGGCTTTTGGCAACGTGCGACTGAGAGAGGCAGTAGCGCTAAGGGATAGGTGGGACGAGGATAAATGGGTCAAAATTTCTCTCCTAAAGAAGGTAGTACAAATGGATAAAAGCTTATGAACAATAAATCAGTAAATACAAGCAAGTAACCCTACTATTATGGTCATTGTCCTTTGATTTTTAAAGGGGCAAGGTCAATAACGCCAGTATGCAATCGTGCTACCGTGCTACGATAAGTTCAGACTTAGCTTCAGCCAAATGCTTATCGTTGTACTGGATCCTGTCTTTAATTCAATCGATAGTCATATAAATGGACTAAATTCTGCCAATTTAGCACTGCTTATGGCCTTTGATTTGAGTGCAGCTATTACTGGGTATTCTATTGCGGTCGATGGTGGTTCGACGATGCCATAGCATTGATTTTGAACGCTTGATAAACCAATGAATGCTCGATATAGTTAGCTCAAAACAAAAAAGATATATTTGAAACGGTTTTCTATTGGCATGAATGTTTGGTACTTGCTTTATACTTTGTACTATAGGGTCTCATACTATTTATTCCAGCATTGCCGTACTTTTTAAAATGAATCAACGATAAGCCTTACACAACGAAGAAGACAGTTAATTGATTTTGATAAACGAGAGATGAAATGGACAATCGTAGACTTGCTGGCATGGTCACTATTCTTATAGGTCTGTTCGGTATTATCGCCTACCTGAATGCAGGTAATGGAACGCCAGTAGAAAGCTGGCCATTAGAGGCTTATCTTAGTATGGCCGCTAGCATTGAGACACTAACGAGCGTATCGACAACGTTGGTTTATGTTCTCACAGTTGGGCTGTTGTTTTTGATTATTACAAGGCTTTATAAAACTGGTATTTGGGCTTATGATCAGATGGCTCGGCGAGGATGAGTGCTAATGCGCGCCTAAAATTTCTACGCTATACAAAACTGACCTAGCACCGCCTGTATGCCAAACTCTTCAATCGTTCCTGTGACAAAATCTGCTCGCTCGATTAGGGCAGGTTTTGCGTCACCCATTGCTACCGCAAATCCGACCAGATCAAACATCTCAAGATCATTCATGCCATCACCGAATGCCATGCACTCGCGCACATCCACACCATAGTACGCACACATGTCTTTGATACCGCGCGCTTTGGATGCCTCAATTGGCAAAATATCAGCACCAATATGATGCCAATGTACCAACTTCAAGTCATATTTCTCAAAATCGACCTCTTGCATTTTGTCTTCTTGGTCGTTGAAAAATACGGAACACTGATAAACCGTATTTGACTTGTAGTACTCTGGGTCAACGATAGAGTTGGGCGTTCTGGCATTATAGTCACGCAAACGCTCGTTTTCATCTGACCATACAATATGCGTCGCTGAGTCAAACTTGTGAATAAGGTTGCTCTGTTGGCAAAGATAAGAAATCTTATCCGTCTGCTCAGCATTCAATGGATAATGGCTAATCATGCCACTGTGATCAAAGCTGTATTGCCCATTCATACAAATAATCGCATCCAAAATATCGGCATCCAGCAGTGCCAAAATATCATCAGGCAAAATGGCTTTCGAGCGTCCAGTCGAAATCACCAGCTTAATATCCGTCTCTGCCAGCTGCTCAAGGGTCGCTTTATTATGTTCAGCGATAATCCCATTACGACTCAAAGTATCATCGATATCAAAGAATATAATCTTAGGCGTGGTTATCTTATTCATCATCTCTCTTGCAATCTTATCTTTAATAAACATGATTATCCTTCGTGATTTCCACCCAGGTGCGAGGGTGATAAAAATTCAATTAGCCACATTTATGGCGTTTGGTTGCTTATCGGTATGGGTTTTATCGTACCGTTTCATCAATTGTAAGTGAGAAAATTTTTGACTAGATTGTGTAACGCATTAACAGCTGGTTGTATTCAGTCAAACAATCGCACAGGCTATGGTTGATTTTACCGCCGCTGGCTCTATATATATTCTACATATTTGCTTATAGTGTTTTAGTAAATCTAATTAATATTTTCGGATTATCAAACTTTAAGTTGTTTATAAAAGCATTGATGAATTATGTATGAGTGCTGATAAAGAGATCGAATAAGCAAAACCAATTTATAAGGATAATACCATGACGGCCTTTACTCAGAAATTGGATCCTCAAGAAGCCTTATCGCCGCGGCATCCTAACAGTCGCCTTCAAGCAGATTGGCTGTTTTTATATGATAAACTGCCACCGGCTCAATGGTTCAGCGCAGAGTATGTCTATAAAACGTCTGGCTGGTTAAATATTCATGCTGATATACGTAAACGTCAGCATATTTTGACGCAGATTAGTGATGCCTATCATTCTGGTAGTATTGAATGGTCAGAATATCGCGTGCAACTCTTACCACGAATCAATCAGTATATTATGAAATTACATCATCACCATAATATCGAGGACCAAGCGTATTTCCCATCGTTTATTCGTATGTACCCGCAGCTAAAATCAGGTTTTGAGATACTGGATCGAGACCACATACACTTGGATGCAATATTAAATGAGCTGCAAGCATTAAACGAGAAGCTTGCGACCAGTGAAGCCGAAGACAAAGCACTGGGTGAGCAATTGCACAAGACCTTGATTGACGTCAGCAATCTATTGTCTCAGCATCTAACAGATGAAGAGGATTTGGTAATTCCTATTTTGGGGTTGAATTGAATGTATGAGTAATCATAGAATAAACGTTCTAATTATTGATATAATATATTCACATATTTTAAAAATCATTTAGGTGGAATGGTCGAGATGTTATGAAAATACAAAAACATGGCAAAAGACGAAAAAATGTTATTGCGTGTATTTAGTATTAAATAGTATCTTAATCTAAATGAATTTCTTATAAATAGGATTTCTGATGCAGACAGACACTCGCCATACTTCAGAAAAGCATAAGAGAAATGGAGAGCATATTCTCATTAGCCTGACGTATATTGCTAAAAAGACTGACAAAAATTCAGGTGTGGAGTTGGCTCGTGCTCTTGAGCATTGGCGCAGATACTTTGAAAAAAGTAACATAACCTCAGCCTTGGTCGTTAACGATAATTATTTTATTCAAAATATTCAAGGTTCAAGACCTGCCATCAATCATGCCCTAGCAAAAATAATCAGCGAGTATTTAGAAATCTCACCCAATGTGATCGAAGTCGAAGAAATAGAGGTACGCAAGTGGGATAAATTTTTAATTAAGCATCTGACTTCGAGCGTTGAAGATGAAGAGTATGCACTACAACATTTTTCAGCAGGTGCTGACTTTAATCCCTATTTGATGAAAAGTACTCAGATTAGACATTTTCTAAATGCCATTTTTGCAGAGGATAAAATTGTATAGTAGCTTAATTGAAGCTAGAGATCGGTTTTGATTAATTATTTTTAATAAGGAGCATTTGATAATTGCGCTGTACTGTCGCCCAGCATTGTAGGAATACACTACTCATATCTTTTAATAATTAGCATAACGCTGCTGCCTTGACTGAGCCAGCTTTCTATCACCATTGCCCTATAATAAACGTCATCATATTATTTTTTAATATAGCCATGTTTCCTTTATAAAAACGCTAATGGCAGACTATAAGACGGTCATTAGAATACAAAAACATAGTAAAAGACAGACAAACGTTGTGGGCTATATTCCGCTTTAGACGTTATCTTGATTAAATGAATTTTTTATATACTGGACCCCTTATGCAGACAAACACTTGCCATACTTCAGAAAAGCATAAGAGAAATGGAGAGCATATTCTCATCAGCCTGACATATATTGGTAAAAATAGTGAAAAAAATAACGGCGTAGAGCTGACTCGCATACTTGAACAGTGGCGAAGGAACAATGAACAAAGCGATATAACGTCAGCGCTGGTTATCAATGATGATTATTTGCTTCAAAGTATAGAAGGGTCAAGACCTGTTATTAATGAAGTTTTAGCAAAACTGATTAATGAGTATTCGCACCTTTTACCTCATATCGTTGAAGTCAAAGAAATAGAAGCACGCAAGTGGGATGGTTTCTTAATAAAGTATTTAACCTCAAGCGCTGAAGACGAAGAATACGCCCTGAAAAGCTTCTCAGCAGGTGCTGACTTCAACCCTTATCTCATGAAAAGCACACAAATCACCAGTTTTATAGAAGCAATATTTGCAGATACTGAATCTAGTAAATTTTAAATGGGTAGTATTTGCTCACTATTTTGTCAGCTGCTCTAGCTGATGTAAAGAAGCCGCCTATATAGTATTTATAGGCGGCTTTTTGATGGGTCATAGCTGGACTTTTAACTCAGCTTTGCAAAATTTAAGCACTGAAATTCACTATCCAACCTCAACACTCGTTACATTCTGAAAGCCCCTCGGCAACTGACCACCGCGATTACCACGAGTGCCTGTATAGTTGGCCAAGTCATTGGGCTTTAGCGTCACATGACGTTTGCCAGCGGTAATGATTAGGCTGTCTTGCTGACTCAGCGGTGTGATAGCGAGTACTTCTTCGCCTTCTTTTAACTTAATCAATTTGTTGCCTTTACCGCGTGCTTGTTCAGGCAAGTCATCAAGCGCAAATATCAGTAAGTATCCTGCGTTGGTCACGACAGCGAGATGGTCAGGCGACGCGTTTGCACGACTGCTGGTTGCTTCACTATTGTCACTACTACTGTTAACCATATCTGCTGGCACATCGATACGCGCAACTGGTAGCAAGCGACTGTCAGTTGTTAAAGTAATGATATTTTTACCCGCTTTTTGATTGCTGTCCAAATTACCAAGGGTATTGATAAACCCATAACCTGCTGAGCTGGCGAGAATGATACGCTGGTCATTATCACCCGTTAATAATTGCTCAAAACTGGCACCAGCGGGTGGCTTCAACACACTTGTGAGTGGATCACCTTGACCACGCGCAGAAGCAAGGTTGTGTGCATCAATGCTGTAACTGCGTCCGGTGCTATCGAGCACGTAGATTTTTTCGTTGGATTTACCGCGTACATGCGCCTGATAAGCATCGCCTGAGCGATAGCTCATACCAGCCGCATCGACATCATGGCCTTTGGCGGCACGAATCCAACCTGCTTTTGATAGGATGGCGGTCACAGGCTCACTTGGTACCAAGTCAGACTCTTTTAGTGCTTGCGCTTCTTCGCGTTCTGCCAATGGCGATACACGCTCGTTACCATGTTCTTTCATGTCGGCAGTCAGCTCATCAATCATCAGGTTGGTGAGACTGTCTGGATTGTCCAAGTATTCTTGAATGATGGCGCGTTCGGCAGCCAGCTCATCTTGCTCGCGGCGCAACTCAATCTCTTCTAGTCTTGCCAACTGGCGCAGACGAATATCTAAGATGGCATTGGCTTGAATGTCAGTCAGATCATAGTCCTGCATCAACGTTGCTTTTGGATCGTCTTCTTCACGAATGATGCGAATGACTTCATCAATATTAAGATACGCAATTAGCAAACCTGCAAGGATGTGCAAGCGCTTATCGATTTTGTCGAGGCGAAATTGCAAACGGCGCGTGACGACAGAACGGCGGCAAATAAGCCATTCTTCTAAGATTTCTTTCAAATTTTTGACTTGCGGTTTCCCGTTTAGCCCAATCATATTCATGTTGACGCGGTAATTGCTTTCTAGATCTGTGCTGGCAAACAGATGACTCATGACGCGCTCGACATCGACGCGTGCCGATCGCAACTCAAGTACGATACGGCAAGCGTTTTCGTGATCTGATTCATCGTGAATGTCAGTAATCCAGGGCAGTTTTTTGTCGGTCATGAGCTTGGCGATTTGCTCTTGAATCTTGTTGCCTGAGACTTGATAAGGAAGTGCATCAATGATGACAAGGTTTTTTTCTTTGCTATCGATATGGAATGTGGCCCGCATTTTGTAGCTGCCACGGCCACTCTCATACATGGCTTGCAAGTCTTTTTTACTGGTAATGATTTCGGCTGGTGTTGGCAAGTCAGGTGCTGGTATTGACTGAGTTAACTGCTTGACGGACAGCTCAGGGTTTTTGAGCAAACGAATGGCTGCGCGTACCACTTCGTTTAGGTTATGTGGCGGTATATCGGTCGCCATACCAACGGCGATACCTGTGGTACCGTTTAATAAAATATTGGGCAAGCGGGCGGGTAGAGTGGTTGGCTCTTGCATCGTACCGTCAAAATTATCTTGCCAGTTGACTGTTCCTTGTCCAAGCTCTGCGAGCAAGGTATTAGCATAGGCAGACATTTTGGCTTCGGTATAACGCATCGCCGCAAAGGATTTTGGATCATCAGGACTGCCCCAGTTGCCTTGACCAGTAATCAGCGGATAGCGGTAGCTAAACGGCTGTGCCATCAGCACCATCGCCTCATAACACGCACTGTCACCATGTGGATGGTATTTGCCTAGTACATCACCAACCGTACGCGCTGATTTTTTTGCTTTGGCAGAAGACTTTAAGCCAAGCTCGCTCATGGCATAGACGATACGGCGCTGTACTGGCTTGAGACCATCAGCAATATTGGGCAACGCCCGATCCATGATGACGTACATGGCATAGTTGAGATAGGCTTGCTCAGTGAATTCCGCCACCGAGCGGGTATCCATCGGTTCACTTGGAATGATTGGGTCAATCGTATGATCAATAACATCGGACATAAAATAGGGTTCACTTTTGAGTTTTAATAGGTATTAATAAATGGGGCAAGTAGACAATAAGGATAGTGCTATCGTAAAGGATATTGCGGCAATTAAAAAGGTGCAAGTCAGAATAGACGACAATGTATGACGTGCTCATATCGTTTTAAACCATACTCTGAACCGCACTTTAATCAATAGCTTTTAGAAAATAACTTGAGTATAGTTAATCTAAATATTTTTTATCATTTTACTTATGAACGTAAAATCTAGCGATGTGATATAGCCATTTTCTCTACATACCTATTATCTATTTTTTAAAAAATACGGTGTGACTGGGTGGCACAAATTATCATAAATAGATGAATACGGACAATTCATCATTGATCTATGTGACTTATGGAGTATTTGCTATGTCGCCTGTCTGTTTATCACAAAAATATCCTCATTACTTAACAAAAGGTGCGTTGTTGGCCACTATGGTTATCGGTGCGGGGCTGAGTGCTTGTAGTTCATCTCAAATGACTCCGCCAGTATCAGAACCGAGTAGTAGCACGATTAATCAAGAGGCAGCTAATCAAAGCGCTGTTGACTCAATGAGCGTTGTGGCATCAGAGCCTGTCATGACTATACAAAATGCCGTAAGCAGTAATATGCTGATACGCGCAGCGCCTCAGATGGGTATCCGTCCAGTACCAAGTATCAGCATACCGCCTCAAGAGCGCGACAATTATCAAAAGAGTGAGGCCAATCCTGTACATCGTACTACAGAAATGGCGGTTTCTACTTTATCTATTGATACTGATACGGGCAGTTATGCCAATGTACGTCGCTATCTGAATGAAGGTCGACTACCGCCTGTCGATGCGGTGCGAGTGGAGGAGTTGATCAACTATTTTCAATATCAGTTTGATGATGGTAAACGCCTTAATAATGCGCCCTTTGTGGTGGCAACTGACGTGGTCGATTCGCCATGGGACAGGGCAGATCAGGATAACAAGATTATCAAAGTTGGTATCAAAGCAGTTGATAGTAATTGGTCTAAAAATAGCAATACGCAGCCGATGCCACCTGCCAACCTCGTATTTTTGG
This sequence comes from Psychrobacter sp. 1176_08, assembly GCF_052850615.1. Lineage (NCBI taxonomy): Bacteria > Pseudomonadati > Pseudomonadota > Gammaproteobacteria > Moraxellales > Moraxellaceae > Psychrobacter > Psychrobacter sp. 1176_08. The sequence continues at coordinate 42,858 of NZ_VXCU01000002.1, forward strand.
TCGATGTGTCGGGCTCTATGTCCTCTCTCGATAAATTGCCATTGGCGCAATCCTCTCTCAAATTACTGACAGAGCAGATGCGCGCAGAAGACAGCATCAGTATCGTCACTTATTCTGGCAGTACCACGGTGGCATTGCCTGCGACCCGCGGCGACCAAAAAACCAAAATACTGGCCGCAATTGAAAGCTTGAACGCAGAAGGCTCCACCAATGGTGAAGATGCGTTGAAGCTGGCTTACAGACAAGCTGAGCAAGCCATGAAAAAGAATGGTATCAATCGTATTATGATGCTGACTGATGGCGACTTCAATGTCGGAATTAGTGATGTCGACGACATGTTAACGCTGGTCAAAGCCAATCGTGATCGTGGTATATCCTTATCGACAGTCGGCTTTGGACGCGGCAACTTAAACGATTATATGATGGAACAAATGGCGGATAATGGTAACGGTAACTACAGCTATATCGACAGTCTGACCGAAGCCAAAAAAGTCTTTGGTGATGAATTGGCTGCGACTTTTAATACGGTCGCCAAAGACGTCAAAGTCCAAGTTGAGTTCAACCCTGATATGGTCAGCGAGTGGCGCTTAATCGGTTACGAAAATCGGGTGCTGGACGAACAAGACTTTAATAATGATAAGGTGGACGCAGGAGAGCTTGGGGCAGGAAAAGCAGTGATTGCACTATTTGAAGTGACACCTAAAGGTAAAAAAGGTCTGTATAGCGACCGCCGTTATGGCAGTAACACCAGCAAATCTAGCACCCAAAACACACAGAATGTAAATGAATTAGCCTATCTAAAAATTCGCTATAAAGCACCAGCAGGCGGCGGCTCAAAGCTTCTTAGTCAACCGATTGATAAAACCAGTCGTGCGTTAAATAGTGCCAATATCGATACTCAGTTTGCGGTGGCAGTAGCAGGTTTTGGTCAGCGATTAACTCAAAATGAATACATCAATGATTGGCAGTATGTTGATAGTAAGAAACTGGCGAGTAGTGTGCTTACTCGTCAACCAAGCAGTGATAAAGACGGCATACGTCGCAATTTTGTCACCTTGACAGAGCTTGCTATGGTACTTGATAGCAATAAGTCATAAACGGCAATAAATCATCAATAAAGACATTATTGTATGCAAGATATTCATAAACAGATCATTGCCAAAAAGTATGAATATTTTTCTGACTATCAGGAGTGAATAAAGACGCTATACAACAAATTATTTACCGTCAAATCTGTTTGCGAACGCAAGTAACAATCTTTTGTATTGAGTAGTCTGTATAAAGTGTGTATGTTAATTAGAAGAGGGTTTTTGACCATTATGTTGTTTGCTCATGCTCATACGATAACATGGCGACTTTGCTTACCAGCGTAAGCCTAAATGCTAAGTTTTTGTATGTATATCACACTGTGATTGTATGAGTAATCGATCGCGTACTATGACTAGGAGAAAAAAGATTATGGAAAATCAGGGCAACCCCATTCGTCGCAATGATAAAGTATGGCTCAAAACTTACGAAAAACTTGGTATTCAGTATGACATCATGATGCCAGCTGCCAATACCTCTTTAATCGATATACTCGAAAAAAACTTTGTTACCTATGCTGGCAAAACAGCATTTGTGTGTATGGATGTCAAACTGTCCTATGAAGAATTAGATCGCTATAGCAAACAGATGGCAGCTTATCTGCAATCGTTGGGGCTAAAAAAAGGCGATAAAGTGGCGGTGATGATGCCCAATATTTTACAGCTGCCAGTTGCCGTCCTAGGCGTACTTCGCGCGGGCATGACGTTGGTCAATGTTAACCCACTTTATACTACCAAGGAGCTGGCACATCAGTTAGAAGACTCTGATGCCAAAGTGCTTATTTTGCTAGAAAACTTTGCTAAAACCTACCAAGACATTGGTAAAGACTTGGTTGACCATGTTGTGATTACCTCCATGGGCGACCTTATGAGCCCACTAAAAGGCTTTATCGTGACTGCTGTGGTTCGCCATGTCAAAAAAATGGTGCCTGATTATAGTATCAAAGGCAGTGTTAAATTTAAAAAGGCGCTGAATCGTTTTTCTGCTGACCACTACAAGCGTCCTGATAATATCGGCCTTGAAGACGTAGCAGTTCTGCAATATACCGGTGGTACAACGGGTGTTGCCAAAGGCGCGATGCTCACACATGGCAACTTAGTGGCAAACCTTATCCAGTGTGATGTTTACTTGGGCGATGCTTTTGATAAATTTGAAAAGCTAGATGAGCAGCCAGTCATCATGACAGCGCTGCCCTTATATCATATTTTTTCTTTCACCGTTTGTGGCATGTTTGGCTTGTATCGTGGTTGTATCGGTCTACTTGTACCAAATCCACGCGACTTTGATAGCTTGCTTAAAGCCTATAAAGCATATCCGCCGGCATTCTTTCCAGCAGTCAATACGTTATTTAACGCCCTTGCAAATAGTGAAGAGTTCCAAGCCATAGACCATAGCAAGCTTGAGATGTCTATGGGTGGCGGTATGGCAGTATTAAAAGACACAGCGGCTAAATGGCAAAAAATAACGGGCAATATCATTGTTCAAGGCTATGGTCTATCAGAGACCTCTCCAGTTGCTTCAGCCAATCCAGAAGGCACAAACGAGTTCTCAGGTAATATTGGTCTGCCAATGCCTTCAACGGATATGGCCATTTTGGATGAAGAGGGCAACGAAGTCGCCCTTGGTGAGCGCGGTGAGATTTGTGTTCGTGGTCCACAAGTCATGAAGGGTTACTGGAAGCGCGCGGATGCGACGGCAGAAGTTATGACGGATGATGGTTATTTCCGGACTGGTGATATCGGTGTTATGGATGAAGACGGTTACTTTAAAATTGTCGATCGTAAAAAAGACATGATTTTGGTCTCAGGGTTTAATGTTTATCCAAACGAAGTTGAAGATGCTATGTCGGGTCATCCAAAGATTTTGGAGTGCGGCGTCATTGGTATCGAAGACGAAAAAAGTGGTGAAGTACCAAAAATTTATGTCGTACGCAGTGATGATAGCTTGACGGTTGAAGAGGTTCTCGCCTATGGTAAAGAAAATCTGACCGGCTATAAGCGCCCTCGTTATGTTGAATTCATCGATGAGCTACCAAAATCGAATGTGGGTAAAATCTTACGTAAAGACCTACGCGCGCTTGAAGAAAAGAATCACGGCCAATCGTGATTGCTCACACGGTAGAGAGTTATAACGACAGCATATGTAAGAGACTGTAATAGTTATAGGGTCGCGTTAGCTACAAGTGATAAGGTTGCTCATAGGCAGCCTTATCGTTTTTTATTTTGAGCGTTTTGAGCGTTTTAACAGTGCTAGTATAGATAGAGAAACTCTAGCAAAACTGCTATAGTGCTCAGCGACGGATTTTTATAAGTATCTAAAAAACGTCAGTGTTACTGTATAAACCATGATGGCAAAAATGATAGCCAATTTGGTTTTGCTAAATAATTGTGCCACCTATCACGGGCCTGATAAGACGCTTTTATTGACCAGCTTATGAATGATAAACCAATTGGATTATTGCCGTTTGTATTCATAAGGGTTTGCTGTCACTGATCAATCATAAAAAATGGTGTTTTCGTTAAAATATTCTACATTTTTCATAGTAACGTTTAGGGAAAGTTATGACCGATAATATCAATAAAGAGACAGCAAACGATAAAGCTGCAACCAACAATAAAGACAGTGCTTATAAGAGCAGCGCTGATAAAAACCGTATTCATAAAGACACCGTTTATCAAGACAATATTTATCAAGAAAATGCATTCCCTACCATGCCGACCATCCCTAGCGATAGACCTTGGTTAAGTGCTTATGAGCGCTATGGCATTGATGCTACTATCGATATGCCAGACGACAATACCTCTTTGTTGGAAGTGTTTGAGCGTAATTTTAGCCGTTATGGCAAAAAAACTGCTTATATTTGCATGGGCGCTGAAATCAGTTATAAACAATTGGATTTATACAGCCGTCAAATTGCCAGCTATCTACAATCATTAGGATTGGTCAAGGGTGATAAAGTTGGGGTCATGATGCCCAACTTGTTGCAGTATCCAGTGGTTGCTTTGGGTATCATCCGCGCAGGCATGGTATTGGTCAACGTCAATCCTTTGTACACCAGCCGAGAGCTGTCGCATCAATTGCATGACAGCAATGCCAAAGCCTTATTTATTGTAGAAAATTTTGCAAAAACCTATCAAGAAGCAGAAGACAAAGGTCAAGTGGAGCATGTGATTGTCTGCAAAATTGGCGATATGTTAGGCACGGTTAAAGGTGCTGTGGTCAACCTTGTAGCACGTCACATCAAAAAAATGATTCCAGCTTATCATTTACCAAATAGTGTGAGCTTCAAGCATGCCCTAAATGCAGTGTCGGCCAGTCATTATAAGCGTCCTGATTTGAGCTTAAGTGACGTGGCATTATTGCAATATACAGGTGGTACGACGGGGGTGGCCAAAGGTGCAATGTTGTCTCACGGCAATTTAGTCGCCAACATGCTACAAATTAGCGCCCTTATGAACAGTGCGTTTGAAGATGACGTGGAGGCAGGTGATGTTATTTTGACCGCATTGCCACTGTACCATGTGTTCTCATTTATGGTTTGCGGTATGTACGGCATGTATCAGGGTTATGCAGGCTTACTGATCCCAAATCCACGCGATCTTGATGGTTTGATTAAAGAGATGGGCAAATACAAGCCGTCATTTATCCCTGCAGTCAACACCTTGTTTAATGGCTTGGTAAATAAAGACAGTTTTGCAGAGCTAGATTTCTCCAATCTAAAAGCCTCTATCGGTGGCGGTATGTCAGTGTTGCCAAGTGTGGCCAAAAAATGGCACAACGTCACAGGTCTGCCTATTGTAGAAGGGTATGGTCTGTCTGAGACGTCGCCTGTGGTCGCCTTTAATCCAATGACCATCGCTGAATTCACTAACAAAATTGGTATTCCTGCCTCTAGCACGGACGTGATACTGATCGATGACGACGAAAATGAAGTGGTCATGGGCGATCGCGGTGAGATATGTGTTAAAGGGCCACAAGTAATGATTGGCTATCAAAACCGTCCCAAAGAAACCGCCGAAACCTTTACGGCTAATGGTTACCTAAAAACGGGTGATATCGGTATCATGGATGAAAAGGGCTTCATTAAAATTGTCGATCGCAAAAAAGACATGATTTTGGTCTCAGGTTTTAATGTCTATCCAAATGAAATCGAAGAAGCCATGAGTGAGCATCCAGCGGTGGCAGAGTGCGGTGCTATTGGAGTGCCAAATGAGGAGCGCGGTGAAGAACCAAAATTATTTGTGGTCAAAAAGGGCGAAGTCACAGAACAAGAATTGCTAGATTTTGGTAAAAAACAGCTGACTGGCTATAAGCGTCCCCGTCATATCCAGTTTGTGGATGAATTACCAAAGTCAAACGTTGGTAAGATCCTGCGTAAAGAATTGCGTAAGATGGAAGGCCTAGAATAAGGGTATCACAATAAAGATAAGTAAAAGTATGAGCGTAAAGCCGTCAGAGTAATCAGTGCGCCATTTTATGATTGCATCAGCTTTTTAGTAAAACCGCGGCGTTATAGCTTGAGTGAATCTTGCTATTGCGCCGCTGTCACGTTAGGATGGCTGTCTTTTTGAGCCTACCAAAACGTCTGTTTATCATTTACTCAGATATATACTAATAACTGATTACTTATCTATTGAGATATATAAACAGCCAAACGCCACCAAATTTGTTATTTTTATGACACTGCTTTTAAAACATTGTACTAGGAATTTTTATGCGTATTGATAATCGTGAGCTTGACCAACTTCGCTCGATCAGCTTTGAGCGCCATTATACTAAGCATGCCGAAGGATCAGTATTGGTAAGCTTCGGTGATACTAAAGTGCTGTGTACTGCCAGTGTCGAATCAGGTGTACCGCGCTGGCTAAAAGGCAAGGGTAAAGGTTGGATCACTGCCGAATACGGCATGTTGCCACGAGCGACCAACACTCGCAACCAGCGTGAAGCGGCACGTGGTAAGCAATCAGGTCGAACGCAAGAGATTCAGCGTTTGATTGGTCGTAGCTTACGAGCCATGATTGACTTGAGCAAGCTTGGCGAAAATACCATTTATCTTGATTGTGATGTGTTGCAAGCGGACGGTGGTACTCGTACTGCGAGTGTGACGGGTGCTGCGATTGCGCTTGTTGATGCGTTAGAAAGCCTTCAAAGAACCAAAAAACTCAAATCAGATCCATTGATTGGCTTGGTTGCTGCTGTTTCTGTCGGTATGAAAGATGGCGAAGCCTATTTGGATCTAAACTATGAAGAAGACGCCAGTTGTGACACTGATTTGAATGTTGTCATGACACAAAAAGGTGAGTTCATTGAATTACAAGGTACGGCCGAAGAAAAACCATTCACCCGTGCTCAGGCTGATGATATGCTTGCAATGGCAGAAAAAGGCATCGCTGAATTGATCAAATTGCAACAAACAGCTTTAGGTTGGTAGTCCGCTTCTTGTATTGAGCATTTTAACAACCCTTTTAGACCTGCCATAAACTATTTATAGATACTTGGCTTTTTACTCATAAATATCTGACGATAGGTAATAATGCATGCTCAAGCTGACCGACGATGGCGCTAAAATTACGTTGCAGGGTCAGTCGCAAGCGGCTGATAATGGTATGTTTTGGTTCGGGTCAGCGTTGCTGGTAGGCGCAGTAGCGGTGGCTTTGGCCATGAGTTTATTATCAGAGCGCCTCGCTATCGGTGCATTGGCCTTACTTATCGTTGGCAGTTTTATTTTTAATCGACAACGTCAACAACGCAAAAAAGCCATGGCAGGTGTGATTGCAAATGGTGTTTTGTGGGTGCGAGCTGGTGAGCTGGTGCATGACAATCAAGGCAAGCGTGAGCATATCCAGTTGACCGATGGTGATAAAATTATGCTTATTGGTGAGCAACTACAGATTGTCGATGATGAAGATAAGCAAAAGTATCATATTAGTGGTTTTGAAAGTCTTCAAGAGGCAACAGCGACCAAAGCTATCTTGCAAGGTCAAGCGCTGACTAAGCGCCATGTAAATATCAAAATGAATAGCGATTCAGATGATACTGAGTGAATGATCTATATGTAGATATCTGTCTTTATCACTGAGCCAAGACTATTTTATCCTCTCTGTATTCTCATACATATCCTCTTTTTTAAACCATTGGTCTGGGTTTTTATACCTTTTATCTATTCTGAAAGTTGAATAGGACTTGCAGATTCCTATCCAAATAGTTTATAAGTAAGCTTGAAAAGTCTAATCATCATTCATGCTATTACTTATATTTTATTGGCAAGGAGTTAGCCATGTCGCGTTTGCCCATTCCGTTGGTTACAGCGTCGTGCAGTTTGTTGTTATTTGCTTTTGGTTCAATCAGTTCAGCTTATGCAGATAGCATGAGTGCACTCATCGCCCAAAAGTCTGTCCAATCTAATTACTCATCTCCATCATATTCTGCAGTCCCTTCTGCTAAAGTCAGTACTCGCTCTACCATTCAGCGCGCTGGCACCTATCGTAGCAATGCTACCAATACTCAACCCGCTATCAATGCCAATACCAGATATTCAACTGCCAATGTGGTAAACACACCCAGTTACGGCACTCAGCAATCGGCCTATCATTATCCGAACGTAAAAAATCAAGCACCAGTTGTGCTGCCTGCTTTTTTGTCTGGTAATTACGATAATGTTGATAATGAGTATTTACCGTTATTAAGTAGCGCAGAGACGCAAAGCAGTTTGGCAGCGCGTGAAGTGGTCAGTATGGCTCGCAAAATGGCGCTCAATGAGCGTACGATTATTAAAGGCGGCTGCTGGGACTATCTTAATGCGGTGTTTAATCGTGCAGGGGTGAGCCGCGATACCATTCATAAAGGCACCTATAGTCAGGGTCCTTACGCTCGTAGTGATGAGATTGAAGTAGGCGATTGGCTCTATTATATCAACCACGGTTACAACCGTGTCGAGCATAGTGGGTTGTTTGTGGGCTGGGTTGATGAAGCATCCAAACAAGCCTTGATACTTAGCTATGCGGGCGAAAACCGCCGCGAACCTGCACGCTATCGTGTATATGATTTGAGCAACGTCTATCAAATCATGCGTCCTAGCGTGTAGTGCCAAGGCTAAATATTTGAGTGTCTGGCGGTATAATAGTGTTATCAAGCGCACTTAGTTAATGAAAAAATAGCAAATAAAAAAGCGTCCACCACTTCTATGTGCTGGACGCTTTTTTGTCAAATGGTGTGGCTACTTTACTTACTACTTACGTATCAGTTTCTCTTAAGGCTCACTAATATAATGCTCAAAAAGGTTTTACCACCACCAAAATCACAATAATGACTAACGCAAACACAGGCACTTCATTAAACCAGCGCCAAAACTTATGGGTTTTATAATGCGGATTGTCTATCAGTTTTTTGCGGTAAAAACCACATGCGCCATGATAGCCGGACAACAGTATGACTAATAGCAGCTTGACATGTAGCCAGCCTTGGGTTTTGTAAACCTCCCAGCCCATTCCTAACATCCACAGACCAAAGACCCATGTGGCGATCATCGACGGTGTCATGATACCGCGATACAACTTGCGCTCCATAATAACAAAGCGCTCTTGGCTGATGCTGTCATCACTCATCGCATGGTACACAAACAAGCGCGGCAAATAAAATATAGCGGCAAACCAGCAAACCATAGAGATAATGTGCGCGGCTTTGATCCAATTAAAATAATCTGGCATGATGTCTCTCTTATATACACCTAAGCTTAGTTGGGCAGTAAATCATGCGAGCAAGCTTAGCGCAGATTGTCTACTGATGGTAGCGTTAGACACGACTACTCGGCCAATACGACCCTTGATTGATGACCGCTCATGGCGTCCAAAACAGGAACTTGTTTTGGGGCGCGTGGCGCGGCAAACTGTTTGGTCAAACCCAGCTCTCGCATCAATCTATCATCGCCTGACTGACTGGCATTGCCTGTGGTCAGGAGTTTATCACCATAAAAGAACGAATTGGCACCTGCCATAAAGGCTAGGGCTTGCTCAGAATCAGACAAGCTTTCGCGTCCAGCAGACAAACGTACATAGCTGGTTGGACAGCAAATACGAGCCACCGCAATCGTACGTATCCATTCAAGTACAGATAGCTGTCCTTCAGCTAAGACTTTATCACCAATTGGTGTGCCAGCAATCGGCACCAACAAATTGACGGGGATAGATTCGGGTGCTTTAGGCATTTTGAGTAGCTCATGTACCCAATCAATGCGGTCATCACGACTTTCGCCCATGCCCACGATATTACCACTACAAACATTGATTCCTGAATTACGCACATTGGCAAGCGTGTCTAAGCGCTCATCATAACTGCGCGTACTGACCACTTGCTCATAATAACGTCGTGACGTATCGAGATTGTGATTGTAATAATCCAGTCCTGCGTCAGCCAATTGGGTGGCTTGGTCGGTATCTAGCATACCAAGAGTCATACAAGTCTCTAGTCCCAACGCTTTTACTTCTTTCACCAGCTCAACCACGTAAGGCATGTCTTTGGCGCTAGGGTGTTTCCAAGCTGCGCCCATACAAAATCGTGATGAACCAGTGGCTTTGGCACGTTTGGCTGCGGCAATGACTTTATCAATCTCCAAGCGTTTTTCTGCTTGTAATTTGGTCGTATCGCGATGATGACCGGATTGTGAGCAATAGCCGCAATCTTCAGGGCAGTTACCCGTCTTGATAGACAATAAAGTGCTGATCTGTACTTCATTGGGGTTAAAGTTTTCTCGATGAATCGTTTGTGCTCGTAGCAATAAATCCATCAAAGGCAAATCGAATAGTTGCTCAATGTCTTCACGAGTGTATTGTTCAGTGACGTCTTTTGGTGCCTGAGTGGCATCATTCACTAGGCTTGCCAAGAAGTCATTATTGATGTCGTTTTGATTATTCATATCAGTGGGGCTACCGGCATTAGGTTCTGAGATGCTAAGTAATCCTGCCATGGTATAAGTCCTTTTATCATACTATTAAGGTGTATCAGATAATTGCTGATACGCTTATCGTTTTTAAGGTCATAAAAAAGGTTGCGCTATAGTATAACGCAACCTTTTTAGAAAAACAGACCACTACCAAATAAGATTTATAATCGACACAATTATGAACATAAGCAGCAACTATTTATATAGCTGATCCTAAATAAAAAAGGTACAACAATGATAATGGATTGCCAACGATATATTTTCGTAGCCTCTGTCTGCGAAGGCACAGTAAGCAAGAAAATATGACGTTGGCAGGGCCGTATTTCTTTTATACTGGATTGACTATAGTTTGGCTATTTAGTCAATAACTTGCGGGTTATTTGCCCATTTTATGTTTTGCCACGCCGATCCAATGATTGGCAAAACTTTGTGCTTTATAAGCATACGGCTTGGCTTTTTGGAGATATGGTTTATATTCTTCTGGAATGGGTGGCACGATATGTTTGGCCAGCTTGTTAAACCACATCATTAGGCTGTAATCACCCTCAATGCTTAGGTTGCCTTCTTGGACTGCTGTCATAAAGGAAGGAAGATCGCCCTTAGTTAAGAGCTTAACGCCAGTCATAGAGTCTTTAAAATTGATCGTCAAATCTGCTTTTTCGGCATGGCCGCTGTGTTGGCTAAATTGACCATCATCAAATCTAAAATAACGAGCAATATTAGACTCGTCGCTTGCGATTTCGATAGTTACTTTACGGTCAGCAAATAGCGCTTTGATGTCTTCATTGTCACTATCAGCAAGCATTGACAAACGATAACCCACGACCGCTAATAATACATCTAACGGATCAGACTTAATATTTAATACAGGCACAGTAAACATAAATAAACTCCTAAAGAATGAGACGCAAATAGTGCGTACTTTATACCAGTTTTATTGACAAATATATAAATAGATTATAAACGATGGACAGGTGGCAATTCTTTAGGAGTTACGTAGAGAGCGTTAAGTATCTTGTAACATTCAATGATGCCAACATACTGGTGACATCCTTAGTGAAAACGCGGTTGATAGTCGTCATCATAGACAGGCGTATGCTCTTTATAACGGGCTGCTTCCAAAGCACGCTGCTGCTGTACAGTGCGACTCACATCTTCGTAACGTATTGCTCGGTACAATACCCAGCCGACCAAAGGCAGCCAGCTGATACCCATCGCAATTACGTAGCTGTGCCATTCCGACAGCTCCGACAGTATAGGGCGAGAGGCGAGTAAGCTCTGGAGCACTTCCACACTCAACCAATAAGCCATACCACCGAATAGGTACCATAGTAGCCAGCGCTGAGAGGACAAAGCAAGTGCCACGATTAAGCCGATTAGTCCGCCATAACCGAGCAATGCAGTGCCACTCAAAGTAGCGATACCAATAAAAGAAAAGACAGTTAATAACATCATTCATCTCGCTATTCATAAGGTGAATTTCAATGTCATCATTATGAAAGTTTGTTGAACAAAGCTAAAGAGGGGAGAGGCGACTTTGCGACAACCGTTGACGTTTGGTTTTTTGATGAGTTTTGGGTGTTATTTATCACAGATTTGAAACTAAACGCCATAAAGTGCGCGTTTAGTTTTTATGATAAAAAAGTGTTTCAATGGTGTTTGCAGTAGCGATCAAAGAGAGCGATTAAAGGTTAACTTGGCATGAGTTTTGATTCAGTCAGCATTTATACGCGATTGCTACGATGGCCCCACCAAGATAATAGCGATACCAAAACCGCGCCCAATAGCATAAGCCCCAAGGTGGTCAACCACTGTGCACCAGTAGGGTATTGCCACGGCATAACATTGGTGACGGCGGTGCTGTTGAGCGTGCCCAGCGCATCGACTTTCCAAGGCCATACTTTCACTAAAGAGCCTGCGATAAATCCTGTGAGCAACGCTAAGGTCGCCTGATAGTAGCGGGATAACAACCATTTGAGCGCACGAGTAAACAATAAAAGCCCCGTTGCCATACCAGCGATAACCGTAAAAATAATAGTAAAATTCAGGGTGTGTACCGCTTCTAAAGCCGTGTCATAAGCACCAAGCAATAATAGGATAAAAGAGCCTGATATGCCTGGTAGTATCATGGCGCAAATAGCGATTGCCCCTGCAAAAAACAGATAAGGCAAGCTTGGTGTTGCGGTGAGTAAAGGCAAGCTACTGATAATGACTGCGGCGATAAGACCAACAAAAAATAGTACCACTCGCCCTATATTCCAACGTTTTATCTCAGTCAATAAGATAAGAACAGTTGCCACCACCAAACCAAAAAAGAATGACCAAATGAGTAGTGGCTGATAATCCAATAAATATTTGATCATGCCAGCTAACGTAGCAAAGCTTGTGGCAATTCCTAATACTAAGAAAAGCAAAAAGGTAGCGTCCACCGCGCGCCATACAGCAAACAATCCTTTGATACCGCCCTGCTGCCGAAATATCTGCCAAAGATTGGGTCCAATACTACTGAGAGCGTTGATCAATCGCTCATAAATGCCAGCAATCAGGGCAATCGTACCACCAGAGACGCCAGGTACGATATCTGCCGCGCCCATAGCCATACCTCTAATATAGATGCCCAATAATTGCTTTGGGCTGTCAGTAATAAGACGGGTATTTTCATCCGGTAATTGCGGCGTTGACGACTCGTTCGGTCGCGGTGATTGTGGTGCCGTCATGGACAAATCCTTTATTATTTAACGATAAGCGCTGAAAATGAATGCCAACAGTCATGCTAAAACAGCAATGCAGTAGATGGCCGTATTAAATCTGATAAGTGTGTCGTAATGTTGTGTCGCATAAAAGCCAGATCAACGATGCGGCCATTAATCTGACTTACAGGTTCGTTAATCTGGCTCATAGTATAAACTTGAGTATGGAGCGATTACTCAGTAGGAGCAAATGCAGGATACCCGAGAGCATAAAGCGTGCCTTCAAGTCCTGTCGCATTAATAGCGGCGTCCGCGCGCGCTTGAACAATAGGCTTGGCGCGATAAGCCACGCCCAAATCTGCGATAGCCATCATTGGTAAATCATTGGCACCGTCGCCAATGCAGACCACTTGTGACATCTCAATCCCCAATCGCTCAGCCGTATGTTCGACGATAGCGGCTTTTTTGGCACCATTGACGATAGGCAACTGCACATGTCCAGTGACTTCCCCATCTTCGATGTCTAAGCGGTTGGCGTGTACTTCATCAATGCCAAGTTGCTCCGCGATATAACGAGCAAAATACGTAAAGCCACCTGATACCAGCACCGTATGATAGCCCAGTGCTTTTAGTGCGCTGATTGTGGTACGAGCGCCAGTTGATAGCGTCAAGCGCCCACATATCTCATCAAGCACATCTGTTGACAGACCTTTTAACAGTGCCACTCGCTGCGCGAAGGATTCATCAAAGTCGATTTCACCGCGCATTGCCGCCTCAGTAATGGCCTCAACCTTCTCACCTACGCCAGCCGCTTTTGCAAGCTCGACGATGACTTCTTGCTCAATTAAGGTTGAATCCATATCAAAGCAAGCAAGCTTATGGGTGCGTAGCATGTGACCGACAGATAAGATATGGCAATCGACGACGTCTAATGAGTCGGCACTGTTTGTACGATAAGTATTCTTGTACGATTCGGTTAAATCGCGGCGCAAGCGTGTTGTCAGCTGATCGTCAATAATATGAGCGGCGGCGGTTTTTTTGCCAGGATGCATTAGCGTGTCGGTTACTGGTACTAACAGATAGCGAAAAACTTGTGATTGTGTAAAGGGTAGACGCTGAGCGTTTCCTGCCATCGGTTCGGTATCAGACACAGTGATATTGACAAAACTTGCATCTGCATCTTCTGCAACTGTCACCAGATGCCAGTTTGGCTGCTCATCGACCCATGACTGTACATATTGATGAATATCAAGTGTTGATACTCTGGCAGGCAATACGACAATAAGGGCAAACACGGGGAGAGACTGTAGCGCATCAAAATCTTGCAAATTGGTATCGTTCGGTAATAACGACGCAACAGAATCGACGGCTTGTTGCCATGCTTTGCTGTCTTTTGGTAACGAATAAGATGTATTGTTTGGCATGCCTCAATTGTCCCTTGTATGCTCATATAAGATTAGGAATAATACCAGTTTTACTAAGCAGCGCCTATAGAGGGCACGCAAAGTATCATAGTGTCCTAAAAATGACTATTGTCACTCAAAAAGTAGAAGAAGTAACAGGCTCATGTTGTAATAAATTTCTCAAGCCGCTAACGCTATAAGACTTATTATGGTGATATAGTAGCGAATATTCGCTGAGTATGTGACGGCTCTTGTGATCCGTGTGAACGAGCCAAAATGGCATCAGTTTACGCGAAGTATGGATGCCTAAAACAGTGGTTTTCAGTAATGATGTCTTAGCAGGTTTAAAGGGTGTTACTTGATTTCAGTAACGAGTGATAGAGACACACGCAGTACCATTTTTTTAAATTAGCCAAAAAATGAGCGATAGCCTTGTTTTTTAATTTCTTTTATCCAAAAAAGTTTACCATATCATGACGTATTTAGCGCCGCGGCAAGGGTTGTTTGCCATAATTCTTCTGGTTAGTTTTTGTTTGCAGACTCTGTTATTGGTCATTAGTACTGACCAACAGCTGAGCAATAGTCGTGCGTTAAAAGGCGAGCAGATGGTCGCCCAGCTGATTGATGAAGCGAGGTTGTCTTTAGAAAATAAAGACCGTGTCAGCCTCAGCGTTATTGCCAATCGCTATACCAGCGAGCAAGATGTCACACGGATACTGATTAAAGACAATAAAGATGAGATTTTAGTACCCGTGGGCAATGCGCCCATGCAACAAGGCGATACCATTCGTCAAATTGCAACCAAAGGGGAGGCGGTCATTGGCAGCGTTGCCTTGACTTTGAAAGATGTGAGTAAAGGCGAAATTATCGCCATGCAATGGCCGTTTGTCATTGGGACTATGCTGCTGCATTTGTTACTTTGGGTGATTTATGGCTATCTTGCGCGCCCAACCAAAGAACAAATCAATGCCCTTAGCCGCGAAATCCAAAATCTGCATCGTGAGCAATATATGCAAATGGATCCGAGGAACTATGATCGCAATTTTGAACGTCGTTCAGCGGATAGAGAAAACATGGGCACCGAGCGCTCAGATGAAACGGTGACGGATAGCGAGACCAGCACCGTAAAAAAACGTGACATCCATAATGAGGTCAATCAATACTTGAGAAAGCAACAGAGCCAAGGCACTGCAAGCGAAACGGTTGATATGGCCGCAAGTAAAATGGGTGAGACAACGGAAGCGAGTGATGATGCACAGGGCGACACCGGTAGCACCAGTCATACGTCAACCAAATTTGGTGGTGCTTCTAGGCTGTCTGCCACACGAGCGTTCGACAGTGTGCGTGTGCAGCTGGTCTTTCACGATGAGTTCAATATGCTCGAGCGTTTGGCACCGTCTCAACGCTTGCCTTATTTAGCATTGTGTACGCAGCTATTGAACCAAGCGATAACTGAATTGCTCAAACAGCCTTTATTGCTGGGTGTTAGCCTAATAAATGAGCCACGGTTTGAAGACAAAGGCGCTAGTGTGTTGTTAAAGGCAGATAACAGTCATGCAAAAGTAGCACTGGCAGGCGTGATGCTTGGTAAGCTCTACCTAATGCTCAATAAAATCATCCATGATAAGCATATTGAGCTATCACGGTTTGCGTTACCTGCAAAAGCAGGGGTGAGCGACGATGCTCAGTCAGAGGCAATGACACAGTTGTTACACAGCGTTGGTCGCAAAGAGCAAATGTTGATTTTGTTGCCAAACGCTGGTATCAAACAAATCAATCACCATGTTCAAGTGCATAGCATCATGCGCCCGACAACGGTCTATGAGCGCGAGTGTGCGATTTTCGATGGTGGTAATGATGCCATGATACAGCGACTAGCCGATGTTCGTAACGCTGTACTGATGATCGAAAATGACAGCGAATCATCGATATAATTGTCATTATATTTATATACAATTGTTTGTTTTACCGTTATCTTAGTATCGGCTATTAAATCTGTCATCATGATAAAAAGGATTGACAACATTCAATAGAGACTTTATAAGGCATATATATATTGATATGTTTTTAATACCCTTGCTAAAAACGATAGGAGCTTGTCATGAGTGACACAGATATTGACGACGATTTTGATGATGATTTTGTCGACGATGATGATGCAAAGATGGTGGAAGAGGCCGAGACGAGTGTACGTACACGCCTAAGCAGTCTTGAAAAGCGTCGACTAATCGACAATTTGTTAGAAGAGAAGCGTCTGGCCAAAGAACTCAAAGATGATCTAGATGATATCGACAACTTCGACGAAGATGGCGATGACTGGGATGATGATCTTTAGTTTTTAGGCTTAAATGACGACCTGGAGTCAAAAAATAGCGTCATTTAAGCCGACTAAAGCCTTTTAATCGAGATTATGGATTCGGCTGTGTTAAGCTGATGGTATCTTGTTTGTGGTTTTTTTCGGCGCTTAATACCTCGTTTTTATAAAGTTTTTAATTTTATTATGGTTGTTTGGCGACTTATCCAGACAACCTTTGTCTTCAGATTATCCGCTATCCTGCGCTTATTCCATCAGTCATTGCAATTGACGCAACCCCTCTCTTAAGGATCATGACATCATGAGTAACCCACTAAGTTTCGATGAATTACTAGACTATTTGGACAATCAAGAGAGCCAGTTTGTGCTCGATAGCGTTGCTGCGCATGGTTTTTTGACAGCGACGGTGATAGGTCGTCCATTACCAAATTGGATTGATGCGTTGTTTGAAGGCCACACCAGTGAAGTGCCTGAAAACGTCATTGACGGTATCAAGCGCTGGCGCGATGCTATTATGGCTGAGTTAAAAAACGAGACACCCATTGAGTTACCGTTTGGAGAAGACGCTGGTAACGAAGAAGTGGCCGTTGATTTTTCAGATGAGTCGGACATCGTTGCTTGGTCGATTGGCTTTGTAGATGCCATGTATGCTGATGAAGCAAGCGACTGGTTTGAAGATGAAGAGACAGCAGAAGATGTGGCGGTATTGACCTTACCGATGATCGTGTTAAGCGGTATCGATGACGAAGATCCAGAGCTTGCTGAGATGCGCCGCGATGAGGATAAGCTGGTACAAATGGCCAATAGCATTGAAGGCAATTTGACTGAGTTGTTCTTGTTGTTCCATACCAACGATTAAGCGTATTATTAAAAATAGCCATAAGCAGTACGGTTGAATATCACTTACTATCAGTATTGCTTGGCGTTTTTTGATTCATCCTATTAAGTCACCGATAAGGTCGTCCTATGACTGTGCAACTCTCCAATCTTGAGCACTTACCCAATTACCAAATCACCGAGCGCCTAGATGTGGTGTACGGCAGTACGGTACGCTCAAAGCATGTCGGCAAAGACTTGTTTGCTGGGTTAAAAAACATCGTTGGTGGTGAACTAACCGCTTATACCGAGTTGCTAGAAGAGTCGCGTCAAGAGGCGATAGATCGGATGGTGGTCAAAGCCGAAGCCTTGGGTGCTGACGCAGTTGTAGGCTTGCGTTTTTCAACGTCTAGTATTGCACAGGGCGCCTCTGAGCTATTCGTTTATGGCACTGCAGTCAAAGCCATTCCCATGCCGCAACAAGCCACTCAGCCGCCAAATGATGCTTACGGGCAATCTATGCCAGCCCAAAACCCTACACCTGTACCGAAAGATGATTTGCCACGTTTCAATCCTTTTGGTTGATTAGCCAACGCTCAAAGCATTCTGTCGAAGCATTGATGCTTTTTATATTAAGAGACGTGTCATGAATAACTCTCTCACTCAATTTCTCATCAACTACGCGCCGTTTATTTTATTATTCGCGGCTGGGTGGTTTTTTGGGTCGCGTCATGAGCGTCAGCATTTAGCGCAGCTGCGCGTGTCGGAACAAGAGTTGGGTCATATTATTGTCTCAAGCGAGCGCTTTTATTGCCCCAAACTGGCGGCTGGTAGCGAGGGCGAGTTGGTGCTGGGTAGCGTTGTCATTGCTCAAGATTACTTCAAAATGATCATCGCGCGTGTGTTAAGCCTATTTGGCAAAAACTTGACCACTTACGAGACATTATTAGATCGTGCACGCCGTGAAGCCATTGTACGCATGCGTACCGAAGCCAATGCCAAAGGCTATAACCATATCTATGGCTTACGTATGGAAGTGACTAACATCAATCAATTGGGCAGCATGGTAGAGGCTATTGCCTATGGTACAGCGGTCATCAGTATCGACAGTAACAATACAATTGTTGCTAAACCTTCTATATAAACTTGCTATAGCCAGTTCAACATAAAATCGATACAGCAGGTGCTATGTGCGACTGCTATCACTTTTTCTTGCGTGCTGCTAACACAGAGGTAGCAAAAAATCGTCCCACTCACACTATCTGTTTTTTAAAGTAAATCGACCGTATCTGCTACTTTTTACCCGCATGTTTTTATTTCCTCCTAAAACTATCCTTCCCAAAGATACTATTTCTTATTTGACTGATGAGTCGTTAGATAAAGTAAATACAGAGACTTTTAGCACGATATACTGAATTTTCTCGTTCTATCATCATGATAGGGCGTGTTAGTAAGTAGTGTGCAAAATAGTACGGTACAAAAAACATTGTCAGACAAAGAGCATCACAAGAAAACGCTGATGCCGATGGTGGCTTTTACCCAAATAATCAGCAGGATTGGCTGATTGAGCATCACGGCATTGTCATAAACTGACCCAAAGAAGGGTCTTACCTACATGGATGTAGTTATGGAAAGTCTTGAGATAGTCACGTTAGTAAATTCCGTTGTCATTCCTATTTGCTTGTTTTTAATCATGATGGGCATGGGGTTGACCCTCGTCACCAATGATTTTAAACGCGTCTTAAAATACCCAAAAGCCGTCGGTATCGGCTTGACCAATCAGCTGATATTGCTGCCAGTCATTGGTTTTGCCTTGGCAAACATCATGCCACTTGAGCCTGAGTATGCGGTTGGCGTCATGCTACTGGTACTCTGCCCAGGCGGCACAACTTCAAACTTATTTACGTATCTTGCCAAAGGGGATGTGGCGCTATCTGTGACGATGACGGCGATTGCCAGCATCATAACTGTGTTTAGTATTCCTGTCGTTCTAAGCTTTTCATTGATTCACTTTATGGGGGCGGGCAGCGAGTTTCAATTGCCTGTGTTAAAGACAGTATTGACTTTGGTATTGCTGACGATATTACCCATCAGTGTGGGCATGCTGATCAAACGCTTTGCGCCTAAGGTCGCGGATAGCTCACAGCGATATGTGTCTAGATTTGGCGTGACATTTTTGGCGTTTTTGGTGGCGTTTTTGAGCTATGTACAAAGAGACATTATCGTTGAGGCGTTTTTTGCCACGGGGCCAGTGTCTTTATTATTGAACTTGTCTACCATGGCGCTTGGTTATTACACGAGTAAATGGTTTGGACTGAACTTGGCACAAAGAGCGTCAGTGACACTAGAGGTTGGTTTACAAAACAGCACCTTGTCGATATTTATGGCGCTGACACTATTGGCCAATTATAAAATGTCGCTGATGCCTGCCATTTATACCTTGATCATGTTTTTGACCGCTGGGATTTTGGTCAGAATCTTTAGTGCAAAGTATCATAAGCTTAAGAAGTCTGAAGTAAAGAGCGGTATTTTGGCGGCATCTAGAGCTTAGATAGAGGTCATAAAGCAAAGCGCATTACGTTGATGGATGAGGAATCAACTCCCATAAGCAGTTTAAGGTTGTTAAGTTGCTTATGGGCAACCAGTGCATTGACTGCTGTGACTCTCATTATGCGCGTTTATCATTCAATATGATTTGCCAAGTACTAAGGCCGACGGATATTTATATGTCGGCTATCATTGGCTCTGTCATCAGCGGTTTGCTCTTTTACTTTTTCGATATCAAACAAGAACGTACGGTTTTTGAGTACCGCGACAAACACCACGCCACCGACCGTATTGCCTACCAATACCACCGCCAAAAATTCCAAATAGCGCCACAAGCTGACCGTATTGCCATATAGTAAAGCAGAGAATACCTCGATATTACCAACGATACTGTGATGCAAACCCAAAAATCCAATACTGCCTGTGATAATAGTGACTAACACAATCCGGCTAAGGGTATCGCGCGCTGAGGTCACAAGCCACGCTGTGACCCCCATCATCCATCCTGCCAAGATGGCGCTGCCAAATATGACCCACCACCTAAATCCCAAAATATGCTCGGCATAAGTATCGATACTACTTGCGCTAAACAGATGCATATTCAAGCCCAAACCAATCATTAAGGCTGCAAACAAACAGCCACCGACCACGTTGCCTGCGATTACAATGCCCCAAAGGCGCAATAGTTTGCTTACAGGTTCAAAACCATTCAATACAGGCAAGCTCAAAAGCGAGGTTTGTTCGGTAAATAACAATGACTGACCAATGACCACAATGATAAAACCAATGGGATAAAGTAGGGAAGCGAGGACGAGCGCATAATGACTTGGCAGCATTTCATTGAGAAGGGCAAAAGCGGATAAAATCATAAAGAAGCTGATGCCAATCTCAAGCCCAGCGGTAAAAGCACTGGTGAATAATGAGCCAAGCGAACGCTCAAAGGTTTTTCGGGCGTCCATGGACTGCTCAACCAAGATACTGGCATGGCTTTTTGCTTGACTGGCGTTGTCGTCATTGGCGACTTTTTTGATGGTTTCTTTGTCCTCCTTGCTGATGTCTTCAGAAAAATCTTCATCTTCTAACTGCTCAGTCGCTTCAAGCTCATCATCCAAAGCAGTATGGTCGCCCTCATCCTCTGGTTCATCTTTTGCCTCGTACGCAGGATGAGTGGCACCATCAATGATAGGCGCACCGTTGACCTTATTGGCATGAGCGTTATTGTTATACTCGGTATCTTGGGACACGGTTGGCTCGCTGTTATCCAGATTGATGTTAATAAAAAGACATGGCTATATTCTATAGCGTTGCTCTACCTTATAGCAGCGTTATATTTTAACGCATGCAATGATTGATTATGGTGAGCGTTCAGTTGATTAAGGTTGTTAATTGTTGAATGCCGCTGTTAAGCTCCGATAAATTGCCTTAGCATCTAACAAAATCTGCCTATCTGCGTTAAAATCACGGTATTCATTATATTATCTATTTTTTACATCCATTGTCTGACCACATCCATTATCAATAAAAGACCTTTTTACTATGAGCAATCCCGATACCGATACCAGTACTAATAGCAACGCGAAAACCAATCTGACCCAATCTATCCAAGCAGCTCTGAATCAACTAGAAAACGCCTACAATCCCAGTGAGGTGGAAGCAGGCATGTATCAAGGTTGGGAAGAAAGCGGTTATTTTAAACCAAGCTTTGATAAAGACGAGTCGTTTTCTATTGCGCTGCCACCACCGAACGTCACAGGCTCATTGCATATGGGTCATGGCTTTAACAATGCAATCATGGATGCGCTGACCCGTTATCATCGCATGGATGGTGATAATACGTTGTGGCAACCAGGTACGGATCATGCTGGTATCGCGACTCAAATGGTTGTTGAGCGTCGTTTGGAGGCGCAAGGTATCAAACGCCGTGATATGACGCGTGAAGACTTCATCGATAAAGTATGGGAATGGAAAGAAGAGTCGGGCGGTAACATCACCAGCCAAATTCGCCGTTTGGGTAGCTCGGTTGACTGGTCGCGTGAGCGTTTTACCATGGATGATGGTCTGTCCAATGCAGTAAAAGAAGTGTTCGTACGCCTGTTTGACGATGGTCTTATTTATCGCGGTAAGCGCCTAGTGAACTGGGACCCTAAGTTCCAAACGGCACTGTCTGATTTAGAAGTAGAAAACCATGATGAAAAAGGCAGCTTGTGGCATTTCCGCTATCATTTCACTGACAAAGACTTGATGACTCAAGATGGTAAAAACTATCTGGTCGTCGCCACCACACGTCCTGAGACTTTGCTTGGTGATACGGCGGTCGCAGTCAATCCGAGCGATGAGCGTTATGCACATTTGGTCGGCAAAACTATTACCTTGCCAATCACGGGTCGTGTCGTGCCTATCGTCGCTGATGATTACGTCGAAAAAGACTTTGGTACGGGCTGTGTCAAAATCACCCCAGCACATGATTTCAACGATTATGAATTGGGTCGTCGTCATAACTTGCCGCTGATTAACATCCTTGATGAGCGCGCCAATATCTTGCGAGCGATGGAAGTCTATCCTGACTTGCAGACACGTGAGCCAGAGCTAGAGACCACGCCGAGCGAGTACGCAGGACTTGAGCGTTTTGCCGCTCGTAAGTTCCTTGTAGAGCAAGCAGGCGAGCAGGGCTGGCTAGAAGAGGTAAAGGACTATGCGCTAAAAGCCCCACGTGCTGAGCGTGGCGGTACGATCGTTGAGCCGTGGTTGACCGATCAGTGGTACGTCGCGGTCAAAGAGCTTGCTAAGCCTGCGATTGATGCAGTAGAAGACGGCAGCATTGAGTTCGTCCCTGCGCAGTACAAAAACATGTATATGGCGTGGATGACCGATCTACAAGACTGGTGCATCAGCCGTCAGCTGTGGTGGGGTCATCGTATCCCCGCATGGTATGACGATGCGACAGGTGAAATCTATGTCGCCCGTGATGAAGCGGAAGTGCGCACTAAATACAACCTAAGCGACGATGTAAAACTGCGCCAAGATGATGACGTACTTGATACGTGGTTCAGCTCAGGTCTATGGACGTTCAGTACGCTTGACTGGGCAGATGTCAACGCCGATCCACGCGTGATGAAAACCTTTCACCCAACCAGCGTGCTCGTGACAGGTTTTGACATTATCTTCTTTTGGGTTGCGCGCATGATCATGATGACCATGCACTTTGTGAAAAACGAAGATGGCACGCCGCAAGTACCGTTCAAGACTGTCTATGTCCATGGTCTGGTGCGTGATGGTAATGGTCAAAAAATGTCAAAATCAAAAGGTAACGTCTTAGATCCGATTGACTTGATCGACGGTATCGAGCTAGAAGCGCTGGTCGAAAAGCGCACCAGCAACATGATGAATCCAAAAGACGCGGCCAAGATTGAGAAGCAAACGCGTAAAGAGTTCCCAGAAGGCATCCCAGCGTATGGTACCGATGCACTGCGCTTTACCTTTACCTCGCTTGCCAGTACCGGTCGCGATATCAACTTTGATCTCAAACGCGTTGAAGGCTATCGCAACTTCTGTAATAAAATCTGGAACGCCAGCCGTTTTGTCCTCATGAACTGTGTGGATGGTGACAGCAATGCCAAGCCTATCGACCAAGCGGCAAACCCTGACGTATGGGAATTACCAGAGAAGTGGATCATGAGTCGTCTGAACTCTAGCATCAAAGACATTCATCAGCATTTCGCTCAGTATCGTCTCGATATGGTCAGCCAAGATATCTATGAGTTCATCTGGAACGAGTACTGTGATTGGTACGTGGAGCTTGCTAAAGCCAGTCTCAATGATGACTCGGTATCAGACGAGCGCAAAGCGCAAATCCGCTATGTGCTGCTGCATGTGCTAGAGACCGCGCTACGCTTCACGCATCCAATCATGCCGTATCTGACTGAGCAAATCTGGCAAACCATCGCGCCGCTACTCGGTCGTAAAAACACCGACAGCATCGTGATCGCGAGCTATCCACAGACCGATGACAGCCAAATCAGTGAACAAACTGAGGCGGATATGGCGTGGCTACAAGAGCTGATCGCGAGCGTCCGTAATATCCGCGGTGAGATGAAGCTTGGTAATGCCGTACGTCTGCCAGTACTGCTACAAAACGTCTCTAGTGAAGAAGAAGCGCGCCTATCGCGTATCAAAAACCAGTTCAAAGCGCTTGCCAAAGTCGAGAGCCTAGAGATCGTCAAAGAAGGCGATGACGTGCCATTATCGTCATCAAGTATGGTCGGTCAGCTACGTGTGCTCGTGCCGATGAAAGGGCTCATCGATCCAACGGCTGAGCTGGCTCGCTTGGGCAAGTCATATGATAAGTTGAAAGGTCAAGCTGAAGGTATCGCTCGTAAGCTTGGTAATGAAGGCTTTGTGAGTAAAGCGCCAGTCGAAGTCGTCGATGCTGAGAAAGCAAAACTGGCTGAGCTAGAAGGGCAGTTGACTGCAATGACGGCGCAGATGGAGCAGTTGAAAGCGTTGTAAATAAAACGTAAATATCTGTAGTAATAAAAAGCGCTGTCACAATTGTGATGGCGTTTTTTATTGTCTGTATGGCAATATATCTATCGCTCATAACTTCTTAAATTTTTAAGCTCGCTAAATTAAGCCCCTCTATTTGAAATAACATTTTAAGGAATGTCATGTTATCTGCTTATCGTCAGGATACTTTTTTTCTTAACCGCGCATTGCCTGTCCTAATCGGCTTGGCTGCTATCTATGGCGCGTTGTGGCTGTTTGCGATTCCAGTCAATGCTGTGGTGCTGGCTATTACGTTGATGGTGGTGTTTTGTCTGATCAAAATCCCTGTGGCCGTCTCCTTAGTATCGGCGGCTTTGCTTGGCGGTTTGCATGCAAGAATGACAATGCCAGACATCTTACAGGTGTTAAATGATAACTTGCTGAGCGGCGCACAAGTCGGGATGACATACATCATGGT
Organism: Psychrobacter sp. 1176_08; assembly: GCF_052850615.1. Taxonomy (NCBI): domain Bacteria; kingdom Pseudomonadati; phylum Pseudomonadota; class Gammaproteobacteria; order Moraxellales; family Moraxellaceae; genus Psychrobacter; species Psychrobacter sp. 1176_08. Next base: position 67,612 of record NZ_VXCU01000002.1, read on the forward strand.
TGGCGCGTTTGCCGTGGCGCTGGCGAGAAGTGGCATCCTGGATTGGGTCGCACAAAAGATGGCGAGTAGTCTTAATCGTGAAGGTGCTCATGTACGACAGCAGGTCAAATGGATGCTGTTTGCCCTATTTATTGTGGCCTCATTGCTCTCACAAAACTTAATACCCGTACACATTGCCTTTATCCCTGTGCTGATACCGCCGCTGCTTGGTCTCATGAACCGCTTACGACTCGATCGCCGTGCCGTTGCTTGTATTCTGGCTTGTGGTATTAGCGCGTCTTATCTGCTGCTGCCGTTTGGGTTTGGCGCAATTTATCTGAATGAAATCTTATTAGAGAATTTTAATAGCGTTGGCGCAGCGTCTGGGTATGCAGCGACTGCCAGCATGGCGCCCAAAGCGATGTTCTTCCCAGTAATGGGGCTACTCGCTGGTATGCTGTTTGCGGTATTCATCACGTATCGTAAACCGCGTGACTATTTGCAAGTGACAAAAATAGAAACAGAAAATACTGATATGATCGCTACTGACGAAAAAATCGAGATTGGTTTACAGCCGCTGCTATTTACAGCGCTGGCAGTGGTCACGGTGTTATTGTTCCAAATTTATTTTGATTCGCTGTTTATTGGCGCGATGATCGGTTTTATGATTCTTGGGTTTTCAGGTATTTATCGCTGGCAAGCGCAAGACGATGTGTTTACGCAAGGCGTGCGCTTAATGGCAGAAATCGCCGTCATCATTACCATTGCATCGAGCTTTGGCGCACTGCTGACCGCCACTGGCGACATCGACCCACTCGTGGCATCAGCGACGCAATTCTTTGGTGACAATAAACTGTTTGGTGCAGCGGTGATGCTGGTCGTTGGCTTGTTTATTACTATTGGGTTTGGCGATTCGTTTGCGTCTGTCCCCATCTTAGCGCCTATTTATATCCCACTTGCGTTTGCGCTTGGGTTCTCTCCACTCGCGGCTCTTGCCATGCTTGGTGCAGCGGCGGCGTTAGGCGATGCGGGTTCGCCAGCGTCTACGATCACGCTTGGCGCTACTGCTGGTCTAAATTCTGATGGACAGCATGACCATATTAAAGACAGTGTGATTCCAACGTTTTTTCACGCCAATATTGGGATGTTGCTGTTTACGTGGGTGGCGGTGGTGTGGTTGTTGGGGTGAGTTTATTAGTTGAGTTAGAAGGGCAGTTGACCGCGATGACGGCGCAGATGGAGCAGTTGAAAGCGTTGTAATTGGCATAGTAATGGTTGTAGTAATAAATAGCGCTGTCACAATTGTGATGGCGTTTTTTATTGTCTACTGGTTAGTTCTCTAGCTAATATTCGGTTTCATCATACAACTGAATATTTGTGTGCTATTATCTAAAAAATTTTGTGATACTATATTTATTTTTGATATCACAGAGGCAAGGTTATTAGAGAGCTGTATTGGTTTTACAAATCTATGTATAAGGACAGTTTATGATTATTGGCATAGTTTTAAGATATTATAAAACTTACCAAGGGAGAAACTATATACCATTAACTGACAGTGATCAGTTCTGCGGTTTGGTAGGTAATAACGGTATTGGTAAAAGCTCTATACTTGAAGCACTCGATGCCTGTTTTAACGATAAGTCCTGGAACTTCAATACAGCAACTAAAAAGAGTGGATTAAACTCGACTAATCCAGAAATCGTACCCATATTCCTTCTAAAGAAAACTGATATACCTGATGAGTATCAGGAAGTAGCTAGGTCGCTTGATAATACTGTCCGTAATATATCAACTGATAATCTAACTTCACAACCTCAAATAGACTTTTATAATCATTTACAATCTATAGTTAAAAATACTAATAATAATTTGAACGACTGTTATTTTCTACCTATCGGACTTGATTACAAAGGTGGCGTAAGTTTAAGTTTCTTCAATAATAGGAAGTTAGTTGAAGATTTCTATAATGAGAAACTTCATAAAGCCGATATTGTGCTTCCTCCTCATATACCATCTAAGAATAAGCTTGATGAAGAGTTAGAAACTTTTATGAAATTATGGAGCTTTATTAAGGATAAGTTTGATTACATTTACATTCCACGTGAAATTGATCCAGAGTCATTTACAAGACTTGAGACGACGGAAGTCCAAGTTTTAATGGGAGAGTCATTAGAAAAGATATTATCTCAAAGAGTTACTAAAAAGCAGATAACAGATATTAATAAAAGCCTAAATGACTTTTTGGATGAGATATCACAAGAGTTAGATGGTTATTCCTATCGAACAATTACTGATAGACAGCAAAACCTAAGAAGATCAGATGTGAATAATTTAATTATTCAAGCATTCTTCAGCATAAGAAAGCTACACAAAGAAAAAGGTGTTAACTGGTTAGATATTAATTCTTTAAGCTCAGGAGAAAAGCAAAAAGCTATAATTAATATAGCCTATAAGCTATTGATAAACCATAGAGCTAGTGGAGATAACTTAATTATAGGTATTGATGAGCCAGAGTCTTCATTACACATATCTGCGTGCTACGATCAGTTTAGTACACTATATGAAATGAGCAGAGAGTGTATGCAGGTGATTTTTTCAACACATTGGTATGGTTTTTTGCCTACAGTCGAAAGTGGTAGTGCAACTTTCATAAATAGAAGTGCGGAGACGCACCAGTTCGATCAAGTTAATTTGGCAAACTATCGAGAACAAGTTAAGCATATTAGCAAAGGTTCTAGAAAAGTTATGCCATTTGATGTAAGACTCAAAAGTTTAAATGACTTTGTGCAGTCAGTAATTTCTAGTACAACATCAGAGGAACCATATAATTGGCTGATATGTGAGGGCAGTTCGGAGAAGATATATTTATCTGAGTATTTTAAAGATTTAGTTGTTAATAATAAGCTACGTATCGTACCAGTGGGTGGTGCAGGTGAGATTAAAAGGCTTTATAAGTATCTATTTGCTTCATATGACGACTTTAAGAGAGAAATGGTAGGAAAAATATATCTATTATCTGATACTGACAGTCAGCTAGTCCAGTACGAAGTTACGAATGAGAGTAATCTCTTATGTAATAGGATAGTTAGCGGGAGTAACTATATCACCGATTTAGTTAATATTAATTCTAGTCATGTTTCGCCATCAACAACTATAGAAGATGTATTAAATGGAAAGGCGTTTGTTGAAACACTAGTAACTTTTAGAGATGATTATCCAGAACATTTAGGATTTTTAGATAGTCATAGTATGGAAGATGTGAAAGAAGTATGTTCACGGTCCGCGTTAGACCTTAAAACTAGCGAGACTGATAAACTACTCAACTTCTTCAAACAAGAAGGAGTGAAGTATGAGTTTTCAAAAAGGTATATAGATATTATAGATGATAGTTATGAAATACCTGATTGGATTACTAAGATCCGTCAGTATTTCGAGTCATGATTGGGATTAATATTTCTAATCATTAATAAAATAAGAAACCACCACTGCAAGTACTATGGCGGTATTTTTATGTCTACAACTACGCTATATTATTATTAAAAGAATAATACTCTAGAGTAAGGAATACTATGAACCATCTCACCGTCGGACAACGCACACCTTTAAACAACCTTGCTATTGACGATACCGCACCCATCACGCTCAAGTTTACGCGCCAAAGTCCGATAGAGATGGACATCAGCTGCTTTGCCTTAGACGCAGCGGGCAAACTGATCAACGATGATTACATGGTGTTTTATAATCAACCAACCTCACCTTGTGGGCAAATCAAGCTCACCCATTACGAGTCGCAGCCAACGGCGAATAAAGGCATTCAAGCCGAGTTTGAAGTTAATTTATCCAAACTGGGTGCGAATATAGACAGCTTGTTTTTTGTATTATCAGCCGATACTCCGCTCAACCAAATTCAATCGCTAGATATTGGTATTTGGCAGCAATCGCAAAAAGCGCAGGCAGAATATCAAGTAGCCGACTTTGCTCAGCAGCAAGCCAGTATGCTGATGCAGATTTATCGTAAGGGCGGTGTTTGGCGCTTAGCGAATGTCGCGCAAGGGTTTAATGGTGGACTTGCTGCAATCGTGCAGCACTTTGGCGGTGATGTAGCGGAAGATCACAGTGATACTGTGCCTGCACAAACCATTGCCCCAGCCAAAATTAATACCTCAAAAGTTCCTTTAGAAAAGGTGATGCTAGAGAAAGCGCCCAAGCTGGTTAACCTTGCCAAAAAAGCCACCATCTCGCTTGAAAAACGCCAGTTGCAGCAATTAACCGCAAAAGTGGCGCTTGTGCTCGATGCCTCAGGTTCAATGAACAGACAATATAAACAAGGTCGTGTACAAGAAGTGGTTAATCGTTTATTGCCATTAGCCGTGAGCTTTGATGATGATCAAGCGCTAGACTGCTGGGCGTTTGCCCGTGACCCGCAATATTTGGGTGAGATTGGGTTGAGCAACTACGAAGGGTTTATTGATAACGCTCATGGTGGCTGGCGCAAATGGGCACTTGGCCCGCGTATCAACAATGAAGCAGAAGTCATGAAAGCCGTGACTGAGTTTTATCAAAAGGATGGTTTAGATGTGCCCGTTTATATTTTGTTTATCAGTGATGGTGGGGTGAGTGACAATCGGGGCATCACCAGAGTCATGACGGAAGCGGCAAAATTACCAATGTTTTGGCAGTTCGTCGGACTGGGTGGTCGCGGTTATGGCATCCTTAAGAAATTAGACGACATGACAGGGCGCGTGATTGATAATTGCGACTTTTTTGAACTTGACGATTTAAATGACATTAGCGAAGAAGCTTTGTACGAGAATATGCTAGAAGAGTTCCCAAGCTGGCTAAAAGAAGCGCGTGAGATTGGCTTGATAAGAAAATAGTATCGAGCAACGATTGTCAAAAATAAAAACCGCTATAGCCAATACTGTAGCGGTTTTTTATCATTTCAAATAGCCTAATTATTACAACGCCCAAAGCGACTGATACTGCTCATAAGTCAACGTCACAATATCGATCTCTGCCAGCATTTCGCGCAGTTCTTGCCATTTACTTGTATCAGGCTTAATAGGCGTGATCAATCTGCCAAGTGTATTATCAATAATAGCATCCATCAAGGCATCGGCTTCGGTTTTACTGTACTCATAATACATGCGGTGAGCGGCGTCTGGATCGTTTTTACACAGCTCAGTCATCTGGTTAGTCACTTGGATAAAGGTATCTATCGCGTCTTTTTTCGCGCTATAAATCTCATCGGTCGTGAGAATTTCTAACGCCGAAAAGTTAGGGTAGGGTGAGAGGTGCTGATCGATAAATTCAAAATCCATACCCTCAGAAGTTGCTTCAACGCCTTCGAAGTTATAAAAACATAACCATGCGCCATCAAGGCTTGGGTCTTGTTGCAGATTTTTTATATGATAAAAGTCTTTTTGCACAAAGGTGACATTGTCGCTATTGATGTTAAAGCCGTTTTTCTTGGCATAGCGGGCTAATATCTCAAAACCAATACGATTGGTTTTTTCCTCAGCAGCAGGGGTACAAATGCGAATCGGCTGATTGTTTTTTAGCTTATCCATGCTGGACTGCTGCATCAATATACCGCCATCAGTCTCAAAGAAGCAGCCCAGCGCACGAAGATTGGGCGCGTAATGTTCAAACAGATGGATAGGCTCATTGACGTGCAAATCGATTGTTTGATTCTGCAATTCAGCAAAGCCATCATAATGGTCATCTGGTTCGATAATGGTTATATCAAGCTCTGCTTGCTCGTACGCGCCCGTGGTCACACCAGCGATAAAGGGCAAGTGATCAGGGTTTAAGAACCATTCGAGGGTCAGGGTAAGGGTGGTGGTTGGCTGCATCGTTGTTTCCTATTTTATGTGGGAAACAATCAGACTGATACTGTTTAGGTAAAACAAGAAAGGCAAAACCTCAAAGTCAGATGCATAATCACATAGCCGCATCATTTGGAGATTTATTAAAACGTGTCACGCTTGTTTCCTACGTCAGTGCTAACTGCTTCAGGTTCACGGGTATGTCTCAGCAATGGTTTTGACGGTCTTAAAAGTCAAAAGCAAAGCACCCCGACAAGTTTGAGTGGTGTTGCATGATCTTTGATTGGTACTGCGTCATCATAAACGACTTATGAGACGTGATGCAAGGTTTTGGAGAGGTTGGTAAATTGATTGTCTTTGCAAGCGAAGTTTAATGTGTCTAAACTAGAATAGTGGATTTTTTGAATAAGTTGTTCAATAAAAAATTGCTTTTTTAAGAAGTTGGAGAAAAGGATCAAATAGTTATAAAAAAGATCCACCCAAAGTCAGGCAGATCTTCAGACGAGGTTAATTCAGATTAAAAGATTACTGGGAAGGTAAAGTGACTTTACTAAGCGCTTCAAGAATTTGATTTTTGGCTGCTTCGTTGTAAATCTCACATCGTTGCTGCTCATTAGGACTGACCGTTAATGTATTTTTCCTGACGTAAATAGCATCTTCATATGTACCATCATCATAATTTATTACTGCTCTAGAGATACCAGCTTCATTTGTTCGCTTTTCTACGCTCCACCGTATAGGATCATTAGGGAACCAAGACCCTTTGATAGGATTGTTCAAAGGCATCTTCATACCAGCATAGCTATTCCGCTGACCCGACAGCATATCTACGTATTCAATGTAATCTACGTTAGTCGTTCGAGCGGTGAGTATCTTACAGCTGGCTGTACTATCAAAAGTACTGATAGAGGCTGGTAACCGATTTATTGTATCGACAATAGCAATATTATTGGGTGTTTTAGGAGCACTATGAAACAGTACTTCTCCTATTTTTTGATTAGCAATAGATTGATCACGATAACTATTAACGACTAACAATTCATCGTTATAGTTTCTTGTTAGCTGATTACTATTAAAAGTAGTATGGTATTGAATAATAGCTGCTATCTCAGACTTATTGTCGCTAGAATTAGAGTCCCCTATGTATGGCCCAGAGTATCGAGCACCTTGCGCGCTAGAAGAAAATGTTTCGTTAGGGGTCATGATTCTTTTTGACCAATAGCGATAATCATCTACGTACTTTCTGTTGTCTGCATAGAGAGATTGGAGTGTATAAATGAGACGGTTATAGTAACTATCTTTAGGATCTACGGAAGTTTGTATATCTTTAAGAATTATATCAGTGACTGCTGAAAGACCTACAAAATCAAATTGATAACCTACTGTGTCTTTGTCTTCCGGCGCTGCCTTTCTTATTAAAGGGGGTTGAAAGGTAGAAGAGGTCACCGTTGGTTTAACAATAGCTGGTAGGGCAGTCAATTGATTAAGAAATATATTTTTTTGGGCACTTAAATCAACGAGTTCTTGAGTAGTGCTTTTTGAGGTAACAATACATTTACCATTATCGATATTATAAACTTCATTACGTGCTAATGCCGGTATTTGTATATCCTTAAAAATAACTTGATGCTGCACTGGCAAAAGTAATAAAGGGGTATTAATAGGAACAGCAATATTAAACCTACCATCCTTGTTTACACGGCTATATGTCTCAAAACCTTTTCCGCCAATGAGTAGGTCAACTTGAGAGTCTGGCTTATTTGACTTGCTATCAAGGGCGCAGCCTTCAATCCATGCTGAATGTTGGTCAAGTGGAATGCTTAATGACCATAATCCAAGACTAGACACGTCTGCCTGATAATAGCTTTCATAGTCGCTAACATCTTGGCGCTCTGCCACACCTTCTTCTATCCAAATTGCCTTTTTTTCGTCGTAGTGCCAGAGGGGAATAGTCTTTAAGTTTTGATCTGTTGATGTTTCAGGAAAGGTAAGAGTAAGGCTATTGTTCTCCGCCAATACCAAATTATTGCCCACCGTATCGGTTAACTTAACTTCAAAAATACCTACATTAGTAAGGTCAGTCGTAGTTTTTCCATTTCGTCTTTGACCAGATAGAGGAGATACAAAAGTATTCGAGCCTACCATTGAATCGGGGCTATAGTAGCTAGTAGCTACATTAGCTGTACCGTTATAGATTTGACCATCGCTGTTTGCAACGCTATTAAAGCTAATGTGGACTCCTGCTTGAGAATCGAACAGGTGGGAGAATCTATAACGGGTTTCAAAAACTTCAGAGATTTGATCTGCTGCTAAGTTTATATTGAGCTTATATGCTTGATCAGGTAAAAAAGGCATTTCCTTAATGGTAGTGAAATAGCCCTGCTTTTTAACCATGATAGTGCTAGGTCTTATATCATTTTTTAGAGCTTTGTTTAAGTCAAACGTATAAGCCCCTGTTTTATTCGTTATAACGGTATTTCGACCAAGCACAACGGTTGCATTTGCAAGCGGTACACTATTATTGTCCGTTATAACACCACTCACCGTATTTTTTTCGATAACGTCAGGTTTAGTGTCTACTGGTGGTTTTGGTGTAGGCAATGTAGGAGGTTCGGTAGGTTGTACTGGCGTATTTGAAGGGGCTGAATTGCCACCACCGCCACCCCCACATGCCGTTAGCGTTAAAGTAGCTGTTAAAATACTTGAGGTTAAGAGAACAAGTCTTTGCATATAATAGCCCTTGGCAGTAGAAATAAACGGTGGAAAAATTTAGAGAGCAAATTTAAGAGAGATAACGAAAAACACGACCCACGTATCAAAAAGTAAGATAGAAATGTTATATAAGATACTAAAACTCCGCCCATAATTTAATTATGGGCGGGTTTTTTAGGTAATTAATATTTGTAGATAAACGAGTACTTATTCAGGGTATAAAGGGTCAAGGATTTTTTTGGTTACGATAGTGCCTGTAACTGGCTTTTTGAATACCTCTGATTCTATCTTGCCAAATTTTGTCCATTCAACTTGACTGGTCGCTAAGTTAACTAAATGAATAGCATAATCTTGACCAGGTGCTCTGTTCATTAGCGCGCCTGCTAGTGGAGAGGTAGAAGCCGCAGCAAGTCTCAAACCAAATGACTGTTTGTTCGCAGCAGCAAAAACAACGAATACTTTATTAGTGCCTTCGGTTTGGCGAATAGTGTTCAAGCTAGCAGCATCTAAATTTAGCGCTGTGTTTGAACCCGTTTTCTGACTATTTGCATATTCTTTTTTAACGTTTACGAGCGCTGTATAAAGGTTTAGATATGCTTGATTGGTCACGCCATCAAAAGTATTGTTAGCGCTCAAGATTGGATAATTCGTATTCAATACATCTTTAGCGCCTTCAGTCATTACTATATCCATCTCACCCAGCTCTTTTTGTGTCATAGCACCACAGATAAATGGTGATGATACATTGCTAACAGTAAGACCCTTTTCGTTAAGCTTATCTTTTAGCGTGTTAGCGATGGCAACGGATACCGCATCAGATTGTTTATACATAATATTGTCGTTACCTATCTCAACCAGCAATACACAACCATCACTGATAATACTAACTGATTGAGATTTTAGGTTTTGCTGCGTCTTATCATAGGCTGAGCGTGCTTCTGGACTTGTAGTCGTCGCACAACCACTAAATATAGTGACAGCGGCGATTGCTAAAGGTAGCGTGAGCATTTTGAGGGATGATAGGTTAAACAATGTGGCCATATATGTCCTTGTAACGATACAAAGTAGAAGAAAACGGAGGATAAATAAACACAGGGAGTAGCAATGGAATGCCAAGATTGACGAATCTAACCTTATACAAAAATAGAAAGTTACCTAATAACACAACCTTTAACATATTAACTATTGACTAGAACAATAGTTCGTTAGAAAGGCGATTATGCACCAGTTTTTATGATTCTTCTACTAAAATTTTACTGAAACTCTCAATATTTTTTGCCAAATAAAAAATATCCGATTGATAAATAACAAACACAAAAAAGCAAAAATAACCTTGTACCATTTTCAGCGATATTGCATGCTGATTGACCTATACAGGTCGCTTCTTTATTAAAAATTTAAAGCCACTTAATTTCTACTATTTATATTGCCAAATGACACCAATCTTATGAGTGCTAACAAAAAAGCTTTTTACTACCGTCCAAAAACCAATCAATCCAAAAGTCCAGCGGTGCGTTGGACATTTGTAATATTGGGCTGGATATTTTTTGTATTGGGGATTGTTGGTGCGCTATTACCTGTGATGCCAACCGCTCCTTTTATATTGCTGGCAGCAGGCTGCTGGGCGCGTAGCTCTAGGCGCTTTCACTTTTGGCTCATCAATCACAAGTATTTTGGTAAGTTTGTCCGTGATTGGGAAAAAAATCACGCCGTACCTTTATATGCCAAATGGCTGGCAACGATCATGATGACCATCTCAACGAGTATGTTGTTTTATCGTTTACCTGCCGATATGCTATGGGTCGCATGGCTGGTAGCCGCCGTTTGTAGTGGAGTAGCAGTCTATTTATTTCGTTTGCCAAACGCTTAAAATCGCTGCAATTAGAGGCAAAAACGGTGATAAATGGATGTCAGTTACACGAAATATGAGATAAGGCTTGCGATGCAAGAATGTTCCCCTTATAATACGTCCAAGCTTAAGAGCAGTTCTGCACCAAATCATTACCTCGTAGTATTAGTTATAATCCTTCGTTTTAATATTTATCGTTCAGTAGCTATTTGCAAGCGTTATCGGTCACTAGACCATTAATAAATTTAAAAGTAGGATTATCAATATGTCAGATACTCAAAAAGGTACAGTTAAGTGGTTCAACGAAGCTAAAGGCTTTGGTTTTATCGCTCCAGAAACTGGCGCAGACGTTTTTGCTCATTACAGCGAAATCACTGGTTCAGGTTTCAAAACTTTGGCTGAAGGCCAAGAAGTTGAGTTCACTGTAACTCAAGGCCAAAAAGGCCCACAAGCACATAACATCGTTGCTATCTAATTTGTCTTTTATAGACAGGTAGATAAATAGATGTTTAAAAAACGAACCTTCGGGTTCGTTTTTTTTCGTCTATACTCTAGCGTTAACAGCACACAGAACCAAAAATGCCTACGACCATCGCTATGGTCGTAGGCATTTTAAATGTTGGATAATGATAAATAGATCAGACGCAGTGATTTAATGTAGTAAGTTCAATATCAAAATGAAACAGCGTGCTGGAATAAATTTTTCGCAGCCTCTGTCTGCGAAGGCACAGTAAGTAAGAAAAATTTATTCCAGTTCAGCGTTAATCTATTTTATTTAGAATCGACTATACATTAAGCTGACCGCAACATTGATCAACCCACCACCAACAATGAGCCAAACAAACATAGTCGCACCCAAAATAAGAGGCTTGATGCCAGCTTGCTTGATAGCGCTTAAGTGGGTGGTTAAACCAAGGGCAAACATCGCCATCGTGAGCAACACATCATCGAGTATGACCATACTACGCTCAAAACCTGCACTCATTGGCACCCACGTATGTAGTAAGACAATAGCGATAAAGATAAACGCGAACCAAGGGACTTGGACTTCTTTTAGGCGTTTTACGATAGAAGGTCGTTCATTACGGTCAGTATCATCGTTCTTACTTTTGGTTAAAGCAAAAGACAAAATAAGCAAAAAAGGCGCTAGCATCATCACCCGTATCATCTTGGTGACGACCGCCGTATCGCCAACCTCAGTACTGATAGCATTACCTGCCACCACCACTTGTGCCACTTCATGAATGGTTGAGCCCGTATAGATCCCGTATTGCTCAGTACTGAGCCAAGGTTGCAGCCAGCCTATGTGATGCAAGAGTGGGTAGAGGAGCATAGCGACCGTACCAAAGACCACGACGGTAGCCACGGCGATAGTGACTTTATGTGCTTCGGCTTTGATTACTGGTTCTGCGGCAATGACTGCTGCTGCGCCGCAAATACTTGCCCCCGAGCCAATCAGTAATGTAGTCTGTCTATCTACCTTTAGCCATCTTGTACCGAGCCAATACGTGAGTAGAAAGGTGGATGTCAATACAAGAGCATCGATCATGATGGCAGGCATACCCACCCCTGATACTTGCGTCAAAGTCAGCTTAAAGCCATAAAGCATAATGGCAAGGCGCAGTATCTGACCTTTGGCGAAGGCCACACCCACACTCAAGCGATCAGACACACTAGGGTAAACGGTATTGCCCAATACCATACCAAGCAAAATTGCCAAGGTTAAAGATGACAGTCCAACCACACGTCCTGCTGTCCAAGTATCGAGACTGGTATTGAGCCATAAACAAAACAAACTGCCGACCAGTACCACTACCAGTCCTGCCAAATGGCGGTTGGTTGGGCAATAATGGTCAACGGTTTGTGCTAAAGCATGCATGAATGACTGTCCTATCATCTATAATCAAAATAAGCATAAGCTTATGATTGGTCAGTATAAAACAGGACAATCTATAATAAAAACAGATTAATGAGATAGAAACTATCGGTTTTTTAGGTTAACGTATACAGCCATGGTGTTAATTTCGCTATAGCTGATTCAGCTCAAAAAATAAAATGACTCCATCTGCTTACACGTCTGAAGAATAAATAATGCACCGCTCCTGAGTATCATCCACTAATATAGTATTGAAATAATGAAAAAGTCGGTTCAGACATTACCAAAAATCACGCTCAAACAGCTGTCTGTCTTTGTCAGTATTTATCAGACGGGCAGTACCAGCCGTGCTAGTGAGGAGTTACACTTATCACAGTCGGCGGTCAGTAGCGCTCTGAGTGAATTGGAGTCGAGGCTACAAATGCCATTGTTTGAGCGTGTTGGTCGCAGGCTCAATCATCATCCCAATGCCCATCCCATTTATGTACAGGCGCAAGCAATCTTAGGTCAAGCATTGACGCTAGAGCATTATCATAAGCACCAAGCAGGGCAGATTCGTATTGGTACAAGTACCACGATTGGGAATTATGTGTTGCCGTCGCTGCTTGCTACGCTCTATGAGACGCTACCAGATGCCAATGTGGACATGTATATTGCCAATACCCAGGAAGTAGTCAGCGAGATTGAACAGTTAAATATTGATATTGCGCTAGTGGAGGGCGTACCGCGTCCGACAGACATGAAAACCATTGAGCAACGTGCTTGGCGCACGGATACCTTAAAGGTTTTTGCCAAGCGAGATAGCCAATGGTTGATAGAGCTAGCGTCATATAATGATGATAATGGGTGTTATGAGCTGAGTCTGGAACAGTTGGCACGGTTACCATTATTGGTACGTGAGGCAGGGTCAGGCACTCGGCAAATTATCGATGAGCAGTTATTGAAGCATTTACCCAATGCTGAGATTGTCATGGCGATTCAACAATCAGAAGCGATCAAGCACATGGTGATGGCAGATATCGGTCTTGGCTGTTTGTCTCAGCATGTGATTGAGACCGAGCTGGCATCAGGAAAGCTGGTACAGGTAAAAGTGGCAGGTATTGATCTGTCGCGGACATGGTGGTTGGTCTGGCACAAAGCCCGCCATCAAAGTCCCATTTGGCAGACCTTCATTGATATTTTGACAGAGGCGTCAATATCAAAGAAACCGCAATAAAAAACGTCCCATAAGCAAATGTGCTATGGGACGTTTTATAAAATAACCTATCTGATTTACGTTATTCGTTGACTGGTTTATCCAGTCTTACGACCAAGCTATCGCAAGGCACGTTTGGCAGGATGTTGTCTGCGGTAGCGCCGCTGAGCCATGCGGCAATGCCATGTCGATTGTGACGACCGATCACCAATAGATCAACTTCATGCTTGTGGCAATAATTGACGATACCTTCACTGTTAGAGATGGCCGTGGTCACTTCAGAATTGACGTCGTGTAGCTCATTGCGATCCAAAAACTGTGCCAGCTTGGCACGCGCTTCTTGGCAACGTTCATCATCAATCTGATCGTATAAGCTTGAGGCTGGCACCAGCTCATAGCCGAAGCCAACCATGGTGTCTTTCACAATATGCAATACCGATAACTTGGCATTAGGACGATTCTCCACGATGCGTTTGGCTTTTTGGGCGACTATATCGGCATCAGAGAGCAAGTCAGTGACCAATAATATATGTTCGTAACTCATGTGCTTCTCCTTGTGACAGATGATTATAACTATAGCACTACGGCAAGGTGCTGTGAAGTAAAGCTTGACTGTCTTTAGTATGTCAAAGCGACAGCATCTATAAATGACAGACTCAATTACATAGTGCGCAGTACCAATTATTTTTCTACAGGCTTATTAAGCTTGACCACTAAGCTATCACAAGGGACATTTGGCAATATACTATCCGCCGTGGCAGTCACTAACCAAGCGGCGATACCATGACGCTCATGACGTCCAATAATAAGTAAATCAACGTTTTTTTTATGACAGTAATTAACAATACCCTTACTGTTAGAGATGGCAGCGGTTACCTCAGAATTAAAGACTTCTAGCTCATTGCGCTCAAGAAAGCGCGCAAGTTTAGCACGTGCTTCTTGCCACTTTTCACCATCGACGTCGCCTGTGAGGCTAGACGAAGGGACAAGCTCATAACCGAAGCGCACCATGTCATCTTCAACGATATGCAGCACAGACAATTTGGCATTGGGAGCGCCAGCGAGGATACGTTTGGCCTTTTGCGCAACCAAATCAGCATCGGACATTAAGTCAGTGACCAATAAAACATGTTGGTAACTCATGAGCAGCTCCTTGTGACAGATAGTTTTCACTATAACACTACTAATGCCCGCTGTTAAGTAACATCATTAAATCAGGAACATTCACTAAACATATTTAGATTTTAAGGTCTAGCTACCTTTCCTATGGCTTTCTGGCCTATCTTTTAGAGCGTACCTTGACTTATTAAATGCTTAGCCCCATCTAATACCGTTAGGCAAATTCCTATTAATGGATGCAACAGTGCCATTACATATACCGCTATGACATACGAATATTACCCAAAATTTTTTGTACTGATTGATATCAATGACAGATAAAACGATTTATCTTGTAGCCATTATCTTGTACTCGTAATTTTTATTCATTATTGGTTTTTACTCAAGTAAAGTAAGAGATGCATAATTTTTACTCGAACCTCACGCTGATACTTACTCAGGTAAAAACACTCTATAAGGAACACTATGACTGACACGCTATTCACTGCTGACCTGACCCTGCATCCAGCGTTTGAGCTGATTGAGCATCGCCATATTGAGGCGCTTTCGATGGATGTGTTGATCAGTCAACATGTCAAAACAGGTGCAATGCATTATCATTTGGCACACCCAAGTGATGAAAACGCTTTTTTGGTGGGCTTTCGTACCCAGCCCATGGACTCAAAAGGTGAGGCGCACATCCTAGAGCATGTCGCCTTATGTGGTTCTGAAAAATTCCCAGTCCGTGATCCGTTCTTTTCGATGATTAAGCGCTCGCTCAATACTTTTATGAATGCGATGACTGCCGCTGATTGGACGGCATATCCGTATGCCACGCAAAACAAAAACGACTATTTTAACTTGCTTGCGGTCTATCTTGACGCGTCATTTTTTCCCAATATTCATCCGCTTGATTTTGCTCAAGAAGGCATTCGTGTTGAGTTGGATAGCGAGGACAAACCGCATTTTAAGGGTATTGTATTTAATGAGATGAAAGGGGCGATGAGTGGTGAGATTGATCAGCTTTATCATGCTGTCGCTCATCACTTATTCCCAACGACGACGTATCATTACAATTCAGGCGGTGATCCTGCTGATATTCCTGATTTGACACATCCTGAGTTGGTGGCGTTTCATCAAAGCCATTATCATCCATCGAACAGCGTGATCATGAGCTTTGGTAATATTCCAGTGGCTGAGACACAGACCAAGATTCATGAAGATGCGTTGATTCAGTTTGAAGCTGGCAAAAAGCACGTCTCACGTCCAGAGCAGCGCTTGTCTGCGCCAATTAGCGCCACCGATACTTATACCGCTGATGAGGCAGGCCCAGACCAAACGCATCATGTCGTTGCTTGGCTGCTACCGTCTATTACCGATCCAAAGCAGCGTCTGGCGCTCCGTTTATTAGAAGGGGTGTTGGTTGAACATTCAGGCTCACCGCTGCGTGCGTATTTGGACAGCCATCCTCTAGGCAAAGCACCTAGTCCATTACTGGGACTCGATGACAGTCATTACGAAATGGTCTTTTATACCGGTCTACGTGGCTCAAACCCTGAGCATGCCGAAGCGGTCGAGCAGGGCATCATAGATTTGCTGACCAAAGTTGCAAGCGAACCAGTCGATGATGAAACCATCGAAACCATTTTGCATCAGATAGAGATTGATCAACGTCATATCGGTGGTGATAGCGTTCCTTATGGTCTAAATCTAATGCTAGAAGGCTTTAGTACCGCTATCCACGATGGCAACCCTATCGATGTTTGGGAAGTGGATGAGCATCTACAATGGTTACGTGAGCAGGTGAAAGATAAAGCGTGGTTGCCCAATTTAATCAAAACCCATTTGCTCGACAACACTCACCGTGTGCGTGTCACCTTGACGCCAGACAGTGAAAAAACGGCTCGTCTGGCTGCTGCAGAGCAGACCCGTTTAGACACTATCGCGATGGATTTGACGGCTGATGATAAAGACATTTTGCATAAGCAAGCGCTCGATTTGGCTGCGCGCCAAGCAGCGCCGGATGATTTGAGCTTATTGCCAAAAGTGGGTCTAGAAGATGTCCCAACGGACATTAGCTTTAAGCAAGGCACGCAAAAAACGGTACGTTTGAGTGGACAAGACAGCACTTTATTTGAATATGAAGCAGGTACCAATGGTATCTACTATTATCAAGTCATTGTGCCATTGACCGATGCCATTGGTGGCGTCAATAGTGACCAGTTGCCAGTAGATGAGGTGATTAATCATCCATTGCTGCCTATTTATCTAAGTTTATTGTCAGAGCTTGGCACCGACTCGATCAGTGCTCATGACATGCAAGCCAAGCAAGCGGCGCATTCTTCTGGAGTGACTGCGCGTATCAGTCAACGTACTGATATTGCCAATAGTCAGTCTATCAGCAGTTATTTTGTGGTCGCGACGCGTGCGCTGAACCGTAAGCCTGAAGCGATTGATCTGCTCAAAGAAGTCATGGAGCATAGTGTCTTTAGTGAGCATGACCGTATCAAAGAGATTTTGCAGCAGCGTCAAGCGAGCTGGCAATCAAACCTTGCAGGTTCTGGACATTCGTATGCCATGCAGATAGCCAGTCGCGGTATGAGTCGTCAAGCGCAGCTAGAGTATGTGCGCAGCGGTCTTCCCGCCTTGAATGCACTGAAAGATTTCTTAACACATGCGAGTACTGACGATGCGCAATGGGATAAGCTTGCGACCAGCTTGATGGACTTGCATCAGCGTTTGATTAGCTTGCCCAAACATGCGGTTATTATCTGTGAAGCCGAGCAAACTGAGCGGTTGAGTAACTTAATTGTCGACAGTTGGAAAGACAGCCAAGCACCAGCGCTTGCAGAAAAATTAACCAACTCTGATCGCGGTATTGATGACAATGTCCCAAGCGAGTTTGCAGACTTACATCTAAATGATGTTGAAGGTGAATCAGTAGCGGTTGAAGATTTGGCATGGTTGGTTCCGACCAACGTTTATCATAATGCCAGCGCTTATACGGTACCTGCAGCCGACCATCCTGATACCGCTGCATTGATGGTATTAGCGCCTTACTTACGAAACGGCTATTTGCACAGTGCCATTCGTGAGCGCGGCGGGGCTTATGGCGGTGGTGCCGGTTATGATGCCAATGCCTGTGCCTTTAAATTCTTCAGTTATCGTGATCCTCAGTGTGCTGAGACCTTTGCCCATTTTGATGCCAGTATCGAATGGCTGTTAAACGAGCCGCAAACCGATGAGCAGTTAGAAGAAGCCATCCTCGGTATTATCTCTGGTATGGATAAACCTGGCTCTCCTGCAGGGGAGGCAATCAAAGCCTGCTTTGCTGACTTGCATCGTCGCGGCGCAGACTGGCAGCGCAAAATGCGTGCGGCCATCTTGTCCGTGACCGTTGCTGATTTGCAGCGTGTTGCCAAACAATACTTGCAAGGGCAAGAGCATGTACGTGCGGTTCTAGCGCCTTATGACAAAGAAAGTCAGGTAAAAGCATTGGGCTTTAATGTGTGTAAAATTAAAAGCTAATAGCACTGTGCTCCTGTAAAGTAAATGAACTATATAAGAAAACCGCCGCTTTCGATGTATGATGAAAGCGGCGGTTGTTTATGGTCTTTACTTTTTATAGCGTTGACTTATAAGCCATTACTTTTTGATCAAGTAATTGGCGACTGCTTTAAAAGCAGGAATGGTAGTCGGGTCATTTTTGCCATTACTGGCATCAGGATGCGAGGCAAAACGGACAATGACCATGTCAGCTACTGGATCAATATAAATCCTTTGCCCATGGACGCCGCGAGCCGAGTAGACGGGTGTGGGGTTGTCGTATGACCACCACATGCTTTTATAGCTGCCATTTTTGAGTTGTTTGTAATTTGCCTTGGCAAAAGCAGCCTTGTTACCGCCAGCCTCGATATGCTCTACTACCGCTGCTGGAAACAGACGCTCACCGTTAATCTCGCCTTTATTCAGCATGAGGCTACCAATGCGTGCCATATCATGCAAGCCTGCACTGATACCACCGCCTGCAAATGGCGTACCTTTGGCATCAACCGTCATATAGGCACTTTGTTCAGCGCCGATTTTTTGCCATATGCGCTCAGAGAGTAGGTTATTGACCGCTTTGCCAGTGGTACGCGCAATGATCCAACCCAGCGTATCGCTGTTAATGGTTTGATAATTAAAGGCATTCCCATGCTCGCCTTTTTTCTTGACCGTTTGAAGGTATTCAAAGTAGCCATTAGACCCGTCATAATCTCTGGGTTTCGGTAGTGGGCTGGCCGCTTCTGAATATTTCCAAATATCCGCATTGGGATCGGCATAGTCTTCGCTATAGTCCAGCGCAGTGGTCATATCCATGACTTGACGTACGGTTGCATCTCCAAAACCGCTATCTGCTAACTCAGGAATGATAGAGGCAACCAATGCACCATCGTCAAGCTTTCCTTCGGTCACGAGAATCTCTGCCAATAGCCCTGTCATCGATTTGGTCATCGACATCGCAGCATGTTGGCCGAGCTCATTGAGACAGCCATTTTGACGCTCATATACCACCTTACCGTGATGCAAGATCATAATGCCGTCCGTATAGTTGGCGTCCAATGATTCTTGCCATGTCATCGAGCGATTACTACCAGTGGGAGTAAAGGTAATGGCATCAATGTTTTTATCCAGCTCATAATTGAGCTCGGAGGGTGCACCGATACCGCGACTGACTTCGGTGGTCGGCATTAGCTCACGAATGTGGCAAACTGTCCAACGTAGCTTTGGAAAACTAAAAAAATCAGAGGACGGCTGCGCTATCAGCTTGTCATTGGGCGGCGGAAAACCTTGCATCCAGCCAAGTGCCTGTGGATCTGATTGTTTGGCAGTAAGTGGTGTGTCATTTGCATGACTGGTTGTACTGAGCAATGTCATGGCGATGGTCAGTGGCAATAAAGGAGTGAATGATAGTAGCGATAAGGAACGTTGCAACAAAGTCAGCATGATATTCTCGCAAGTCAGATGAAGCAGTTAACGTCAGACAATAAAAAACCATCGATAAGGGTCTATACTAATGACTTAGCATAATTCTTATCAATGGTTTTTACCAACAACTTTTGTATGGTCTTTTGTGCTTATCGTACGAGGTTAATAGCGTTTAATACTTTGATCTTTGCCGATATAGTCTTGATGAACCGGAAATTGAGCATATGTATCGAATGTTTTACGGTCTTCAAAGTAGCTGTTTAGCGTGCGACGTACTGCTTCAAAAGCAATCTCATCCCATGGAATGTCTTCTTCTTTAAACAAAGCACAGTCAAGGCTCTCAGAGCCGATACCATACGCGCCGTCTTTTAACTCTGTTAGATAGATACTATAGATTTGACCGATATCAGGAATGTCATACAGACAGTATAAGCGCGGGTTGATAACCACTGCTTCTGCCTCTTCATAGCTCTCACGTGCCGCTCCTTCAGCCATGGTTTCGCCATTTTCCATAAATCCGGCTGGCAAGGTCCAAAGTCCATATTGCGGTTCGATGGCACGGCGACACAGAAGCACTCGGTTTTCATGAATCACAAGTGAGCCACAAATTACTTTTGGATTTTCATAATGAATATAGTGGCAATTGGGACATACCAAACGCGGTACATTATCTGTGGGTGGTATTTTGCGTTCTGCTTTATGACCGCATTGTAGACAATAGCCCATATTACCTGCCTTATTTTTTATAAATATCGTGTATCCACTTATCTTAAAAGGTTTTTGACCATTCTGATGTTTGCTTTTGTATATAAAGTTCTTCGCAATAAACAGTATTTCGTATAGTACCAAGCGTTTTATTCTTACCCATACTAAGCATCGTCAGGATTATATGAGGCTGCTTTATCTAAAAACCCTGATAGCATTTGTCAATTTCTATCAAGGGTTTTTAAAGTGAGGGATAGGAGCTTATCAATGACGATCAGAGCTCAGCATCTGCATGCGTAAACTGCCTGCTACAGAAGCATAAACAGGCAGTATTGGCCGTTTCAGCCCATGGTATAAAACATCAGCGAGCAACCAGTGACGATGTGTAAGGCTGTCCGTTCAATAGGTAGCAATACTCGGAGGATGTAGCACATCATTGATATCAGCCATTGGTAATCATGCCTCCATTGATATGGAGCGTTTGACCCGTCACAAAGCTACTGTCTTGGCAAGCAAGAAATACATAGGCAGGCCCCATCTCACGTGGCTGACCCATACGACCCATTGGTGAGGACATCGACTCTAAAATATCTTTATCAAAGTCTTTAAATACCAGTTGAATCTCACTCACTACAGGGCCTGGTGCCACCTGATTAACGCGAATGCCGCGACTAAGTAGTTGTTGCGATAGCGCGCGGGTATAGCCGACGATAGCGCCTTTGGTCGCGGTATAAGGTACCAAAACATCATTGCCGACATACGCATTAACGGACGTCGTATTAATGATACTGTCGCCTTCTTTCATGTGCTCAAGAGCGGCGCGGGTCGCATAAAACATTCCTGACATATTGACATCAAAGTGCTGCTGCCAATCCTCATCGCTGACTTCCGATAAATCATGATACGGCTTTTGCATACCAGCGTTATTTACTAATACATCAATGCTGCCCCATTGTGCCACGACAGCTTCTACTGCTTCTTTACAACTGTTACTGTCTGCCGTATCACCTTGCAACACTAGAGCGTCTGCGCCTTCCGCTTCGATGCCTTCACGTGTCTCATTTGCGCTTTCTTCGTCAGAATGATAAAGGATGGCGACTTTGGCACCTTCGCGTGCCATATGAAAAGCAACGGCACGTCCGATACCGCTGTCTCCGCCAGTGATCAAAACGCGTTTTTCAGCCAGTTTGCCTGAGCCTTTGTAACTATCATTGATATATTCAGCAGGTGGCATCATGCTGTCGATTTGGTCTGTCATAACTCGTATCCTTTATCTTATTTATAGTTAATTTATAGTTAATTTATAGTTTGTATGTATGACAAGGCTGTGTGAAGTCCTTTTTATATGGATATGTCAAAATTGATATCTCAAAGTAGATATTCTATATTTATCACAGTCTGTCGGAGCTCATCATAATATCCAGACACCTATTTTGGAATATTGCTAAGTTGAGGTTTGGTAATTTAAAAATGTTGTCGTGTTAACCGATAAGTTAAATCAAGACTGAATAAGGTGGTGCAAAAATGGTATAGACATATAAAAATATGTTGATCAAAAACAGATGATATATGGCATAGAGACATGAAAGAGCAGGCATAATGACAAAGAATTAACATTAAATTTTGGACATTACCGAGATATATAGGCAATCGATATAACAAAGGCTGTACACAATGAGAATAAGCATTGGTATTTATACCCACTGTTGCATTTATCAAAAGAGAATATCTTATATAGGCATGGGTAGTATTTTGATAAACATGGCACAATCATTGTCTATAGCGATAAGCTGATGAATAAGAAAAGCTGCCACACCATCGACAGGTTATACTGGCATGCTGAGATAGGCACCATCATAAATAATATGATGATGACCACCCATAGGATTTGATAATGACCATACCCAACAATCTTGATGTCTTTAATAAATTTAGCGTGGCTGTACCAACGTTTATTCGCTATCCCACACTCAGAAAATTGGCTGAACGCGTACAGCAAGAAACCGTCACTGCCATCAATCATCCAATACGCCACAACGATTACAACACTTCTTATAGCGCGCGTGTCTTAGACAGTCTATATCAGACACCAATTGCAGATGCCTCGGTATTGGTGGCGATCACTCATGAGCGTCATCCAAAATTGCTACTCACGCGCCGCGCTGCCCATATGAATAGTCATGCTGGTGAAGTGTCTTGTGTAGGCGGTAAACACGATCAGGGTGATGGCAATAATGTCATCACGGCTTTGCGTGAAGCGTGCGAAGAAACCGCTCTACCACCAAGCAAGGTGCAATTGCTCGGTCAGCTACCTATACAAACCTCCAAAAGCGGTCTGACAGTACGGCCAATTGTGGCATTGATTGCACCCGATTTGGTATTGGTGCCCGAACTTGGGGAAATCTCTCGCATATTTTGGGCAGATTTTGAGTCGTTACTCACTCAGCCGACTGTCGAGTATGCCGTTGAATACACCATGCAAGAGCAGACGTCGACCCTGCTTACGCCAAGTTGGCAAGTGGATGGAGAAACCGTTTGGGGTTTGACTGGGCGTGTCATCGCCAGCCTATTAGAAACTGGCTTTGATCGGCAGCTTGATTGGTATTATCGTGTCCAGAATACACGCTTGTAAACGTATTAATGGATAGTCTGTCATAGTACGAGGCTTGGAAAGACATTGAGTTTAAGTTGAAATAGTGACCTCATGAACGATGTTTTGCGTCAGTACTTATTTATAGTAGTCATCGTTTTTCTTTAGCCACCAATTCATATTGTCTTGACGCTGGGCACGAAAAGCTTCTAATTTTTTATCAATGCTGCGATTGTGCTGGCGGGCGGTATCAAGCGCAAACAAGATAGGCACTGAGGACAGGACACCAAACCGTATTTTTGATTTTGGTAAATCCAGTCCGTCACCAATGTCATCGCCGACTAGAGTACGCGTCACGCTGGCATTGACCATCTCAACGAAGCGGCCTCGGCGGTTGTCTTCACCCATGAGCTGACGTGGTAAGTCGTGCAAGGCTTTTGCCAGTGGCTGTCCCATCTTAAAATCAAGCTGCTGAATCGACAGATACGTATACAACCACTCCCAGCAAACCGCCTCATCTTTCGGTAAGCGCTGTAAATCAACGCCCATCCAATAGCTGGCCAAATTCCACAGATGCAAAATACCTGCCGCTTCCTCTTTACTAATGCGGGCACCAAGCAGCCGTAGTCCGCGCATAATTAACAGCGAAAACTGCAAATGGGTGGCAATCATATCGGTTTGATTAATCGGCACGCCCCAATATGCCGTGTTCCAGCTGCCATCAGGATTATGGTGCTGGTCGGCTTCAGTGATGATACCGTTGGCAGCATTGCCTTTACCTTTGAGTAAGTTTTGACGTACCAAGGTATGAATCTGTCGCACTTGGATAGACTGCCGCCAGCCTTCAGAACCAATAGCCAGTACTTGCTCAATCGGTTGACGATTGAGGTGCGCGCTCATGTTTGATTGAGGATGCTCAGAGACCGCTAAAATATAAGCGTAGGTACGCATTAGCCGCGGTAGCGCATCATGCATCAGTGCACCAGTCTGAATCAGAGGGAGAGAGAGGGCAGGTATACTATAGCCTGCCATCAGGGCAACATTACGCAATAGCCAAATCAACATCAAGGGATAACGTCGGTAAGCAACTGCTCCAATGTGTGCAAGCTTGGGATCGAACCAATCAGGATGGCAGCTAAATTGCTCTGTCAATGCCCGAAAATTGGCATTGTTTTTGAGTACATCGTCGCTGTTGTTACTGATAATGTGCTGTTGTAATGGCTTAGCAAAGCGAATGCCATCAGCGGCTAGTGCATCTGCGAGCGGATCACCAATATCGTAACCAGCTACCATCTCTTCTAATAAATCGTGCGAGATGACAAAGTTTTTCGGCAATAAATAGCGTTTGACGCGTTTTAAGACTTGTAGATCGCTATGGTCGTCAAGAGCCGTTGTACGTCCATGACGCTGATAAGGTTCTGCCGAGCTCTTTTGTTCTGAAGAGATGGCAGATGCACGATTTGCTTCATCACTGAAATCTGTAGAATCCATATTTATCTATTGCCTTTATGATGAAATCTCTCACAATGCCAACGATATCAATATCTATTCCTGTAATGGCACCAATTTGGTATGACATTTTATATGATGATAATAAAAATGAGCCACCCATTTGCCAAACGGCATTTGAGTAGCTCATTCTGTCATCAATGTGGACGGGTTAAATCTACAGACGTTCCACTCACATTCTCTTTTAAGCTAAATTTGAGCATGAGGTAACCTGCGATACCAGAAACGATTGAACCCATGATAATGCCTAGGCGCTCGTCGAACATTGTGGTGTCGCCTGCGAATGCCAGACCACCGATAAACAAACTCATCGTAAAACCAACACCGCACAATAAAGCGGCGCCGTAGATTTGCTTGAAATTCATGCCTCTTGGCATGGTTGAGATACCAAGCTTAAAGATTAACCAGCACATAATCATAACGCCTAACTGTTTTCCGATGAACAGACCAGCGGCAATACCAAGTGGAACAGAATGGAACAATTCCTCAAGACCAGCCCCTTGGAGTGATATACCAGAGTTTGCAAAAGCAAATATTGGCAAAATACCAAAGGCGACTGTGTTGTGTAAGTCGTGTTCTAATTCTTCAAGTGGAGAGTGCTCAGGATCGGTGCGGTCAAACATTGGAATAAAGAGTGCTAAAACCACTCCAGCCAAGGTTGCATGAATGCCAGATTTGAGTACGGCAATCCACATAATCACACCAATAAGCAAATAAGGCGTGATTCTAGTGACGTTACGACGATTCAAAAAGTATAAAGCAGGCAGACATAAACCAGCTACCGCTAACGATTGTAATGACAATTCGCTGGTATAAAATAGCGCGATGATTAAGATGGCACCAATGTCATCAAAGATAGCAATAGACACCAAAAATACTTTTAAAGAGTTGGGTACGCGGCTGCCCAAAAGACTCAAAATACCAAGGGCAAAAGCAATATCAGTCGCCGCTGGAATGGCCCATCCTTTCCAAAACTCAGGCTCATGGTAGTTAAATAGCAAATAAACAATGGCTGGGAAAATCATACCGCCCAAAGCAGCACCAGCTGGCAGTATGATTTGTTTGACGTTAGACAGCTCGCCGATCAAGACTTCACGCTTAAGCTCAAGTCCAACTAAGAAAAAGAAAATCGCCATCAGACCATCGTTGATCCAGTGGTGTGCATCTTTGGCAATACCGAATTCGCCTATCTGGATGGCGACAGGTGCGTGTATAAATCCTTCGTACCAAACACTCAGAGGGGAGTTGGCAATGATCATTGCAGCAATGGCAGCCAATGCCAAAACAATCCCGCCTGCCGCTTCAAACTCAAAAAATGCCTTAATCCTTCGTATTGCCATATCATCCTCATTTACTAAGTACAAATGTATTAAATAACCTCAAATATCTATCCTGTCACGCGGTTCAACGTCACAGATAGAAAAGCGTAGTTTCTCATGCTCTTATTCATATAAACAACAAAATACGCTAACCAAAAGTTATGAGTGCTTCCTGCTATATTCATAATAACGATATTATAAAGGGGATATGACAGACAAAGTAGTTGCAACTCGTTAAATCTTTTTAGGTTAAAGCCGTTTATTTCGAATATTTAATGAGTAATGAGACAAATTTAGCAGACTTTTTTATGTTTTTGGTTTTTTTTATGGTTTTATCCTTATAATGATTGACGTTGTATAAAGCGCAGTGAGCGCTCTAGCACCTATCAGTAATGCCATTGCTTATCTAATAGCAATTTTTTTTAGCCGAATTTTTTGGGCTGTCTCTGTTTTTATTATCTGTTTTGAAGGTCAGTGTCATGGACGTATCCCTCTCTTTAGAGATTATCTTAATGCTTACCGCTGTGGCGGTGCTAGCCGGTTTTATCGATGCGATTGCTGGTGGCGGCGGTCTATTAACCATACCTGCCATGTTACTGGCTAACATTCCGCCCGTCTTGACGCTTGGTACCAATAAGTTACAAGCTGCCTCTGGCGCGCTAGCCGCCTCTATTACAATGATTAGAAAAGGGGTGGTTAAGCCTCAACGTATTAAAGTCGCTATCATTGCCGCTTTTATCGGTTCTGTGATTGGTACTATTGCCGTCCAAATGTCACCACCAGATTTGCTTGAAAAACTGATTCCATTTTTGATTGCTGCTATCGGGATTTATACGTTATTTGCCCCCAAGCTTGGAGAAGTAGAAGCAACCCCGCGCATCTCAGAAGGGATGTGGCAAAAAGTGGCGGCACCTGTGATTGGTTTTTATGATGGTTATATTGGACCTGGGACCGGAATGTTCTTTGCGCTTGGTAATGTAGCATTACGTGGCCGTCAGATTATTGAGGCAACTGGTGCTGCTAAAGTGTTGAACCTATCTACCAATATTGGCTCATTAATATTTTTTATCTTGGGCGGCAACGTTCTGTGGAAGGTAGGATTGGCGATGATGGTTGGACAAGCGGTAGGCGCGTATTTTGGTTCTCATATGGTGGTTAAAGGTGGCAGTAAATTGATTCGACCTTTAATCGTACTCGTGTGCTTGGCGATGATCACCAAATACGTGATGGGATAATGCCGTTAAGGACAAAGTGGCGTTAAGCGATAGCAATGAGTGACGATACGTCTATTCTATCGCCCATAAAAAACCTCAGCCCATGAGATGATGTGCTGAGGTTTTTTTGTGACGACTTATTTAATCTAGATAATTAACGACGACGATCAACATCATCGTACTCACTACCCATTACTCCGTCATGGAAGACTTCAGAGAATTCGCGTTCATTGTTTTCATCAATGTGACCATCGAATACATCTTTGGTGCCAGCATCAGGGTCATTATAAATCGCTAAGTCCATTTTACCTTCTGATTTTGCCACAATAGCAGTTACCGCCGCATCACCGCCGACGTTTACAGCAGTACGTAACATATCAAGGATACGATCCACACCTAGGATTAGGCCGATACCTTCGATAGGTAAGCCCACTTGTGCAAATACCATTGACAACATAATCAGACCAACACCAGGCACACCTGCAGTTCCGATAGAGGCCAGTACCGACATGAGAATCACGACCAGATAATCGGTCACGCCCAAATCAATGCCATAGATATTGGCAATGAAAATGGTTGCCGTCCCTTGCATGATGGCCGTACCATCCATGTTGATGGTCGCACCAAAAGGAACGGTAAAGGAAGCAACTGAGTTATCGACCCCCATTCGTTTGGTGACGGTACGTAAAGTAATAGGGATGGTCGCGTTTGAGCTTGACGTACTGAAGGCAAAAATTTGCACTTCGCGCATTTTTGTCAAAAACGTTTTGACAGACAAGCCTGAAAACAGCTTGAGCACAATCATCATGGTGATAAAGAAGTGGAAAGCCAATGAGCCAACCAGTACGGCAACGTAGCCAAGTAATGACCAAATAAGGTCCAAACCAAGCTCTGACATAGCCTTGGCCAATAAGGCAAAAACACCATATGGGGCAAGGTTCATAATGATGGTCACCATCTTTAAGATGACTTCATTAATCAGCTCTAAGCTTTGTACCAAGCCTTTGGCAGGCTTACCAACCATCAAAATACTAATACCGATTAAAATAGCAAAGAAAATAATCGATAGCATGTCACCATTCGCCATCGCACTGATGGGGTTTGATGGAATGATGTTAGAAAACACATCTAACAGAGGCGGCGCTGACTCAGCTTCAAATGCCGCTTCAGTTGCGATGTCCATGCCTTTACCGATACCAAATACAATACCAAGTCCAATCGCAGTGGCAATGGCTAGTGCCGTTGTCATCATATAGATAAAAAACGTTCTGCTACCGATACGACCAAGCAGTCGGATATCACCAATGCCGCAAACACCGCAAATCAGTGAGATCAATACTAATGGAACGACCAACATTTTTAATGAGTTAACAAACAGCTTGCCAATAATAGCGAAGAACCCATTTGTGATATACGTATGAACAAAACTGCCTTCAGTGTTCAGTCCTGAATAGTTTATAAATAGACCCAGTATAATACCGAGCACCATGGCAACAATGATCTTGCCTGTCAGTCCCATATTTTTCCACATAAACTCTATCCTTTTATACACAGCACCCAGTATCAGGAAGCAAACAATATATTACTGATTTATATGCCTTTACCTGAATTCTCTAAGGTTGTAAATTTCACATCTGTGACTTCATGTCAATTTCCTGCACAATATAAATTAATTGTTAAGGTAACTGCAACTTTTTTTATAAATTAAGACGTACTTATTTTTTTAGCTAATAATTAAGGGGGTTGAGTGATGGGCCAAAGAGAGGGAAGGGTCACCAAGTCTATGGTTATCAAATATGGCGATATGCAGTAAAAAAAAAGACCGTCCAAGCTGAACGGTCTTTTTTTAATTCAAATCATAGTAGGCGGTGGTACATTATATTTGCAGTTGATGCTTATATCTCCAAAAACGTACCATCTTTAAGTCTTGTCATTCTCGTCACGACGTAGACCATCTTGCCACTTGCTATCAATGTCATCGGTGGTGCCGGTAGTATTGGCGGTATCGGTGATAGCCGGCTCTTCTACGCGGTTTTTTACCATATCTGATTTTTCAGGCGTGTCGGTTTGCTCTACAGGTTCGATATCATCGATACTGTGTTTATGCATGCTATGATTATTACTCATGCGCTCATTTAAATGAGAGGCAGCATCACGGTGGCGATGATCCAGTGCTTCTGCATCGGGATTGGTGTCACCAAAGTCAGTTTGAGTGCGCACTTCTTCAACTGTGCTTTGTTCAGAAACCATCTCTACATCGCCATCGCTCTCATAACCATGGTTGGGATTGGCATCACCAGTCTTTTTATCAACACTGTCAGTGTCAGACACTGACAGATTGTCTGAGGCAACCTCGCCGTCAGGGATGATACCATTTCTGGTCTGAGCGTCATTTTTTAATTGGGCATAATCAGTGAGTTGATGTACCGCATTATCAAGACTATGGGGGTTACGACGTACTTGCGCTTTCAATAAATGCTTATCGAATACATCCGTTAACAGCGAGTCAAAGCGCAAGGCATTGTATTGAATAAGCACTTCTGCTTCTTCTTCCGTGATATCTCCTTTTTGGCTGGCATAAACCACATGGTCTTCAAACGTAAGACCTTCAAAACTGTCTTTATGTTCGGCTTTTTTGAATTTCTGCCATAAGGGTTCGATGCCAACAAGAGCTTGATAAGCATTTTCCATACGGCCAGTCACATCATCTGCATCAGTATTGTAGTAGACCATGGTTTTGAGATAGTCACGGAAAGGGTTGGCCTCAAAATCGTCCATGAAAACATCCCCTAACTGGCGTTTGAGCTCATCACTTGGCGGCGTAAAGATACGACCACTTGGAAAGGTCACAAAACTTACCACACTTGCCGCCATACGATTTGGGAAGTTGTCAAAGAGTGATAAGAAAGCTTCTTGAATGGTATATAAGCTGTTTTGTAGCGCCACCTCAGCATGCAAACGTTCAGCTTCTGACTTAGTGCCATGCTGGTAAAACTGCAAGATAGCGGTGCTGATAAATAAGTGCCCATGAATATCAGCCAATCGACCAGACAGCATCTCTTTGCGTTTTAAATCGCCTGCGAGTAAACCCAATGCCATGTCAGCGGTCAAAGCAAATCCTGCACTCAAACGATTGATGTGCTTGTAATAAGGAAGGGTAAAGTTATCAGCGAAACTTGGCGCATGACTACTACCGCCGACATAGCCTGCGACAAAAGCTTTGGCGCCGCGATTGAAGGTATAACCCAAATGCTTAAAGAATAAATTGTCGAATTGCTTAAGTGCGCCTTCTTTATCTTCACTTTGAAGTAATTGCAGCTCATCAAACAGATAAGGGTGGCAGCGCATGGCGCCTTGACCAAAAATCATCAACGAGCGTGTCAAGATATTGGCACCCTCAACCGTGATAGAGACAGGAATTGCTTGATAAGGCGTCGCCAAAAAGTTGCGCGGACCCATTTGTACGGCACGACCACCGACGACATCCATACCATCATTAACCACACCGCGCATGGTTTCAGTGGCATAATATTTTGCCATGGCTGTCATAACAGATGGCGTACCACCTTGGTTGAGACCACACGTGACCAAATGACGGAATGCCTCTAGCATGTAAGTGTTACTGGCCATGCGACTGGTTGCGTCTTGAACACCTTCAAACTTACCAACTGAAATTTTAAACTGTTCACGCACTTTGGCAAACGCACCGACAGACAAATATGTCATTTCACTGGCTGATGTGGATAGGGCAGGCAAGGAGATACCGCGGCCAACGCCCAAGCATTCCATCAACATACGCCAGCCACGACCTGCATTTTCGACGCCGCCAATAATGTAATCCAATGGGATAAAGACATCTTTCCCATCGACCGTACCGTTCATGAAAGGTGAGCCAATGGGGTTATGGCGAGGTCCTATCATGACACCTTTATGCTTGGCTGGCACCAGCGCACAAGTAATACCATAGTCGGTCTTTTTCGGATTACCTAGTAAACCTTCTGGG
Organism: Psychrobacter sp. 1176_08; assembly: GCF_052850615.1. Taxonomy (NCBI): domain Bacteria; kingdom Pseudomonadati; phylum Pseudomonadota; class Gammaproteobacteria; order Moraxellales; family Moraxellaceae; genus Psychrobacter; species Psychrobacter sp. 1176_08. The sequence goes on from NZ_VXCU01000002.1 coordinate 98,460, forward strand.
TCATGCATTTTGAATGCCAAGCCCACAACTGTCGCGATAGGGGCCAAGGTAATCCAGCGTTTTGAGAAATTCATACGCAGACCTAGCACTTGCTCGCCTTCATGAATGCCATAGCAGACTACACCCGTATCAGGAATAGCGCCCGCATCAGAACCTGCCTCAGGGCCCGTCAAGCCAAAGCAAGGTACTTCATCTCCTTTTGCCAAACCTGGCAGCCAGCGTTGTTTTTGTTCGTCCGTACCATAATGCATTAAAAGCTCACCAGGACCGAGTGAGTTTGGCACCATACAAGTCACTGCAGCTGTTGGTGAGCGCGAAGCGATTTTACTCATCACACGGCTTTGGGCATAAGAGCTAAATTCTAGACCACCGAACTCTTTTGGAATAATAAGACCTAAAAAGCCATTGCTCTTAATGAATTGCCAAGCTTCAGGTGACAGCTCTTTATCCTCATGCTGAATTTTCCACTCGTCCAGCATGGCGCAAAGCGTTTCTACTTCATTATCGATAAAGCTTTGCTCTCTTTCTGATAGGGTTGGATACGGATATTGGGCAAATGTATCCCAATTGGGGGCGCCCATGAATAGCTCTTTTTCCCACCAGCTGGTACCTGCATCTAAGGCTTCACGCTCCGTGTCACTCATACTTGGCATGGCACCGCCCAAGGTTTTGTAAACACGTTTGGTGATCAGAGACTGTCGAAGCGGCGTCACAAGAAGAACCAAGCAAAGCAGGGCGATCGGTATACCCAAAAAGAGTGACCAAGGACTGATTATTGCGGTCACAATAACCGTTACGAGCGCAGCAACGCTGCCAGTCACTCGAGATAAAGATAACAAAAAGATGGCCAGAACCATGGCTAATTGAATGATGATTGCCAAAATAAATAAGCCAATGGCCATGACTGTCTCCTTGATGACGCTGAACTAAAAGCGTGAAAAATATATGAATGAGGTTTTTAGATCACGATAGTTATTGTTTTATCTACTGCTTTTCTTCTTTTCAATAAGTAAAAGATACGATTGGTTAACAATATGAAACAGTTACTTATAACTATCAATAGGTGAAATGCTACGCTGTGTCGATAATATGTATCATATTTGGGTTGCTCATAGGATTAATTTATAAGAATAATTCGTTAGGACCTTATTAATTAAATGGTGCTAAGCCGCTTTCCGCATAAGATAAAGTATCGTTTCGTCCAACAATGATGTGATCGACAAGCGCTATATCCAATAAATCGCACGCTTTTTTGAGCTCATAAGTCAATAAGTTATCAGCCGTTGAAGGTTTGGCATCGGTATGTGGATGATTATGAGCGACAATAAGCTGGCTGGTAGCATGGCTCAAAGCATGCCGTAATACATGTTTGATGCAGACAGAACACGATGAAATACCACCTGTAAACAATATTTCAAAATCTAAAAGCTTGAGCCCATTATCCAAACACAGAACGGCAAAGACTTCACGATGCTCACCGCGTAACTGCGTACTAATATAGTCTTTCACCACTTGAGAGCGTCCAAGCGCTTGACCAGTTTTAAGCTTACTGTCTAAGTAGCGTGTACCCATCTCAAGCGAAGCAAGTATCTGCGCATATTTGGCAGGGCCCATACCATGACAACCCAAAACGATGTCTTGAGGCGCTGCTAACAATTCAGCCAAGCTGCCAAACTTTTCGATCAAATGGCGGGCCAGCTCAATGGCGGACTGTGATTGTGTTCCTGTGCGTAAAAATATGGCCAAAATCTCTGCATCGGTAAGGTGTGCTGCCCCAAATTTCAGTAGTTTTTCGCGTGGTCTGTCTTCTTCATGCCAGTCTTTAATTGCCATTATTTCTCCTTAAATAAGTTGGTCACAAATAGCTTGATCAAATACTACCGTTAAATACGCAAAATCTTACCTAACTTATCTCATAATTGTTACTATAAGCGCAATTTTATCTTTCAACTTTTATATTGATGCCACGCTTATGTCCAATATTGTGCTTGCTATCACTGGCGGTATCGCCGCTTACAAATCTGCTATTTTTGCTCGCTTATTAGTTAAGTCGGGCTTTGATGTGCGTGTCATTATGACCACAGGCGCGCAAGCTTTTATCACTCCTTTGACGCTGCAAGCGCTGACGGGCAATGAGGTACATGTCTCATTGCTTGACGAAAAAGCAGAAGCAGGCATGGGACATATTGAATTGGCGAAATGGGCCGACTTAGTCGTTATTGCTCCCGCTTCTGCCAATACGCTTGCTCGACTTTCGATGGGTATGGCCGATGATTTATTGACCACGGTGTGCCTTGCCACGACAGCACCTGTTCTCATTGCACCAGCCATGAACCAGCAGATGTGGGCGCATCCAGCAGTGAATCTGAACGTACAGACATTGCGCGATATGAATTATCAGATCATCCAACCAGCAAGTGGTGAGCAAGCGTGCGGAGATGTGGGTGCAGGGCGTTTGCCTGAGCCTGAACAATTACTGGCTGAAGTTCTTTTATTTACAGCCATGCAGACGACGCCGCAGCTATTGGCTGGCAAAAGAGTTGTGATTACAGCAGGCGCAACGGTAGAAGCCATTGATCCAGTACGTTACTTATCGAATCACTCTACTGGCAAGATGGGTTTTGCACTGGCACGTGCTTGCGTCGCTGCTGGTGCTGAAGTGATTTTAATTGCTGGCGGTAAAGTGGCCCTGCCGACGCCACTGAATGTCAAACGTATCGATGTGTTGTCTGCTAAAGAGATGTTACTTGCTGCACAGCAGTGCGTCGATGGCACCCATCACGAGCTTCAGTTTATGTTTGAAGAGGAACATGACCACGATCACGACCATCATCATGAGCACCACCACGAGCATGATCATCATGACGACTGCGACTGCGATGATGAGCACAGTGAACATAGCGAAGCACATGCAGTTACTAGCAATGAGAGTGTAAGAGCCGCTGATGTTTTCATTGCGACTGCAGCCGTGGCGGATTATCGCACCGAAGAAGCCGCCCCGCAAAAAATCAAAAAGACACAAGAGGCGATGACGCTCAGTTTGGTCAAAAACCCTGATATCTTAGCCACTATCTCGCTTGCTCATCCTGAGCTGTTTGTCGTGGGTTTTGCGGCAGAAACACAAGATGTTGAGCGTTATGCACGTGGTAAGTTGATCTCTAAAGATTTAGATTTGATTGCTTGCAATGATGTGTCACGAGCCGATATTGGCTTTGCCAGTGATGACAACGCCATGCAAGTATTCTTTTCTGAGCATTACAAGCGCGAGCCAGTCACACTAGACAAGGCAAGCAAAGATTACATTGCTGAGCAATTAGTGACTATCATTGGTGAAGCAATCTGGCAACGCCAGGATGATTAATCGTGTCGTTATATATAGAGATAGTAAGCGTTGAGCAGGCTGTCAGAGATGACGGGACTGTTCGCTGACGAGAGCACGCAGACGTTATTGCTGGTTGCTGTTTTTGCGTTGGCGTCCTTGTTACATGGTATCAGCGGGCTAGGTGCGACTTTGGTGACGACCACTGCGCTTGCTAGTATTTATCCGTTGCAACATGCCATTGTCTTGGTTATTTTCCCCTCTTTAGTGGTCAATGTGATGACTTGGCTGGCTGGCGGCGGACGTACGATTTGGCAAAACTTTATTTATTATGGCAGACGTTATTGGTTGCTTGCGTTAACCAGCTTGGTTGGCAGTATTTTGGGCGCAAAGCTGCTATTGTGGATAGACAGTGCTTATATTTTGCTAGCATTAGCCGCTGTTATTGGCTTTTATGTCATCAGTACCTTATTGGGTAAGCAGTTTCGTTTGCCCGATACTAAGCCCGTACTGATCATTGTTGGGTTTAGTGCAGGTGTCATTGGCGGGGCCACCAATGCCATGTCTACTGTGCTGATGATGTACTTGTTGTCTGCCAGCGACGATAAAAACACGATCGCCAAAGTGGGCAATATGTGCTATTTTTTGGGCAAAGTTGCTCAAATTATCGTTCTACGTGAGCCTCTTATGGCACTAAGTAGTGGGGAATGGCAGCTAATTACAGTGCTAAGCATATTGTCTATTGTTGCGCTTTTGGTTGGTATTCGTCTGCGTCGTTATCTGCCGCAAGCTCGCTTTCGTCAGCTTATTTTGTTGATTTTGACAGTACTTGGTATACGCGTAGGCTGGCAAGGAATTGTCGCTTTTTTCTAAGCATATACTGTCTCAACAGATGCATTGTAATGATGCTAAAAAAGTGCGTACAATTAAAAAGTACGTGCAAACGGTTTATTTAGCGGTTAAAAATATTTAATAAGATAGTAGCGACAATACTGATAACGATCATGGTAACCACAGGAAAACACACCCGTGTGTTGCCTGAAGTGTGCTTAATATCGCCTGGCAGATTGCCTATCCACGAAAATGCATTGGGAAACAACAGCCAAATAACGCCGATAATCACCAGCAGTATGCCCAAACCTATCAGTATTTTTGCCATGTCATCTTGCCTTATGCCGTTATCAGTTAAGCACTTATCATTTATTTCCTAGCCCTAATCAGCCGTTTGCCCAAAGTAAATCTGCTGCGCCAAACGAAACGTATTACAGTGCGCTTCCACCACATCTTCGATGTCTTCTGAATAGCCGCCGCCCATCACAATGGCAATAGGAATGTCAGCGAGTTTTGCTTGATGTAGCACATACTCATCACGTGCCTTACATCCCTCTATCGTTAACCCCAGTTTTCCGAGTTTGTCGGTCGCAAGCACATCGACAGCAGATTGATAAAATATCAGGTCTGGCGCAAACTCAGTGATTAAGCCTGGTAGCGTGTCTTTTAAAATACGTAAATACTCTTCATCACCAGTGTCATTGTCCAGTTCAATATCTAAGTCAGATACCTGCTTACGGAACGGATAGTTTTTGGCACCATGCATACTAAAGACAAAAACACGTGATTCGTTTGCCATGATGCTCGCGTTACCATTACCTTGATGGACATCCAAATCCACTACCAAAATCTTTTGTGCCTGTCCGCGATTGAGTAATAAATTGCTGGCAATACAAACGTCGTTGAATACACAAAATCCTTCACCATGATCAGCAAATGCGTGATGCGTGCCGCCTGCCACATTCATCGCTACGCCATACTGTTGTGCATACAAAGCACATTCATAAGTCGCATGGGCGATATAGCGGCCGCGTTCTACCAGCGTTGGTGTCATCTCAAAACCAATGGCTCGAGCCTCTTTTCGTGGCAGTGTTTGGGTTTTGAGCTGCTGCCAGTAGCCTTGCGTGTGAGTGGTCAAAATCTCGTCTTCACTCAGCCGAGCAGGCGCAAAAAAATTATCGGTAGTGATGGTGCCCTCAGCCAACAGACGCTCAGGAATGAGCGTATATTTTTGCATCGGAAAACGGTGTTTGTCCGGAACGGAATAACGAAAAATGTCAGAATAAGCAATTTTTAGCATAATATTAAATAGGTTCTTATGGAATGAAGGTTGAGAATTTTTGAGAGCAAAGTGCTGGTAAGAACACCTTTATACATGAGCCTAAGTACCAATGGCGGACGGTAATAGGGCTTTACTGCACGAACTGCGTGGGCAAAAAAAACGTGCGTGAATCTACGTCTTGGCGTAACGTCATCAGTAAAGTTTGCACGTCTTCTTCTGGATCTTGATTATTGATTAAGTTGTTGAATAACTCGTGAGCGACCGTCGTCATGGCAACCACGCTTTGTAGTAAATGATCGACCACTTTTTCATTAATACCCACTGCTTCAACATCGATGGCGTTTTTGTAACGTATCTCACCATCATTGACATCCATTTCTATATTGCCAATCAGCATGTCGTAATTGAGCTGCGTGATTAATAACATTGCAGCACTCTGATGACTCTCTGGTATCAAAAACGGTAAGACACCATAGACGGCCAGCAGTTTGCTCTCTTCTTGAGCGCGAAACAGGTAGCCACAGTTGAGGTCTTTATGACGCATTCGCAGTGACAAATGATGTGATTGCTGACCATCATTGGTTTTGGGTTGATAGTGCGTATAGTGCCATTGCTTTTCATTAAAATAGGTTTTTAAGAAATCAACAATTGGCGTATGGTGAGGCTTATGTTGGTCAGCGGAGGAGTCAGAAGGCATCGTTTGCGAGTGTTTATGACCAGTGTTCATATCAGAGACAGCGTCAATTTCGCTACGGTCATTTTTGTCTCCGTCATCACTATGCCTAGTACTGCGGAATACCTCATGGCTTCTTGAAGGTGCCACATCCTCTTTAACGGCAGATGTCGTTGGTTCGTTAGCACCATTAATGATAGATTGCGGTGCGGACGTCGTCAAAAATCGTTTGATTTTTTGCCACAAGCTGAGTTTATTACGTTGGCTCATAATAGGGTGATAAACAGTAGATAATGTGAAATATTGAAAAATACTTTCAAACAGCAAGTCAGCCGTTACTCAGTATTAATCCCTCTTTGATTTTTGGTTGATCATAAAACGCTTGTAGCATCTTGCGAGTGAGCGCTGTAAACCATGGGCTTTCTAGGGCATCGTATACCACAGGCAATAACGCTGTACTAAATTCTGTCATGGCTTGCTTATCAATATATAAGCTGGCAGCAACGGTGGCAATACTATCCGTCTGATGATTGGCGTACCATGTATCAATACCCGCTGCTACCAGACTATGCAAATAAGGCGACACACGCAAACGGTTGTAGCTTTGTTGAATACCAGCTTCGATATGATCGATACTACTGTTATTAGGCTCATCACGCAGGTAGGTTTGTAGATGACTGACAGGTTGCTCCTTGATACGCGCCCAACCCGTGATGAGTAAACGCGCCACTTCTTCGTTGGATAAATGCGCTTGCGCGTTGGCTTCTGCTCGGTGCGCCAAATCCTTAATGTTACGATGCAAATATGCCTGCAGTTTTTCATCAAGGTTTCTGTTGGTGGCTTTTTCAAAAGAGCTACGCCCAAGCTTCATCAGTTTACCAACGCCGCCCGCTTTTTCTAGCGTGGTTTCCATAAAGTCATTGATGGCGTGATACAGCGTTTGCGTCAATAAGTCTGTGAAGGTCTCATTACCAACTAACGTATGAATTAAGATATTACGCTGCTGCTCATGACTACCGACATAATTGGCAAGCGTTTCAACTTGCGTATCATCTATCAATTCTGACAAAGGTACATTGTCATTGACGGGATGATAAATAACCGTATGCAAGATGTCGCGAATATCAGTACGCATTGCCTCACTCATTGGCTGATTAAGAAGCCAGTCGTTAATCAAATGCTGCAAATGGTCACGACTAATATATTTGTTTAAGGGCTGCGCACCGAACCATTGCCACGCCTCTATACTCAACGGTTGAGCTTGGTTGCGTAGCCACTGCTGCATAAAATCCACTTGCGCATCAATCAAGCTGTCTATGGTTAAGCTTGTCTCTGATAGGCTTTCTTGAGACTTATCAAGCTTGGTATCTGTCTTATGATCGATATCGGCGTGATGCTCAATGTCTGTTTGAGTCGTTTGGTTTTGGCTATCTTTTGAAGTCTGCATAGGTTTTGAGGTCATAGTAATCGACAATTTGTTATACTGTGTGTTTGTGGTAAGCATAAAGTATTATGCCATGAACATCGTACTTGTTTGTGATGAATATTGACTGCCGCTTGATAAATAACGAGAGGTTTTGATGACGGCTTTGGATACGCCCTTACTTGTGCTTGATCAGCTGACCGTTCAGCGTGGTGAAATCCCGCTATGCGAAGCCGTCACGCTTCAGCTGTCTGCGGGCAGTATTTGTCATCTGATTGGTGCAAATGGGACAGGGAAAACGACGCTACTGATGCAGCTGGCAGGATTATTGCCAGTACTGACAGGCGAGGTGAGTTACCAAGGCGTGGCAAGCTTACCTGTGCAGCCGTTATATGTATCGCATCAATTGGGTATTCATCCCAATCTCACTGTGGCACAAAACCTGACGTTTTTACTGAATTTATATGGTATCACGCCAAGCACTGCAGACATTGATGCTGCCCTTACTTGGGTCGGATTGCAAGGATTTGAAACGATCAGTTCAAGCCATTTATCCGCTGGTCAAACTCGCCGTATCACCCTTGCAAGGCTGTATCTTTTGACGCCTGATGTGACCCAGCTATGGCTGCTTGATGAGCCTTTTACCGCGCTCGATGTCGATATGGTAGCGCGGATGGAAGAGAAATTGTGCGACTTTGCTCATGCAGGCGGCGCGATTTTGATGACCAGCCATCAAACAGTCGGCGTTGCCAATCAAGTACTCGACCTGACAGAGTATATGGTTTAGATACCTTATCAAAGGTCTGTCATGTTAAAAGCCTGTCATGCGATAGCATTCTCAGACTGACCTATCAATACGGTTTTATCCCCCTATAATATAAGCGCGATTAGCAAAAGAGCCAATAATGCTACAGACAGGACGATACATGCGATGAAGAAAAGCGCCAATACTATCGAGAACACGTCGCGTGGTATCAGTTTTATGCAGCTATGGGCACGCGAGTGGCAAGTAAAGCAGCAAGGGGCAGTGCAGTGGTTGTATCCTTTGGTACTGTTTTTGGTGATTATTACTTTGTTTCCGCTGGCGGTCGGTAGCGAGCCTGCGCTATTACAGCGACTTGGCGTGTCCGCTGTATGGATTGCGGCTTTACTATCGCTGGTAATGGGTGTGGATGGTTTGTTTAAGCCGGCCCTTGATAATGGCACCTTGGCACAATTGGTTGTTGCCAAAGCGTCACTGCCATTATGGGTACTGATTCGCTTAGCGATTCACTGGGTATTTAGTAGTGGCATTGTGGCCATACTCAGTTTATTAGCGGTGCCTTTGTTTCAGCTGAGCTGGTTTGAGACCATGATATTAATGGCTTCTATCGTCGCTGGTAGCCCAATGCTGCTAATGCTGTCTGCAATCGCCAGTAGCTTGACGCTATCATTGAAGAATGGTGCAGTGCTAGTGCCATTGATTGCTTTACCTATGCAATTGCCTGTTCTGATTTTTGCAACAGGCGCTGTTGATCTATATGCCACAGGTCTCAATGGTCTACCCATATTGGCCTTGTTATTAGCAGGCAGCATCGTTTCAATCTTAGTCATGCCATGGGTCATTGCAATGACTTTAAAAATGGCGTGGCTGAACTAAACATGAAACTGTACCGTCAATATATTGCCAAAACTTCTCGTATTGTCGCTTCATGTATTAACATCGTGGTGAAAACTGGCAATTTTGTTATAATAGTCAATTAAGTACGTAAGCCGTTCTTTGTAGATTCTATCCAGTGTTTAACGCCAGCAGGTTGGCAGATGATAGCGCTCATAATGTGCTATATCGGTCGTCACCAGTAAGCTGTGTAATAGGTTTATTCCCATGCCCAACCTGAATAATGTCTCATCTCCCAGCCTGTGGCAACGCATTTGGCAGGGCTTCTTAACCACTGTGGGTACCAAACAGTTTTTTCGTATTTTTGCGCCTTGGGTTAAGTGGCTTGCGATATTGGCTAGCATCTGCTTGCTAATCGGTAGCATATGGGGACTTGCTTTTGCGCCCCCTGATTACCTGCAAGGCAATAGCTATCGTATTATCTTTATACATGTACCCGCAGCCAGTCTTGCTATTTCTATCTATTTTACCCTTGCGGTATTGGGTGTGATTTATCTGGTCTGGAAAATCAAGACGGCCAGTTTGGTCGCTCAAGCACTTGCTCCAATGGGGTTCTTATTATGTGTGATTAGCTTATTGACGGGTTCTATTTGGGCAAAGCCCACGTGGGGCACCTACTGGGTTTGGGATGCGCGTTTGACCTCTATGCTGATTTTGGCATTTTTATATGCAGGTGTCATGGCCCTATTTGCCGCTTTTGAACACACAGCCAATCGAGGCAAAGCTGCCGCCATTTTATCCATTGTTGGTGCGGTCAATTTGCCCATTATCAAGTACTCAGTTGAGTGGTGGAATACCTTGCATCAAGGCGCTACCTTTACATTAACGGCTGCCCCAAAAATGTCGGCAGACATGTGGATGCCATTGCTACTGATGATTATTGGTAGTTATTTGCTGGTCGCAACATTGACGATTTATCGTACCAACACCTTAATCTTGTATCGCGATCAAGGTAAAGCGTGGGTGAAAGAATACATCCGTGGTCAACACAAATAACGGCTAGGAAACTATTATGCAGCCCTATTTTTATAGCGTGTCTGAATTTATTGCCATGGGTAAGCATGGGGTCTTTGTGTGGTCTTGTTGGGCAATCACTATTGGCGTAATACTGGTATTTATTATCTACAGCCGTCGCCAAAGACAAGCACTGATTAAGCAGTTGACCATTCAGCAAGCGCGTCAAGCACAGCGTACCGCCAAAGTACCAACAACTGTGACAAAGGCTTCACTCGAGTCTAACAAATAAGAAAATCTTCCTAATATCATAAAGATATGCCTTTTTAAGTCCTCATAAGGCTTATGGATTTGTGCGAAAAATGCTACCATATAGCCACCAGAAGAGTACGATTAGAAAGACATTTTTGGCACGTTTTTCTAATGGTAGTTTCTTCAATATTTTTTGTTTTATAGATTGGTAGTTTGTAAAACAATGAGTCATCAATGAGGTAGTGGTATGAACGCAGTTCGTCGCAAAAAACTGATGTGGGTTATGTTTACACTTGCAGGGGCGGCGATAGCCGTGGTGCTAGTGCTTTACGCCATTGGTCAGCAAACCGATTACTACTTTGACGCGACAGCCATTGCGAAAGGCGAAGCACCGCAAGGCAAACGTATTCGCGCAGGGGGTATGGTGGTGGCAGGTAGCGTTCAGCGTGCGCCAAATGATCCACTGAGTATTGAGTTTGCGATTACAGATTTTAAATCGACTGTACCTGTGACTTATCAAGGTATCTTGCCTGATTTATTTGCTGAAAACTCAGGAGTTGTTGCCACTGGCAAAATGCAGGGCGATACGTTTGTTGCTGGAGAAGTATTGGCCAAGCATGATGAAAACTATATGCCACCTGAGGTTGCCAAATCAATGAAAGAAAACAACCGTAGTGGCGCTATTCCTTCTTCTGAACAATATAATCCTGCTGAAAAAGTGCATGAGACTCAAACGCTCCAGCAATAAAGACAGAAAAATTGTCTCAATATAAAAAAGCCACCGATAATATCGGTGGCTTTTTTAGGAATTATCATTTAATAGTAGCAATGCGCTATTAGTCATCCCAAACAGGGCTATAGTCAGGATGTTCAATTTTGCGGCCATCAGAACGCGCTAAGCTACCAAGCTTGTCTAGTTCGTCAGCACTCAGCTCTACCTTGATAGCGTCTAAGTTTCCTTGCAAGTGATCAGGGTTAGACGTTTTTGGAATAGCAACGCGATGCTTGTCAGACAAGATCCAAGCGAGTGATATCTGTGCAGGTGTTACGTTATGCTTATCGGCAATCTCTTTAATAATGTCATTATCAAAAACGTCGCCACGGGCTAATGGAGAATAAGCTTCCAACAAAATATGATGATTATTCAGAAAAGTTTGCAAAGTATTTTGTTTGATAAATGGGTGGAACTCAACTTGGTTTACGACAATAGGGACGTCGGCATATTTTTCTGCTTCAATGATATCGGCAATATTAAAGTTAGAAACACCAATGTGTCGAGTCAGGCCTTGTTTTTGTAGCTCACATAAGGCAGGAATCGTTTCAGACAATGGAACACGATCATCAGGCCAATGCAGTAGTAATAAGTCTACATAATCTGTATCTAGGTTTTCTAAAGAGCGCTTCGCCGCTTCTACCAATTTTTCTGGTTGAAACTTCATATCATCAGGAAAAATCTTAGTGGTCAAAAAGAATTTATCGCGAGCAACACCTGACTGTTTAATGCCTTGTCCGACTTCTTTTTCATTGTCATACGCTTGAGCGGTATCAATGTGCTCATAGCCCATCTCTAACGCTTTTTTTACAACGGCCAGACAGTCTTGGCCTGTTGATTGCCAAGTACCTAAGCCAAGTACAGGGATGTTTGCTTTTCCAGCGGTACGCATATTATAAGTTTTAGTACTCATATTATTATCCTTATTTATTGTGGTTTTCTCATGTCTTGTCTGCCTTAAAAAATTAACGGATCAAGTCTTTCAGCAATGGTTTAATATCATTAAGTCTTAATCTGACCAACGGTCAATATAGCTAAACTTAAGCACGATTAGATCGCTGTAAGCTTCATCCGTATATTCAGCTTGTCCACTATAAGAAAAACTCAGCCAAAGTGAAAGAGTAGGTGACGCTTTCCTACAAAGGACAAACAGGTTGTAACGTCATTTTTAGTATCGGGTTAGCTCTTTTATAAACACAATGTCAAAATCCGCGCTATAAAAAACGCCCATCGCGTTGAGCAATGGGCGTTCAAAATCTAAAATATATGCTAGCTTCTAGCAGGTTCTAACATAAAAACTTACTGTGCAGGGGCTTCTGCAGGCGCTGTACTTGCAGCAGTATCTGTATGGGCGCTATGATCCGTTCCCCACATTTTTGGATACTTATAACCTGGGAAAGTTTCGTGAGCATACTTTTTAAATGCTTCTGAGTTATAAGCGTTGGTCACGTCCTCAACCCACTTTTTGCCCACGTCAGCAGACTTGATGGCTGACCAGTTAACATAAGCAAAACTTGGCTCTTGGAATAGAGCGCTTGATAACTCGATACCAGAATCGGTTGCATAGTTACCATTGATAACAGCGAAGTCAACTTCATCACGAGCGCGCGGTAACTGAGCTGCTTCTAGCTCAACGATGTTGATCTCGTATTTACTGTTGTCAGCGATATCCGTTTTCGATGCCGTCAATGGATCAATATTGTCTTTTAGTTTGATCCAGCCAAGATCGTTCATCATGACAAGGGCACGAGCAAAGTTACTTGGATCATTTGGTGCAGAAACACTCATGCCTTTATAGGCTTCATCAAGACTGGTTTTTTTACCAGAGTAGATACCAAGTGGCGCGGTTGGTACTTGGAATGCTTCGACCAGATCAAGATTGTTTTCTTTTTTGAAGTTATCAAGGTACGGTTTGTGCTGGAAAATGTTGATGTCCAAGTCACCCTCTGCCAAGGCAAGGTTCGGGCGCACATAATCAGTAAAAGCGACTAACTCAACTTCATAACCTTGTGCTTCAAGTGAGCTCTTAACTTGGTTACGTACCATATCAGCAAAGTCGCCTTCGGTCGTACCGATAACGATTTTTGTATGCTCAGGATCGATATCGCTCGCAGCAGTTTCGGCGGTAGCGCCTTCTGTCACTGGCTCTTTGGTGGCTTCTGGTGCTGATGAGTTGCTGCAACCAACCAATACTAGGCCTGATACGCCAACGGCAGCAAAAGCAGTCGCCAACTGACGGCTGATATCTGTTAATTTCATGAAACTTCCTTAATAAGAGAGAGTAGAAAACAAAATCTGCCCATTAAAAAAGCAACATTATCATAATGCTGCTAAGTTAACGGATGTTAAATTAGTGACAAAATTAAAGGGTCTCAGTAACAAAGTCAAGCATTTTGCTTAGGACAAATGCGCATTAAACCCTCGTATTTATTCATAATAAGAGTATGTTATACCTTCTTATTATTTTTTATAAAGGAGGTTATCGTTTGTCCATGCGGTTAGCCAACCAGTTGCCAGAGGCTTGAATCGAGATGACCATGATAGATAGCACCAGAACGATAAAAACCATTACTTCCGTTTGATAACGATAATAGCCATAACGAATTGCCAAGTCACCTAGACCGCCACCACCAATCATACCTGCCGCTGCCGAATAAGATAGCAAGCTGATACAAAGAATCGTTACTGACAATATAAGACCAGAGCGCGCTTCATTCAATAAAACCTTGATGATAGTCAAAGGACGTGCGCCCATCGATTCGGTCGCCTCAATAATCCCGCGCGGTACTTCACGTAAGTTTTGTTCGACCAGACGGGCAAAATAAAACGAACCGGCGATGGCCAAGACTAAGGAGGCAGCGATTGGTCCGATACCAGTACCTACGATGGCCTTGGTAAAAGGACTCATGGCAATCATCAAGATGACAAAGGGGAAGGCACGCATAAAGTTGGTGATACCACCAAGTACACCGTATAAGGTTTTGTTTTGTAAAAACTGACGATCGCTTGATAAAAACAGGAACACGCCAAACAAACCACCAATGACGATAGCGACTGTCGTTGAAATGCCGAGCATAATGAACGTATCAATAAAAGCATCCACAATCTCTTTGCGCAGCGCAAACAACTTGTCTATAGAGGCGGATAATTCAGTACCAGTTAACATATTTATTTCTCCTGCCTCATTAGTCCTCAACGACTAAGCCTTTGCCAATCTGGGTATTTGCCTGTATCAAACCATCTCTTACTTCTGCCACTTCTAGCAATTTGCCTTGATGCAATAATGCAGCACGATCACACAACCTACGAATAACACTCATCTCGTGGGTCACAATCACAATGGTCACGCCAAGTTGTTCATTGATGTCGCGTAGACAGGTCAATAGACTGCGGGTCGTCGATGGATCAAGTGCGCTAGTTGGCTCGTCAGCCAATAAGACTTTTGGGCTTGGTGCAATGGCTCGAGCAATACCAACGCGCTGCTTTTGTCCACCCGATAGCTGTGCAGGATAATGACCAGCCCGATCTATCAAATCGACAATTTCAAGACATTCCATGACGCGTTTATGAATATCACGACTGGGATAACCTGACACTGTTAAATTAAAAGCCACGTTATCAAAAACGGTGCGATTAGACATGAGGTTAAACTGCTGAAAAATCATACCAATATTGTGCCGAGCAATGCGTAAGTCTTTGGCAGACAACGTCGTCAAGTCAGTTCCATCAATGATAACTTGACCTGAATCTGGACGCTCAAGCATATTAATCAAGCGCAATAGGGTCGATTTACCTGCGCCCGAATAGCCCATTAGACCAAAGATTTCCCCTTGTTTTACAGCGAGAGACGTCGGCTCAACAGCAGTAAACCAATGCGGTTTGCCGTCTTCGTTTTTGATTGATCGGTCGCTTAAAAAACTTTTGGTCACATCGTTTAAGACAATCATGTCATTCATGGAGGGCTCAAAATTCAATAATTTTTTTAATAGTCAAGAACGTATTGTCATGCCTCCTTAACAACGTAAAGAAGCCAATTCAATAACAATCGTCAATAACCCTATAATAAGGGGCGTTAATATAGCATATTATTCGGTGTTTTGGATATGCACATCCGTGACTGGCTTATGACTAATCGCTATTAGTGAGAAGTGTTTTGGAGAAGGTAAGGGGCGATGATGGCGTTAAAAAATTATAGATTCGATAACGCCATCCATTAGTTGTGCTGATGATAATGAGGATCGTGTTTGACAGGTATGATAACCAAAAATCTAGTATGACCATTAACCGTATCGGTAAGAATGCGACCTTGATGGGCGGTCACGATTTGTGAAACCAATGATAAACCTAAGCCTGAGCCTTTGTTTTTTTGCTGCAACCGTACAAACGGACTGAACACTTCTTCGCGTTTGTCCTCAGGAATGCCTGTGCCTTCATCAATAACAGCCAGCACGGCATACTTAGGTAACGGACGTTCTGGTTCAGCTTTGGATTTTTTCAAATGTTTAGAAAATAAGCCTTCTTTACGCGGTGCGCTAGACGCTTCTTCGCCATTCTTAGTCTCATTTTTAGTCACTGCTGAATCAGCGACTGGTTTGTTCGATTTGGGCGTAGTATCAATGTTTTGCGTTTTATCATTACTTCTGACAGCACCATCTTTAGATGTAGTAATCATTTCACTATTTGTGGTAGTTGACATATGGTTGTTTTGAGAAGATATTTTGTCCTCAGGAACAGCTCTCCACATGACCTTCTTAATTTTACCCGTCAAATCGTTGGTGAAGCTATGATAGTCGGCAATCAGTGACGACGTACTATTGGATTTGAGTGAATTTTTCACTAAAGTTTTAGATAACTCTACATTAGATGCAGTGCCTTTAGTAGTAACATCCGCTGAAACGGTACTGGCGTCAAGATTGTCAGCGCTGTTGTCTACATTCACATCAGTATTGCCATCCTCTTCTAACACAAGACTTTCACCATTTCTATAGAGAAGTGGCGCCGGTAACATCGCCATCGCCTCTGCTGTTTCAGCCTTCATTTTCTCAGACGTGCTAGACGCGTCATTTTGTGCTGCAGACTCATCGATATGATTGGGTTGCTCATAAGTATCAAAATCAGAACTGTTGTAATCCACAAAGCTGCTGCAAAGCACGGTTTGTAATAGATAGTCAGGAATAACATCCGCTTGATCGACGCTCTGAACGCCATACAGCAATACCGTGACTGGTGGTTTGCCATGAAGCATGGCATTGGTCAATAAGTTACGAATTAAATGAGTCAGCATCGATGGTTGACCATCGATCATAATGTGCTCACCAATCAAAGTGGCTTCAGGATAATGTTGACGTTCTTGGTTCATAAGGTCATACAAATCCAAGCGCTCCACTTGTTGCAAAGCATGACCAGCATCCAAGCGGCTAACCAGCAAAATGCTTTCTACCAAATCATTAAGCCCTGATAAATCTCGATTAATTGCTTGAGCGCGTTTATCAAACTTTGCTTTGATATCGACGGGTAAGGGATCCGTCAGCATATCCATCATCTCTATCTGCAAGCGGATACGAGTGATGGGCGTACGCAATTCATGCGAAGCGTGCGCTAACAGTAAATTATTGGCATCGATAAGGTGTTCGATCTTTTGAGCGGCTTGGTTGAAACCACGTGCTAGCGAAGCAATCTCATCATTACCTTGCGCGTTTACCCGCACTGTAAAATCACCATCACCCAATTGTGCCATCTGCTGACTCATCTGATTGATACGCCAAGTAATGGTACGTGCAATCACCCACAGGACGCCTGCCATGATGATGAGCAAGAGCAGCGTACCCGTAAATAAATTTAGGGCAGCAGAAAGTACAGGTTTTTTGGGTGGTAAACGTGATTCATACAGAAGCGTATAACCAGTGCTGCTATATACTTGAGCTTGCTTGGTAGGGGAGGTATCTGCAAACGAAGGAAACACACGGGACAATAAAGAAGGTGGTGCTGGCAATTCAAGTGGTAGGTCACTGTTGTCGGTTTGCATCAACAAACGACCTTCACTGTCATACAAGCCCATCTTTGCTTGCAATGACTCATCAAAAATATCAAAGCTTTTTTTGACCACAGCCAGCATAAAGCGTGACTGTAACCTGTTATCTTTGCTAACAGAGATATTCAGCTCATGCAAAAATGGGTCGATTTGACCCAAAATCTGCGTGGCTAGGACTTCGGAGCGAATACCTGCATCTTTGTCATGGACAAGTTGTGTCAATAACACCATAGCAACGGCAAACAATATAAGAGCCAGCATGACACTGGCAAATAGCTTGGCAAATACGGAACGAAATCCCAACTGCTGCATTAAACCATCTCTTTTATCAGATGCTTATACCTGATCTGTTGCAAATTGATAACCAACGCCGCGTACGGTAATGATTCGTTTTGGCTGACGTGGATTGTCTTCAATCAAAGCACGCAAGCGCGAAATATGTACGTCAATGGCACGATCAATATTGTCTGAGCTGTCATCGTTTGGCATGGCTTGCCAAAGTTGCTCGCGATTCAGTACTTTACCAGAATGCGTGGCAAAGTAATGCAATAATTGAAACTGATGCGTCGTCAGGCGAACAGGCTCATCATCGATGGTGACTTCGTGGCTATCAGGGAACACGCTCAAACGACCAAACGTTAAGCTATCTGATTGGCTGTCTGCTTGATTGGGCTGTTCGTGCCGACGAATAACCGCACGAATACGTGCCAATAGTTCACGTGGCTCAAATGGCTTAGCGATATAATCATCAGCACCCATTTCAAGACCTAAAACGCGATCTGTCGTATCACCCTTAGCTGTCAACATGATGATCGGCACTTTATTGGTCATGTTATTTTTGTTACCGCGAATTTTTTGACACACTTGCATACCGTCCATATCAGGCAGCATCAAATCAAGTACAACCAAATCAATTTCACGTTCTTTGGCATCTAATAAGTCAAGCCCTTCCTGACCGAGTCCCGCATGATGGACGTCGTAATAATTCATGGTGAGATAGTCGCTGATTAGCTCAGCCAAATCAGGATCGTCTTCAATCAATAAAATTTGCTTGCTCATGGGTTATCCTCTAGTTGTTATAGTTACCAAAAGTGTAATACATCCGAATGCTTTATATATCAAATATTTCATATACAGATAGCTTTAACCAATCAATCGTGAGACTTCAAAGCATTTAATAGGTTAAGTCATCTGATAGGTCTCAAAACCTTAAATAAGCATCAAGATAGAAAAAATATAAAATCTAAATACTCGGTTAATGACATATATAATACCGTTATATTGCCTAATTAGGCTGTTACAAAACAAGAGCGGGTTTGTTAATGTTTCTGTGTAATGTAACTGTCAGTGCTGTTAATTAAGAAACGATAACTTTTTTACCATTAGAATCAACAGGTAAGTCTGCCAAACAAATCAGACTATCATTACTAATACCTGCAATTAAATATTGTTTTGTTGTAGGATTATATTCTACTACCTCAATAGGCCGACGCATCAAGCGCTGATCTTGTCCAATAATCCATACATTGGCCGTTAAAGGTCTTAGTGGCTTGTATGGTGGCTTTTGTAATTCTGTCAAGTCAACATCGTGAAGCGCACGCTTGGGTACAATTGTACCCACATCTATTTGACCATAGTCCACACGTCCTATGACTTTCATGTTTGGCAATAATGTGGCACGACTGGCTTTGTTTTCAATCACATCCACATGCACTAAAAGCTTTTTTGGTTGACTCGTTGTGGTCAGCTTGCTGATTTGACCGGTAAAATTATCTGATTGTCCATTCACTGAAAAATTGACAGTCTGACCAATCGAAAGCTGAGGCTTTGCCTGAATGGGTAACGATGAGACAAAGTACAACTGCGTCTCATCATTTAGCTGTAAAAGAGGTGTACGAGCTACGAGCTGATCTTCTGCTTTGACCTGTAACCCTTCTACGCGCCCTACAAAACTCGCACGTATTGTGACCAAGTTATACGGTGATTTTGAATGCGTTTCTTGATCGGCACTATCGGTTACGTCATCTTTGACAGAAACATTGTCATCGTTAGTGGATGAAGATCGTGAAGAGTTTTCTTCTTGTAGATCAGATATTTTGTCTTCAGCCGTTATAGATTTGGCCGATTTAGATTTATCGTGATTCTCCGGTAGCTTTGCACCACTGGACTCGCTTGTAAGCTCTTGCTCTTGAGTGCGTTTCGCTGATGTTGAAGTATTGCTTTCTAAAGTATCGGATGAATTTGCTTCGCTGTTGTCTGAACGTACACGTCGAACGATGAGCAATGGCATATCTTTTTCTACCAACTGACCTTCGGTGACCAATACCTCTTCGACAGTCACTGGATGTGCAGTCATGAGCTTGATTTGCTTGACAGGTTCAAGATTGCCTTGTAGCCCAATACTAGGCTGATAACGCGATGGTTTTATACTTAATATATGGTCTGGAGCAATGGTGACGCTATCATCGGTAATAACAAGAGGTGTATCTACAGTACTACTATCATCGACCATCACAGATTCGTCGGTAGGTGCAGAGGGCTGACAGGCAGCTAGTATCAAAGCACTGATTAAGTAGGTGCTGGTCTTTAAAATTTGAGAAGCTGTCATCGCAGTCACCATCGTAGTCGTCATTGTATTATATAGTAAATAGCAATGAGGGAAAACGACTGCCAAACCCTTATGCCGCTTACGAAGATAGCGCTTTCAACACCGCGGCGCAATCAAAATAATTACGCTGATAGATAAGTTCTACTGCTTTTATTACTGAACAGTACGAATATTGGATCGTTAATATCTGGAAAAAAATTAATAACTGTGCTAAAACAAGCTTAATGAAATATTACGATACATTTGTATTACAAAATAAAATTATTCAGCAATGTATTTTTCGTTTCTATATAATGCAAAAATATCATAGAGTTGTCACTTTTCTGATGTAGGCTTGCAGTCTTTGATAAAAGTGATAGCAAGAAATGATAGTGGCTGAATACAAAATGCGTTAATAGACCTGAAAAAAATACGGCATTTAGAGGCATCGATCGAAGCGTTATTACTCATTTAATAAGCGGATAATCTGCTTTAATTTAGTAAGATTCTTGAGAAAAAAGTGCGTATAGTAACCTATGTTGAAGCCGTATTTGAGAGGCAGATACTGACAGAAGGTAAGTTAGCTGTCGTAACTCATGGTAATGCAAATTTAGCTGTCCATCGTTGTCTAATAATAAGTAGTAGGGCAGATGGAAATAACCGTTAAAATTTTGTATTGATAGATAGCATTAAGAATAAACAGTCGTTTATAGGACAATATGATGGAAAATAATTTTGATGGCTTAAAAGTAATGGTGATTGATGATTCAAAAACCATTCGCAGTACCGCAGAAACCTTGTTACAAAAAGCAGGTTGTGAAGTAGTGACCGCAATTGATGGTTTTGATGCTTTAGCGAAAATCGTTGATAACAATCCAGATATTATTTTTGTCGACATCATGATGCCGCGTTTAGATGGCTATCAAACATGTGCATTAATAAAGAACAATCCAGATTATGCCAACAAACCAGTCATTATGTTGTCGTCTAAAGATGGTTTGTTTGACAAAGCAAGAGGCCGTATTGTTGGATCTGATGAGTATTTGACCAAGCCATTTAGTAAAGATGAGTTGTTTGAGGCAATTAACCAGTACCGCTAGTTTGAATACCTGCAAGTACTGGTTCGACTGGATATTTGCAGATAGGTATGTAGATACCTGTTGATATTGATAAGGTTGTAGGGTCAAGTATTTGGTAGTACTTAACCTGACTCATGATTGCTTAGTATTTAGTCGCAACTGTAAAAAAATTACGTCGCCATTCATTTTTGGCCTGTTATTTCTATGCAGCTTGTCTCAATAAATCTATTAATATATCCCAAAGGATATCTTTGAAAACAAAGGAAATTCCCATGACTACTGTCTTAGTCATTGATGACTCACCATCTGAAATGGCAAAATTCCGCGACATGCTTGCCAGACATAATTTTAAAGTATTAGAAGCGATAAATGGCGAGCAGGGCTGTCAAATGGCGGCGGAACATTTACCAGATGTTATCTTAATGGATGTGGTCATGCCTGAGATGAATGGCTTTCAGGCAACTCGAAAAATAACTCGTGGTAAAACCACCGCTCATATTCCTGTGATTATGATTAGTACTAAAAACCAAGAGACCGATAGGGTTTGGGGTAAGCGTCAGGGTGCTAAAGAGTACATGGCGAAACCAATTGATGAGAATGGTTTGGTGAATATCATTCATAAAGTAATGGGGTAGCTTGTGGCTTCCAAAGGATTCATTGAGCTTCTGCGTCTAGCCGATCTGGCACGTGCTCGCAAAAGTGGCCGTCGCGGTGGACAAGAGTATGACTGGCAAGGTGTGGTCTTTGAGATTGGCGGGCAGCGTTTGGTCGCGCCAATGGGTCAAGTCTCAGAAGTTTTGGCCATGCCAGAGTATACAAGCTTGCCTTTAGTCAAGCCTTGGATGCTGGGTATCGCCAATATCCGTGGTCGTTTGTTACCCATAACAGATTTGTCTCAGTTTTTACAAGTGCCGAGCCGCTTAGCACAAATGAGCCAGCGTAAAGTGATGGTTATAGATCACGGTGATTTTTTCTCAGGGCTATTGGTAGATCAGGTTATTGGTATTGAGCAGTTTACTCAGGATCAATACCGCGCAGAAGCCATTGAATCAAGTTCGCCCTTTGCTCCTTATAATCATGGCAAATTTTTTAAAAATGAGCAGGACTGGTATGTTTTTATGCCAAGTTTGCTCGCGCAAGATCCGCAGTATGCTGATGCTGCAATATAGCCGTCGATGATAGCCTAATTGGCTATTATATTGATGACAAAATAATGGCGAATGACATGATACGCTTGGATGTCAGCATTCATACAGACTTTGTTGATCACTGTTTCTTTTATAACAGTAAGATTGTCAAAGTCACGATAAGACTTTGACAATTGTCTGAAAGGAATACGTACGATGAGTGATGTTATAAATAAATCTGCAACTGGTACGACCAAAACAGCAGTAGATAGCAAAGATGCGAATGGTATGTGGAGAGTGTTATTAGGCGTTTTTGTTCTAATAAGTGTGGCTTGTCTGATCTGGCTGGTCAATTCACTGTCGTCAGTGAGTCAGTATTTGGTAGATTTCAATCAAGCTGTGGTGTTACCTGTGGCGATATTTGTCGTAGGGGTGCTGGGAACCTTATTTGCTCTTTATAATTTGCTTAAGCAACGCGGTGGCTCGGAGCGGTTACTCATCGAAAAAGAAACCTTACGTCGTCGTCAAGAAGCAGAAGCAGAATCTGAGCGTGCTCGTCAAATTCAAGAAGAGAACGAACGTAACCAGATAGCTATTCTACGTCTACTAGATGAGTTGGGAGATTTGGCAGAAGGGGATTTGACTGTCAATGCAACGGTATCAGAGGATTTTACAGGGGCGATTGCCGATTCTGTTAACTTCGCAATTGACCAGTTGCGTCAGTTGGTATTGGTCATCAACAATACGGCTGTTCGCGTCTCTCAATCTTCAGAGCAAACACAGATGAATGCGGTTGAGCTTGCCGAAGCTTCTGAACACCAAGCCCAAGAAATCGCAGGTGTATCAGCAGCTATCAATGAGATGACGGTGTCGATTGACCAAGTTTCAAACAACGCGGCAGAATCTGCAACTGTTGCTCAGCGTTCAGTAGCTATCTCTCATAATGGCGCGGCGGTTGTACAGCGCTCTATTGAAGGTATGAATGTCATTCGAGATCAGATTCAAGAAACGTCTAAGCGTATCAAACGCCTTGGTGAGTCTTCACAAGAAATTGGCGATATCGTCGGCTTGATCAATGATATTGCTGATCAAACCAACGTTTTGGCATTGAACGCGGCTATTCAGGCCT
Organism: Psychrobacter sp. 1176_08; assembly: GCF_052850615.1. NCBI lineage: Bacteria > Pseudomonadati > Pseudomonadota > Gammaproteobacteria > Moraxellales > Moraxellaceae > Psychrobacter > Psychrobacter sp. 1176_08. Next base: position 121,576 of record NZ_VXCU01000002.1, read on the forward strand.
CAATGGCTGGTGAAGCAGGTCGAGGCTTTGCCGTTGTTGCTGATGAAGTTCAACGTCTTGCTGAGCGTTCTGCTAATGCTACCAAGCAGATTGAAACACTGGTAAAAACGATTCAGGCTGATACCAATGAAGCGGTAATGTCGATGGAGTCAACCACGTCCGAAGTGGTACGTGGTGCGCGTTTGGCAAAAGATGCTGGTGAAGCACTAGAAGAAGTTCAGAGCGTTTCTAATACTCTAGCCGACTTGATTCAGAACATCTCAAATGCAGCAATGCAACAGGCCGAATCTGCTGGGCACATTTCACAAACCATGAATATCATTCAAGACATCACTTCACAAACCTCATCTGGTACGATGGCAACAGCACGTTCTATTGGTGAGTTAAGTGAAATGGCTGCTGCACTTCAAGAGTCAGTGACAGGCTTTAAAGTATCGAATGATGATGAGTTACTGGATACTGAGTTACTCGAGAGAGAGATGTTTTCAGAAAATGTTTGAGAATAAGTCTTTACCTAAGTATGTATAAGAGGGTAAGTGTTTTTCATACTAATGTATTCATCAGCAAGCTGTGCGAGTAGGAATGACGTGCAGCTACAAACATATTAGGTGACGTGAATAATTTGACTCGACCAGACAGCTGTCTACCTGAAACATCAAAATCCGTATTGGCGAGAGCTTTAATGTCAGAAGACTATATTGATGTGCAGCAGTGGCAAAAATATATAGAACAAGAGATTGGCTTTGTTTTACCAGATGTTCAATTGCAGTGGCTGACCAATGCAATTAACCAGACAGCGTCATTGCATGGGTTGAGCATTACAAAGCTTTGGGATCAACTACCAAATAATAGCGCAATACGTCAGCGCTTATTGGACAAAGTATTGATTCACGAAAGCCGTTTTTTTCGCCATATGCCGTCTATAGATTTTGTTATAAAGTGCGCTTTAGAGCATCAGCAGCAACTGCTTATTGATACCCATATTGATAGAGTTCCTAACGAATTGTTTCGAATTTGGAGTGTGGGGTGTGCTTGTGGGCAAGAAGCTTGGTCACTTGCAATGAGCTTGGCATCGGAGCAGCTGACGAACTACTCAATTTTGGGTACTGACGTCAGCCAGCAAGCAATTGCAAAAGCACGATTGGGGCGGTATGACAGTCGACAGCAGTTGTTGATACCACAGCGATACCAGCAGTTTATTCGGCCATCGAGTACTAAAATTACAACTGATACTCCAAATTCAACTGATTCTGCTACGATCAGAATAAACACCGAGTCCCAGTGGCAAGTTGCGCCAGTTTTACAGCAGCATGTAGATTTTGCTTTACACAATGTTATTGAACAACAACCACCCACCTCACATCTTCAACATGTGATTATCTGTCAAAATATGCTGCTCTACTTTCGTAAATTTGATCAGCGAGATATTTTAACTAGGCTATCAGAGCAGTGTGTGTTAGGTGGATATATTATATTGGCTCCCGGTGAGGCGTTGTTTTGGCGTCCTTCAAATATGCGCCGCATTGCGCACCCGCAAGTGAATGTGTGGCAAAAAACCAGTGCCTAAATTAGCGCCTAAACGAGTTAGGATCAATCTATGAAAAACCAGCCCAATAACATAGTGACGCTTGAGTGGTTGTTACCACTGTTTAATCAACAATTATCACAGATATCTGATGGCTGGCAATCAGGGACTGATGACATTAATCAAGATCAGATAGTAGAGAGCTATCACCAAGTAAGTGGTGCTCTCACCATGGCTCGTCTTCCTTTACTTGCCAATCTTGCCAGTCATTTAGGTTTATTGGCACAATCCATCGGCCGTGAAGGCCTCTCTACTTATCACAGCCGTATTGGTCAGTTCTCTCATAAATTGTTGCAGCGCGAGCTAAACCAATATTCGCATACAGGTAGTTATCATAGTGATTTAATTCAGAAAACAGTGGAAGGGCTCGCCCAAACGCTGTCGAAATTGGGTATAACGACAAACTTGCCTCTGCACTTCATTGGTAGTCAGTATGAGAAAGCATACAGTCACCTTATCGAAGATACTATTTTCGATAGTATTGAGGCCATAATACCAGCAAGTAGCGTGACCGCTGATCTGACTGACCATCATTATCAACAGTTACTTCTAGTCTGGCGAAAGCAAGTACAAACCTTATTGGTGACCAATACCAACCAACCCTCTTTGTTGGCAGTTTTAGAAAAGGTTAGTCAGTACTTGTGGCAGACCACACAGAACAGAGAAGTAAAACACCTCTGGTATTTAACTGAAATATGGTTGAGAGATCTTGCACGCAATAATACGCCTCTACCTGAACACTATGCTGCATTATTAAATCAGCTTGAGCAAGCCATTGCGCCTTTCAATCAACACTCTGATGAGGTGTTGTCTAATTTTATCAAAAATTTGATCATAAACGTCTATATTGAGTTGAGTGGTCTGACAACAAGTAGCGAGCGTACTCAATCAGTATTGAGTCACTTGTCGCAGAATACATCGACAGCGTCCCGCTTTTTACCGCGAATCCTCAGCGCCCTTGAAACCCTCATTTTTAATCTCGATGAACCTCAAGCGCTATTAGTTCCTTTGCAAAAAATAAAGAACCAACTTGAAGGTCGAGGCTGGACGTATTATGGGTTACAAGTTGAGACACTCCTGATAGAGATAGAGCAGGCTTTATCTTCAGAGACAGGGTTCGTACAAGTACAGTGGCAAATTGAGCAAAAGCTGCAAGCGTTATATGACGCTATTTATAATACAGAACAGACGATATCTCTTAAAATAGGAGGTGCCGCCTCTTTTGTTTCGTCATCTGAATTGCCTTATCGTGTCGATACGCAAGCGCCAGATAGCTATGATGCCAACACTCCTGGTGAAGACTTACGTGAGCTGCGCATCGCGGTAGAAGAAGTAAAGCAAAGTTTTAATGATTACTTGCAACGTCAAAATATTCATTTATTGCCAAGTGAGGCTGAATTTGCTCGTATTGGCGAATCTTTTGCTGATATAGGTTTGCCAACCGTGCGTCAAACCATCGAGGACGTGGCCGGTATATTTACGCAATTGGTCACTCATAATATTGAGGTGCTCAGCTGGGATGTCACGCAGTCATTGGCGGAGGCATTGACTTCTATTGAGCTGTTGCTTGATTATCTTGCCCAACAAGTTTTTGACGAAACAGTATTAACACAAGCAAATGAATATAACGCTCGAGCTGCACAGCTACTTGCGCTTTACATTGAGGCACCAGAGAAAATTGACGACACCTTTTTGACTCAAAAACCTGTCGCAACTGACGTCCTTCGTTATGATGATAATGGTGAGATTTCTCCGGTTAGTCATCCGCACTTAACTGCGCAGATTTTAACCGATACAGACGATCAAAGTATAAAAGAGCAAGACACGTCTGATATCCGCAATAAGACAGAGAGTGCAGCTTTAGCACAAGTTCGCGCAGCCATTAAAGCGGATAGTTTCGAGATGGACGCAGAGATTCGCGACATCTTTATTGAAGAAGTGACGGATGTCATCACTGACCTCACAGACTTTCTGCCTATCTGGCAGCAAGACAAACAAGATTTGACCCCACTTACTGAGGTGCGCCGAGGTTTCCATACCCTAAAAGGTTCAGGCCGTATGGTTGGTGCTTTTAGTATTAGTGAAATGGCTTGGTCAATTGAAAGTTTGCTCAACCGCTTGTTAGACCATACTTTGGCTGTCACAGATAACGTGGTTAATCTGGTCACAGAAACTGTAGGCAGTCTGCCTATATTGCTCGCAGATTTTGAGGCACAGCGAGCGCCAAGCTTAGATCCAGCAGTCATCGTTTTAAAAAGTCAAAATCTAATCGCAAAGCAGCCCATCAATACAGGTCTTGCTATCTCTGATACCATTCTAATAGACCAACAAGTAGAATCAGATGACGCTCCTTTTGGACTAGAAGATGGCTTAGAGTTTGAAGTATCAAATCCAACTGACCATGTAGAAACATCTGAAATACTTAGTGCAGTTAGTGAGTCTCACCTAACAAAGCATGATGAAAGAGATGTGTTAAAACCTTTATCGATTTCTGAGATTCCAGCAGTACTCATGCCTTTTATGCAAGAAGCTGAGCAGTTGCCAGCCGAGGCAAGCGATGCAGATCCTGATATTAAAGAAATATTTATAGAAGAAGCCAAGGAAGTATTGGCTGAAATACTTCCTTTGTATGAGTATTGGCAACTGTCTCCTACAGATTTAAGTGGGCTGACAGATATCCGCCGAGGGTTCCATACCTTAAAGGGATCAGGTCGCATGGTGGGTGCTCACTATACTGCTGAGCTGGCTTGGGCCATAGAAAATATGCTCAATCGTCTCTTGGATCGTAGTATTACTGTGACTGATGATATGTGTCAGCTGGTTACAGAGGTATTAGCTGCTTACCCGACCATGCTAAATGTATTTGAAAACAACAAGCAAAATTATCCTGCTATGGTACCTCTATGGATTGCTTGTGCGAATGCCTACAGCAAACAGCAAGGTGATGCCTTTAGTTATGCTGAGTTATCTGCCAAGCAATGGGAACAAGTGACAAACGATCTTGAAGATAAAGACAGTAAAGATTCAATATTGTTGGCTGAATTAGAAGAGGATAACGAAGAGATAGATATCGCATTGCAAAACATCAACTCTGTGAATGAAATGATCGCAGAAGCTCCCATTGTTCTAATCCCTCAAAGTGAGCAAGAAAAAGCATTTTTTGAGATTTTTATCGACGAGGCAGAAGGATTGTTACGCGATATTGATCGATTCGTTGATGTGCATCAAGATCAAACTCATATTGAAGTCACAGATGATATTGTACGGGCATTTCATACGTTGAGAGGAGCTTCTGGTTCTAGTGCACTGGCTGCTATTAGCGAAGTTAGTGCAACTATTGAGCAGAGCTTAGAGCAGTTGCAGCAACAAGATATAGCCATGAACACTCAGCATTTAGAGGCTTTGGCCAAATCGTCTACGTTGATGAATGGTTATTTGCATAGCTATGAACAAAACTTCCAGATACAAGACATGCAGATGCAAGATACGCAAAGTCAGCAAGACCTAGCATCATTGCAAGCCATGCTTAGTGGAAAAGACTCTGTTAAAGAAACGGAAGACATATCTGATAACAAACCGACGATAGCACAGCTATTAGACAACAATATTGACGAGTTGTTAGATGCTGAGTGGGAATTGGACAATGCGCTCAATCATTCTGAAATAGAGCAAGTTCAAGATTATATAGAGCAACAAATATCACAAATAAAGCATTTATCTGATAAGGCAAAAAACTTTCCAAAATTTACGGCCATCCTAACTGAGCTTGGTCATGCTTATGCCTATTTGCACGATCATCTTAATAAAGTAAAAGATACAGACACTCAAGCCATACTACACGCTGGACATGCTCAGTTAGTGGGATTGTTCGATGCATTGGCTGGTAGTACCTCATTAAAAATAGACAAACAAGTACTCGAAGATTTGCAAAGTATTTACCAAGCAGATGAGCACGATAATGAAGACGCTTTTATTGTTCGTACTGTGTCAGTACCAGACATACAACTTGAATCTATTGATACCGATGCTGAGCTACTAGAGATCTTTTTAGAAGAGGCGCAGGAGCTGGATACAGCGTTAGACGAAAGCTTTAATAAGTGGCGTGCAGATATTAGCAATATCAACGCATTAAAAGTCTTACAGCGACATTTGCACACCATCAAAGGTGGTGCACGAATGGCAGGTATCCGCAGTATTGGCGATCTGACGCATGAAGCGGAAAGTATCTATGAAGCCTTCGTAGAAAACAGAAAAGCGCCAACCGTGCAGTGGTTAGAGATTATGCAACGAGTGCAAGATACCATATCTTTGCAAGTAACGCATATGGTGAATCACAACAAATCATTCTTTACCTCAGAACTTATTGAGCAGCTCCAGCAGTTTGAAAAAGCAAAAGTATTGCCAGAGATAGTAGAACTCATCATACCAAACCCAAAAAACAATCTTGAAGCGGACACTTATAATACAGCTGCTAACCCCGTTCAAAGTATCGATGACGTGTCTGACACTATCAGCTTAGATAGAATGATTAAGCAGTCATGGGCGAATGGTTTGCCCGACCCTGACATTTTGGCGGTATTTTTAGAAGAAGCAGAAGAGTTAACCAACCGCAACAAATATCTGCCTATATTCTTAAAAGATACGAGCAATACCACTGTGATACAGGCACTCCAGCGTGACTTGCATACCATTAAGGGTGGTGCGCGAATGGTGACAGCGAGTGGTATTGCCGATCTGGCTCACGAAATGGAAGCGGTCTACAAGGATTTTGTAGATGGTCGCCGCCCTGCCACTAAAAAGGTGGTTGAATTGTTAGTGGCAAGCCATGATTGGCTTGCAGATGCAGTGTCTGTTCTTAGACAAAATGTCAATCCGCCGGTTCCAGGCTTGTTAATCGAAGCATTGCAGCTGTTTAGCAAAAATCCTGACGGGTTAAAGCATATCCCGAAAGAGTCATTACAAGCACAGCGAGAAGCGATTCTTATTGCTAAAGAAAAGCAAGACTCCCAGTATTTGGCAAAAGATATTAGCGAGATGCCCTCCATGCTCAGTAGTAGTGTTACTGAGGACGATCAGAGTGTGAGCAGTAATGAGATGATTCGTATCTCAGGCGGTCTGATTGAGCATATGATCAATCTATCTGGAGAGTCAGCCATTAACCGCGCTCGTATCGATATGGGTATCAGTAGCTTGACCAACAGTATTGAGGATATGGGCATCACTGTACAGCGACTGGCTGATCAGTTACGCCGAATGGAGATTGAGCTGGAAGCACAAATACTATCGCAAATCGATGATGAGCTGATTAATAATGAAGATTTTGACCCGCTAGAAATGGATCAATATTCGTCTTTGAATCAGCTATCAAAATCTTTGACAGAATCTGCCTCAGATTTGATTGATATTAATCACACATTATTAGAAAAGACCCGTGATAGCGAAAGTTTGCTATTACAGCTATCGCGTACGCAAACCGAGCTGCAAGATGGTCTCATGAATTCGCGTATGGTACCGTTTACGCGTTTGACGCCGCGCCTTGAGCGTATCGTACGTCAGACTGCCAATGAGCTTAATAAGTCTGTTGAGTTGACAATCATCAATGCCGATGATGAAATGGATAGAACCATTCTAGAGCGTATTACCTCGCCACTTGAGCATATGCTACGTAATGCGGTTGACCATGGTATCGAAAACACTTCAACGCGCCTAAAGGCAGGCAAGGAGCGCAGTGGGCATATCACGCTTGAAGTACATCGCGAAGGTAGTGAGATTGTTATTCAGCTGATAGATGATGGTCGTGGAATCGATGTAGAAGCGGTACGTAGCAAGGCGATTGCTCAAGGTCTTATTGATGCAAATGATAATAGCCTTACTGATCTTGATGTCATGCAGTACATCTTCAATGCAGGACTAAGTACCAGCACACAAGTGACCCAGATTTCAGGTCGCGGTGTAGGTATGGATGTGGTCATTAGCGAAATTCGTCAACTGGGCGGCGTTGTATCGGTTGTCTCAGAACTTGGCAAAGGGTCGCATTTTACGATGCGTTTGCCACTAACAGTTGCGGTGTCTGATGCGTTGGTGGTTCGAGCAGCAGATCGTTACTACGCCATACCTTTGGTGCAAATTGAGCGTGTGGTGCGTGTCAACCCAGAGAAGCTTTATGATTATTATCAATCAAATGAGGCCACATTAAGCTTTGAAGATGTTGACTATCGAGTGCGCTACTTAAATGAGATTTTATCCGGTAATAAACTCAATGAGTTGGTCGTCAACACCAATACCAGTCTACCGCTGATTCTTATTAAGAACCGTACTGGTCATAATATTGCTCTGCAAGTCGATCAAATCGCAGGCTCTCGTATTGAAGTGGTGGTAAAACCCTTAGGACAGCAGTTGTCTCATATACCAGGGGTTTCCGCTGCAACTATTATGGGTGATGGCTCAGTCATGCTGATCTTAGACCTGATTGCATTAATGCGTAATGTACAACTAGGGAGAAACCTCTCAAACGCTGATGATTTTAAGCGCGGGCGTATAGAGTCTAAGTCAACCATCTTAGTGGTTGATGACTCAGTGACTGTACGTAAAGTAACGTCGCGTTTCTTAGAGCGTCAAGGGTTCAATGTGGTGGTTGCAAAAGATGGTATCGATGCGATTGATATATTACAAGACACGACACCAGATATGATACTACTAGATATTGAAATGCCGCGCATGGATGGTTTTGAGGTGGCAACTCAGGTCAGACATAATAAGCATTTGAAACATATCCCAATTATCATGATCACATCACGTACGGGTGAGAAGCATCGTGAGCGTGCTTTGGAGATTGGTGTAAACGATTACATGGGTAAACCATTCCAAGAACAAGAGCTACTAAATAAAATCCAGAGAATACTGGGTAAAGAGGTCAGCTTGACTCATGAAGGATAGTGCCAGTAGGTTAGAACTAAAAGAAAAAAACAAAGAAAGTGTTAAGGTGATGGTCATTGCAGAAGACCATCACCAGCGCATGGCGTTTTCGGATACCGTGCGTAGTTTTGGCCTAATCCTTGTGGGCTGTATGTCACAAGAACAGTTACGAAAAAAAAGCGAGCTTATAGATCCAGCGATTGATATCTGGCTGATAGACAGTGACTACGATGACAATATAGTTGCGGCAACGACGGGCTCCAAAGCGGCGGCTATTTTGATAGGATTTAGCCAAGCGCCTTATCTGAATGAGGCATGGCAATATGCCAAATGGCAGCGTAAGCTCAAACGCAAACTGGCGCATACACTGGCTTTACCCACTTTAATCGATGTGCCAGTTCAAAAAAATGAGAATAGAGATAGAGAGTGGCAATACGTAGTATTTTTAGGTGCCTCTATGGGTGGACCTAGTGCGATCAAAGAATTCTTGGATAATTTGTCGCCCATGCTGCCCGTTTGTCTGTTATTGGCCCATCATTTTAATAACGCCATGATTGGTACTTTACCACGCGTATTGAATCGCCATAATGATTGGCCTTGTCATATCATTACTTCTTCACAGCGACTGCGGGCAGGTCAATGTCTTATCGTGCCGATTGATCGACAGATTGTCTGTGATTCGACAGGTCGAGTGATATTATTAGAACAAGAGTGGGTTGGCGAGTACAAACCAGCCATTGGACAGATCCTCAAAAACACCAGTGATGTGTATGGTAGTGAGCTTATCAATATTATATTTTCTGGTATGGGCAACGATGGTTCTCAATATTTAGATCTTATTCAAGACAATCATAGCCAATTGTGGGTGCAAGATCCAAGTTTAAGTGCTTGTCCCAGTCAGCCTCAAGCTATTATTGACTCAGGATATTGCGATTTTATCGGTAGTCCAGCCGATTTAGCGAAAAAATTGACAGATTATATTAGTGAACAGGCAGTGACTGCCTCTTTGTCTTAACTTATGGTGAGCGACATATGAAAAAAATCTTGAAACATTCGTTTGAAGCAGTGAGCTTACTGACCACCAATAATGGGATGCTTGATGTCACAATTGTCCCAGCATTTAACCAACCTGATTGGCTGATTCCTAGTAGTTTGATCTTGAGTGTAGACGATTACGATGAGCGTACTTCGTTGTACGACTGGCAGCAACAGGACGTAGTTGTGTTTCATTTATTACCAAAAAATGAGACACCAGATAAGATGATTGTATTAGAAGGTAATACATCGAGTCATCGCTTAGCATTACAAACGGCAGGCGAGCTTCAACAATTACAAGCCCGTATTGCTGAAGTCAAAGATATTGAGCTGCCAGAATCGTTCAATAATACAAAGATTGCAGATAACTCAGAAGCGATGATACCGCTTGACGAAAACGTTGTGCTATCCTATCTTTTTCAAGCCGTTATGATTGATGATAAAGTGTACTTGGTGCCAGACCTAGATAATATTGCTTATCAATTGATTGATTTGGATAGCTAGTTTCTTATTTAGGTTTGGAATGGTCTTCGCGCCAGAGATCATAGCTCAATCCATTCAATTATCCTTAACTATTGAATGAATAATGAGTCGCTGTTTGGTCTATATCATTGATAATAGATAACTAATGATGAGGGTAATAGGACAGCTCATGAGAAACACAGAGGTAAGTTTGTCAAAATGGTCAGTCAGTAGTCGTATTTTCCATTGGATCAGTGCGGTTTTATTACTGGTCACGTGGTCGATGATACTGTTATACGAAAATCTTGATAATGGTTTTTACATCGGATTACACAAAGCGTTTGGTATCAGTTTACTGTGTTGGATGATAGCACGGGTGATTAACCGCCTATTGACCAAAGCGCCACCATCTGTGCCAATGCCGAATTGGCAAGCTTTATTGGCCCACTTAACACATTTTGGACTGTATGCTCTATTGATTGCGATGCCAATTGCAGGGTTGTTGATGTCGGTTTATGGTGGACGACCAGTGGATATTTTTGGCTTATTTGAGATCCCCGTATTTGTTACGCCAGATAGAGGTTTGGCGCGCTTTTATAATGATTTGCACACGGGTATTATCTGGCCTGCTATCATTACGTTTACGCTTGCCCATATTGGTGCGGCTTTATACCATCAGTTCATCAAAAAAGACAATTTAATCGCACGCATGAAATAGTGAATGCTTCATTAGCGACTGATTGACACCTGTACTAGACACACAATAAAAAAGCCCTCAGTATCATACTGGGGGCTTTTTTAATACGTTATCAAAGCATCAATAACGGATACTTTGATAAGCTTATTTTTTGTGTTCAGGTAAGCTGATGTTCATCTCTAAGACATCTAAGCTGTCCTCAGAACGATGATTGATATTCACATCATCTATCTGAACGCCATTCACGTACTTATTGACCACTTCGAGTATTTCACGTTTCATCTTTTCGATACGATCAGCAGTGAGGCGATTGTTCAACCGATTTTCGCTAGCCACGATAACCTTGAGGCGTTCAGTAGCCAAATTAGCACTGCCTGCGCTATTGCTGTCATCAGTACCAAATAGGCTACTCCAAAATCCTTTTTTCTTAGTCATTATTAACCTCCAAACCAGCGCTGCAATAAACTCTTTTTCTTCACGTCAATGTGACGCAAAGGACGTTCTTCGCCTAAGAAACGGGCAACGATATCATCATAACACTGACCAGCGATAGAATCGGTATAATGAATGACTGGCTCACCATGGTTAGATGCTTCTAGAACTGAATGGCTTTCAGGAATCACACCAAGTAAAGGCACTTTCAAGATATCATTAGAAATGGTATCAATATCCATCATTTCATTAGCAGCGGCACGTTCGGCATTATAACGAGTGATGACCAGATGCTCACGGACTGAACCTTGGTTTTCTTCTACCTTTTTTGTCTGGCTTTGCAAAATACCAATGATGCGATCTGAGTCACGCACTGAAGAAATCTCAGGGTTGGTGACAATGATGGCCTCATCCGCATGATACATAGCCAATTGTGCACCACGCTCGATACCAGCAGGCGAGTCACAGATGATATAGTCGAACTGTTTAGACAGCTCTGTCATAACTTCTGCCACACCTTCATCTGTCAGTGCGTCTTTGTCACGCGTTTGACTGGCAGGAAGGATGTATAAATTTTCTAGCTGTTTGTCTTTGACAAGCGCTTGCGACAAACGGGCACTACCAGTGATGACATCAACGAAGTCATAAACAATTCGGTTCTCACAACCCATGATCAAGTCTAGATTACGTAGACCTACATCAAAATCGATAACGACTGTTTTATAGCCACGCAACGCTAAACCGGCAGCAAAAGAGGCACTTGTTGTGGTTTTTCCCACACCGCCTTTACCTGAAGTGATTACAACTATCTTCGCCACAATGGCACACTCCTATGAATCAATGGGATATCTTTTATATGAATAACGCAATTTACTATTGCTCATACACGAGGTGACGACACATACAATGTATGAGCTATCTGCGAAGCTAGCCTAGCATAAATAAACATAAAATTATAGCAAGTCTATACTAAAGCAAAAAACAACTTATAGATAATTTACAAGGCGTTACTGCCCAAAATTGGTCTGACGATTGGGCATCTTGTAAACAGTAAAATAAACGCTCATGGACTCTGCAAATAGTGGCAGAGCTAGAGATTCATCATAGAACATTTTTGTTAAATAAACTTACTATAATATTGATATAACCATTCAAAAGTTTTTTATCGAAGATTTCTAGCGTATTTTGCTGAAAAATAACTGAAACATCTGTGATAAAGAACAATTTTTTGGTTTAAGCATTGTCCATAACAGTAAATACCAAACCTTCACCCTCGACAAACCTCACTTGTACTGACTTATCAATCACATGCTCAGGTAGGTTGTCTCGCAAGCAGTAAGTACCTGCCACTGAAACCAGTGTCGGGTTAAATACTTGACAGAAAATACGAGCATCTTTATCGCCTGTTGCCCCTGCCACCAACCGACCTTGAGCACGGCCATAAACATGTAAGCTATTGTCAGTGATGGCTTCTGCGCCACTATTGACACTATTGGTCAAGATTAAGTCGCCACCAACGTGGTTGAGGCTCTGACCTGAGCGTAGCATTTGATCATAGAACAGACTGGTAATATGCTCAGCACTCACCAATGTTTCTGCTGTGACAGTCGATATAGTTGTTTCACGTGCTGCGTCACTGGTTGCAGCAGTGTCATGACTTGTCGTAGTGGTCTCGCCACTTTGAATATCTGGCGTTTCGCTGACTTTAGCAGGTGGTTTTTTGTTAGAGACAATACGTTCGATACGTTTGCCATCGGCGGGGAATATGGCCAAACGCTGTGCGCGTGCTTGCTCATCTAAGATACCTGTAACGACGCCAATAGGCTGTAGACCCCATGACCATAATAATTCTACCAACGCCGACAAATCCTGCTCAACGTCACTATCGATTAAAACGGGAATATTGCTCGATTTATTACTCAGTGTTTTGGCAAGTTCAGCCTCAATAATACTCAGATCATCTGTACTGAACTGCACGCGAGAAAAGGTCAGCATTTTGCCATAAAATGCCAACGCTGTTGCAGCGCTTGAAGTCTGATGGTCATTGGTTTGGATGGTCATATATAAATCCTCAAAGATAATCTTGTCGCTGTGTATTCGGTGGCATTTTTATTTTGAGTCGACGCTATTATTGGTTTTATTGTCGAGTCATATAATAGTCAGCATTATAAGTCGAGCATGTCTTGGTGCTTCCAATGCTGTACTTTTACTTGTGCTTCAAATTCGGTCAAACTGTCATCAATGATACTAGAGATCAACGTATTTAGGGCTGTGTTGTCTGTGTCTATTTTTGCGACGCCACTGGCAATAGCCACCATCAGTGAATCGAGACGCTCAGGGTCAAGAAGACGCTTATTCAAGGCGTAAACGACGTTTTCGCCTACATTATGACCTATATGCTGCAACTGCGATTCGATCAAGCTACCAGCAATAGGTATCATGCGTAGATAGCGGCGCAATTCAGGGGTGTTGGCCAAGCCTTCTTCAATAGCATTACCCACTTCAGTCGCTAAGACACCACTACCTGAAGAGGCGGTCAGTTCCTGAAGTTTTGGTGCAAGCTCTTGGCGCAGGACAGACAATAATGCCGCTTCTATCTCGCCACGATTGCGCGCAATGGTAGATTCAATAAACGATTTATGCGTATTAGGGTCGGTCAACTGCTGCCGAAAATTCTGAATGGTCGTTAATATGACGCGATCAGACAGCTCTTCTAACAAAAGGTTGATGTAGAATTTGATGCGGTTGATCCATGGTTGCGGCAGTACTTGGTAGCCGAGCTGATACAGGCGTCTACCAATAATCACCGCTCGAAACAAGCGTAAGGCTCGCAGTTGCGGAAAGCAGCCCAATACCTCGTACCAATGTACAAAAGGAAAAAAGAACCAGCGATAATAGATTTTTTGTTTAATCGCAACGGCCCAGCGTAGTAGTAGCTCAACAATTAAAAACACGGTAAAAAACCCACCAGCCGTACGTAAAGGCTCATGCAACGTATTTTGGTACCAATCAAGCGCTGTGCCAATGGTCAGCCAGGCAGCAGCATTGTGGCTAAAATCACTCATCAAGATGGCATCAATACTAATCAATAAGAGATCAATACTGATGGCGATAATCATCACAATATCATAAGTGAGCCGTAACCGACTTGGCTTATGGCGATTTGGTCGTGGCGGTTCATCATCTGACAGATAGGATGATCGATTCGGCACGGTTGCTGAGTCTAGATGCGGGCTAGTAGTAGAGGAGGCGGGCACAGACAAACCTTATAGAGAATGAATAACACAAAAAATAGCGACGTAAATAGAAACGTGGCTATTGAATAATGAGAGGGCAAAAAATCATAGGTTTATGACTTCTCACATTATCAATGAATAGGGGCAAAAAACAACCTATCTTTTATGATAATTACACATTAGTCCTGACCATTTTAAGCGCCATCATTTAACCCAGCCATGTTTACTATTGTCTAAACCGCCTCGATACTCTCAACTCTTAAGCAGTAGGCGCTGTTTCAAACTCAGCCAGCATGTCTGTAATCAATTGATCCTTTTCGCGCCATATTTGTTCAACCCATTCAAACATTTGCGCTTTGATTGCAGGGTCATTTTCGTAGCCACCGTTTTGAATACCAGCAAATAAATCATCCGGTATCTTGATGTGTCTGACATCAACCCCCAAGCGCTTGATGTTCCCTTTCCATAGATCGCCATAAGTTGGCACGCCATCTGGATAAACAATGGTCATATCTAGCATGCCATCGATATCTGCTCCTAACGCGTTAATAGCCAGCGATAGACCGCCTGCTCTTGGCTTAAGCAAGTGCGTATAAGGAGACTTTTGTAGATCATGTTTGGTCTTAGTGAAGCGCGTACCCTCTAAATAGTTTAGCAAGGTAAATGGCTTGTTTTTTAATAATGTGCAAGCCCGCTTGGCTTCCTCAATGTCTTTGCCTTTTAGGGCAGGGTTTTTTGCGACGGCTTCTTTAGAATAACGACGCATCATTGGGAAGTCTAAAAAGTAAAAAGCTTGACCCACTATCGGAATATAAATCAGCTCAAACTTGGTAAAAAACCGGGTCAATGGTAGGCGCTTTTCGCTAATGTACTGCACAATACTGGTATCGACCCAAGACTGATGGTTGCTGACGAGTAGGTATTTGCCATTAGTATTGACGTCATCGGGTAATTGAATGCGCCAGTCTTTTCTTGGCAACATATTATCGATTAACGCATTATTGCTACTAATCCAATGATTGGTGATTTTAATCACAGTTTTATCGGCAATCGATGCGCCAGTCAGTATCTTACCAACACCCATGAACCATAAGGGAATACTACAGCTGATACTATTAGCGGCGATGACCCCTGTTGCTGTGGCAAGTGAGACGGCTTTTCCTAGCTTAGGATTACGTTTGTGTATGTTTTTGATAGTAGATGTCAGTCGCATGCTAGATCCTTTTCGGTCAATCTTATTAGTATATAAACTATCGGTTACGGGTGTCGTATATTACCGCTTTTTATCATATCTAATGCTATAGCGTAATTTTAGCAGAAACCTATCCTAGTGTACGAGTGTAAACGTGACTGATGATAATAAAGGTGTGAGGCGTTATAAATAGGATAAGCATGATGATGTTCTTCAAATTCTGATCGAATGTTTATATATAGATGTTATACATAGATGTGACAAAATATTACACATAATTAGAATGTAATTGCCATAATAATGACGAGTGCATATATGCACCTAGAAGGAATTAATACCAAATATTTATAAAAAGCACATTGTACTTATAACTTAGCAACTATTTAGTTAGTGCCTACCTGTCTATGTTAGTGTCTATCTATTTAGTGTCTATCTATTTAGTGTCTATAACTTTTAAGCTTAAGAGGAACGATTATGCGTAATACATTAATGATTGCAGCAGTAGCATCAGGCTTGGCTCTTAGTGGTTGTACTACTGATCCAAACACTGGACAACAGCGTTTAAATAAAACAGCACTTGGTACTCTAGTAGGTGCTGCAGGTGGCGCAACGATCTCTAAAGCAACTGGTGGTGACAAAACTGGTCGTGATGCAGCTATCGGCGCAGCTCTAGGTGCAGGCGTTGGTTATTACATGGAGCGTCAAGCCAAGCAACTTGAGCAACAAATGGCTGGTACTGGTGTATCAGTTGAGCAAAACCCAACCACAGGTAACATCGACTTAGTTATGCCAGGTAGCATTACGTTTGCCTTTGATGATGCAACACTAAACTCATCATTCAAGCCTACGCTTAGCAAGCTTGCACAAACGATGAACCAATACAACAAAACCACGGTAAACATCGCTGGTCATACAGATAGCACGGGTTCTGCGTCTTATAACATGGGTCTGTCACGTGATCGTGCTTATTCAGTCGCTAACTACCTAACCGCTCAAGGTGTTGCTTCTAACCGTATCAATGTGATTGCTTATGGTCAAACCCGTCCAATCGCTAGTAACAACACTGAAAGTGGTCGTCAGCAAAACCGTCGTGTTGAGCTAACCATCAACTCACCACAAAGTGTTAACTAATCTATAGTTTTCTATAATTACCATTTATATAATACCTATCAGTTATATCCAAAAAAGATCAGCAACCAGCTGGTCTTTTTTTATGGGTAACGTTTGACCATCAAATATACTTACCACGCCTTTAGCGTCTTTGAGTTTCTAATGTGATGATGAAAAATCATCAATGATTACAGCAGTGACTATTAAGAGCATATATTCATATCTAAGTGTTCTATTCTAAACAACAAAAAACTTTGGAGCCAATTAACTATATGAAATAATTTGTTGATAATGATTATCAATAAAACTATAATCTATACACATTTTTGTTGATGTAATATAAATTAGCTTATTAGATATGGTAACCAGTTAACAGCTTGCTAAGTGTTTACAATTTCGCAATATTCGATATAGCGACTATTATTCAATCAAATCCAACTTGTTTTTGCTGTCTTTTTGAGGATATGTATGACGATTACTACAGTAATGCGCCGTCAGATTTTACCAACGACTTTGGCTGCTACGCTCGCAGGGCTGTTGATGGTGTCAGGCTGCACTAAGCAGACCAATGAAGATACGAATGCTGATGCGACCACGCAATCAGAGGTGCAAAGCACAGAGACAACGGATGACACAACGCTATCAGCTGTCGATAAGGCACATACTGATAGACTGATGATCAGCTACGCTAATATGGCGCATGCTGCATTTAAAGACTCACTCGATACTGCCAAAGCATTACAAGTGGCAATTGACACTTACGTGGCAACGCCCACGCAAGCCAATTTGGACGCCGCGCAAGCTGCCTATAAAATTGCGCGTCAGCCATACTCGCAAACTGAGATTTTTCGTTTTGACGAAGGCTTTGTCACGCCCAATGATAAACGAGCGATTGCTAGTGTAGATAGCTGGGAGGGACAGATAAATGCATGGCCACTTGATGAAGCGTTGATTGATTATGTCAGTGACACCTACGAAGGTGAGTACAGTAGCAAAGACAATATTATTAACAGCGAGAGCATCACGGTTGGTAGTGTCAAGCAAGATACCAGCACAATCACGCCTGAGCTGTTGGCAGAGATGAATGAGATTGGGGGAAGTGAAGCCAATGTGACAACGGGCTACCACGCGATTGAGTTTATGCTGTGGGGACAAGATACCAATGGGGTTAATGAAGGCGCGGGGAATCGTCCAGTAAGCGATTATGTCACCGAAGCGGGTCAATGTACCAGTGGCGATACAGTCAATGAAGATGCCAGTATCTGTGAGCGCCGCGGTGCGTTCTTAAAAGCGGCTGCGCAGTTATTGGTAAATGACCTCACGGCGATGGAAGCTGAGTGGCAGCCTGAACGTGACAATACGCTACGCAGTGATCTTATGGCGCGTAAGTACGATAATGGTCTGCGCCAAGTGATGTACCAGATGGGCAGCTTGGCATTGGGTGAGCTTGCTTCTGAGCGTATGCAGGTTGCTTTTGTCACAGGGTCTACAGAAGATGAACACGAATGTTTCAGTGATTTGACGCATCTAAGCTATGCCAATAATGCTCGCGGTATTCAAAATGTCTTTAACGGCAGCTACAGAACAGTCACTGGCAAAACGGTCGGTGGTTATGGCGTAAAAAACTATCTGGCTGATACTGGTAATCAAGAAGCAGCTGAAAAGTTGGCTGCCGATTTTATCAAAGTAGAAAATGCCTTTAACGTCATTGTAGAAAAAGGCGAAAAAGAAGGCATTAAGGTTGATCAAATGATTGCTACTGTGGGTCAAGCGAGCAAACAAGGCATTTCTGCCGAAGAACAAAATACCCGACGTGGCTGGATTGAAAACGCTATCACAAGCTTACAAGAGCTCACTGACGGTATCGAAAATGCAGCAAAAGCGGTCGGTATAGAAAACTTAGACGCTGATGCTGGTTCGCAGTTTTAAAGCGATAAATACAAGATAGTGAAACCACCTGTGAATAAGTGACACGCGTTGCCAGCGACGGTTGGCAACGTGTTTTTTGCGTAGTATAAAAACGATTTAGTCGGTGCGTCGTTATTAATGATTCATCAAAAGCATTACACTTTATAGCACGTTTCTAATGGTTCTAAGCTAGGACTAAGGTACGCTCCATGAACGCCTCACATATTACAAAATCTAAATCGTCTTCCTCACTGTACCTGTCTGCTACCAACAAAACACTGTCCGCAAAACTGACACTTGGTTTGGTATGCGCTTTAGCGATTGGTGGTTGCCAGCCTGCTGATAACGAATCTAATGAAGCTTCTGACAATAAAAAAGCGGCAACCAATGACGGTCCAAACCAAGCGCTTGCGCCTGAGCGTATTCAGGTTATAGAGACGCTCTCTGGCGTACCCATGCAGCAGCTGGCAAGCTTTGATCCGCAAGAGATTAAGCAGGGCGGTGACACGGGTATCAGTATCAGTAGTGCTGAGAGCTATTCTAAACCTTCCTCAAATCTGACAGCTTCACGTAAAGGGTCATTTTTTATTGGTAATGCGTTTTTTCGGCAGCCATGGGTGGTTGCGCCTGCCAGTACAGACAGCCGTGATGGTCTGGGCGCCTTGTTTAATGTCGCGGCTTGTCAGTCTTGCCACATAAAAGATGGTCGAGGTCATGCACCAATGAATGCGGATGACGACGCTGACAGTTTACTCATTCGTCTTGCCATGCCAGCCACCACGAACGAACAACGACAACAGTTGCAAGATTCACTTATCGAAAAAATCGCGCATCCTATGTATGGCGGCCAGTTACAAGACCGCGGCATTCAAGGCGTACCTGCCGAAGCAAAAGTTGCGGTGCAGTGGGTGGATAAACCCATCACGTTCGCTGATGGTCATGTCGAAACGTTACGCGCCCCCACTTTTACCTTGGACAACCCAGGTTATGGGACGTTTGATGAAGAACTGATGTTATCACCGCGCATTGCTTTGCCGATGATTGGATTGGGATTGTTAGAGCAAATTCCAGACGAAGATATCAAAAAACAAGCAATCAATCCTAATAAAAATAGCCCAAATGAGGGTATCAGTGGTAAATTTAACTGGGTAATGGATCCGCAAACAGGCAAAAAGGCGCTTGGACGCTTTGGCTGGAAAGCAGGTCAAACCAAGCTCATTACGCAGAACCAAAGTGCTTTTAATGAAGACATGGGATTGACGTCGAACATTCGTCCTCATGAGTCTTGTATGCCGATGCAAACCGCTTGTGTCAATGCGGTGACTGGGGCAGATGAGCAAGGCAATGATAAACCGCCTGTGGAAGTGAATGATGAAGTGGCGAAATTTGTGGAATTTTATACCCGCAATTTGGCTGTACCTCATCGACGCCGTGCGGATGATAAACAGGTACTGGCGGGCAAAAAGCGTTTTTATGATATGGGTTGCCAAAGTTGTCATACGCCACGATATCAGTTGCCAAAAACCGATGACGACCATTTTGAGCAGCATGGACAAGTGATTTATCCTTATACAGATTTATTGCTACATGATATGGGTGATGACCTTGCAGATCGTACAGTTGCGGGTAAGCTACCACCAAGAGATGCCCAAGTTGAATTTTTAGCCAACTCTTACGAATGGCGGACGCCTGCGTTATGGGGCATCGGTCTTGCCAGAACCGTCGATCCACAAGCGACTTTTTTGCATGATGGTCGCGCTCGTACATTGATGGAGGCAGTGCTTTGGCATGGCGGAGAAGCCAAAAAACAACAGCAACAAGTCCTAAAGTTGGACAAGCAGGGGCGTGATGAATTGAATGCGTTCTTGAAATCATTGTAAAAACTATTATAAAAATCACTAAACGAGAACTGTATGAAAATAAACCATGCTTTAGCAATGGCCTTATCTGCCCTAAGCGCTGGACTCCTTATCAGCTGCGTAAAGCCTGCTGACGAAAATAAAGCACCAGATGACAGTAGCCAAAAGGTGGCGCAAGATAGTGCTGCTCCTGCCAGTGCAGAAGAAGGGGCGACTGAAAATGCCACTAAAATTACTGCTGTAAGTATCAGCGCCGATACTGAAAAAACCTACTTAATGCATGTGGCAAACGATATCGTCATTCCAGCGTATGCGGATGCAGCCAAGCAAAGCGATGTGCTGCATGATCTGGCGCAAAAGCATTGCCAACAAGCACCAGTAAGCGGCGAGAAGCTACAAGAATTGCGTGAGCAATGGTTGGTATTGGCGCAAGCATGGGCACGGGCTGAGATGGTGAATTTTGGTCCGGCAACCGATAGCATGAGCAATCTGTATGTCAACTATTATCCGGATGAGCGTGGATTGGTACATAGTGGCGTCGCTGAGCTCATCGCTGCCAATCCAGAATTGACGGCTGAGCAGCTTGCTGATGAAAGTGCTATCGTTCAAGGCGTACCAGGGTTGGAAGAAGCCTTGTATGCCAATGAGCGTTTAGATGCCGGTCAATGCGCTTATGTGATAAGTGCCAGCAGTGCTTTGAGTACACGTCTAAAGGATATTGAGAAAAACTGGCAGCAAAGCGCAACCCAATTATTGGCAATGGATAAAACCGCTGAAAGCGATCAAGGGTTGAACCAATGGTTTAATGGTTTGCTGTCCTTAGTTGAGACCATGAAGTCAAATGCTATTGAGCAGCCATTAGGCTTGACAGGGAAAGCCAAAGGTCATCTGCCTGCTGCGACCGCTGGGCAAAGCCGTGCCATCATCAATGCCAAATTGGCGGCGTTGAATGACACCCTGACAGATCCTGTATTAACGGCGATTTTGGGCGGTAACGATAAAAATAAAGTGGCGGATAATCTATCGACTGCGCTTGCTGACGCAACAACACTATTGGCGCAGATGCCAGAAGATTTGGCCACTGCTGATAAGGCTACCCAGCAAGAGCTACTGAATCATATGACGACCATTACTCGCTTGATTAAGCGTCAATTGATTCCGGCGCTCGGTATCCGGGTTGGTTTCAACAGTACTGATGGCGATTAACCCATGCAAATTATCGACGCAAAGCCTGCGCCACCTCTGCTCGAAACGACCAATCAGTCATCTGGATCTGGCAATGGACAAGTAAGAGAAGTCACGAAGCAGCTGGCTCGTGAGCTACTGGTGACATCAGCACTGACCATAATAGGCACGGGCGCACTGGTCGGTATACATCATTGCTATCGTAAGCAGCGCCAACTTGACGCAAGCGTGCAAGATTATGTGACGGGGCTGCGCTCACAGTTTGGTGTATTGCCGTCAGTGTCTAAGCGGCAATTAAAGCGTTTGGGTAACGCTTGTCAGCAAGCAACAATAGCATGGCAACGTGCTTATTATCATGACTCGCTAGCAGATAATAGTGGCGACAATAGAATGGTTGGCTCTGACATTACCGACATTAGCACAGCACACATAACGACAGTGCTTTCGCGCCCTGTCTGCTGGGTCAGTGGTGTCGCTTCAATGCCAAAGAATAATACAGTGCTGCAAGATAAAAACGATACTCAAGCTAACGATGTCAACGATTTTGGCGTCGTTGGTATCGATGCGGATAGGCAAATCGTTTGGCAAACCACCATGCCTGAACGTGTCCATGATATTGTGGTGCAGCCAGTGATTGATGCCCAAGACAGGCCTAGCAACACAGATGAAGGCCATGACGTCGTGGTAATGGGTCGTCGTCCCAGTGAACGTTTTTGGGTATTAGAGGCCGCGACAGGCCAAGTAAAAGCCGCTATCCATGCTTTAGACAATCGCCATTTTTATGGTCATGCTTGCTACAGTCTCGATGGTAAGTGGCTCTATGTGACCGAGAATGACACGGTAAGCCTACAGGGTAAAATCGGTCTTTATGATGCCCATGAAAATTATAAAAAAATTGCAGAATTTGACTCGCATGGCATTGGGCCACACGAGTTAATCATGCATCCAGATGGCAAAACACTGGTCATTGCCAATGGCGGTATCAAAACTGAGCAAGCCTCACGTGAGGAGCTGAATCTAGATACCATGCGTCCATCGTTGGTGTATCTCGACCGTTATGATGGCTCGTTGCTTGAGCAAGTTGAACCTGAACACAATCAAATGAGTGTGCGTCATTTGGCGATGCACGATAATGGCACGGTGATGATTGGCATTCAGTTCCAAGGCGATAAGCACATTAACGTACCACTGGTACTGACGCATAAACGCGGCGATACTGACTTTTGTCATTTACGTATGCCGCACAACCAGTGGCAACGCTTTCATCAATACATTGCCAGTGTGGCAGTGGATAGTGAGCGTAATCAATTATGTGTGACTACGCCGATTGGTGGATGTGCCGCACTCTTTGATTTAAACACTTATGCTTTGATCGACACCATCCGTTTGCCAGATTGTGCCGGCGTTGCCGTCATCGCGGAGAGCGCAAACATAGCTGACAGGGCAAGCAATCAGCATAAAAAATCAGGTTTCATTGTCAGTGATGGACAAGGTCACTTAACCACATTGCGCGTGAATCACGGATCAGCGACTTCATCAAATTTAAATAACATTGATTTTAATCATGAAAGTTTGAGTGATGATCAAGAGCATGTACAGGTAGATAGCCTGCAACATAGAATGTCTTTTGATAACCATTTGCAAGCGTTACTATAGAGTCGATTCTAAATAAAACAGAACCACTATATTGCAACGCGGCACTGGTATAAATGTTTCTTGATTGCTGTGCCTGCGCAGATAGAGGCTGCGAAAAACCAACTCCAGTCCCGCTGTATTACTTCTATATTGAACGCACTATAACAAACGAGACTGTAATAAACGAGACTGTGACAAGCGCGGCAGGAACAGCCAAATTAGGGAAAAGATGATGTTACAGGACAAGACCTCGATATTGACAGATGCCAAAGCGCGTCTTGCTCAAGCAGGTATCGAGTTACACGTGACCAAAAAACACGTCAAAAACGTCAATTTTCGTCTTAAGCCATACACTTTGACGGTCTCTGTACCGAGAGTAATTAGCACCGTACAAATTGAACAAGCAATCGCTAAGCGTGTGCCGTGGGCGATTGCAAATCATGCGCGAGTATTAGAGCAATACAAACGCAAACAACACCGTTCATCAGATGCGTTAAATGAAAACTTAAATAATGACAGTCCGCTGTTGTTGTGGGGTTGTACGCAACCTTTTGTACTAAACCACGATGAAAAAATGGCGTATTATCGGCAGCAGCTCGCTGACGTACTACCAGCGTTGTTTGAAAAATGGCAGCCAGTCGTTGGCGCTAGTGCCAATGAGATACGTCTAAAAAAAATGCACACACGCTGGGGCAGTTGTAATACAAGAGCACGGCGAATTTGGCTGTCTACCTACTTGCCAGCTTATCCGCTTGAATGCACCGAGTACGTTATTGTCCATGAGTTATGCCATTTGCATCAGGCGAATCATAGCCCTGCCTTTTGGCAAGCGGTGGCGACAGCAATGCCAGATTACCAGCGCTGGCATAATATATTGGCAGGTAAAACGGGACAGTTAGATTAAACAAGACAAGGAAGTCAAATGGAACAGGTCAGTGAAGCCAAATTTTGGCAGCAGCGTTATGAACAAGACAGTATCGGCTGGGACATGGGTGAGGTGTCATCGCCGCTCAAAGCTTATATCGACCAATTGCCTGAATCGGCTAAAGACCAAGCCATTTTAGTAGCGGGTGCGGGTAATGCTTATGAAGTTGGTTACTTGCATGAGCAAGGCTTTACTGACGTGACCTTGGTTGATTTTGCGCCAGCACCTATTGAGGCGTTTGCTCAGCGCTATCCTAAGTTTCCCATCAAAAATCTGATTTGTGCCGATTTTTTTACCTTGTCAGCTGAGGACCGTCAGTTTGATTGGGTGCTTGAACAGACGTTCTTTTGTGCGATCAATCCGTCGCGCCGTGATGAGTATGTGCAGCAGATGGCAGCGCTACTCAAGCCTAATGGCAAGTTAGTGGGTTTGTTATTTGATAAAGTGTTTGGGCGAGATGAGCCACCGTTTGGTGGCACAAAAGCGGAGTATCAACAGCGTTTTGAGAGTCACTTTGAGATTGATATCATGGCGCCCAGTCATAACTCGCACCCAGCACGGCAGGGGAGTGAGTTGTTTATCAAGATGCGCGTAAAAGGTTGATTTCATGTTCTATGTTTGCGCGAGCCTGCCTCTCTAGCTGCTGATAATTCTCAGTGAGATACAAGCGCGAGTGTGCCAACAAGGTCTGTAATACCTGCGTGCGACCCGTTTTATAATCTGCCATAGGTACATGCGCATACTCTTGACGGATGGCTTGTGCATAGTGCTCATACTCAGGCCAAGGCATGCCTAATATGCTTAAATCCATGTCCAGAAAATAAGCGGCATCACTGCGGTTATCCTTATCTGCCAACTCAGTTAATTGGTGAGTCGCCGTCATCATAATCAAGTCGTAGATATGTTGGCATTGCTGGTCATTCAAATAATGGACCAGTTTATCTGACATATACTCAGCGCTTTTTAGCTCGTTGTCTGAGCGCATCGGATTGTATATCACATCATGATAATACAAAGCCAACGCAATGATATGAGGCTGGTGAAAATGCTGGCGAATGTGTTCAAATTGAAAAAACAGCTGCTGGATATGACGTAAGCTATGATAAGCACGCTGAATCTCATTGTAATGCGCAGCAATATCGAGCCACAGAGTGCGTGACTCTGCTGGCGTAATATCGCTATTGAGCGCAAATAGATGCTGCGAAAAACGATTGCCAAGCTCAGTATTTATCTGTGACAAATCTCTCATAATCACCTTGATTATTTATCTATCGCCGTTATGGTCAATCCAATATAAAATACATACAGGGCTGCCAGCGTCTATTTTCTTGCTTGCTGCGCCTCCGCAGACAGAGGCTACGAAAATATATTGCGGGCAATGCCTTATTATGGTTGTACCTTTTTTATTTAGGATCAACTATATTTATCAGCATCTTTCGATCCGCTCTGAGCCGCATCTTCAAACGCTTGTTTAAATAGCTTGCCAAGTAGATTGACATCATCGACACGAGCATAGTTTAGACGGGTCACAAAGGCAATGTGACGATGTGGTCCTTCTTCTGCCAGTGGTACTGCTACGGCGTTCTGATCTTGTAAATTGAGCTGATCCAGCGCCATCTCAGGCACCAATGTTGTTCCCATATTAGCAAGAGCCATCTGGATAAGAGTGTTGAGACTGGCATCCGAAAAACTGGACTTCATTTGTGTGCGGTCGAAGTGACATACGGACAGCGTTTGATCAGTTAGGCAATGCCCTTCACCCAATAGCATCAGATTGGCAGTGGCCAGCTCATCAGAATTAATAGTATCAAGCTTAGCATGCACGTCGTTTTTTGGAAAAACAGCAAAGAAATCTTCGCTCCAAAACTCAAAGCTGTGTAGTCCGTCTACTGCATACGGCAACGCAATGATAGCGGTATCAATATGACCATAACGCACCTGCTCGAGCAGGCGCTCTGTTTGCTGCTCAACGATACTCATGCGAAACTCTGGATAGTGTTTTCGTAGAGCAGGCAATACTTTGGGCAATAAATAAGGGGCAATGGTGGGGATAATACCAACTGTCATGGGGTAAGCAAGCGCAGACTGATGACTGTGTGCTCGTGTGGTCAAATCGTTTACTTCAGAGAATACCCGCTGCGCTCGGGCCAAAATATCTTCACCGATTGGGGTAATCAATACTTGCTTGTTATTACGCTCAAAAATCTGCGTATCCAGTTGTTTCTCTAACTCTGCAATACCTAAGCTCAGTGCAGACTGTGAGATATTACAGTCCTCTGCGGCACGTTTAAAATGTCGGTGTTTGGCCACGGCTAGAGCGAATTCAAGTTGACGTAAAGTAATCATAAGACCTCTTCTATTAATGGGCTTTCGGTGTAGTTTATGATGTTGACCGACTCGGTACAGCGGTTCGAGACAATTATTCGACATCATCAATTATTAATGTTCTTAATAAAATTGTCACTTACCTATAGTAAACTGAGAATAAAACTAGAGAGAATAGTTTAACAAGTTTAATAAAACAAAACATCACATTAAAAAGTTTTAACTGGATTAACGATAGAATTCGCGTATAGTTTGTCAGGTAGCCCAGAACGTATAAGGCTTAATAGAAAAACCAGATAAATATGTTCTACATTATGTTCCACTTAACTTAACAATAAAGGAGCCAATCATGGCGTCTATTATCAATCAAGAAATCCCAGAATTTTCAGCAGATGCGTATGTAAATGGTGAATTCAAAACCATCACTTCAGAAGACGTAAAAGGCAACTGGGCGATTTTCCTATTTTACCCAGCTGATTTCACGTTTGTTTGCCCAACTGAGCTTGAAGACATGGCCGCTCATTACGACGAGCTAAAAGGTTTGGGCGTAGAAGTATACTCAGTATCGACTGACACGCATTTCACGCACAAAGCATGGCATGATTCTTCAGAAGCGATCGGTAAAGTACAGTATCCAATGATTGGCGATCCTACTGGTAAAATCACTCGTGGCTTCAACGTCATGATCGAAGAAGCAGGTTTGGCTGAGCGCGGTACGTTCTTAGTTGATCCTGATGGCTTGATCCAAGTAGCTGAAATCCATGCAGGCGGTATCGGCCGTAGTGCAAAAGACATGCTACGTAAGGTAAAAGCAGCACAATACGTTCGTGAGAACGATGGTGAAGTTTGTCCAGCAGCTTGGGAACAAGGCGGCGACACTTTGAAGCCAAGTCTTGATCTTGTTGGTAAAATCTAATATTCAAATAATTATCTTATAAAGAGTACTTATCTTATAAAGATAATCATTGAATATAGTAAAGGCTCTATCAGCGATGATAGAGTCTTTTTTAATGGTCTCAATATGATGCTTGTTATAACAACAGGGTTGTTATAACAAGCATCATATTTTAAAAATTCAATGTGGTTTACTCGCTCAAAGCATGTGGTTTGTTTTTCTCAATCACTCTGTAAATTTCATCTTTGAGGTGTAATTTTCGTCGCTTCATATGTTCTATTTCTTCTTCGCGACTGGCATGCTGTACCACATCTTTTTCAAGCTGGTTGATTTGCTGATCAAGCTCAGTATGCTCATCAAAAATACTCGCAAAATGGCTGTCTTTTTGCTTAAGTTCAGCAATGATCTCTTTGTTGTCTTGAAATGTTTCCGTCTTTCTCATCTGGTCATCCTTATTATGAGGCGCAAATTTGCGACAAGCGATCGCGCAGTATGGTTAAGATTTTAAGACTTAAATAGTATTGAAGCAGAAAACTATCTGACCCAATATCAGCAAAAAAACTTTTAAAGCACACATACAAAAGCCAATTTGCCATAGGAGTAGTGAGAAGTTTTCTCACTACCCTCATTCGATTGTAGCGAAAAAACACCCTTGATACTACGGTAATAAATCGTCTTTAGGTTTATATTTAATTATATAATTTGATTTATGATTGGTTTTATAAAACATAAGGTTTGGGTTTCTCAGCTTGCTCATAATGCTATAACCTATGATAATAGGGACATTAAAGGGTATTACTCCATTGCCCAAACTGTTTTAAATAAAATGACTCACATTAACTGATTGACATCTAATTACGCAACAAGACAGTTGCCGTTACATATCCAGTAATAATAAGGAACAAACATGATAGATCAAGCTTTATTAGATGCCGTAAAGAGCTATAGCGAAAACATGACTCGTCCTATTACCTTTGTATTGGGTAGTGGCGAACATAACAAGCGTACTGAATTGATTGATTTTTTAACCAAAATCGCAGGTACGACTGACAAAATCAACTTCGATGCAGAAGCGACTGACGATAGTTTGCCGAGCGCAATTAGTTTCAAAGTAGTCAGTCACATTGATGGAGAGTCGGCTGATACAGGTATCGTGTTTAGCGGTATTCCTGGCGGGCATGAATTTACGTCATTGATTTTGGCAATCTTGCAAGCTGGCGGTCACACCCTAAAGTTGGATGAAGGTATCCAAAAATTAATTAAGCGTTTTAATAAGCCGCTACAGTTTCAGACCTATGTATCATTGTCTTGCCACAGCTGTCCTGAAGTGGTGCAAGCCTTGAATCAGTTTGCGTTACTCAATGACGACATCAGCAACGAGATGATTGATGGTGCATTGTTCCAAGAACAAGTAGAAGCAAACAAAATCCAAGGTGTACCAGCGGTATTCTTAAACGGGAAACCGTTTGCCAATGGTTTGATCGACACGGCTAAATTGATCGGAAAACTACAAGAACAGTTCCCAGATTTGTTGGCAGACGTTGAAGACGATGCCGAGCAATTGGAACAGCAAGACGTTACTATTATCGGTGCAGGTCCTGCGGGCGTGGCAGCAGCTATTTATACCGCGCGTAAAGGTCTTAAAGTCACCATGGTCGCTGATCGCATCGGTGGACAGGTCAAAGACACGCAAGATATCGAAAACTTAATCTCTGTGCCTTTAACGAACGGTACTGACTTATCGACCAATTTTGTTAAGCACTTGGCTGAATATAACATCACGTTAAAAGAGCATGTGAGTGTCAAAGACATCGGCGAGACAGAAGAAGAAAACTACAGCATCAACCTAAATACTGGTGAGACGTTTGAGACGCGCAGTATTATCTTGGCGACAGGTGCCCAGTGGCGCAAGCTTGGTGTACCGGGCGAAGAAGAAAACATCGGTAAAGGCGTGGCGTTTTGTGCCCACTGTGATGGTCCATTCTTCAAAGGCAAAGACATCTCAGTCATTGGCGGTGGTAACTCAGGTGTTGAGGCTGCATTAGATTTGGCTGGTATCGTCAAGCATGTCACTGTGCTAGAGTTTGCTGATGAGTTAAAAGCGGATCAAGTATTGATTAATAAAGCCAAAGAAAAATCTAATATCGAATTTATTACTGGTGCCGCGACCCAAGAGATCAAAGCGACTGACGGTAAAGTGTCTTCTATCGTTTATCAAGATCGTAGCACGGGTGAAACTCATGAGCGTGATTTATCAGGCGTGTTTGTACAGATTGGTTTAGTGCCAAACACTGGGTTTATCAAAGGTTTTGTCGATTTAAACCGTTTTGGTGAAATTGAGATTGATGAGCGCTGCCGTACCGATCGCAAAGGTATTTTTGCTTGTGGTGACGTGACTACCGTACCATTTAAGCAAATTAATATTGCAATGGGTGAGGGTTCAAAAGCAGCGTTATCAGCGTTTGAATATTTGGTTATGCAATAAGCCAGTCTATAGTCCGTCAAAAACCACCTCATTTGAGGTGGTTTTTTTTGGCACGATTATCCGCTCTTGTTGCGAATCAAAGCAATGACGGGTAACGCCACCACATACATCAAAACTCCATACACAGCCGCTGGTAGGGCAATAGCTGGTAGACTTGCTGCTGTACCCATAATAATAGGCGCAAGAGTAATGGCTGTCGTGCTGTTTTGAATACTGGTTTCTATGGAGATGGTTTTGGTATCAAACCAGCTCAGCTTAAATAACTGAGAGGTCAAAATACTCAAGACAAACAAGCCCATAATAATCAATATAAGCTCTACGCCAATATTGGCAAGCTGCGACTGTAGCAACGCCCAGTTAGAGGCAATAGCAGCAAAAACAATCAAAACAAAGAAGATACTGGCTAAGCCATTTAGAATACCGCTTCTACGTATCATAAAGTTAGTGAACTTATAACGAGCAAGCATACCCAGCGTAACAGGTAATGTCGTCAACAAAAACATTACTAATCCAATTTTTACAGCGCTGATGGAGCCTGCTTGATCTTGCATAAAGTGGTCAAAGGCTACGGTGATAAAGATGGGCAACGTCACGACTGATAACAAACTGACCACGCCTGTGAGTGCAACCGATAACGCTACATTACCTTTGGCGTAATAGGTGAGAATATTGCTGGTGACACCGCCTGGACAAAAACTGATTAACATAATGCCAAAAGCCATGGCAGGTGGTGGCACCATGACCAGCACTACCGCCAATGCCACCAGTGGCACGAATATCACTTGATTGACTAAACCCACAAAAAACGCTTTGGGATGACTAGCGATTACCTTGAAGTCACTGGGTTTTAATCCTGTACCTAAGGTAAACATAATGTAGGCAAGTGCCAGTGGAAGTAAAGCGAGGGCAGTGTTATCCATAAAACGTTCCTTGTAAAATGACACTCAAGCTAGGACGATTTTCACATCACTCACATTCCTTGTGACGATATTTTTTAGCGGCTACCTATCGGTTCTTTAGGGACTACAAAACACAATAACATACGATAAGAAGGGTCTTCTAATACTAAGACTGTCGCAGTAGTCCATTTTGCTATCTTTAATCCCAAATAAAAAAGGCACAACAATGGTAATGGACTGCCAACGATATGTGTTCGTAGCCTCTGTCTGAAGGCACAGCAAGCAAGAAAATATGACGTTGGCAGCACTGTATTTATTTTATATTGGAGCGACTATATTTCATTATTGATGGTGTTTTTACAAGGTTAATTCGCTAATACGCCAGCCAGTGAAATGATCTCGCCTGTCTCGTCTTCTGTAATAATCCGCGTCTCCTTTAAATCAGTTTTGATCCAAGTGTCCATATGCGGGTTGTTTATCATCATCTGACAATACTGCTGAGTCGTTGGTTGTAACGTTAATCCAGAAGCTTTGGCGTAGGTTTGTAAACGTAGAACCACGGGGGCAAAAAAAGCATCGGCAACCGTAAAACATCCAAATAGGTAGCTGTCTGATGAGCGGTTTTTTAAGCAATCTGCAAAGATGGCTTCAATACGAGCGATATCTGCTAAGCAGGCGCTGCTTGGTTGTATCTTAGCCGTCGCTCGAATATTCATTGGCATCTCATTACGAATACCTGTCATCCCTGAATGCATCTCTGCCACGATACTTTGGCAGTAAGCGCTATCTATTCTACGACGATTGTCGTTCTTATTTACCTCAGATTTAAGGCTTCCTGTCCAAATGTCTGTGTCTGTCAAAAAACTATTGGCATACATAGCAATCGCTAACGTGTCCCAAACGGTGACTTTTTGATCACCTTGACCGCAGACGAGTACGGGTACTTTACCCGTTGGCGCATGCTCGTTAAGTATGGGCAAGGCTGACGAATCAAACAGCTCGATAGGCTGCTCCTCAAACTTAATTTCAAAGGCTTTTAAGAGTAGCCATGCTCGCAATGACCAAGAGGAGTAGTTTTTATTACCGATAATAAGTAAGGGCTTTGACATGATAGTGACCTGTTAAAGGAGAAGAACAGAGATTTAGTGCGTCAAAAATTCGATAGGTTACTGGTGTAAAATTCTGATAGCACTTATAGGATATTCAAGGATTTATGCTTATTTGTAAAGCAAACATTGTTCTAATCTCGGCGAACAGGCTGATGCGGTATTATTTGTAAAAGTTGGAGAGTTGCTGGGACAGACATTGGCTTAATATTCGATTCAAAAGTTTGTAGAAATGAACACTACCAAAACCGGCAGCCAATTTTATAAGAGCTATAACGACAAACGCCCATCCAAAATTTGGACGGGCGTTTTCTGCTTTAAGTATTAGCACATTTCGTTAGTTTGACGAAAGATTAGTCGTCTAACAAATCCATTTGCTTGGCAGCTTCATAGATACCGTTTGAGCGATTGCCTGTGCGGCAAAAGATAAGCATCGGCTGCTCGGCTTGGTTAAAAAAGTCTGCAAATGCTTCAACGTGGGTTTGATTGAGCTCATTACCCGCAAAAGAAATCTCTTTATAAGCAAGGCCAGCTTCTTTAGCAGCCGCTTCAATCTCAGCGCTGGTTGGTTGATTTGGCTCTTCACCATCTGGACGGTTATTGATGATGGTTTTAAAACCATTTTCGGCGATCATCGGTACTTGGTCTGGGGTGATTTGTCCAGTAAAACTGACTTGATGACTCATAAGTGATCCTTATTATTTTCTATAGTAGGAAAAGATAGGTTGGTATAAAAGCACAATGTCTAAGCATAAGTGAAATGGGTCGCTTTCTAAAGGCAAAGAACGTAAACAACAGCAACATTGTCTCAGCTGTGACCGTAGCCTTTTTACTCAACTTTTCTATATCCAATCCAAGATAAAAGCAGCACGTACGATCATCATATTCTACAGAGATAAATATCGTTGCTGGCTGCTTGCAAGAATGCCAGAGGCGACAAGGACAGTTACCTCAGTAGAACCGTATGCTTTTTAAAATAGAGTAATTATAGTAACCCTTGCATCAATGCGCTTTGATACAGTAATTTGGCGCGAGCACCCGTGCCACAAAACATCAAGATGGGTTTTGGCATCGAACGATAAAACGCAGCAAACTGCTCGACAGTCGCCATGCTCAGACGCTCATCGTCAAATGGCAGATGATGGTAAGTCAAGTTGGCTTCTTTAGTGGCATGACTAAAGTCAACGCTATTTGGCTGAGTTTCTGTTTCGGCATCAGGGCGTATGTTAAGTACGGAGCGATAGCCAAGCTCTGCGATTTTGAGACATTGGCTTGGGTAAATTTGCTTGTAAATCGTTAAATTATCAGTCATAAGTAAGGTCATTCGCGTATATGAAAAGGCATTTGACTCAAGAATGGGGGTAGCCAATAGTATTTTTTGAGACTATTAGGTACTGTCTTTCAGTACAATTTTCTTAAGTCCATTATGTCTAAAGCTTATAAGGATTTAGCATAACACAGCTTGCATAATATCGGTATTTTGTCACAGACAATAATAATTCTTAAGAGTATAACAACATAAGGTTTATAAAAATTTTAAGTGTCTTTAAGCGCATCCATCGCATCCATAGTACTTAAATACACATGGCCTGAGAGCTCTGTAATAATGGGGGTATTTTCAATAATATCCATCACAGGCCCTTTGATAAAACTAAAATTCAGGTGCTTATTTTGACTCAGTAGCTCTTTATTGAGGCTGATGAGCATCTCTTGTCCTGTCAGATCAATGTGATTGACCGCTGACATAATCAGAACAATCTCATGAGCGTCTGGATACTGGCGAGTGGCTTGGACGACACGGTGATGGACAGACTCACTATTACCAAAAAAGATACTCTCATCGATACGTAACATCAATAGGTTGCTAAAGGTCACCACGTTATGGCGGTTGATGTTGCGAAAATGACCAGTCCCTGCCAATTGGCCAACGATAGCAACGTGTGGCTTGCTTGATTGCCAAATTAAGCTCGCAAAAGATACCATAAGACCGATGACCAAACCTGTATTGAGACCAAATATCAATACTCCCACGAAAGCTGACATAAAACTGGCAGCATCTAGGCGATCACGTTGCCATGCAGCCTGCAACGTTGCCACATCAATCAGACTAATAATAGAAGCCATGATTGTCGCGCCCAATAAAGCATAGGGCAGCGGTGACAGTGCATTACCAAAAGCAATCAAAGCGGCGATCATGACTAGCACTGTCACTAGACTTGCCACTGGTGTTTTGGCACCTGAATCTGAATTGATGGCCGTTCGCGAAAATCCGCCAGCGACGGCAAAGCTTTGGAAAAATCCACCTGCCATGTTGGCCAGCCCCAAGCCGGTCAGCTCACGATTGGCATCGAAGGACTCACCGCGCAGGCGTGCATAGTTGTTGGCAACCGAGCTGCTTGAAACAAAGATAATTAAAGCCATTAGCCCTGCACCAGGTAGCAAATCGAGCACTTCATCGAAGTTTGGTACATAAGGTAAAGTAAAGGTAGGGAGGCCTTGCGGAATACTACCAATAGTCGCCACGCCTTTTGTGGACCAATGCAGGCCGATGCTCAGGCCGATAGCAATGACCAATAGGATAAGTGGAAACAAGCGCTCGGCCCATTTGGCATAGGATGATGACAGCCAAGATTGCCACACCCATCTACTACCGTAGCGATTGGCAACCAAGAGCATAAAAGCGATCACACCGATTAAGAGTGTCAGCGGATGCAGCTGGCGCGCATACATCTGCATACTTGATAAATAACCGATTAAGCCATTGCCTGCGATCGGAATAGCCGTTACGTATTTTAACTGACTGATAAAAATCAATACGGCAGCGCCGCTAATAAAACCAGCAGATACCCCGCGACTGATGAATTGCATGATCCAGCCAAGCTTGAGCCGACCTGCCAACCACAATAGCGTACCGACCATCAATGACAGCAAACTTGCCATGAGTGCATATTGCTGAACACCTTGTGATGCATAAGGGTGCAAACTACTGGCAGTCATAATAGCAGTGATCGCAACAGGCCCGACTGCTTGAACGCTACTTGAGCCGATCCAAGCGTAAACAATCACCGGTACGATTGCTGCATACAGCCCATAAACAGGTGGCAATCCTGCCAGTACTGCATAACCTAAGCTTTGGGGAATGACCAACACGCCAACCACTAAGCCTGCGATAATATCAGTTGGCAGGGTAGAGGGTTGGTACTGGCGCAACCAAGCAGGAATCAGACGAGCCAATATAGAAGGCATAATAATATGTCATCACAATAAAAAATGAATGACGCTCAGCCCATAAACAAGCTATTCAGCTGTTTTGGCACAAAAGCGTTCGTATAATAACTGTAGCACTGCAAACGCATCATCACTGGCGATGCTATAGTAAACCTGCTTACCATCGCGGCGAGTCTTGACCAGCTCATCTTTACGTAAGATACCCAGTTGCTGTGATAAGCTTGGTTGACCAACACCGACTAAGTTCTCAAGCTCACTGACACAAAATTCACCTTGCGTCAGCTGACATAAAAGCAATAAGCGATCAGGGTGCGATAGTGATTTTAGTAATTGGCTGGCTTGCATCGAGGCCTTTCGCATTTGTTCAGAGAGGTCTTTAGGGACGGTATCTGCTGCGTTGGTCAGTATGTTATCACTAGTGCCATTAGTGGATTTGCTCAATGCTGAAGTAGAAGTAGACAGAGTGAGCTCCTTATGTAGAGTATAAATGTCAGGTTTGTGGATAAAATATATTGAATTATCAATGATATTCAGTGTGACAGCAAGTTATTGTTTTTTACATTATATAAATTGATAAAATGTTTATTGATGGTTATATTGGTCTGTATATAGAAAAAGAGTAGGGCAAATAATCTCGATTAAAACCCCATATCATACATAATACGCTCTTAAAAATTAATATATCGTTTAAAAGTAAAGAGGCTGCCATGCAAGTTCATTCTTTCTTACATAGTGACACAGAAACCTACACTCATGTACTCGCGGATACTCAGCAGCAAGTTTGTGCGCTCATCGATCCTGTATTGGATTTCGATGCGAAGTCAGGCCATACCAGCTCTAAGAGTGTGGATGAGGTTATCGATTTTGTGCGTGAACAAGGCTGGGAGCTGCTCTACATCATAGAGACCCATGCCCATGCTGATCATTTATCAGCGGCCATGCATGTCAAAGAGGCGCTCGGTGGGCAACTGGTCATCGGTCAGCATATCACTGAAGTGCAAAAAACATTCAAGAAAATTTTTAATTTTGATACCAGTTTTCGTACCGATGCGAGCCAATTTGATATTTTGACCAATGATGGTGATACATTGAAGGTTGGTGATATCCTTATTACAGTGATGCATGTGCCTGGGCATACACAGGCTGATACTGCTTATATAGCGGCTGATGAAGAAAAAACTGTGGTCTTCGTCGGAGACACTTTATTTGCTCCTGACGTAGGGACGGCTCGTTGTGATTTTCCAGGTGGTGATGCCAAAACCCTTTATCAATCCATCCAAAAGCTATTGGCACTGCCAGACGACACGATAATATATCTGTGTCATGATTATCCAAGTGCAGGTCGTAAGCACTGTCCGACGACCACAGTCGCTGCGCAAAAACTGGGAAATATTCATGTCAAAGACGGTATCAATGAAGCAGAGTTTGTGCAGATGCGTGAGCGTCGCGATGCGACTTTGGAGATGCCTCGCTTAATTATTCCAGCGGTACAAATCAATATTGATGCAGGTCACTTACCAAAGCCAGAAGCCAATGGCGTGCGCTATCTCAAGGTACCACTCAACGCCCTTTGATAGGATGTTTGGAGTCAATAGCCATTATATTTGTAGGAGAAATCCCCAATGAGTGAACAAAATGTACATTTGGTATGCCCACATTGCCAAGCAATCAACCGTGTACCTATGGCAAGACTCAGTGCGACACCAAATTGCGGTAAATGTGGTCAGACCTTACTGACAGGTAATCCTCACGAGTTGAATGCACAAACGGTCAATAAGATTATTCAAAAAAATGAGGTACTGACCATCGTTGATTTTTGGGCAAGCTGGTGTCAACCCTGTCTTATGATGGCGCCGCAGTTCAAAGCCGCTGCCAGTCAATTGCCGCAAGTGGTCTTTGCTAAAATACAAACCGATAAATATGAGCAAGCTGCCGCACCTTATAATATTCGTAGCTTGCCAACCATGGTTGCTTTTAAACATGGTAAAGAAGTCGCGCGACAGTCAGGTGCACTACCTAGTGACCAAATCGTCCAATGGGTACGCAGTCTCAGGGCTTAGCGCTACATTCATCTTTATAAGCCTGAATAATATAAGTACTATAAGCGTATACAATAGCCATTAAAAAAGCCGATACACAATCACTGTATTGGCTTTTTATATATTGGTTCTGCGGTAATAACAGCCAATAGTGCTGGAAACCCTATGGAAGAACGACGCTAGAGGGCTACACGATTATAGCAATTATTCACCATAAATCTTAATGCCATTGGCAAAGCTACAACGTTGAATGCGAGCAGATTGAACGATTGCATCGCGCTCACCATATAGTCTTGATAGTTTGACATCGCGAGCTTTGGTGTCGTTGCTTTTGCCAACGCCAAAGCTGATATTGGGTGAAATACCCCAACGTCCTGCCGATACCCCAACACCGACACCTGACGTCGATAGCGTTGAGCGCTCATTGTTTGCATCCGCTACATAACGATTGACGCGAGTGTATTCTTGGTTCAATGCTTGACAGTCATAATTTTGATACGTACTAGGTGGTACGTATTGAGGCGTGACATTACCTGTGGACGCACAGCCTGAGAGACCGAAAACGCCAGCTATTGCCAGTAATGCCCCTGTAGTAAGAGTTTTCATAGCGCCTCCATTAGGCTTCATATATAGTTGCATTCAGTTAAGACAGCAAAAATGATGTGATTAAGACATTGAGAATATATCGATTACTCAGTGGTTTTCAATTCTATCAGTGTGACGATTTGTGCCGCTTTGTACTATCTCATTTTCAAAATACTGTTTGATTATCAAAATAAGTTTTCAGGCTTGGTAAAAGCCAATATCACGATTCCGATATATGCCACAGCAGCAATGAGAATGCCTGTTTTTCTTTGACCAGAGGTGGCATGAGGATTAAAGGCTTTTACACTAGCGCTAATCGCCGCAATAAGTAAAACGATTTTGGCAAACACCCACTGTATAGGTGCATTGGCACTCATCAGCTGCATGAGCATGATTGCCCCTGAGACAATAACGAGTGCATAGACAATATGATTGGCAATCTTGATTGCTCGCGGCGCTTGTCTGTTGGCACCCAAGACCAAAGAGCTTTGATATAAAAACAACACAATGGCCAGTACTGCCATGAGCATGTGTAAATGTTTCATTGGATAGGACTTCCTCTAAAAATATGGTGTTCAAGCGTGGCTATAATGTCTTAGGACTATGTGATTAAAACACCGTTTTCAAGCTTTTTTTAAACTTTGTTTTGTCCGGCGCATAATGGACTAGTAGGGCTCTGACCTTGCCACTCTGTCGGTGTATAGGCATGGATAGCCAAGGCATGTACATGACCACCTTGTGATGTCAAAAGGGCATTCACTAATTCATATACTAACTGATGGCGGGCAACCAAACGTTTGCCTTCAAAAGCCTCACTAACCACAGTCAGCTTAAAGTGACTCTCTTTACCTTCAAAATAACCAGCATGATTCATAGATTCATTGATCAGCTCTAGATGTTGTGGTTGCAACGCTTGTAGCTCAGCGTCAAGGGCATCGGCAGTTGGAGTGTTACTCATAATGGTCCTTCAATATAGTTTGCTAAATGAGGTTAGACAATCTGTGATTGATATATGTCAGTTATTATAGCAGACGTCATAAGTATTAGGAGTCGTTGTCACCTCCGTCAGATACCTAAGCGTGCACACAAGACATAAAAAAGCAGAGCACCCTCTATAAATGGCGCTCTGCTAGCATTATTTAACAATTTTTAAGGATGTCGATTAACGACGTGTCTTTTGGTATAACGGCATCACTTTAGGCATGAGTGACTGCAAGTTGGCGATACGGTTGCTGCTGGCAGGGTGAGTGCTTAAGAACTCTGGTGGCTCGCCTTGGCTGGCACGCTGCATTTTTTGCCATAAGGTTACAGCCGCTTGTGGGTTGTAGCCTGCACGTGCCATTAGCTCTAGACCGATTTGGTCTGCTTCCGCTTCTTGTGTACGGCTATGAGGACGACTTAACCCTAAGTCACCGGCGACATTGGCCAGATCAGCTTGACCTTGCGACAAACCAAAGATACTGGCTGCGACACCGATACCGGTCTGTGTGGCATATTGACGTGACAGACGCTCGCGTGAGTGCTCACGCAGTGCATGTGACATCTCATGACCCATAATGGCCGCAATCTCATCATCAGTCAGATTCAAGCGATCAATGATGCCTGAATAGAACATGATCTTACCGCCTGGCAATACGAACGCGTTTAGCTCATTGGACTTAATGGTATGTACTTCCCATTGCCATTTTGCAGCATCTGGACGATAGACACCAACTTGACCGACCAAACGATTGGCGATGTTTTTCAAACGATTGAGCTGGGCGGTGTTAGTATCAAGTACACGCTTTGCTCTGGCTTCTTGTATCGTCTTAGCATAGCTTTGTGCTGATAGTTGCAATACTTGCTCACTTGAGACCAAAAGTAGCTGCTGGCGATCAACGCCCACAGCGCCAGTACTGGTTGTGCTTGAACAACCTGTCAATGTCAGTGCCGACAATGAAGCGGCCATCACAGTGGTGGTTAGTAATTTTTTCATGATAAGAATCCTCGCTATAAATAATAAAATAAGTTAGACAAAAGGGCGATACAGGCAGTAGATAAAAAGGCAGTCTTTTATTAATATTTTACTTGCTCTTATCAATCTACCGATACGGTAAAATTTTACCTCAACCGCTATTGCCCATGAGTATAATAATGTTAACAAGCCAAATCCAAGGCAGGAATAGTAACAACGCACCATAGGATTGTAAGTGACGGATAAGAACTTAATCAAAATGCGGTCTTTTTTATGTTTATCGAAAGGATTGATTAGACGGAAGCATCAAGTAATGTCTGAGAAAACCTTTAGGCTTAAATAATGAGATACAATTGAGCGTCAGCTTTGTTATGATGATAAAATAATTGGACGATAATAGGTGTCATTAAATCAATGGGTTATGCTGGATGCTCATATAAAGCGGCAATAAAAGCCAAAATATTTCAAATTAATTTTGAAAAAGGTGTTGACACTCTCAGAATATTTGATAGAATAGCCAGCCTATCGAGACGTAGTAGTTGTTAAAAACACTATGATTTGATACTAAGCGGGAATAGCTCAGTGGTAGAGCATAACCTTGCCAAGGTTGGGGTCGAGAGTTCGAATCTCTTTTCCCGCTCCAAATATGGCTTGAAAAAGCACTAAAATCCTCATTTCTAATATAAGAAATGAGGATTTTTTTTGTGCGTAAAATTTAATTGAGTCTGCTGAATTATTATAAAACTAACGTCACAATATCTTGCTTAACCTCTCTAAGTTATTCTCACATTACCATGTTCATCAGCATTTTTTAAGTTTCGTTCCTCTATTCAGTGATCTTGTTTAATTCTATCTTTTCTCTAAAAACCCAACGTATCAGTTTTAGGTAAATATAAGCTTTATACACCTCATAGAAATAAAGTCGTTTCTGTAGACCGCTATCTTTGTATTTTATCCTCAAAAATTATGAATCACACGACCAATTTGATCATCATTCAAACGGTTAATGAGTGCTTTTTTTACAAGCAGTGAATAATTATTCATAGCCTTTTTTTGTGTTTCAGTACCTCATAATTTCCTATCATTGTTCATACGATATTGTTTGAAAAGCATTCTTTTTTCAACCTCAAAAATTTGCTTTGTATGGGGTAAATCTAAGTCATTACTGAAGATACTCGTAAGTTTCCTACTCAGTGGTTGTTATTTGTTCATGAGTGGTCATGACCCTTCCGCTCTTACGCTATTAAATACAATATAATGACCGCAGCTACAATGAATACGTTTTATTTACGTGTACGATATATTTTTTGTACCAAAAAAAACAATTGAATAAGATTATTTCACTATTATAACTGGCTTACATTTGCAGTAATACTTTTAAGAATATCTAACAAATACTTGCAGGATTTATTTGCTCAGTGCCATGTAAAAATAGTGAAAAATGAGCGTATTCTTACAACAAAAATTTTATTCAAATACAAACCCACTAATAGGAAAGTTATGTCAAATATTAACGAAGCTTTAGAAGAATTGATGACCCTTGATGGCGCGATGGGCGGCTGCATTGTTGACTATATGTCAGGTATGGTATTAGGTATGACTGGCGGCGGTGTTGACTTAGAGTTGGCAGCAGCAGGTAACTCACAAGTGGTAAAAGCAAAAGTAGCTACTATGAAGTCGCTAGATATCAAAGGCGAAATTGAAGACATGTTGATTACACTAGAGTCTCAATTACACATCATTCGCCCAACAGCCAAGCACGAAGATTTGTTCATTTACTTGGTACTTGATAAAGCCAAAGCGAACTTAGCGCTAGCACGTCGTAAAGTACAAGCAGTAGAAAATAAACTAGAAGTATAATCTGCTGGACATTGTTTAAGCTCATGACGAGTCTGTCTAACGAGTACTCCTGATTATTCTCAAATAAAAGCAGCAATAAGGGTCTATTTGTCATGTATCTATCATGCATGACAATGACCTGACTGTGGACAGCTATCGCCGTTTGGTTACGCTTTAAATGTCTTATTAATTGGTGGCAAAATGAAATGTATTGCATATATCAGCAGAACACCTACAAGTGATCGTAGCGTTCGTATGCCTACTGGATTATCAGACATCATCAGCGTCTCTCGCAAGCATAATCCACAATCGCAAATCACTGGTATTATCTCGTATCGAGAAGGGCAGTATCTGCAAATAATTGAAGGGCCTTATGCTGAAGTTGACAAGTTGATGGCCAAAATAGCAGCCGATCCTAGACATGAAGATCTTTGGGTTTTTCTTGATGGACCTGTGGAGAAACGTAGCTTTGACAGCTGGGCGGTTAATGTCTTTGATTTTGTCGATCAAAATGCTTTGCTCAATACTTTCGTTGAAAATCATATGTCGGTCTTGGCAGGTTTTGATGACTATCAAAAAAGTCGTATTCAACCCTTTATCGACATAAAGCAATCTGACGCTGTGCTTGAAAAGCATTATGAAGATAAAGATCTTAGATTGTTGGCCTGGCCTGATTTGAACACAGTCAGCCTCAATTGGTGATGAACCTGTGCATTAAATTGACCAAAAAACCTTATCCATTCAATTCATTGGTTAATAGTGGTGAATTTGGGGCGCCACATGAAGTCACACAAATGATCAGAGCATTTGACCAGTCGGGCTTGTTGAGTATTACTGAATCAGAGCCAGTGAAAGAACAAATCGTTGTTGAAAAAAAGCCTAATAAATTTTATGGTGCCATCAAAAAATTCTTAGGGATGAGGTAAAAAATTGAATTATCAAAAGCTAGCTATCATTGGTGAGGTCGGCGCTGGAAAGACGCAACTGGTCAAGACACTCAGTGAGATCAGTCCTATTGAAACAGAAGCGAAATCCAGTATCGATATTGGTAAAGAGTTCACCACAGTAGGTATTGATTACGGGCGAATCACCCTTTCTGAGGATATGGCTTTGGGTATCTATGGTGTACCAGGTCAAGAGCGGTTTTCTTTTTTGTGGGAGTTTGTCAATCAATCGCTATGGGGATTGCTCATTTTGATCAAGCATGGTGAGACGCCTGACTATGCCAATTTAGACAAGCTACTGCATTTTTTTGCGCCAGAAAAAAACCAAACCACTTGTATTGTAGGTATCACCCATTGTGAAGGTGCGGACAAGCAAAGCGTCATCGCGCTGGGTCAAGAAATTAGAGTGATGCTGATGCAGCATAATGTGGTCGCACCTGTGATCAATACAGATCCTAGAAGCAAAGAGTCCGCTGTGTCTCTTCTGTCTTTATTTAATACTCTTAACAACCAAGATTGATGTTCGATATGACTACACCAAACGAAAAATCACCTGCAAAAATCGCATTGTTACGTCACATGAAAGCGTTATGTGAAGCCAACAGAGAAATCATATTGGCAAGCCTTTGTACGACAGATGGGTTTCCTATCAGCTGCTTTTCTATCAGCGATCTGAGCAATCAGGCCGATAAGTTTGCAGCGATGAGTAGTACGCTGTCTGCTCTCAGTGATTCATCTGCGACGCAAATGAAGCAAGGCAAATGCGACATCACGATCGTTGAAGCGACTTCTGGCAACATTTTATTTGTCAAAACAGACTATATCGGTAAGCCATGTGTATTGACGGTGGTTGCACAAAACAGAATGACCTTGGCAGAAGCCAGATATAAAACCAAAAAACTGATGGGCGAAATCGCTGCTATTAGCGAGTAGCGTCCTCACTGAGGCTAGTGTGACATGCTCAACTGGCGCATCAGAAATCATCCCAGTATGGATTGTCACCGAAACGCTCAGCAATAGAGTCAATCAAATAACGGCAACGCTGCGATAAAAACCGGTTTTTTGGATAAACGGCATAGGCATTGAGTGTCGGCAGCTGGTACTGCTGGAGAATGG
Source organism: Psychrobacter sp. 1176_08 (assembly GCF_052850615.1). Classification (NCBI taxonomy): domain Bacteria; kingdom Pseudomonadati; phylum Pseudomonadota; class Gammaproteobacteria; order Moraxellales; family Moraxellaceae; genus Psychrobacter; species Psychrobacter sp. 1176_08. The sequence continues at coordinate 165,167 of NZ_VXCU01000002.1, forward strand.
GCACCAGCTCGCCACGTGCCAATCTTTGATAAGCGATAAAGGTTGGTATAAACGTAATACCATGACCTTTTACTGCCAAATCGACCAAAAACTCACCATTGGTGGCTTTGATTTTGGCATGAATCGTATGGTTATGCTTTTTCCCTTGTGCATCCGTTAGCTCAAGATTGCTGGTCTTGCCCAGGCCATATTGCAAAAACTCATGATTGTCTAACGCTTCTAGGGTCTCAGGTGTCCCCATTCTTTTTAAATAATCGGGGCTGGCGCAAAGCGCGTAACGAATCAATGCAAGACGTTTAGCTTGATAGCTCGAGTCTTGCAACTTTTTGATACGGATGGCCAATTCATACCCTTCTTCAATCAGGTCAACATGCCGATCCGAAAAATCCAGCTCAAAATCCAGATTGGGATGCTGGCTGGCGTATTCATCAATCACAGCGTTCAGATGCATAAGGCCAAAGGTCAAAGGTGCGGTTATCTTCAGCGTGCCCTCAACACGTGTGGGTGCGCCACTGGTTTGCTCGTTCAGCGCATCAACGGCACTTAAGATATTGTTCACTTTTTGGTAATACTGCTCACCCGCTTGAGTCAGGTGAGATTGCCGCGTGGTTCTGCTAATAAGCTGACTGCCTAAACGCGTTTCTAACTCCTTAAGACGGCGACTGACGGCAGATTTGGCAACATTTAATTGTTCAGCCGCTTTAGTAATACTCCCTGCTTCCACGATGCGCACGAACATCGACATATCTTCTAACTGCCCCATCTTGATCGCCTCATCATTGTTCTAAAATTGAGAACTTATATTTGTAATTATTGCTATTTATCCATTTATAGTCAACGCTTATACTGCCATCATTCTTAACACAATATCTCATCAACACTATTTTTGGAGAATTATAATGGACAAATTACAATCACTGAGTGCCCCCATTGGTCGTCTGCTTTTATCGATGATTTTTATTTTTTCAGGTTTTAATAAGATAACAGGATATGCAGCAACTCAAGGCTATATGGAGTCAATGGGTGTACCAGGTATGCTATTACCATTAGTCATTGCGCTTGAGTTGTTCGGTGGTATTGCGATTTTGCTTGGATTTAAAGCGCGTCTGATTGCGGTGTTGTTTGTTGGATTTAATATTGTCTCAGCGCTTTTGTTTCATCAGTTCTGGATTGATGCCTCACAGATGAATCCGTTTATGAAAAACATTGCCATAGCAGGTGGTTTTCTGATGATTTTTGCTCATGGCCCAGGTGCTTACTCGATAGATAATAGCCATGCTCGCAAAAGCTCAGTATAGTAATCCTAAATAAAAAAGATACGACAATCATAATCTATTGCCAACGATATATTTTCGTAGCCTCTGTCTGCGAAGGCGCAGCAAGCAAGAAAATATGACGCTGGCAGCGCTGTATTTATTTTATAGTGGATTGACTATAGTGATCCTCAAACAATGCAAAAAGCGTTTTATCATCCTATATAAGGAGTCATCATGAGCACACCAATGAAGATTGCCCTAATAATCGGCAGCTTGCGCAAAGCGTCAATCAATCGCAAGTTTGCAGCATATATTGCATCGCAAATGCCAAAGAATGTCATGGTTGAAGAGGTGCATATTGCAGATTTGCCGCTTTATAATCAAGATTATGATGATACAACGATAGACAGCTATGAGCGTGTTCGTCAGCAATTAAAAGCCGCTGATGCGGTATTGATTGTCACACCAGAGCACAATCGTACGATGCCCGCCGCACTCAAGAACGTGATTGATATTGCTTCTCGTCCGTATAAAGACAGTGTTTGGCGCGATAAAAAGGTAGCCGTCATGACAGCGTCGCCAAGCAATTATGGGGGTATCAATAGTGGGCTTGATGTACATAAAAGCATGCAAATGTTATCTGCAAAAATGATGATTCACTCAGAAGTGTATCTGAGCCGCGCGACTGAAAGCTTAAACGACGATGGTAGCGTCACTGAACGAACCCAACAATATCTGCAAAAATTCGTTAATGATTTGGTTGCATTCGTAGGAAGTAATGGTGCCTAACTCAATATCTGACCAAAATAATAATAGTCCATATAGCAAAGGTAACGAGGCGTTGCCACCAAGTTTTTGGCAACGCTACCAAGCGCCTGTGCTATTGACCATCGTTGGCGGTGCGATTGATACCATTGGTTTTATCGCCTTATTTGGATTTTTTACGGCACATGTCACAGGGAACTTGGTGATGGCAGGGAGTGGACTGGTCAAAGGTGAGGATGGCTTATGGATTAAGCTGGCGGCCTTGCCGTTATTTGTATTGACCGTGATGCTGACCAAGACTTTTATTGATAAGAGTAAAAAACGAAAACTGATATTAAGTCATCTGTTTCTTGCCGAAGCCTTTTTTTTGACCGCATTTATGATCGCAGGTTTGTATTATCAACCTTTTGTAGGGGCGGGTAGTCTTACAGTCGCACTCACAGGTGGGTTGGGTCTTATTGCCCTTGCCATACGCAATACGGCAAGTAAGACGCTGATCAAACATATGAGTCCGACGGTGCTAATGACAGGTAATACCACGCAGCTTGGTATCAATTTGACCGATTATGTCAACAATCGCACACCTGAAAATGCCAAAAAACTGGGTCACAGCTCAGCATTGGTATTTAGCTTTTTGATTGGCGCATTGGTCGGCGCACTTTTGTATCTTGAACTGAGCTTTTGGGCAGTGGGATTATTCGTGTTACCCGTATTGTATTTGGCTGTCTTGGCACGTGATGAAGCGTTTTTAAGCCATGTTGGCTAGGGCGTTCCATGATTCAATCAGTTAAAAGACAAAATTAAGGGTTAAATAGCATTCTTTTAATAAAACGCCGTGTCGCAAAGATACGGCGTTTTTTTGTCTCTTAAATAGTTAGGTTAAGGAGCGGCATTATGAAAGACAGAGTTGTCTTGGTATTGTGGATGCTTGTCGATGTAGGCTCTGACATACGGACAAATAGGTTTCACCCTTAAATGTTTAGCTGCTGCTTCGTCTAAGATGGACTTAACCAGATAACCTGCGATGCCTTGCCCGCTAAGCTCCTTTGCAACCTCAGTATGAAGATAGGCAATGCCTTTTTCGCCCTGACTGGTGGTAAAAAAATCATAATCTTCGAAGGCGAGATATCCATCAACGTGGATCTCGAAACGCTTTTGTGCTGTATTGTCTATCAGCTCATGGTTCAATTCATTCGGCATAGTTATATTCCTTTATGTAGATTAGATTAAGTGTATAGATAAGAGCTAGCTAACCCTTTAGCGACCTAATTAGGCGTGGTAACTGCGTATACTGATTGCTCATTATGATTATATGACGTTATGCATAGACACATTGTTCTAAAAATAAGAATAGTTATTTGCATTAATGCTTATTTATCTGCCTGTGCTCAACAATTATAATAGGTTCATTGTTTAGGCAAGGTCATTAATGAATTGTCATATAAGATTAAATTACTGATAAATAAGGATATATCATGAAAAATATCTATCATGCAGCAGATTCTCGTGGCGATGCTAATCATGGCTGGCTTAAAAGCAAGCACACCTTTAGCTTTGCCAATTATCATAATCCTGCACGTATGGGTTTTGGGGTTTTACGTGTCATTAATGATGATTTTGTCATCGGTGGCCAAGGCTTCGGTAAGCATTCACACCGCGACATGGAAATCATCAGTATTCCATTGTCTGGCAAGCTTGGTCATGGTGACAATATCGGCAATGAAGGCATTATTGAGACAGGCGAAATCCAAGTGATGTCAGCAGGTACAGGCATCACTCATAGCGAGATGAATGGCGATGCCAACGAACCTGTGAAGTTTTTACAGATTTGGGTCATCCCTAACAAAATGAACGTCAATCCTCGTTATCAGCAGATCCGTATGGATGACATCATGCAACCAAACGAGTTTAACCAAGTTTTGTCACCGAATGCGGATGATGCTGGTGTGTGGATTCATCAAAACGCTTGGTTCAGCATGGGTAATTTCGATAAAGGCGTGACGCGAACTTATCACATAAAGGATGCAAATAACGGTGCTTATATTTTTGTCATCAGTGGTAAGGTAGTGATCAATGGTCAGACTTTGAACACCCGCGATGGTCTTGGTATTTCAGATACTGTCGACTTCACTATGGAAGTAGAAGAAGATGCCAAGGTCTTGGTCATGGATGTGCCGATGTCGTTTTAGGTTGGTTGTATCAAAACGCTAGCGCCGTCGTTTATTAAAGGTCATTTGAGCACTATTAATTAAGCACTATGACGCAAATACTCATTGCATATTGAGAGGTGAATAATGACAATTAAAACCTTAGAGCCAAGGTTGGCAAGTGTTGGTGGTATCCCTATTGCTCGATTATTACCCAATAAAGGCAATCAACCAATTGGTGCTTGGTGCTTTTTGGATCATGCTGGTCCTGCTGAGTTTGGTGATGATGAGTTAGGTATGCAAGTGGGTCGTCATCCGCATATTAATTTGCAAACCTTTAGTTGGATGCTAAATGGCGAAGTACTGCACAAAGACAGTTTGGGAAATGAGCAAGTCATCACCAAAAACCAAGTCAATGTTATGACCGCAGGTACAGGATTGACGCAAGGCATCAGCCATACCGAGCAAAGCGTCTTTCCAGACACGGGTGGCTCACCAGATGCCGCGCGAGGTCTGAGTATGGTGCAGCTATGGATTGCGCTACCAACCGATCAAAAAATCGAGCGTAGCTTTCATCATTATCCCAAATTGCCTACGTGGCGTGAGGATGGTGCCGAGATGATCCTCACCACAGGCGGTTATGTCAGTGTGACAGGGGCGCATTATCAAGCACCGACCATACAGTACTCAAAAATGATCGGCATTGATGTGAGGTTTTTGGAAGATAGTGACGTCACGCTCAATCTAAAACCCAGCTTTGAGTATGGTATCTTGGTCACAGAAGGACAGATCGAATCTGAAGGCAAAGTATGCGAAAAAGATCAATTGTTTCGCTTTCACGATTCGGATGTGGCTAATAATCGCAGTATCAGACTGTCGGCAAAAAAAGGCACCCGGTTGATGTTTATCGGTGGTGAGCCACTCAACAATAAAGTGCTTCTATGGTGGAACTTTGTAGCCGATAACAAGCAAGAGCTCGAACAGTCTATTATTGACTGGAATAATGGTCATGAGCGGTTCGGAGAGGTTAATTCTATGATGAAGCGCCTACCTTCACCAGAACTGCCTAAAGGCTTCAAAGGGTAGTATCACAAAGTAGTATCGTAAATTGCATTTGTTAATTTAACTTTCTCATATTCCTGTTTAGTTAAGTTTTTTTACAAAAAAGAAATATGGGTTTGGGTCAATTACTCCCATAATGAAGCAAATTACAAATGAAGAAAATCAAAAGTACCGTTTTAAAGTAACGTGTTAGTCTTATTGATTAACCAGATTTATATCAACAATGTGGAGAAGTACTATGTCAGATTTAAAAACATTACAGCAATTGGCTGAAAAACGTCGCTCAATCTATGCGTTAAATGATCAACTACCCGTGTCTAATGAAGAGGTCGTTCAGGTGGTTGAACATGCTATTTTGCACACACCATCATCGTTCAACTCACAATCAACGCGTATCGTTGTTTTGTTTGGCGATGACCATAATAAACTATGGGACATGACAGAAGAGACGTTACGTGTCATCGTTGGTGATGAAGAGGCATTCAAGTCAACCAAAGAAAAAATCGCTGGTTTTAGAAACGGCGCTGGTACGGTCTTGTTTTTTGAAGATCAAGCGGTTGTCAGAGGCATGCAAGAAGCGGCGCCTCTTTATGCAGAAAACTTCCCAATTTGGTCGACGCAAACCAATGCCATGCATCAGTATGTGATCTGGACAGCATTGGCCAGTATCGAAGTCGGCGCGAATTTACAGCATTACAATCCTGTCATCGATGAAAGAGTGGCTAATGCTTGGAACGTTGATGAAAACTGGGAATTGAAAGCACAAATGGTATTTGGCGGTATTGAGCAACCAGCAGGCGACAAATCATTCAAACCTGTTGAAGAACGTCTAAAAGTATTTGGTGCGTAATAAAACAGATTGATATAAAAAAAGTGCCGCTCAATCATTGAGCGGCGCTTTTTTTTATCTAACAACCAATAATAACTACGGTTTGGAGCGCATTAAACTATTGGCGACCCATGCAGGACCAATCAATAAGAACTGTAAATCTTCAAAGAATGAAGGCTTTTTACCTTCAATTTTATGACCAATAAACTGTCCAATCCAAGCCACGATAAAAATACCTGCCCAGACTTTAAATCCCCATGGTAGTAATGCCATCACTGATAGACAAATTAAGATAAACATACCCATCGCTAAAAAAAGCGGCGTGGATAAGCGCATATAAAACAAAAGTACTAAGGCGCTTAGAACTAAGGTGAACCAGACAGAAAGCGACATACCCATACCCAACAAACTGACAAAGATGGTGGGAACACACAGCCAATGGATTTTTTTGTTGACTAAGTTTTGATGACTGACTGCGTACTCACTGAGCCACTGTTCAAGTGTGCGTTTAGACACTCTTTGTTGACGATTGCGAGACATACTAACCTCCTTGTTAGCCATTGATATGATGGACAGATATTGATTACCATGTCGGTAATCAAACAGTCCTTGGTATCAGTTGTAGCATTAATTGAGTATGTCTGCCATTTTATCTAGTAGACGGCACAGTCAAATCTAACCATACTGCTCAACTTGCTACTCAAATCCAAACGCGTTTTTCTCTAAGTAACTCTTTAACCTTGCTCGCTGCGCTGCCATTCATAAAGACCGATGAAGGCGTTGATTTGATAAATCATAGTTTGAATGGCAAAAATATAATTGCCAGACATGAGGTTGACGATAAGCCAAACAAAATTCACGATGATCCATAACCACCAGTTAAACGAGTAGCGCAAAATCATCGCGGCCTGTGCTGTGATTGAAAGCACAAACGCGATCACATTGATCCAAAAAAAAGAAATAAATCCTAGAAATTTACTGTTATCGTCCTCGACCACCGCATAGCCGTAGCTCGCCAATAAGCTATTTACGGTTGGGAAAAGCGCCAGACCAAGAACAATAAACACAGCAGTGATCAACCAAACTGCTTTGTTGGCAGATTTGGGTATCATGTCACCGTCAGGATCGGTGTGTTTTGACCAATAAAAAATCCCATAAACGTGGGTAAAAAAGTTAAACAAAGGGGCGAGCATTAAACCAACTGCGCCTGATGTTGCTTGTACCACCACTTCGCCTGCCGTGGCTGCCATCCCAAGACCATTACCCATGACATTTTTGCGAAACGACAGCGAGACCACGCAGACCAATCCGACAAAAGAGACGCCTAAATAGAACATATCAAGTGTGGTGTGGTCGGTGGTGAGCCAAAATCCTGCGGACAAAGCAATAACACCGCAAATGAACCAAATAACAATCCATTGCATAGCCCATTTGCCGGTGATGTTGTCCAATAACTGAATACGCATAGCGCTTTTTCCCTAAACATGAATGTCGATGATTGCCTAATACTGATGAAATCATATAAAAATGAGAGATATCAGTAGTAAGCAATTATCCATGACCTGTTATATTTTTAATTGATTGTCTGGTCGAATATATTTTATGTTTTTTTACCATAGATATGCTGATCAATAAACAGCAACGCTTGCTGGTAGCGCGCATCATAATCAGGCTGGTCGATCATGTACGGCGCGATATCATGACGCGCAAAGATGTCTACTAAGCGCTGCTCAAAGCGTCCTCGCGCCTCGGGTGTACCCAAAGAGCGCATGCCATCGTCAATCCATGGCGTATTGTTGTCTAGCATAATAGTATGGTCTAAACGGAACTCATCAATACAAGCGGCTACAAACGGATGAGTGCGCCCTTCATACTCCTCACAGAAAGCTTGTGTGGTCACAAAATCCGTGTCAACGATGGTAACAGGTGCCGTCGCACAGGATTTTGCTTCTCTAATGGCTTGGGCATGATTGAGCACAATAGGGGCATAGTCACTGTACTGCAATCCAACCTCACTACCACCCAAATCTGTACCGACATACAGGCGACCCATCTCAAGCGCAAAGCTGGCACCATAATGATTGGCCAGTTTATGTACCAATGTGGTTTTGCCGGAGCTTTCGCCGCCAACGATGGCGATTGTTTTTGTGTAGTCACCGCGTACTTGTGGGTGCAGTGCTGACCAATGTGCAATAGGATTTTGGGCAATAGCGAGAGTGTCAAACTCAGGTTGTGCTGACGTAGCAACAATCTTCATTGTTAGTGGTGCTTGCTGCTGTGTTGGACTATGAACCAATGGATGGTTGTCCGCCAAAAACAATGCGGTCTCGATGGGTAAGGACAATGTGTCGAGTAAGTGTTGCAACTGAGTACTGCTAGTCGCTGTATCAAAGCTACTATTAGCAAAATGCTCATGACAGGGCAGTTCGCTCTCATCTGTAGTGTGAATCTGAATAAATGGCAAATCTGCGCAAGCCATTTGTAGCCAGCGTGCTTTGTCCTGCAAGGTGATGTTAAAATCTGGATGAGGAGAGGGGGTTGTCGTAATGACAATATGCAATATTTTTGCCTGCCCTGATGCCTCTAGTATGCTGCGCATGTGTCCTAAATGCAGTGGCTCAAATTGTCCAATCATCAATCCAGTATCATACATAATTATCCTCACTCTAGGCTTATATAGCCTTATTATTATCGATCTTATTAATAAAGTATTTGGTTTAAGCTGTTTAACAGCATGGTATAAAGGTTCGAGGGGATTTACAGGTAGGTTATTGTAAATATGACCTAAATTTTGTCTTTATCAGAGAAGTTTTTTATAACCAAATAAACAGTTTGTCTATTATATTTTTATGGACTCATAGCGCATTAAAACGAGAGCCATGTGTTGGATTTGGCTTGTGAATAATAGAGAGTAATGTGTAAGATGGTAAGATTTGAGAAACAAACCTTTAGCTGAAACATTTTGAAATAATTATTTAAAATCAGGGGTTTATGAGGCTATATGATAGGTTGAAGCAAGTTTGAGTATCATAAACTCACAAAGGACTTCTATACTATCAACAGATAAATAAAAAATGATTGATATAATTATTCATAAGTTAAGCAGATTAACTATTTTTAAGATTCAACATAAATCCTAAATGGATAAAATTAAAAAAATATAAGTCACAAAATATAATTTATAGAGAGGTATTTGGTTTGGCTAAGTTAGCAAAATTACATCGTTCTCAGAACAATAAGATGATCGCTGGTGTTATGGGCGGTATAGCAGAATATGCAGGCTGGTCACCCACTTGGGTAAGATTGCTGTTTGTGGTTATATCTTCACTAAGTGCTGCAGTACCCGGGATTTTGATCTATATCATATTGTGGATCATTATGCCAAAGGCCAATAGTCAGTCTTACCAATAAGGCAAATTTATTATAAAAATAGATTTGCTATAAGCACCTCAAAACCAGTTAGGTAAGACCGTTTAAATAGTACGACCAATTGATAAGCAAAGTGATACCAAGGTTAGACTCCAAAAAACAAAAAGCCTGACTCATCAGGATACCAGCGATAGACTTTTCCTCCTGCCCAGATGCTCACGCATTTGGGTATTTTTTTGTTTGTGGCTTTTGATGACCTCAACATCAGTTTATTGCGGCAAATCGAGCTCATAAATAAACATTTATAGACACAATGCAAATTTAGTTGACGTAAATATGGATAAAATGGTCAATTTTTAGTAAGGTGAGCAGGCAAATAGAGTCGTTGCCAAATAGGCGATACGAGCGCTATCAACGGTTTATTTACTAATACCCATTCCACAGTGGCTTTACTATGAAAACCCAAACTATGACATCCGAAGCGACAACCCCAATGATACAAGACAAAGACCCTCAACCGATGACCTTTCAAGATTTAATTCTAACGTTACAGAATTTTTGGGCTGATAAAGGCTGTGTGATTTTGCAGCCCTATGACATGGAAGTCGGTGCCGGTACTTTTCATACTGCAACGTTTTTGCGCTCATTAGGTCCTGAGCGCTGGAACGCCGCTTATGTGCAGCCATCACGTCGCCCAACCGATGGTCGCTATGGGGATAACCCAAACCGTCTACAGCATTATTATCAGTTTCAAGTGGTACTCAAGCCCAATCCGCCTAATATTCAAGAGCTGTATTTGGATTCATTGAGAGCCATTGGTATTGATCCATTGGTGCATGATGTTCGTTTCGTTGAAGACAACTGGGAGTCGCCAACGCTTGGTGCGTGGGGTCTTGGTTGGGAGATTTGGCTAAACGGTATGGAAGTGACTCAGTTTACGTATTTCCAGCAAGTCGGCGGCATTGAGTGTTTCCCTGTCACCGGCGAGATTACTTACGGTCTTGAGCGCCTAGCGATGTATGTACAAGGCGTCGATAGCGTTTATGATTTGGTATGGGCAGATGGCGAGTTTGGCCGTGTCACTTATGGCGATGTTTTTCATCAAAACGAAGTGGAGCAGTCGACCTATAACTTTGAGCACGCCGATGTGCCAATGATGGGTGAAATGTTTGACTTTTATGAGCAACAAGCGGATAAGTTGGTCGATGCAGGCTTGCCATTACCTGCTTATGAGATGGTACTAAAAGCGTCACATGCCTTTAACTTACTTGATGCCCGCGGTGCGATTTCAGTCACTGAGCGTCAGCGCTTTATCTTGCGCGTACGTACGCTCGCCCGTAAGGTCGCTTTTGGTTATGTTGAGGCTCGTGCCAAACTGGGCTTCCCATTAGCCGATGAAGCCCATCGTCAAGAGGCCATCGATAAGTATTTGCCAAAAGAAAAGACAGACGCTGCAAACGCCAACAATACTCAAATGATTAACGACAATAAATAGGAGCATCCCATGAGTACTATTCTATTTGAACTGGGGTGTGAAGAGCTACCTCCAAAAAGCTTAAAGCCACTACGTGACGCGCTACAAGCGAGCGTCACTGAGCAATTACGCGAAGCAGAAATCAGCTTTGATAGCATCAAATCATTTGCCGCGCCGCGTCGTTTGGCGATTCAGATTCAAGGCATTAGTGACAAGCAGCCAGATCGCACGGAACAAAAACGCGGCCCTGCTATCAAAGCCGCGTTTGATAGTGATGGCAATCCAACTCGTGCTGCCATGGGTTTTGCTAAAGGCTTAGGCATTGAGGCTAGTGAGCTGATTACTATTAATACCGATAAAGGCGATTATGTGGGCTTTGAGCAAACCATCCATGGTCAAGCCATAACAGAGCTATTGCCTACTATTTTTCAGACGGCGCTTGATAATCTGCCGATTGCAAAACGCATGCGCTCGGGTGCCAGCCGTAATGAGTTCGTTCGTCCCGTCCAGTGGGCGGTGTTGATGCAAGATGATGCAGTTATTCATGCCATTATCCAAGGCCACCAAACAGGTGCGCAAACTCGTGGTCATCGCTTCCATAGCCCTGATTATCATGACATTGCCCACGCCAATGATTATGAATCGTTGCTAGAGGGCTTAAAGGTTGTGTCAGATTTTGATAAGCGCCAAACGCTGATCAAAAACCAAGTCAAAACATTGGCAGATGAGGTTAATTCCGATGCTATCGTCCCGCAAGACTTGTTAAACGAAGTAACGGCCTTGGTTGATTTTCCAATTGCCCTACGAGCAAGCTTTGAGACACGTTTTTTACAAGTGCCCCAAGAAGCGCTGATCTCGACCATGCAAGCGGACCAAAAGTATTTTTGTTTGACCGATAAAGCAGGCAAGTTGCAATCGTACTTTATTTTTATTACCAATATCATGTCTCAAGATCCGAACCAGATCATCGAAGGTAATGAAAAGGTCGTACGTCCGCGTTTGGCTGATGCCGAGTTCTTCTTTTTACAAGATCAAAAGCAGCCACTGTTTGCACTCACAGAAAGCCTAAAAACCCGAGTATTTCAAGATAAGCTCGGTACAATTTGGGACAAGTCTGAGCGTATTGCTAAGTTATCTGCGTTTATTGCCACTTTGCTGCAGCAGCAAGGTCACGACATCAGTGTTGATGAAGCCGTACGTGCTGCTATGTTGTCCAAAGCCGATTTGGCAAGCTCATTGGTAGGCGAATATCCTGAGTTGCAGGGTATCGCTGGTACATACTATGCACGTTTGGATGGTGAGACAGAAGCCGTTGCCGCCAGTTTGGAAGAACAATATTTGCCTAAGTTTAGTGGTGATGTCTTACCGCAAACGCCAATTGGTATTTGTTTAGCATTGGCTGATCGCTTAGATACGCTTGTTGGTATTTTTGCGATTGATCAAGCGCCTACTGGGTCAAAAGATCCGTTTAGCTTACGTCGCTCAGCCATTGGTATTTTGCGTATTTTGATTGAAAAGCAACTACCCATTAATCTGGTGGCATTGGTTGAGCAAGCAATCAAAGGCTATAGTGACACTAACGGAGGCAGTAAAATTGCCAAAATGGGCGACACCTTCACTCAAGTTATGGCATTCTTAAACTCGCGCTATCGTGCGATGTATACGGAACAAGGCGTTAGCGTTGATACTATTCAGGCAGTGCAAGCGATTAATCCGCATATGCCGCTTGATTTTGATCAACGTATTCGTGCGGTTCAAGCATTCAGCACGTTGTCACAAGCATCGATGTTGGCGGACTCTAACAAACGCGTTGCCAATATATTGGCCAAATCAGAAGTAATTGTTTCTGATACGGTTAATGAGACGCTGTTGACCGAGCCTGCCGAACAAAACTTGTATAGAAGCGTACGCCAAGCACAGACAGCAGTTACGCCATTGCTTGAGCAAGCAGACTATACTCAGGTATTGCAAACACTGGCGAGCTTAGATGAGCCACTGACCGAGTTTTTTGACAATGTCATGGTCAATAGCGAAGATGAGGCATTAAAAAACAATCGCTTGGCATTATTGAAGCAGGTTCGTGCGTTATTCTTAACAGTGGCGGATATTAGTGAGTTGCAGTTGTAATCCTTTAAAAACGCTGCGTTAATCATCAAGTGGTACATCAAAAGAACTGGTCCTTTGTGGCCAGTTTTTTGATACAGGCTATGACAATAAATGGCTCGTAAAGGTGATAAATCATTAAACTCTCTACTGGTCTCATCATTATACTGTCATCCTTATTAATGGTTACGTTATACTATTAGGACGTTTTGCAGAAGGGTCAATCAAATGATTTCTGTTACTCATAAACGTTTATTCATCGTCAAAGGAGCACTGCCGTGTTTGCCGTTATTATCATCATTCTCGTTATCTGGGCTTCAATGTGGGCATTCTATAAATTTATGTATCCACGTCCTCCCAAGAGCATGATGCCAAAAGAAGGAGATGTGATCACACCGCGGCAGTGTAACTTCTGTGGCAACAGTTTGGCTGAATATCGCGGTGTCCTAGAAACCAATCCAAGTTTGGCGCCAGAAGATGAAAGCGATAGCAAGGTTGATACTCATAAACCTCTCTTCTTTTGCAATTATGAGCATCAAGCAGATTTTCATGCTGGTAAAGTTTACAATCCCCATGCGTAGATGATGTGTTTGTGTGCCAGATGATTGTATAAGTACAAAAAAAGCGCTTAGCTGTCGTGAGCTAGGCGCTTATCTGTTAGAGACTGACTATTTGCTTATAAACTGACTGTCCGCTTATAAGATGGATTGAGCGTCTTTTAGGATTTTATTAAGTAAAGCGTCAGATCGGCTGCTTTCTTGCAAACGATCTTCATCATCTCTTTGATTGGCGTGAATTTTTTCATACAAGTTTAAGCAGCATAATACCAAGAGGTTTTCTTGACTGAGACTGGGTGCGTCTTTTCTGAGCTCTTGCGCATAGTCATTAATATAAAAAACTGCTGAGCGCAGCTCTTCTTGCTCATGTACAGGACAATAGATAGGGTAAGTAACGCCCGCAATCGAAATATCGACTTTTTTGATTTGAGGCTCAGGGGTATTATTAGTATTGGGTTTAGACTGGGCTGAGACGGTTGTGGAGCCAGCTCCAGTTACCGCGATCTTTTGTGATTTTGGGTCAGTAGAGCGTGTTTGGTTGGCGGCTAGCTTTTGTTCTGAAGATTTGGGGTGGTTATTGGTCATGATAAATCCTACAATGTCTGGTCAGTAAAATGAGTAATATAAGATATTACTAGGATGAATGGACTGGCTAACCTTCTGCTTGGTCAATACGTGTTAAGCGTTTCAAGACAACTTGCGTTCGCTCAGCGGCCAATTGATTTTTCTTTTGTAAGTCACTATTTTGCTGTTTAATATCGTGATACTGCTGTTTCAATTCTTTGTTATGCTGCTGCAGCTCATTGTTTTGTTGTTTTAATTCGCTGATCTGTTTTTGCAGCTTGTCTTGCTCTTCACCAATCATATGATGCGCTTCTGCAAGATTTTGATAGCGCTTGTCGAGATCATTCAATTGTTTCTTGGCACCGTCACGTTCCGTATGGCTCGTATTGAGCTTGTTTTGTAGTGCGGTCAGCTCTTGGGTATTGGTGACCGGATTTTGTTTGAGGCTGCTAAGTTCAGCACTGACAAGCTGATACTGCTTTTTTATGTCGAGTATCGTTTTTTCTAATAGTTTAAGTTGATCATACATAGTCAGTTTTTATCCTTAACAAGTAAGCGTGAATGAATTTTGTTCTCTGCGTTTAATAATGCCATAGGTGACCGCATAATATCTATATCAACAAAGTAATTACACGTATTAGGCTTGGCCTTTTTATATTTATTAGGCGCGCTTTTGTCAGTGACAGGGTACAGCGTCTATTTTCTGTTTTTTAAGCAATAACCACTCATTAGGATATCTATTATGAATGACAATATTTCTGGCTGGAATACTTGGCTGACCGCTTTTGACGACTGGACTGATGTATCTATCAGTGAGGTACATGGCTTGATGACAGGGCTTATGACAGCTTGTAATGCCCCTGATGAAGCAACATGGGCGAAGGTGTTTGAGGAGCTGAGTTTTGCGTCACTACCAGAGGCTGCATTGACCTTGTTGACAGAAGAAGCAGAGGACACTGTATTCCAGCTTAAAGACAAAGATGATGCCTATTCTTATATGCCGCTCATACCGGATGATGAACACGATTTATACGAGCGTGTGATAGCGTTGAAACAGTGGGCGAACGGTTTTATGACTGGTTTTGGTATTACCGATTGTAGCCTTACGAGTGAGGAAAACGAGATGCTATCAGACTTGGCAAAAATTGGTGCCATTCGCCTTGAGGATGACGAAGATTTTGAAGGGGGTGAAGAGTCTTACTTGTACCTCTACGAATTTGCACGTATGGTACCTGTCAGCTTTGCAACTCGTAAGCGCAAACCTGTCAAAGAGATTGCACTTATCTCTGGGCTTGCCATTAATGCCAAAACGACCAAAGAGTTACAAGCAGAAGGCAAATTACCAAAACCAATGCCACCGGTTATTGATATCATGAATCAAAACAATCCATCGTAAATGATGTTATATAGTCAAGCTAAAATAGAAAATAGACGTCAGATAGCTCTTTGCTGAGGCAAAGTTTGCGCGCTTTGAGCGCCAACGTGTTAATAAATGTTGTCTCGGCATCGCTATATGTTTTTTGACGTATATTGACGATAGAATAAAAATAGTAATTTGCGATAAAAGAATAAAAGAATAAAAGAATAAAAGAATAAAAGGAGATAAGGATGATAACTGATCATGACATGCCACATCTGCGCCGCTGCGTAGCGCTGGCTGCCGACGCTCTAGAAGCAGGCGATGAGCCGTTTGGTAGTGTATTGGTTGATGGCGACGGTCAGGTTTTATGTGAGGATCGTAACCGCGCTAACACGGTGGATCCAACTTATCATCCTGAAATCGCTGTAGCAAAATGGGCGGCGCAACACATGACAGTTGCTGCGAGGGCAAAAGCGGTGGTGTATACCTCAGGCGAACACTGTGCAATGTGTGCAGCAGCTCATGCATGGGCAGGTCTTGGACGTATTGTATACGTCAGTTCCTCAAAACAGCTGACCGAATGGATGATGGAGATGAATGTAAAATCCACATCACCTATTAATACTTTTTCTATTCAAGACATTGCGCCAAATATAACTGTATCAGGCCCTGTCGCTGGCTTGGATAAAGAGATAAAAGCATTGCAACAGCGCGCGCTCCAAAGAAGTTAAATTTTTTATCTTATATCGTGATAAGGATATTTTATGACTACAAACAACAGTAATGATAACAGTCAAACCCCGTCCGATACTGCTTATCCCAATCAGAGTCTTGACTGGCTCACGCGTTTGATTGGTTTTGATACGGTCAGTCGCCATTCAAACTTGGCACTTATTGAAGACGTGCAAGCCTACTGTAAGCAATTGGGCCTTGCGGTGGATTTGACTTTTAATGAGGCCAAAAACAAAGCCAATCTATTTGTGACCGTACCCGCTGGTAAAAACGCTGATCAAGTAAATAATGGGCTGGTGCTCTCAGGGCATACGGATGTGGTGCCAATCGATGGTCAAGACTGGACGTCAGAGCCGTTTACTGCAACGATTCGTGGCGACAAGCTCTACGGACGCGGCGCTTGTGATATGAAAGGCTTTATCGCTTGTGCTTTAACACTATTGCCGCAAGCCGTGCAATTATCAAACAGTGGAAAACTACGTCGTCCCTTGCATCTGGCATTGTCGTTCGATGAAGAAGTTGGCTGTTTGGGCGCGCCACTCATACTGGCAGACTTAAAAGCCCGCGGTATTACGCCTGATTATTGTATCGTTGGTGAGCCGACCAACATGGCGATGGTGGTGGCACATAAAGGCATTGCGGTTTATCGTTGCCGTGTGCATGGTAAGTCTGCCCATTCATCCTTGACGATGCAAGGGGTCAATGCCATCAGTTACGCCAGCCGCTTGATTGGCTACGTGGATACGTTGGCAGAAGAGATAAGCGGTCGCGATGACAATGATGCGCTGTTTGATGTGCCTTATTCGACCTTATCCGTTGGTACCATACGAGGCGGTACAGCAACCAATATTGTACCCAACTTGTGCGAGTTCACCTTTGACTATCGTAACCTGCCGCACATGACGCAAGACGATATTTTAGTACCTATTCAAGCGAAGGTTGCAGAGCTCAGCGCACAGATGCAAGCCCGTGCTCCAGAGACGGGCATCGAGCTGGTGCAAGAAGAAAGTGTGCCAGCCATGACCGACAATGATAGCGCTGAGCTGCAAGCGTTGATAGCGGCATTAACTGGAGATGACGAGCGTCATAAAGTGGCTTATGCAACTGAGGGCGGTCAATTTACCAATGCTGGTATTCCAACGATTATTTGTGGGCCGGGTAGTATTGAACAGGCGCATAAGGCAGATGAGTATGTGGCACTGAGCGAAATAGAACGTTGTGACGAATTTTTGCAAAAACTATTAGACAGTTGCACCATCAGGTAGTCTATAAAAATGCCAAACATATGTATATAATATGCATAAGTAAAAGAAATACCGTCTTAATGGCGGTATTTCTTTTTTGGCGATGTGGCTGTTCGTATAAGAACCATTTATATATAACAAAGTAGGGGTTAGCTGATGTCTTGGCATCTGTTTGCAGTATTTTTCGCAAGTACGTTTTTGATTTCCGCGACCCCAGGTCCCAATATGCTACTGGCATTTCAGTACGGCATGAACTATGGTGTGAAGCGAACGTTATGGACGCTGGCAGGTTTGAGCCTTGGACTGTTTGTTTTGTTACTGTCAACGCTGCTCGGATTGGATGTGATCAGTCGTCAATCGCCATGGCTGCTCACGATTATCAAAGCCGTGGGCGCGGCATACTTGATTTATTTGGGTATCAGTTCATGGCGTGATGCGGGCGATGGCAGCCTGATGAGCGATGCTAAAGAGCTAAGTGCGGAGGTAGAAGCCGACTATGCTGCCTCTGAGGGTACATCTACTAGACCGCAGCCACGTTCGCTCTCTAGCGCTGCCGTGCAAGTAGGTCCCAGCAATCTTACTTTGTTTCGTACGGGTGTTTGGGTCTCTCTATCTAACCCAAAAGCGATTTTGTTCTTTGCAGCCTTTTTCCCTAAGTTTATTAATTTTAGTGCGCCACTATGGCCACAATATATTCTACTGACCATTGGGCTGTTCATGAGTGAGACCATTTGGCAGATCGTATATACCTTGGGTGGCAAGAAGCTGGCAAGTTGGCTCGATGTGGGTGGTCGCTTAGCATGGTTAAATCGTGGTTGTGGCGTCATTTTTGTATTGATTGCAGCCGCTTTGTTAGCTGACGTCATAAAAGATTTTACGATGTAAAAGATATGATTGTTATTTATTTTTTATATTAAAGAAACTTCCTAAAGTATTAATATAAAATTGATACTAAATTAATAGTTGACATTGATTTTTAAATCGTTATTATAATCGCATTGATTTATAGGTTTTTATATCGAATAAATCACATCAATCAATTTGCTTTTGTCGCCCTGACATTAGCCATAACCTATGGAGGAATCATCGTGTCCTATATAACTGTTAAGACGTTTTTAAAGATTGAATGTATGAAAAGCATGACAGCAATGATGACTTCTAAAAGGTTTGGCTAAGCCTATAGATCAGTTATTTATTGATACTTTATAATTTAGTGTCTCTAAACAACCTTCTATATCTACTCGCGTTATCCTTCTTTTAAGTTATCTGTGTTGTATGGTTATTTGACTATACTAGGCATTCTGCTGTTTATTGCTTGTCTAACATTTCTCTTTACTGTCTATCAAAAGATAAGCTATGTGAAAACTTAGCTAATGTCTGTCTGCGTGTATGTTGTACACATAGCATCTATGCGGTCATTTTTGGTACGGTAATATCTTTATTAAAACGTCCATTATAAATTAGCCATGAATTTTTATTGATTTTTAATTAATAAAAATATGGTTTTTTATTGCCTATCATTTCTTAATTGTCGATTTTTCTTATTAAACATTGAGTTTAATTGAGACGGATAAGTCATGTCTAAAGAACTAAATAGGTGAATTAAAAAATATATGGTTTTAAAAATAAAAAATGGAAAAAACAATGAGCATTCAATTAGTATTAAATAAAAATAGCAAACATGGCGTCCCTGTCAAAATATACACCACCGATATTGAACAAGGTGCCATGCAGCAACTACGCAACTTGGCTCAGTTAGAATTTGTACATTCGCACATTGCTGTCATGCCTGATGTGCATGTTGGCAAAGGTGCTACTGTTGGCAGTGTGATTCCGACCAAATCTGCCATTATTCCTGCGGCAGTCGGTGTAGATATTGGCTGTGGTATGAACGCGGTACGATTGTCGCTGACAGCAAGTGATTTGCCGGATAGTTTAAAGTTATTACGTTCGATAGTAGAACAGCAGGTGCCAGTAGGGTTTAACTTGCACAAACAAATCCAAGCCAAAAACTCGACGCTTGATCCGCTTGGCAAACGACTGAAACCTATTACCGATAAGCATCCGGGTTTACTCAAAATGCTAAAAGGCTTTGATCGTACTTGGGCCAAGCAGCTGGGTACGCTTGGCGGTGGCAATCATTTCATTGAGCTGTGTTTGGATGAAAACAACGATGTTTGGGTCATGCTGCACTCTGGCAGTCGCGGTATTGGCAACTGTATTGGCCGCTATTTTATCAATCTTGCCAAAAAAGAGCGCCAATCACGCTTTGGACATGTACCAGATCGGGACTTGTCTTACTTTGCTGAAGGCTCTGATAGCTTTGCTGATTATGTAGAGGCGGTCGGCTGGGCGCAGGATTACGCGCTCGAGAATCGCCGTGAGATGATGCGTCTAGTCATTAAAGCCATGCAATCGCCGCAAGCAGGATTGCCACGATTTACGCTTACCAAAGAAGCTATCAATTGTCATCACAATTATGTCAATGAAGAGGTGCATTTTGGCGAGCAGGTTTATGTGACGCGCAAAGGCGCAATCAGTGCATATGCAGGGGAGCTTGGTATTATCCCAGGTTCTATGGGCGCAAAGTCTTTCATCGTACGTGGTCTGGGATCAGCTGAGTCATTTTGTTCGTGCTCACATGGGGCAGGGCGGCAGATGAGCCGAGGCAAAGCGGTGCGCGCGTTCACCATTGACGAGCTAAAAGCGCAAACCGATGGGGTTGAATGTCGTAAAGACAAAGGTGTTATCGATGAGATACCTGGCGCTTATAAAGACATTGATGAAGTGATAGCCAATCAAAAAGACTTGGTTGAAGTGGTGCATACGCTGAAGCAAGTCATGTGCATTAAAGGCTGATATCAAGCCTGCAAATCATCTTAGCGTCGTCAAACTTGCTTCATGTACTGGAGGTACAATTTGCGCTCGTTTTTCTCACTAATATGGTTTTGGCGTTGGTATCTAAAAAGAATTATAGAATAGGTAATCATATGAGCTTAAAACAAACGTTAAAAAAGGCCAAACAGATTGAGCGGCATTTAGAACAGCAAGCTGAATCAGGTGCACAGCATTCGATAGGCGCAGTGAAGCCACGCAATTATTTGGCGCTGAATCCGCTACTCAAAAAAGGCGGTATTCATGAAAAAGAAGATATTGACATCGTCCGCAAAAAGCGTCGTCGTGAGACCAAGCAGCAGCTACGGAAGACAGATTGGTTATCAGAATAGGAGCAAAAAAATTTTACGAGTCACGAACGATGATGTTATTTATTCACTTTAAGAAAAGTACGGTTTTACTATAGTAAGACTATTATAAAAAAGAGTTAGCGTGGCTGGGACAAATTTTTTGCCGCCTCTGTCAGCGTAGACACAGCAAGCAAGAAAAATTTGTATCAGTTACACGTTTAAACTCATATAACTGTTATTCGTATAACCGTTTTATTTTTAGACGACGTTATTTACGATCAAGATTGAACAAATATAAAGGAGGATTTTATGAGATTACTTAATAAAGTGGCACTGGTCACGGGTGCTGCACAAGGCATTGGCAAAGCGATTGCTGAGATTTTTGTTAAAGAAGGCGCAACGGTTATATTTAGTGATATCAATGATGACAAAGGGCAGCGTGCTTGTAATGATATCAATATCAAGCGTCAACAGTGGGGCGAGTCAAAACCAGCACAATATATGCATCTGGATGTTTCAAACGAGAGCGATTGGCAACAAGCTGAGCAGGCTATTAAACAAAAATACCAAGGCTTAGATATCTTAGTTAATAATGCGGGTATTACAGGGTTTTTAGAAACCACAGGCGCTCATGACCCTGAACATTTGGATATGGCAAGCTGGCGTAAGGTGCATCAAGTCAACCTAGATGGCGTGGCGCTAGGATGTAAGGCAGCTATTGCTTTGATGAAAAATCGTTCAACCGATAAAAATAGCAACTCCAGTATCATTAATATCTCCTCACGCTCAGGTATGGTTGGCATTCCGTTAGCAGCTGCTTATGCTTCAAGCAAGGCTGGGGTCAGAAATCATAGTAAATCCGTCGCCTTATATTGCGCGCAAAATGGTTATGATATTCGCTGTAACTCCATTCACCCAGCCGCTATTTATACGCCAATGTGGGATACGATGTTAGGAGAAGGGGATGCGCGTGAAGAAGCGATCAAAGTAATTAGTAAGGACATTCCACTTGGTTACATGGGTGATGTCATGGACGTGGCTTATGCCACGCTTTATTTGGCGAGCGATGAGTCAAAGTACGTGACAGGTATTGAGCTGACGATTGATGGTGGGATTTTGGCGGGGAGCACGGCTACTCCAGCTCAATCAGATTGATGACGTATGATTTGTAAACTTTAACAAAAAAGGCCGCTCACGATAATTGTGAACGGCCTTTTTGTATTAACTGGTCACTCTAGGGTAAGGATTACGCCAATACCTCGATTAGCTCACCCTTCACCATATGCGGGCTGACAAAATCAGTGATACGCACGCTGACGATCTTACCGAGTAGCTCATTCATTTGCTCCTCATCGTACGGGAACATAACCGTGCGCGTATTATCTGCCGTCCCAATTAAGCAATCAGGATGGCGATTGGCGATTTGTTCGACCAACACGCGAGTCGTTGTACCGACCATTTCGTGCGTTTTAGCCAGTGTCGAGTCGACAATGACCTTTTGAAATTCAGCCAAACGCGCTTTTTTGGTAGTGAAGCTTACATCATCTGGCAACTCAGCCGCTGGCGTACCTGGGCGCTTAGAGTAAATAAAGCTATAAGAGTGATCGAAGTTCAACTCTTTTGCCAAGTTCAAAGTGTCTTGGAAGTCTTGCTCAGTCTCACCAGGGAATCCAATGATAAAATCGCTCGACAAATGGATGTCAGGGCGAATGGCTTTTAGTTTGTTGATCTGGTCAATATAAACATCGATGGTATGGTTACGCTTCATGGCAGCAAGAATTGCATTGGAGCCGCTTTGTACGGGCAGATGTAAATGCGATACCAGCTCTGGCAACTGCGCATAAGCGTCAATGATGTCATCGGTGAACTCAAGCGGGTGGCTTGTGGTATAACGAATACGCTCAACACCATCGACATGCGACACATAATGCAGTAGCTCAGCGAAACGGCAAATGCTGCCATCGTCTTTTTCGCCGCGATAGCCATTGACGTTTTGTCCCAGTAGGTTGATTTCTCGGATACCTTGAGCGGCAAGGCTGTCAATCTCAGCCAAGACGTCATCAAGCGGACGCGACAATTCTTCACCGCGCGTATAAGGCACCACACAAAATGAGCAGTATTTCGAGCAGCCTTCCATGATGGAAACAAAGGCCTTATAACCTTCTACTCTTGGTTCTGGTAAGAAGTCGAATTTTTCAATACTTGGGAAAGATACGTCGATAGTACCGATACGGTTCTTTGGCGATATATTACGCTGCTCATTTGATTGATCATATAGCTCTGGCAAGCGGTGTAAGGTTTGTGGGCCAAATACCATATCGACATAAGGCGCCCGTTTTTGAATATTGTCGCCTTCTTGCGATGCCACACAGCCACCGACACCGATGACGAGATCAGGACGTTTTTCTTTTAGTTTGCGCCAGCGACCCAGTTCTGAAAAAACTTTTTCTTGTGCTTTTTCACGAATAGAGCAAGTGTTCATCAGCAGAACGTCTGCTTCATCAATATTGTGAGTCACTTCCATGCCGTGCGAGTCACCAAGCACGTCAAGCATTTTACCAGAGTCATAGACATTCATTTGGCAGCCTTGAGTCGTCACAAATACCTTTTTGGTGGTCGTTTGCGTGACAGGCGATTGGGCTGAACTTGCTTCTTTGAGTGCAGTGGCAGCTGGCGCAGCAGCAGTTGTGTTAGCAACAGCGGCGTCATTAATGCGGGGATTAAATACAGTAACACTCATAAGGGAAAGTCCATAATTAACTAAAATATAGCGAGATAGCGGATTAACAAGTGGCGTATTTTATCACAACCCTCTACCAATGTGAAAAATTAGCGTGCGCAATTGGCCATCAATGTGATGGATTAATTATAACAGTATCAATTGTTTACTGAGCTTCATATCACTTTTGGTAAAAATCGTCTCTGCTATCACTTCTATGTTACACCGCGCTATCGTATTTATTAACAAAAGGTAAAGGTGATGGTTGCAAGTGCAACGAGTATAGTATGATGAGTATCATCACCATAGCGGTATCTGGCAAATCACCGTTTACACATTGTAGAGATATAATAAAGAGAGACAATATGACGAAGTTGCGCGTTGCTTATGGCATTAAGGATAGAGAGATTACCAATCAAAAGGATTGTTCAAAGCGTCTCAACGTAAGTACACTGCGTTTTAGCGCACTGAGCTTGGCAACGGCAATGAGCACACTTGGATTGTCACAAGTGGCTTGTGCAGAGCTGACATGGGGCGATGAAGAAACCTATCAGCCCGAAACCAGTTATCAATCAGAAAGCTATCAGCAAAATACTGGGTATCAACAAGACAATGGTGCAAGCTCATTTACGGCAGCTGCTATTGCAGCCGATCGTGGTGATGTAAACGCGCTTTATAATTATGAACAACAAATGAGTGGTGGATTGTTTGCCATGTATCCGACGTACTGGCGCATGAATCAAGACCTTAATTCACAAAGCTCAGCAGCTGTTTCGCAGTTCGTGCGTCAATATCCAGATACAGTGATGGCAGAAAAACTGGTAGCTGATTTTGCCGAGACCAAAGCGGGATCCAATGATTATGCTTCGGTGCGTCAAGTGGCCAATTTGATCACCAATGCTGATGCCAGTGAACGCTGTGCAGTAGGACTTGGCTTTAATAATGGCGGTGATACCATGCGCGCTATGGCTGCAAAGTCTGAAGTGTGGCTTACCACCAAAAAGCAGCCGGCCCTATGCGATCAGTTGGCCATGGAGATGAATAATAACGCACTGATTAGCAATCAAGATAGAGCTGCTCGTCTCAAACGCATGCTGCGTATAGGTAAGACAGGAGATATCATGGCATTGTCATCGCGCCTTGGTACACCGATTGCCTATTCGGCATTAAGTGAGATTCAGTTGAACCCGTCGTCTTATTTTAGCCGTTTTAGTCGTGAACCTGCTAGCCAAGCCAACCAGTATTTATATCTCTATGCGCTAGGGCGTCTGGCTGATAAATCTTATCGCGAAGCAGCAATGCAATTGGATTTTGATGTTAAGCAAGACAATCAGCGTTCAGCCAGACTGTTGAATGATGACACGCGCCGTTATGCTTATCGCATCATTGGTGTTAAGCGTATGAATTATAATACCGATGATGGCTTTAATGTTGAGGCAGTTGATTGGTTCCGTAATAGCTTGGACGAAGACTTTAATTTTGAAGAAGCAGAAGACTACGCTCAGGCAGCGATTCGCTTTAGTCGCTGGGATGATGTGGTCGAAGCCATATCTAGAATGGATGCTGAGACGCAAAAACAAAGTCAATGGCAATATTGGCTTGCCCGTGCCTATGAGCAATCGAGTAATAATAACAAACGCAATACTGCTAAGAAAATGTATCAGAACATTGCAAAAGGCAATGATTACTACGGTTTGATGGCAAAAGATAAGATCGGTCAACGTTTTGATGCCAGTCGCTTTGGCGGTAATAATTTACCGAACGTTAGCCCTGCCGATCGTGCGCGTGTCATGCAAGACGCACATTTTGCCCGCGCTTTTGCCTTATATAATGCTGATGCTAGCCGTGCCTATGCCAACCGTGAATGGAACTGGGCGGTGAAGCAGGCGCGAGACAAGCGTGATGACAATTTATTGATTGCTGCTGCTCGTCAAGCTTATGATATGGGCTGGCTTGACCGTGCGATTTATGCCATTGATAACACGGATAGCGTTGATAGTTTGGCCTTGTCTCATCCAATGCCGCATCAAGATGCAGTCGTGCGTTATAGCCAGTCTGCGGGTATTGATCCAGCATGGGCTTATGGCATTATGCGCCAAGAGAGTCGTTTTGTGACCTCAGCGCGCTCAAACGTTGGTGCTAGTGGTCTGATGCAAGTAATGCCTGACACAGCAAAATATATTGCCCGAAACTTGGGTGAGACTTATAGTGCTAGTCGCGCTAATAGTGGTGATACCAACATCCGTTATGGTACTTGGTATATGGGCGATATCTTTGGCAAGTTGAGCCGTCAACCCGTATTGGCGACGGCAGGCTATAATGCAGGACCCAATAATGCCAAGCGCTGGCAGCCTGAGTATGGCTCATTGGCTTCGGATCAATACGTTGAAACGATTGCGTTCCCTGAAACCCGTAATTACGTAAAACATGTGATGGAGAATGCCACTATTTATAGTAGTCTCTTAGGCAATGGTCAACCAATCAGCCAGCGTATGGGTACAGTGCCTGCTTCGTATTAGGGCACTCATACCTTATTAAAATAGCTTTATTAAAGTAGGTTTGTATCAATCAAAAAAGTCATTAGCGAGTACTTGTTAATGGCTTTTTTATGTGCAAAGTTAACCTCTAATATGCATGCGTTTTGCTTTGACAAATAACAGATTGAATTTGATGGAATAGGCTAAATAACTTATACCTTTTGCAGTCTTTAGCGACTGTTTACGTTTCTGCTATAGAATAAAAAAAACGTTTTGTTACCATTGCATCAATCTATACCCATAAAAGGGTAGCCATATTTTTTGTTAGCTATAAGCTTGGTCTATACGCATTGATAGTGTGGATGCTACGACCTAAGCGATAGTCCTTGTCTTATCATTGCTAGATGCCTTCAGCCCTTATGATCAAAAAATATTTTAATCTGTGCACAGTAACAAAAATCGGTCTTCGTCCATCTACTCAGATGCAGGTACGTTTGCCAGTAAATAAGGTAAAAAATCAAGACCAACTGATGGCACAGTCTACCCTTGAGCGCGTCAGTCAATATCATAAGCGTGTGATAAAGATGAAAGCGCCTAGCAATATTCAGAAGACGGTAAGTATTGGCGCATTTTTGATATTACAAAGTATGATGCTTCTTCCAGCACAAGCGGCTAGTGCGGTAAAAACAGGGCAGCGTGTGTTGATGATTGAAATGACGCCCGCGCTTTGTAGTATTCAGCCGACGCGTGCCCGTATGCGTCAGTGTCTTGAAGGTTATTCACTCAATGTATCTGGTCTAGATATGGGTTATGGAGAGCGTTGCGGACGGGGTAGTGAGCCTCGTTTGACACCATTACAACTAAAAGTCGTCAACCGTGTAATGCCTGATACCACCGTACGCAGCCAAGCGTGGCAACGTTATGGTGTTTGTAGTCCACTTAGCGCCAGTAGTTATTTTCGCCAGATAACCAACTATGCAGGTGCGTTAAAATTGCCTTCTGAGTTAAACACTGGTAATAGTTATACCGTCTCCAAATCGCGCTTTATTAGCCAAATGACTCGTCTCAATAGCGGTATGTCTGCTGCTAGCATTGATCTGATTTGTCAAGCAGGTAGCCGACGCCAGTTAACCTTAACGGATATCCATGTTTGCTACGATGGTAATGACTTTGGTACGTGTCAAAATGTGGTGGACAACTGCGGTAGTAAATTTGTCATTTCAGGTGGCAAATAGTTTTATCCACATCTTTTAAACATAATTTTAATCCTGCTTCTTTCAATATTTTTTGACTGCCTTCTCTAATCGTATTTCTAATGTTTCTTGGCGTATATTCAAATTTTAAATCAACGAACATTACCTCTATAAATAGATTTTTTCATTCTTCTTTATAGACGTCTAATGCCAACTCCTTGATTGGTATCATATTCTTTCCGTATAAAATGTAACAATATAATCAGTGGTAGGTGTCTGATTGTCTCTAGACGATTTGCTGAACGAAGTGCTACACTAGCTCTCGGTTTATGGCTGCCACTATGCAGCAAACAAGTCGATATCTAAAATGATAATCGCACATTCTATAATCATAATTAGGGAGTATTCCATGTCAATGAAACAGCCTTTACGTGTTGCCGTCACTGGTGCCGCTGGTAATATCAGCTACGCGATGCTATTTCGTATTGCATCTGGCGAGATGCTAGGTAAAGATCAGCCAGTTATTTTGCAATTGCTTGAAATCACACCAGCTCTTGACGCCCTAAAGGGTGTAGTTATGGAATTGGAAGATTGTGCTTTCCCATTGTTGGCAGGCGTTGTTCAAACGGATGATGCGACTGTTGCATTTAAAGATATCGATTATGCATTACTGGTTGGCGCACGTCCTCGTGGTCCAGGTATGGAACGTAAGGATTTGCTAGAAGCCAACGCTGCGATTTTCTCAGCACAAGGTAAAGCATTGAATGACGTTGCAAGCCGCGACGTAAAAGTATTGGTTGTGGGTAACCCTGCCAACACTAACGCACTGATCGCTCAGCGTAATGCACCAGATCTTGATCCACGTAACTTCACGGCAATGACGCGTTTGGATCATAATCGTGCGATGGCTCAGTTGGCTGAAAAAACTGACAGCACTGTCAACGACGTTAAAAACATGACAATCTGGGGCAACCATTCCTCTACTCAGTATCCAGACCTAACAGCTTGTACTGTTAACGGTAAGCCAGCGCTAGATTTGGTTGATCGTGACTGGTACGAAAACACTTATATCCCAGACGTACAACAGCGCGGTGCAGCAATCATTAAAGCTCGTGGTGCTTCGTCTGCCGCTTCTGCTGCCAACGCTGCTATCGCACACATGCGTACGTGGGCACTAGGTACCGATGAAAACGATTGGGTGTCTATGGGTGTTTACTCAAACGGCGAATATGGTATTGCGGAAGGCCTCATTTACTCATTCCCTTGCACCTGTAGCAATGGCGATTGGTCTATCGTAGACGGCGTTGATGTGTCATCAGATTTCTCAAAAGAGAAAATGAAAGCCACTGAACAAGAGCTTAGCGAAGAGCGTGATGCAGTAGCGCATCTACTTCCATAAGTAGAAAAAACGCGACAAGTATAAAAAGCCCTCTGAAATATGAGGGCTTTTTTACATCTGTTCGATACGCAGTAATTGATTGTTTTTTCATATGAAGATTTTTTTAGTTGAACACAATTGATAACCTTAAATGAACGTTGATTAACAGCTTTTAAGACAAAGCTTGCTACAATCAATGAGGTAATTTTAATAATAAGCACTGTTAACCCTGTGCCATCTAAGGAGAAAAATATGTTGGGTGAACCTGAATATAGTATGAACGATTTATTTGCACAATTAGGATTAGAAAGCTCTGACGCCGCTATTGATAGCTTTATTGAAAAAAACCAATTAGCAAAAGAAGAAGAGTTGATAGAGTCCACCATTTGGAACGACAATCAACGCGCTTTTTTAAAGGAAGAGTGGAATAAAGATGCAGCATGGGTAGAGACCATCGATGAGTTGAATGTACGTCTACATCCAGACGCCTAAAAACCAATCGATAAATCAGTTATTAAAAAACCCACACGCTATTTTAGCGGTGGGTTTTTTTATGGATGTAAGATAGATGCTTATTTATAAGTCGGTTCAAGAGTTATTTAAACAGCGTTATTGCTGTGAGCGCCACTCAAGCAAATCTACCACATCTTGCTGGATACCTGCTTTGAGCGCATCGAGGCCATCATAGTGGCGCTCGCCATGTAAATAATGCAGAAAGCGTACCTGTAAGGTCAATCCATATAAATCTGCTTGTAGCTCTGGGAAGTGTACTTCAAGACGCCAGTTGAGGGCTTGATCGACAGAAGGCCTGGTGCCAATATTGGCGGTACCAAATAAGCTGTTTGGGCGTAATCCGGCAACGCCTGTTTTACCAGTCTCCGCTGATGTGATTAAGCCATCAGGAATCACTTGTCCTTTGTCGTCAAGGCTGACAACGTCGACAGCAAAGATACCATGCAAGGCAGGTTTTAGACGGTCAAGCTCAATATTGGCAGTAGGGAAGTTCATGGTACGACCTATTTTATCGCCACCAACGACCAGTCCTGTAATGCTATATTCGCGCCCCAACAAGGCGTTGGCCGCTTTTAAATCGCCTGCCAATAACAGATCACGAACACGAGTAGAGCTAATACGCGCCGCTTTGCCATCGACATCCGTGATCGTATGCAAGTTAGTCACATGCAAGCCATAATCGCGTAAAAACTGGCTGTCACCAGTTCGATCATGACCGAAGCGAAAGTCATCGCCCAATACCAGCGCTTTAACGTTTAAACGCAGTGCCAAAATATCGGCAAACGCCTGCGCTGATAGCGAGCGAAAGTCAGTATCAAAGCCAGCTACGATTAAGGTTTCCACCCCATACTCTGCTAGTAATGATTGCTTTTCTGCAAGGCTAGTAAGACGGGCAGGTGCTGTATGCGGGGCAAAAAATTCGCGCGGCTGTGGCTCAAATATCATGACTGCTGCGCCAAGATTTTGCGCATTGGCAATGTCACGAACTTGAGTTAGCATCGCTTGGTGACCAAGATGAACACCATCGAAGTTGCCGATAGTAAGTACGCAGGGTGCAAGGTCTACTGGGCTAGTATTTGCAGGCAAAACACTTGGCGACGCAATCAGTTGCTCAAGAAAATAGGTGTTCATAAATTTTCAGCTATGATAGATAAGACCAGATAAAAAACACAATCAGACCAAGTAATACAATCAGACTAAGTATTGATGTGTCTAAAGCCAGCCATTATAAAGTAAAATGACTATACTAACATCCTATAGTCTATTCACCAGATAAGTATGTAGATATCAGTCTCATTATCTCAAAATAATGGGCCGCTCTTGTGATGACTGTGAGGATAAATTAGCCGTATTTAGTGAGTAATGATAAATAATGCCATTCATTCTGGAGATATTATGTCCAATGTTGCTTTGAGCGCTCAACCTTCTAGATTATCAATGGATAAGCCTAACGATCCTTTTGTCGTTCAGCGCGCAAGTAAAGACGATTTAGCAGAAATCTTAGCTATCTATAATCAAAGTATTGCTGGCAAACAAGCCACTGCCAATCTTGCCCCAGTGACGTGTGAAGAGCGTATGCAGTGGTTTGAAGAGCATTTAAACAGTGCAACGCGTCCTATTTATATCGTTAGAGCTGAGACAAAAGACAATGATAACACAGGCTCCAAAACACTATCGCCGATCGTTGCTTGGGGAAGCTTTAGCGATCTTTATGCTCGTACGGCTTATCATATCAGCACCGAAATCAGTATTTACTTAAATAAAGCAAATCATGGTCAAGGGCTGGGTAGTGCGTTGACAAGTTGGATGCTCACACAAGCGCCAAGCCTTGGTATTCATAATGTTGTCGCCTTGATATTTGCTCATAATCAACCAAGCTTAGGACTGTTTCGAAAACTTGGTTTTGAGCAGTGGGGATACATGCCAAAGGTTTGCGACATGCAAGGCTTCATCGCTGATGTGGTTATGCTTGGCAAGTCCGTAACGTCAAGTACTGAAACCGCAAACACTATAATGCTAGATACGGCAGTGCCAGACGCTACGACTTCAGCTACTACAATTTTAGATACGGTAACAGTAGCTAAGGCAATGTCAGATACAAACGGCGAAACCATTTAGCCCAAAATCTTCCACTGACCATCAATTTTTTGTAGCTCGTAAGTTAAAGGGGCAGGCTCACTCTGTCCTCTCAACATCAACTCGCCTACAATGGTGGCACGAGTCTTATCTTCATTATAAGTGGTATCAGTGATGGTGACGCCCTCGACCGTTTGCTCAAAAGCCGATTGGGTCTTGGCAAGCTCTTCCTCAAAGTTTGCCATATCTACTTTGTAGTATCCTGCAGATTTTTTAATGTTACCTTGATACAAGCTGTCTAGTGCTTGCTTGACTGTATCCTCTGGCGTACCCGCTTTAGTCGGATTGGTGACCAAGCTTTTTTGCTTATTGGTAGCGGTCAACGGCTGGGTGTTATCAGTCATAGTTTGCTTCGTCGCATCATCTGCGACTGTCTCATTGGCTGTCGCATCAGTATCGACCCTATCCGTTTGGGTAGAGCTTGCTTCTGAGGTACTAGCAGATGAGGCATCCTCGGTAGTACTGACTGCGTTTGCGCTGTCTATCTCTGCGTTATCGTTATTGCTACAACCACTCAAAAGTAGTCCAGTGCTTAAAATGCCAGTCGCACATAGCATTGGTAGTCGCTGTAAGTTAAACAGTTTCATTGTCATATCGAACCTCAAATGTCAGTTATGCATCAATACTCGATTATGACAATTATTTGCCTTATAAGGTGTCAATTCTCATACTAAGCTTGTTTTGGTTTCGTAAGCCAATCAATCTCTTAATCAGCTTACTTGCTGTTATCCGTGTTTGAGATGGCGCGGACGGAACCCCGTCGACAACAGTACTACTCCGTACACCAGTGCGCCCACCGCACACATTATAAGTAGTGCCGCTATACGTCGCCATTGAGCATCGTCAGTTGGGAAGAAGGGTAGCATGACATAAAGTACAGCGACCATGGCACTCGTTGAGATGGCAAACTGGGTAAACAGTTTTTTCCAATGAGGACCGAAGCGAAAAATTTCGCGCTTATGCAAGAAGTAATACAGCAAGCCTGCGTTGACAAATGATGCCCCTGTGGTTGCCAATGCCAAACCGCCATGTAAAGGTATCTCTAAGAAGTAAAATATACCGATAAAGATGACACTAAAAATCATGTTGGCAAAGACAGAGATGATGCCGATTTTGACAGGCGTTCTGGTATCTTGACGCGCAAAAAAAGCAGGCGCAAAGATTTTTATCAGCATAAATCCTAGGATGCCACCAGCCATACTGCGTAATGCCAAGGAACTCATTTGTGCATCACGCAAAGTAAATTCACCCCGTAAGAATAGCGCTTGCATCAGCACATCTGACAGGATAAATAGCGCCGCCGAAGCAGGCACACCCACCAATATGATTAGGCGCGCTGCCCAATCAATGGTTTTCTTAAAGCTGACATCGTCTTTTTGAGCCTCACTTTTGGACAAACTTGGCAAAATAACGGTACCAATTGCCACACCAATCAGACCTAATGGTAACTCACTCATACGCTCGGCCGCATAGAGCCAAGAAACCGAACCGCCAATCATCAATGACGCAAAAATCGTATTTAGCATTAAATTGATTTGAGTGACAGAGACACCAAAGATAGCAGGCAGCATGAGCTTTAGGATACGGCGAACGCCTTCATGCTGAAAATCAACCTTTGGCGCAACCAGTAGCTTTTGTTGCCATAACTGTGGTAGTTGGATTAATAGCTGGAGCAAACCTGCGATGGCAACGGCATAGCCAAGCGCCATAATGGGAATATCAAACATGGGGGCGAAAATTAGCGCGCCACCAATCATACATAAGTTCAATAGCACAGGCGCAAACGCTGGAGCGGCAAACCGTCCATAGCTTTGCAAGATACCACTTGCAAACGCGGTCATAGAAATAAATAGCAAGTAAGGAAAGGTCAAGCGTAGCAATTCAGCGGTAATGGCGAATTTATCAGGTTGGTCAGCAAAGCCTGGGGCAAACAAAGTCACCACCCAAGGCGCGATCAGAATGACCACCACGGTCAGCATAGAGAGAATCAGTAGCAGCGCACCCGACGTACGACTGACTAAGATCTGTACCTGCTGTAAGTTGTATTTTTCTTTATATTCTGACAAGACAGGGACGAAAGCTTGACTAAAGGCGCCTTCTGCAAACAGCCGTCGCAAAAAATTGGGTATCTTGAAGGCAACCAAAAAGGCATCCATCAGACCACCCGCGCCAAAGACACCTAGCAATACGACATCGCGTACCAGACCTAAAATACGAGACAGCATGGTCATACTGCTGACCACCATGGTTGAACGAAATAACCGACTTTTTGCCATGAGAACCTATTTTGCTAATTTGTTTGTCAATGGTTGTTTGCTGCGTGACTGCGACCGAAAAACTGACGAATTATAGCACTTTCATCATGGAGATAAATGGATTGGATGTGGAAATGATTAGCGCCCATTTTGGGGTTTATTGATTCAGGCTTCTGGCTATCAAATCACGCAACCTTGGCCATTCAAAATAGTCACCAGGATCTGTTTTGCGTCCTGGTGCAATATCGCTATGACCGGTTAGGTGTCGCCGTGTTTTAGGGTAGGCCTGATATATAGCCAAAATAATCTGGGCAAGCGTCTCGTATTGTGTATTGGTAAAGGACACAAAATCTGACCCTTCAAGTTCAATACCGATGCTATAATTATTACAGTCAGGTCGACCAAGATAGCTTGATCTACCTGCATGCCACGCGCGCTCTTCAAAGCTTACAAACTGAGTGATTGCCCCATCACGCTCAATAAATAGATGAGCCGATACTTCTGCGCCTCGAATGGTCTGAAAATAAGGGTGAGCATTCCAGTCCAATTGATTGGTAAATAACGCTTTAACATAGTGCATGCCATTGGCATCGCATGCGCCAAACTCATTGGGTGGTAAGCTGATATTATGAATAACAATGGTGTCAATGCTCGTTTCTGTCGGTCTGTTATTCTGGTTCGGTGAGGCAAGCCAAGTGGCCGCTGATAATCTACCAGCGCTAATTGTCATTGGTAATGCTAAGGACATAACGTTCTCTTGTAATAAGTAGTAAACAAATACCGTGTTGATGCTTTTATTTGACGGATTTGTATAAAAAATCCGCAGGATCTATTGGTTAAAATGGTCAAGGTTGAAGCGGTTTTCAAAATAGTTATATTAGTGATTTATTCAATCCAGCCATTGAGCAGACACATTTACCCAAACCCTTAATTGCGCAAGCAGCGTGTGAATCATAACGTGCGAGGTTTTACCCCATGTCTATAAAACCTATCTCTTCGTCGGTAAATTGTACCTTAACCAAAATTGGTCAGCGAGCACGTTTGCCAGTTGCTATCGCAGGGTTTTTACTTTCTGCTCAATCACAAGCTTTTTTACCGACTCCGCTATCAATAATGACCACAGGGGAGCTGGCGGACAACTCTACCCCAGAGTTGGTAACTGCGCTGCAACAGAATGTAGTCACTGCCAAGGCTATAGCCCCGTTGTCTAGTAATGTTCAAACAGACGCTCAAAAACCACCCAATAGTGCAGCGGAATCATTGTTAAATACGTGGCGCACACAGGTAAAAACAGAAAATCTGGCACAGCATACAACATGGCGACGTTTATTGTATTTTTATGATGGTCAAAATCGCGCTCTTGCTAAGAAGAAAACAGAGAGCTTGATTGATGACCCAAGCTTCTTTTTAAGTGAGCGTGGTCAACAGGATTCAGGCGCAGAATTGGATGACATGCTGGTTGTGCTTGCACAAGAATTGACACAGTCTTCTACTACTAATGACAAGCGAGTTAACACCCAAGCCAACCGCTCCATTTCATGTCGTTTTCCAGCACGAGTCGCTTGGTTAAAAAATGTATTAACCATTGATGATGCGAGCCTACCAGCTGAATGTCCAGAGCTGGACGAATGGACACAGAAGCTTGCTCCCGAACAGCTGTCGATTATGTTTGCGCAGGAGTATTTGGACAATCCCACCTCGGCTTTTGCTCATACGTTATTGCGTATTGACTCAAAAGCAAGTGTGGCTGATCCAAGTCAAATCCATCATGCTTATGCGCTCAATTATACAGTGGGTGGCAATCCAGCAGACAGTTTTCCAGTGTATGCAGTCAAATCTATGATAGGTGGCTATGACAGTATCATCGAAATAGACCTCTATCCTGAAAGATTTGCCAAATATATACAAGATGATGAGCGTGATGCTTGGACTTATCAATTGAATCTGACACCAAGCGAGGTGCAGCAAATCATCAGGCATGTTTGGGAAACCAAAGATTTAGAGTTGCCGTATTACTTCGCTACCGATAATTGTGCGTCTGAGATTTTACGTCTCATCGATGTGGTGCGACCGCAGCAACATTTATTGAGTCAACTGCCTTATGTGGTCGTTCCATCAGATGTGGTGCAATTATTAAATAAGGAAAGTCTACTCGGTAGCACCAATTATACCCCTGCCGATAGCACGTTACGTCAAGCCCAGCTCAATGAGGTGAAGCAGCAGCGTGACCAACTGGGCTATCACAATAGTGCAAAACAAACGGTCAATGAGATTAAATCGGCGCAGCTCAACCCAGTGTCAAGTATGTCAGATAATAAGCAGACATTGCTACCGCGTTCCATTGCGGTATCGGATAACAACCCAATAGACAGACACCCGTTGCAACTTGGTTATGTGGGTATGGGTCAACGCGGCGATAATAACTATATCGATATTGGTGTGCGGGCAGGCTACCATGATACCCTCGATCGTCCATCAGGATTTCTGCAGTTTTTTGACTTAGAAGGTGCTGCTGCCACCTTGCGCTTATATGATAAAGACGACCACTCCTCAAGTCATCGTGACTCTCAGCCAAAAAGCGTGGTCTTGCAAAATGTAACCTTGATTCGCGGCCGCTCTTTTAATCCCATTAATTCTGCCAAAAAAGGCAAGACATGGGGCGCAACAATAGAGGCGACACGTGTCAACGATGGCTCACAAGAAAATGGGACAGATCATTTGGTGGGCAGTGTGGGTTATGAGTCAGGTTGGTCTTGGGCGTTTGGCACACCAAAGGCAAATACAGGTGAGATGCCGCCACAGCTATGCTATACCTTTTTGTCAGGAACCGCACAAACAGGGCGAGGTCTCAATAAAGGCTTTCGCGTCGGTACAGGTATCAATGCTGGATGCCGCTACCAGATTAACAATCAGTTACGTGCGCAGGCTGAATTGCAACTGCCATATTGGTATCATGGCAACAGTAACGAATCCGACGTTCGAGGGCATTACTGGCAGCCGATATCGACGTTAGGGTTGCAGTACGATATCGATAAAAAACAAGCACTGCGTATCAATGCCAGCTATGACTGGCAAGATCGCGTCGCTGATCATGACGATGTACAACTCTCGTATAGACGATACTTTTAGACGTTTGGCTTTTATAGTCGATAATAAATGAAGTTGATACACGATATTATGACGCGAGACTGGTACAAACCTTCCTTGCTGTGCCTGCGCAGACAGGGGCTGCAAAAAATTTATCTCAGTCTCGCTGATACTCTTCTATGTTGATTTGACTATAAATATTTGGCAAAGGTAAGGATGCAGGATGAGCACTCAAAAATTTCTGATTATTGGCCAAGGTGATATTGGCTTACCAGTGACCAATAAACTGGCGCAAAACAATAAAAGCGTCACTGGATTGGCACGTGGTGAGCGTCATCAGTATGATTTGGATGATAAAGCAACATTTATGCAAGCCGATGCATCAACGCTTACTGCTGAGCAATTGCAGGGCTTTACTCATATTGCCATTATTGTGACGCCTGATGAATATTCTGCCAGCGGCTATCACAATAGCTATTTGGCCATCAATCAGCATTTAGCACAACTTAGTGAGACACTTACTGAGCTTGAGCGCATTGTTTTTATCTCGTCAACCGGCGTTTACGGACAAGATAATGGTGAATGGATTGATGAACATACGGTGCCTTTGACACCTAAGCGTGAAGCGTCAAAAGTTATCCTACAAGCAGAACAAATATTACAACAAGGTTTTGGGGATAAGGCGATTATCATTCGTCCCAGCGGTATTTATGGCCGCGCGCGTCTCATGCGCTTGCGTAAGGCCAAAGAGTCACAAAAAGAGCCAGTAGCAGCAGAACACTGGAGCAACCGTATTATGGATCGTGATTTGGTCACTATCATTACCAATGTATTGACGTGCGATGCACCAAGACCTATTTATCTCGCGACTGATTATAGGCCAGTCACGACTTTTGAGCTGACCACTTGGCTCAGCAAACAGATGGATGAAATACCGCCTGCTATCGATCAGACAAAAACAGCTGTCACAGGAAAACGCTTACACAGCAACATTCCATTAGCTTGGCTAGACTATCCTGATTGGCAAGTCGGCTACCGTGATATTTTGCGCCATCAAGCATAAAGTAAGTCTAAACTCGGTCCAGTGTGAGTGTTCGGTTTGCTTCGTTTTAAATTTTATTTTTTAGAGAGATTTCATGACTCAGCCTTCTACTTCTGACAATCGCATGCCTCATGCTGACTTTTTTGCAGAAGGCATTAAGCCCGCAGAAGATGAGCGGTCTTGTCTTTTAGCCGATAACAGCTCACCTGCGATTGTACATCCTAATTTTGATCCCGCTCAATCACCCGTCGATCCTGCCAGACCGTTAACAGATATCCCTGAACCGACGCGACGACTCAATGAGCAGTTACGCAGGCTTTATGGGCACTCGGTACGGTTTTATCAGCCTAGTGAAGATAGCCTATCAAAGTGGGGATTGATCGCGTCAGAGGCGTTATCTGAGCATTTGTCGCTGTTAAAAGCAGCGCACCTTATCGATTTGCCAGCCAGTTTTTATCAAAATTACAGTGAGCAGCCACTATTATCGCCCCTACATGACATGACATTGTTGGATATGTCGGACATACAGCAGGCGATTCGGGCGTATCCAAAACTGCATCGCTACGGTTTTACCTTGAATGATTTACCAACTGAGGTGGCTGAAATTACAGATAAGCATACTAGCGTTACATCTACCTCTTTACGGGTGCTGACCAAACGCTATAATCCAGATGAGCTACTCAATAGTCTTTACGCGGATGATTGGCAAGTCGTTTTACAGCCACAAGTGTTTGAGACGGGTGAAGGCAGTTTGGCGACTGACATTATGGCTTGTAGCGCTGCCGTTCATGCTTTAAAGCAATGTGATACGCGTAAAAGTATCAATGACCGTTATAGCGCAGCACAACTGTGTCAACACATACGCAGCTATGTGCTCAGCCAAATCACTCTTGAACCTGCGCAGCGTCATGCGTACCGCCAAATACGAATTTTTGTAGGACATGTTATCGTTGCTGCCTATCATTTGGGCTGGGATATACAAGTCAGTGCGGATGGCCAATGCTATTTCAATGTGTCATCGCGCAATGGCTTGTTGACTCGTTATCCCAATATGCAAGATTATGACATCAATGGTTGGTCAAGCTGATGAGTAATGCGTACAATAACGCAAATTTTTTGCCCTTCTTTTTGCTAATAGGAATGCCATAATGCCAAACACTCAACATTCTCTAAACCCAGACTTTTCTTCTCATGCTTTTATTCAGCTGGCTTTAGACAATCAAGTTTTAAAATTTGGTGAATTTGTACTCAAATCTGGCCGCATCAGTCCTTATTTTTTTAATGCCGGTCTGCTTGCCACAGGTGAGATGTTGTCGTTATTAGCACGCGGTTATGCAGATGCCTTAGCTGAGCAAATAACTACGAATGAGGGTACTAATCAGCAAGAGCTGGTTATTTTTGGTGCAGCGTACAAAGGTATTCCCTTTGTGGCAGCAACTGCACAAGCACTATGGCTGCATCATGGTATCAATGCCAAGTGGGGTTATAACCGCAAAGAAGCCAAAACCCATGGTGAAGGGGGTAATTTGGTTGGTGCTGATGTCAGTGGCAAAGCCGTCTGGGTACTTGATGACGTGATTACCGCAGGTACAGCCATGCGCGAAGTGGTCGAGATTTTAGAGCAAGCAGGCGCAAGTGTTGCTGGTATTATCGTGGCGCTTGATCGTAAAGAAAAAGGCCAAGCTGAGCATTCGGCGATTCAAGAGCTTGCTGCCACACTAGCAGTGCCAGTGCGTGCTTTGGTCGATATCGATGACTTAATCAGTTATTTGGCAGACGAACATAGTCAGCATAAAGATGCGACACAACTTGCAAAAATGCAGCATTATCGTGAGCAGTACGGCGTATAGTTTGTTGTAGAACGTTTTTATAGGCGACAGCTAGAAGCTGGCAGAACGATCGTGTTAACTGAGTCGCCTATATTTGTCTATTTATCATACAACGTAAGTGAGCCTTACCATGAGTCAAGAAAATCAAAAAAAATCCCTAAAAATACTTATTATCATGGATCCAATCGAGCGGGTTAATTATAAAAAAGACACCAGCTTAGCGATGATGTGGGCCGCTCAAGATCGTGGTCACAGTCTGGGTTACTGTCAGATTCATGATTTGTGGTTGAATCGTGGCGAGCTGATGGTTGATACGCAGCCTGTCACCGTCAAACGCGACCCGCAAGATTTTTATACACTAGGTGGTAAGTCAACGGGTTTGGTTAGCGACTATGACGTGATTTTGATGCGTAAAGATCCACCGTTTGACATGCGCTTCATTTATGCCACGTATATGCTTGATCATGCCAAAGCGGCAGGTGTACTCGTGGTCAATGACCCACAAGCGATTCGTGATTGTAATGAGAAGTTGTTTGCCACGTGGTTTAGCGATTATATGAGCCCAACGATTGTGACCAGCAAGCAGGCGCATATTCGTCAGTTTATCACCGAGCAACAAGACGTCATCGTTAAGCCATTGGATGGTATGGGCGGTACGGGTATCTTCCGCTTGACGGCTGATAGCCCCAATATCGGCGTGACGCTTGAGATGCTAACGGAGCTTGAAACTTTGCCAATCATGGCGCAGCGTTATTTGCCAGAAATTAAAGAAGGCGATAAGCGTGTATTAATCGTCGATGGCGTCGTGATAGATTATAGCTTGGCTCGTATTCCAACCAAAGGCGAGACGCGTGGTAATCTCGCTGCTGGTGGTAGCGGTGTTGCCATGCCTTTGACTGATATTGAGCGCCAAGTGGCAGAAGTGGTAGCCCCCATTGTAAAAGAAAAAGGTCTGATGTTCGTCGGTTTGGATTTAATCGGTGGCCGAATTACTGAAATCAATGTTACCAGTCCGACTTGTGTGCGTGAGATTGACGATCAGTGCGGCACTGACATTGCAACAGACTTTATCATGGCAATCGAAAATAAAATGGCAATTTAAGCCAAATAGCAATGATAGATTAATTTATCGCTAAGGTACGTGCACAATGGCTAAAAATGATTGTGCTAAGATATTTGGTTATGATGCTTTATTTCAAACGACCTCTTATTTCAAATATTGTCGGGGTAGAATTTCTGAGCGTCTTGGGGATTGTTAAGACTGATTAATCAAAGCCAAGTCGCGAGTGTTCACGGCTTGGATTTTTGTTGTCAACCATGCATAAAGTGCTGTATATCAGCCGATGATTTACTCTATACTATGCGAGTTTTTGTAGGGCCCTTATTCGTCGAGATGTCAGAAGAGTAGGGGATAATAAGTTATTCATATTAATACAGAAAAGATAGGCAGGCGTTCATGAAGACACCGCATATATTAATGATGGCTGCTGGCACAGGCGGACACGTGTTTCCAGCGTTGGCCGTGAGTGAAGAGCTTGTCAAACGCGGTGCTGTCATTCATTGGCTCGGAACGCCGCATGGGATGGAAAACGGTCTAGTCGAACCGACAGGTTATCGCTTTCATGCCATCGATATGCAAGGGCTGCGCGGCAAAGGTGTTGGGCGCTTTTTGAAACTGCCGATGACGTTGTTATCATCCACGATGGCGACGGTCAGAATCATCCGTAGCAATCAGATTGATGTGGTGGTTGGCTTTGGCGGTTACGTGACAGCGCCTGGTGGTATCGCGGCTCGACTCACAAAGACGCCATTGATTATCCATGAACAAAATGCCATTGCTGGTATGAGCAATCGTTACTTATCAAAAATCGCCACCAAAGTATTGCAAGCGTTTGAGCATACCTTTGCTCATAGTGAGCTGGATTCAAAAGTTGAAACAGTAGGCAATCCTGTGCGTAATACTATTACGGGTGTCGATGAGCCTAGCGTTCGTTATGATGTGAATGATACATCGCCCCTGAAACTGCTGGTCGTTGGTGGCTCGCTTGGTGCTCAAGCATTGAATGCTACTGTACCAAAAGCGCTGGCATTGATAGAGCGTCCTTTTGAAGTGCGCCATCAATGTGGACGTAATAATGAGGCTGCGACACAAGCGGCTTATGATGCGCAGGATTTGAGTCAGCATAAATGCGTGGTCCAGCCCTTTATCAATGACATGGCCGCTGCTTATAATTGGGCAGATATGATTGTTTGCAGAGCAGGGGCATTGACCGTTACTGAAATTCAAAACGTCGGTATGGCTGCTATCTTTGTGCCCCTGCCGCACGCCGTTGATGATCATCAAACGGCGAATGCGCGCACATTAACCATGCATGATGCCGCGATTTTATTACCGCAATCTGAGCTAACACCGCAGCGTTTGAGCGACGAGCTGAGTCAACTGAATCGTCATACCTGTTTGGAGATGGCGAAAAAAGGTCATGCCCTTGCCAATCGTCATGCCAGTAAGCATGTTGCTGATATTATTTGGCAAACCCTATAGCTCGGATGTTTTGCTATTCATGGGGGTCATAACCCATTATTTTGATTTACTAAATTTTATTCGATTTTAACTTATTTGTCTTCAATAAAGAGAACCCTTATGTCTACCCCAGCAAAAGCTCTACCCAAGCGTTTGATTGAAATACCAGAGATGCGCCGCATTCAGCATTTGCATTTTATTGGTATTGGCGGTTCGGGTATGTGTGGAATTGCTGAGGTAATGAATAATCAGGGTTATCAAGTGAGCGGTTCTGATATCAGTGATAGCTTAGTGACCAGACGTCTCGCGCAAATCGGTATCAAGATATCCATCGGTCACGATTCTAAAAACATTGCCAATGCCGATGTCATCGTTGTGTCTTCAGCAATCGATCGTAGCAATCCTGAAGTAAAAGCAGCACTCGAAGCGCGTCTACCAGTCGTACGCCGTGCAGATATGCTTGGCGAATTGATGCGCTATCGCCATGGTATTGCGGTTGCTGGCGCGCATGGTAAAACTACCACAACCAGTTTGCTGACTACGATGATGGCAGAAGGGCAGCTTGATCCGACATATGTGATTGGCGGTAAATTGAATGCTTCTGGCAAAAATGCTGCGCTTGGTAGTAGCCGTTTTTTGGTGGCAGAAGCCGACGAATCTGATGCGTCTTTCTTATCATTGCGTCCGATGGCAGCGATTGTGACCAACATCGACCAAGATCATATGGAAACCTATGGCAACAGCTTTGACAAATTAAAAGCGGCTTATATTCAGTTTTTACACAATATGCCATTTTATGGTTTGGCGGTGGTCTGCGGGGATGATCCTGATTTATATGCCATGATTGATGATATTGGTCGTCCTGTACTTACTTTTGGTCTAGAACCATTTAATGATGTACAGGCAGTCGACTTGGTAACTGAGGGAACCAAGACACACTTTACCGTATTGCGCCGTGATCGTGACCCTTTACGTTTGACGCTCAACATTCCTGGTACGCACAACGTTTACAATGCGCTTGCTGCGATTACCATGGCGACTGACGAAGGCGTAGATGATGAGGCTATCAAACGCGCTCTGCAGAAATTCCAAGGAGTTGGACGCCGCTTTGAGCAACATGCCTGTGTGGACATAGATGATGGCAATGTCTTATTGATTGACGATTATGGTCATCATCCAAAAGAGGTGGATGCGACCATCAAGGCGGCACGTCAAAGTTTCCCTGACCGCCGATTGGTCATGTTGTTTCAACCGCATCGTTACAGCCGTACACGTGACTGTTATGATGATTTTGTCGAAGTATTGTCAAGCGTTGATGAGCTACTATTATTAGAAGTATATTCGGCTGGTGAAAGTCCAATTACAGGGGCTGATACGAAGTCATTGGCACGTAGTATTCGCTTACGCGGGGAAGTGGAGCCAACGATTATAGATAAAGATAATTTGGCACCTGTGATGCAGCGTTTATTAAAATCCAATGACATGCTTATTACCCAAGGTGCTGGTAACATAGGGCAGATAGCCATCGATTTGGCTGCCAACAATCTCTATATTCAATAAGCTAAAAGACTTTTAGGAACTATCCCATGACAACGAATAACGCGCAAAAAGACGTAAACCATGATAATCAATCTAATAGTAATACAGACACGCATATCACACAGGATGCTGCTCTAAACACTGCCAACCACAATGGCAAGAGTGCGAGCCAGTTTGGTAAAGTGGCAGTGGTCTATGGCGGTAGTAGTAACGAACGTAGCGTGTCTTTAGATAGTGGTGCAGCAGTATTGCAGTCGCTACAAAATCAAGGAATTGACGCGACTCATTTTGATCCTAAGGATCAAGATATCACTGAATTACGTGCGTATGATCGCGTATTCAATGTACTGCATGGTCGTGGTGGCGAAGATGGTTTGCTACAAGGCGTGTTGCAATGGTTTGATATTCCACAAACAGGTTCAGGTATTTTAGCTTCTGCATTAGGTATGGATAAAGTACGTACCAAACAGCTATGGCAAGGATGCGGCCTATCAACTGCGCCATTTTCATTGTTGACAGCAGATACTGATTGGCAGCAAGTGGTCAACACGCTTGGGCTGCCCCTAATCATCAAGCCTGTACATGAAGGCTCTAGTATTGGTATGACAAAAGTCAATCATCTCGACGAGCTTCCTGCTGCCTATGCAACAGCGGTACAGTGCGGGGATGCCGTGATGGCAGAGCGCTGGATCACGGGACGAGAATTCACGATTGTCATTATCGATGACGAAGCTTACCCCGTCATTCGTCTTGAACCGGCTGATATCACAAACTTCTACGATTTTGATGCCAAGTATAACCGTAACGATACCAGTTACTATATTCCATGTGGATTGAATGAAGCAGATGAAAAGCATCTACAAGCTTTGAGTCTTGCAGCCTTTCGTGCAGTTGATGCAAAAGGGTGGGGGCGTATTGACGCCATGCAAGATGAAGCAGGCAACTTTTGGTTGCTT
Source organism: Psychrobacter sp. 1176_08 (assembly GCF_052850615.1). Classification (NCBI taxonomy): domain Bacteria; kingdom Pseudomonadati; phylum Pseudomonadota; class Gammaproteobacteria; order Moraxellales; family Moraxellaceae; genus Psychrobacter; species Psychrobacter sp. 1176_08. The sequence goes on from NZ_VXCU01000002.1 coordinate 209,459, forward strand.
GAAATCAATACTGTACCAGGCATGACCAGTCACAGCTTGGTTCCAATGGCAGCCAAAGCTCGTGGTATGGATTTTGACTCTCTGTGCTGGCACATTTTGGCGCAAACACTATAGTTAAGGTTTAAGGTAACTCGTTTACTGTACTAAAAGGCGGCTCATTGAATCAGTTTTACTGAAAAAGACGAACGGTAGAACGGCTTAAAAAAGAAGATACCATAAAGAACCCCATGGCATCCTTAATGGTATCTTTTAAATGCAATGATTTATAGTGCATCAATGTGTCGCTAGAGCTGCTATAACACAGCGTCGTGTAAACTTGTGTAAATTCACCGTCACTACGCAGTGTTAGGCTATTGTTTAACCATAAAATACGTTAATATTGTAATTATTGGTCTGTTTTAGTGATATTTATGTTTTATATGAATACTGTTCATAAGTTATTCATACATTGAGAAAAATGTTACGTTTGAATCAGTATAGCGGTATCATTTATGCCGTTTTTATCAAAGACTTTGATAACATATTGAATCAATAGGCTGCTGCAAAAAAATACTGCATACTTATATCAATAACCTGCATAACTGGTTTATGCAATTACAGAGGCAAAGGTCGTTATGGCTCAAACTGTCAACGAAATAACTGACTTGATGAGTGATAAAACCCGTCGCCCAAAATCTAAGTTTCAAGTACCAACCACACTTAAATACTTCTTTATGGTGTTAGTGTTAGGATTACTTGTATTGATACTGATGATGGGTGGGAAAGCATTACGTGATGCACCTCCTGCTGCTATCTATGTTAGTAATAAAGGTTTGACAAGTGCAGAGTACCAATCATTGCAGCAAGTCATGGATCAGCAAAAGGTCAGTAGTTTTTTTACCTCTGATTTACAGGCCTTAAGAGACATTGCGACAGGTTTGGCTTGGGTAGATCAGGTCAGTGTTTCTCGTGACTGGCAGCGTGGTATTGTAATTACTGCATTGCCTAAACAAGCGGTAGCCAATTTTGGTACAGAGCGTTTGGTCGATGCAAAAGGGGTTGTTTTTATCCCTGCAGATGATAAAGATCTGACGCAAGAGCAATTTGCTACTTTACAGGGCGAGCTGACACAAGCCCCTGTTATCATGCAGCAAATGCAACAAGTTAATGACTGGTATGCACCGCTTGGTATTCAAGTAGAAGATATTATCTTGTCACCAAGAATGACATGGTTAATTCGATTTGATAATGGATTGCGTGTCATCGTTGATAATGAAAATACCGCACAAAAACTACTGAATTTAAGTCAGCTGCTTGGCAATCAATTAAAAAATCGTCGCGATGACATACAGTCTGTAGATTTGCGTTATAAGAATGGCTTTACCATTGCTTGGAATATGAATCAGCCACAGACTGATGAATCACAGTAGTAGATAGCAAAAATCAGGCATGTAGCAAAGAAAAAGCGCATTTTGATTTGAGCAATTTTGATAGTAATTAGTATTGAACACACAACATCATAGCGTGTTGATAGCGCTTTTTTTAATGATTTAATGGGAACGTCATTCGGTTTCCTGTTTAGCGATAATTTGTCTGGTAACATGAAAAATACTGAAAATCTAGTTGTTGTCCATTTAAGTGCCACGGCAGTTTATGTCGTTATCGGCAACGTTGTCTCTGCAAAAGACATTCGTATTTTAGGCGTAGGGCAGGTTAAAAACAGCGATTTTTATCAAGGTCAAATAAAGCATCGTGAACGACTGCAAGGCGCTATTAAGCAAGCAATACAAGAAGCAGAAGACACTGCTAACTGCCGTGTACATAGCGTGTGGTTGACACTTGCTGCGCCTGAATTGTCTAGTAAAAATAGCGCAGGTGAAGTCCGTGTAGAGGATGAAGTTGTCCGTGCCAAGGATATGGTACAAGCATTATCCAATGCCAAATCTCGTGATTTACCATCAGATTATTATCTCATGCATTGCTGTCAGCAAGGTATTTACGTCGATGATCAAGACTTTATGGTCGATGATGCAATCGAGATGATGGCACACAATATCACTGTCATGTATCACTTAATGATGATGCCAGTGTCTAGTCGTCAGAATATCCAAAAATTACTGCAAAGCTGCGATGTTGGTATCGATCATATCGTGTTTGATGCAGTGACGAGTGCTGAATACAGCTTGATGAGCGATGAGCGCTTGCAAGGAGTTTGTTTGGTTGATATCGGTGCCAGCACCACTAGCATTTGTGTGTACAAAGAAAATAAGCTGATTTTTACGCATTGTATCGCCACAGGCAGTCATGAAGTGACAATGGATATTTCAGCCGACTTCGGTATCTCAATGATTGAAGCAGAAAAGCTTAAAAAGACCCATGGTACAGTTGATGTCAATAGCGTCGATCCGAGCTCATTCTTTCTTTTTAAGCCGCAAGGCTCAAACGATGAGATCAATATTGGTGTCTATAACTTAGCACGCATCATTGAAGCACGTTATGTCCAGATATTTACTGAGGTGGCTCGTCAATTGCATGACGCCGACCTGATAGGATATATTGATAAAGGTATCGTATTATCTGGCGGCGGTAGCATGATTAAAGGTATGGTCCCTTTTGCCAAAAAGCTGCTCAAAATGCCAGTGGTATTGACCAATACTCATCCTGCAATTAGTGCTTACAATCATTTTGATAACGATGAATCCTTTAAACAGCTTAATATTCAAGTAAATGATCGCGCTTATCAGACAGCATTTGGTACACTACTCTATAGTCAGAGTGAGCAGTTCCGCCGCAGTGAAAAAAGTGAGCCTGAAGCGATTCAGAAAAACCGAGTGACAGGGGTTTTTCAAAGTGCAGGACAACGTTTTGCGAGCGTACTGAAAAAAATATTGTAGTCGTGTTTTATATTTTTAAATGTTTAGAAGATTGACCCCTTGCAAAATGCATTGAAATAATCTGATCTAAAGATAATGTAATATTGAAAGTAATGCCTTGATCGGTGATGACATATTTTGTCTAAACTGTATGGTTTAATCCATAGCCCTGTTTTATTTAAATACATTTATATATATAGTGTGTCGATAGCGCAACTCATGAGTGCGTTACCACGTATCGACCATTACGCTATTTGCAACTGGAGAATCTTTTTTATGTCAAAATACACCATGCCAGATGATAACCAGCTTCAAAATAACGGCCAAGCGAGCTTCACTGTATTCGGTGTGGGTGGTGGTGGCGGTAATGCGGTTGAGCATATGGTACAACAAGGAATTAGGGGTGTAACCTTTGTCTGTGCTAATACGGATAAACAAGCGCTTGATCGTTTAACTGCGCCGCACAAATTACAACTTGGTGCAAAAACAAATCGTGGTCTTGGTGCAGGGGCAAACCCAGAAGTAGGACGTGAAGCGGCAGAGAGCGAAGAAGAAGCCATCCGTGCCTTACTTGAGCATTCCGATATGGTATTTATCACCGCAGGTATGGGTGGAGGTACAGGTACAGGTGCTGCGCCAGTGGTTGCTCGTATTGCTAAAGAAATGGAAGTTTTGACCGTTGCAGTAGTGACCACACCTTTCAAATTTGAAGGCGGCAAACGTATCAAAGCTGCTAAAGCTGGTATTGAGCAGTTGACCAACTTTGTGGATTCTATCATTACGATTCCAAATGATAAGTTGATGAGTGTCTACGGTAATATCTCTATGCAAGACGCTTTCAAAAAAGCGGATGATGTTTTACTGCACGCCGTTCAGGGTATTGCTGAAACTATCGCTAGCGAAGGTATGATTAACATCGATTTTAATGATATTCGTACAGCAATGACGGCTAAAGGTCATGCAATGATGGGTATTGGTCGTGCAAGCGGTGATGACCGTGCGCGTCAAGCGACCGAAAAAGCCATCAGATCACCACTACTTGACGATTTGCGTTTGGAAAATGCCAAAGGTCTATTGGTCAACGTGATTTCCTCTGAATCATTATCTTTGGATGAAATGAGTAAAATCAGTGCCATAGTCGAAGAAATTACCGATATCGATGACGCTCATATTTTCTATGGTTCTGTGATTGATGAAAAAATGGGAGATGACTTGCACGTGACAGTTATCGCCACTGGTTTAACGTTAGATGAAAATGCTGGTCAAGAACCAGAAGTGGTGGAGCAACCAGTTCCATCGGTTAATAGCACCCAACCTGTCGATCCTAACGTACATACTAGTGCGCTAAACAGTCAAAAACAAGCACAAGCCCAAATTTACCAAGATACCGCAGCACGTTCGAACGCACCTCAAGAGCAGCCTAAAACCAAAACCAACAGTATTCAAGATTATTTAAAGCGTCAACAAAATAAGTAATTCTTATAGAGACACCAAGTATTTTGAACTAAAAAGCCAGCGCTGAGTCGCTGGCTTTTTCATGCTTATAAATAGTAGATAGCATGAAAATTGTCATCAAATGGACATATCTGATGATTTTATTGCATAAAATGTTTCGAAAAGTTGGATATTTATACAAAGAAACATAAATGCTAAGCGCCATAAATCATGAATATATATGACGATAAGTGTTATCAATCAAGGAGATAAGCAAATTAAAGAGTATTAGCTATAGCGAAATGGGGGTAGGTAATGATACACTATGGCAATTGTAACAAAATATGTGAGAAGACAGCCATGAACCAAAGAACCCTAAAAACTGCGATTGCTGTTACAGGTACAGGTCTCCATAGTGGTCAGCCTGTTAACTTAGAGTTTTATCCGCAGCCAGTGGATACTGGTATTGTTTTCGAGCGCTCTGATATCGAAGGCAGTCAGCCAATCCCAGCCAGTGCCTTTTTAGTACAAGATACTATGATGTCGTCAAATCTTGTATTTGGCGGTACTCGTGTCGGCACTGTCGAGCACCTTTTGAGCGCGATTGCTGGACTTGGCATAGATAACCTCTTGATTCGTGTTTCTGCCTCAGAAATACCAATCATGGATGGTAGCGCTGCACCTTTTGTTGGATTGTTACTTGAAGCAGGGTTGTGTGAGCAAGAAGCTGCTAAAAAGTTCATTAGAATTGTTCGGCCTGTACGTGTAAAAGTGGATGATAAATGGGCAGAACTGCGTCCTTATGACGGTTTTGAGCTAAATTTTGAAATCGATTTTGATCATCCTGCTATTGATAAAAACTTTCAGCACGCTCAGCTGCAGTTTTCTACACAAAACTTTATTGAACAATTAAGCTCAGCACGTACTTTTGGTTTTTTGCGTGATATTGAGGCAATGCGCCAAAACAACTTAGCGTTAGGCGGTAGCATGGACAATGCAATCGTCATCGATGAAGCAAACGTATTGAATGAAGAAGGCTTACGCTTCAATGATGAGTTTGTCCGTCACAAAATTTTGGATGCTTTGGGAGATTTATATTTAATCGGTTATCCAATTTTGGGTCGCTTTAATGCTTATAAGTCTGGTCATGCACTAAATAATTTATTGGTGCGTGAAATACTATCTGACCGTGATAATTTTGAAATTGTAACTTTTGATGACAATGTAACTTGTCCTATCAAGTATTTACCTTTAGAAGATTTAGCTGTTGAAGGATGAATACAGGAATATACACGAAGTATCGAAACATTTACGCAATATTACATGATCGGGCTATAATTACATTCCTATAATATTCTATTTTTTGAATATATTGTTCGGGTTATTTTAAAAATTCTACTTCAGAGTAGAGAATACAAAAGCTGTAGATGGTTTTTAAATCATCTATTGGTAGCATTCACATTATGAATGATGCCAATAGATGATTTTTTTTGTTTGTGATATTACAAAACCCCAGCGTTACTCGTTAATTTTTGCGATTATATTTACATAACTTTACATTATGAAGTCATGATTTTTAATCATTTATTAAGCGTAAAAGGGCTTTTTTGAGATTTTCATCAGTGGTGACATGCTCTGCGGCCTGTGATATAGTCCGCTTTGTGTTTTGGCTAAGGGCCTGATTTTCATTGATTTCAAGAGTTTTTGATTTGGTCATTGATAATGACGATGATTGTTGAATTGAATGATTATGAGTGGAAGTTTTAGCAATTACGACGCGAATTTGTTTGAGTTGTTTAAATGTAATTGATTGCTCTGTTAACACTCGCAAATAAGCACTCTGTAAATAGCGGATATGATTAGCAGCTGTTACAGAGCCAACACTGAGTATGAGTTGCTCAGGAGTAAATCCTACAACCCAACAGGTACTAAGGATTTCTTCAGGTAGACAATCTACCAGTAGCTCTTTTATCTCAGCGGTCATTTTTGTATATAGCCGCATATTGTCAGCAAGGGTTTGTGGTAGCGCACTACCAGCAAAAGCTTGATGATCGATAAGCTTAGCAAGCCGATTAGGCTGTTTTTTTGACATCGCAATGACTCATCTAATAGGTGACAACGTCGATAGACATGCTAAAAGCAATATATAACAAACGATTTACGAGATATTTGACTAGCCTAAGGTAATAAACGCTAGTCACTATAGAAAAAAGAGTGGGCTGTTGTAACAAGGATTTTATCATGTTTATTTTATGATTATATCCTCTAAATTAATTGATGCTTTGTCATGGATGACGAGCGGTCTTGTATTAACAATAGGTAGTAAATTTATGAAACAAGCTTTATTGCTTTTGTCAGTATTGGGAATGGGTATAGCACAGACGAGTGGTGCTGTCGAAACCACCTTTCAACCGAATAATACCTTGAGTCATACCATCACAAATATTTCTGCTTCTGCGAACTACGGTTCTAGTCGTAATATCTATAGCACCAACAGTGGCGCTCATGTATATAGTAACGATGAGATCAGCCAAGCTATTGATAATCTAAGCGCTCATGCTAAGCAAAAAGAATACCAGCTTGCCTCGCTAACCAGCCGTTTGTCTTATGAACAGCGTCAGCAACAAGCCAGCCGCACCCCTGATAGTAACTCTGCCCCTGCTATTGCAGCAGCAAATGCCGCACGAGTTGCCCTATCTAGAAGTTCTGGTTACTGCGCACGCTACGTACGTAAAGCGCTACAATCAGCCGGTTACGAATTTACGCCTAATCCATCCGCTTATCAGTACGCCTCACGTGGCACTTTGGCCCAAGCAGGCTTCACTAAGATCAGTAACGATATGCAACCACAAGTTGGTGATGTCGTTGTCTTCAACCGCACCTCAAGCCGTCCTCATGGTCATATCCAAATTTTTGATGGCAATACATGGGTGTCTGACTTCCGTCAAAACAGCATCAATCCTTATAGTGGCTCTCATAGCTATACTACATGGCGTGATTCGCAGTACGTTGACGATGCGTCAGACCGTGGTATCTATCTTGCTATGGCGGACAAATAATCAGTTAAATAGCTCTTTAATTCGACCAGTTTCTCCAGGCCTAGTAATGTTTTCGACATTACTAGGCTTTTTTTTATTTGAAGTAATGATGTGTGATAAAAGAGCAATTGAAAAAAGATTCTGTGCCTATTGATAAGTAAGGTAATCAAGCGGAAAAAATATGATTAACCTTTAAATTTAGACCAATAATGACGATTATGAAAATCAGGTGGTGAAGCATGGCGCGGGGCAAAATATAAAGCCGTCTCATTAAACTTTAAGATAACGCAAGGATGTATGTATTCAACCACCGTGTTATTAAATGCATATTGTTGCTTGGGTAATTGGTTCAAAAGTATGCCAAAACGTCGTTCATAACTTGGAATGGTAGAAGCTAACGATGATTTGGTAGATAAAGAGGTATCAACTGGTGAGCGCTGCTGCAAGGACTTATCATCCCAATAAATGCCTATACGCTCGTGTCTATCCATATGGTACAAAGGGGTAGGCGGCAATGTTGAAGGATTGCGATAACTTTCAAACCGATATAGCGCATAACGACCATCTGGACTGGCGTTGATTTCGATATAAGGCTCTGCATTTTTTACGTAGTCGACTTTATTTTTAGCTAAACTGCCTGTGATGAAACATTCAAGGCACGTTTCTTCCCAAAGGTAATCAGAGAAGCCTATTTGCTTGGTCTGCCATGCCGGCCAGTTAAGTTTGGCGGCCAAAGAAGGTGTGGGTACGGTAATATAATACGTGAGTTGTAGATGCAATGTTGGTCGTTGCACAATTTCGGCAGCTACCTGAATGCCGATACGACGGAGTTCATCCACAGTGACCCCGATTTGTTGGGCATCATTGACCAACGTATCAGTGGCCATACAAAGGGTAAAGGTTTGGCTCATAATCTGATCATACTCAAGAACATTAATGAGAAAAAACGGCTTATCTTATAATGAGAAACGCTAAGATAAGCTCGCTGTGAAAAATACACATTATAAAAGCCGCGAGCATGATGCAGCGCGGCTTTTAGGTACTATCGTAATGATTTGAATAATAACTCAGCAATCACAGTAGAAATTTATTCAAACCAAGCTTGTCGTTACAAACTACTGAGCGTGACGTGCCAAATTAGACAGTTTTGGGTTGGCATGCGGATTTTTACGCAGTAACAATGCCATACGACCGATTGAATGAATCAAAGTTGCATTCGCAGCTGCGGCAAGCTCTGCACCAATGACATCACGCTCTTCTTTAGTACCAGCAGGCAGTTTTACTTTAATGAGTTCATGATCTGACAAAGCGCGATCAATCTCCTCTGCGATAGTCGGTGTGACACCTTTATTGCCAATCATGACAATAGGTTTAAGCTCGTGACCAATGCCTCGTAGGCGTTTGATGGTAGCGTTATCGAGTTCCATAGAATTTCCAAAGGTTGGTAAAAAATAAAAGATGATGCTATTGAGCGCAATTAGTGACTATTATAGATAATCTGAGGGCATCTTGCATGATATCAGCAGGATTTTGCACGATTTTACGTGATGAAAATGTTAAACTGAATATTTGGTCACATTATAAACGCTATGCTCTTATAAAGCAGTGTTTTCCCTAATAGAATTTGACCAATTTAAAGTCATCAGACAAATCAATCGCTCAATGAATGGCATATCTAAAATAGTTGAGCTGATATCCCATATATTTACTGTCAAAAGTCGTTTTTGACCAATGTACTACTGGACCACGATAGAGTGGTTAATTAACAAAGAGTAGTGTTGGTAAAGCAAGAGGAGCAGGTGTTTTGGCCACGCGTATTGAAAATAAAAAACTGTCAAAAAGTAGTAGTGCTTGGATGAAGGAGCATATTGACGATCATTATGTGCAAAAGGCTCAAAAAGATGGTTACCGTGCTCGTGCAGCCTACAAGTTGTTAGAAATTAATGAAAAAACCAATTTGATTAAAAAGGGCATGACAGTGGTAGATTTGGGGAGTGCACCTGGTAGTTGGTCACAAGTAGCCAGCCAGCTGGTGGGTGAAAAAGGTGTTTTGATTGCCTCTGATATTTTACCTATGGATGCGCTGGCTGATGTAACGTTTATCCAAGGAGACTTTCGTGAGGCTGACGTGTTTGACACGATTATGGCTGAGGTTGGTGATAGGCAAGTTGATGTGGTATTGTCAGATATGGCACCTAACACAGCAGGCAATAGTGCTATCGATCAGCCAAGAATGATGTACTTATGTGAGTTGGCTGTGGAATTTGCTTTGGCAACCTTACCACAAGGTGGCGCGCTTATTATGAAAGTGTTTCAAGGTGAAGGGATGCAAGAATTACGCAAGCAAATGCAGAATGATTTTAGTAAAATTCGTAGTATCAAACCTGGTGCTTCTCGCCCTCGTTCAAAAGAGATGTTTTGGATCGCTATCAAATAGGTTTAAATTCAATAGGTTGTCGTCAAAACAAGCCAAAAAATGAGTTGCCACAACATATACATTATCAATGTTTAAAACCGCTACAATCGTTAACTGAATAAAAGAAAAACTTGCTTGAATTATTCAGGCTAGCACCACATATCATGGTATATTAACTTTGTTTCAAACATATGTTTTAAGCAAAGTCGTCTGATAATAAGCGCTTAATACGTTTATCTGTGATAGATTTATATAACATGAGTTCTGATATTTTTATTAAAGATAAGTAATACGTTTATAGACGTCACGTGTTTAGTAAACACACCAATAAGTAAGGGATGGGAATAACTAGTGAGCGACATGGTAAAAAATACCTTATTGTGGCTGGTGGTAATCGGCGTTTTGGTGCTGGTGTTCAGTGGTTTTGATCAATCATCTGAGCCAGATAGCCTTAACTACTCTGAGTTTGTGACCGCTGTGTCAGAAAATCAAGTAGCCAGTGTGGAAATCGATGGCGAGCAGATCACCGGCGAGAAGAAAAATGGTTCCTCTTTTGAAACCATTAGACCAGCTGTGACCGACGATCAGTTGATGCCAATCCTACGTGAGAATCAAGTCGAGGTTCAAGGAACGGCACCGAAGCGTCAAAGCGTGTTAATGCAGTTACTGATAGCAAGTTTCCCAATTCTTTTGATTATTGGTTTGTTCTTATTCTTCATGCGTAACATGCAAGGCGGCGCTGGCGGTAAAGGCGGTGGCCCTATGAGTTTTGGTAAGTCAAAAGCCAAAATGCTGACTGAAGATCAAATCAAGGTCAATTTTGGAGACGTTGCTGGTTGTGAAGAAGCCAAAGAAGAAGTGGTTGAAGTAGTAGACTTCTTACGCGATCCTGACAAATTTACCAAGCTTGGTGCGACTATTCCGCGTGGTATTTTGATGGTAGGCCCACCAGGTACTGGTAAAACGCTGTTGGCCAGAGCCATTGCTGGTGAAGCCAAAGTACCGTTCTTTTCGATTTCAGGTTCTGATTTCGTAGAAATGTTTGTTGGTGTGGGTGCTTCGCGTGTACGTGATATGTTTGAACAGGCGAAAAAAAGCGCGCCTTGTATTATCTTCATCGATGAGATTGATGCGGTTGGTCGTCATCGTGGTTCTGGAACAGGCGGTGGTAACGATGAGCGTGAGCAAACTCTAAACCAGTTGTTGGTTGAGATGGACGGTTTTGAAGGTAACGAAGGCGTTATTATCATTGCTGCGACCAACCGTGCAGACGTACTTGATAAAGCGCTATTACGCCCAGGTCGTTTCGATCGTCAAGTGCAAGTGGGGCTGCCTGATATCAAAGGTCGTGAGCAAATTCTAAAAGTACATTTGAGAAAACTGCCAAATACGATTAGTGTAGATGCAAGCTCTCTTGCCCGTGGCACACCAGGATTTAGTGGCGCACAGCTTGCTAACCTTGTGAACGAAGCAGCACTGTTTGCAGCACGTCGTAATAAGACCAGCGTTGACATGAATGATTTTGAGGATGCAAAAGACAAGCTCTATATGGGTCCTGAACGCAAATCTATGGTGATTCGCGAAGAAGAACGCCGGGCTACTGCATATCATGAAGCAGGTCATGCATTGGTTGCGGAGTTATTACCAGGGACTGATCCTGTGCATAAAGTCACTATCATGCCGCGCGGTTTTGCTCTTGGTGTCACATGGCAGCTACCAGAGCATGATCAAACCAGTATGTATAAGTCAAAAATGCTGAGCGATATTGCTATTTTATTTGGTGGCCGTATTGCAGAAGAGGTCTTTATTCATCAGATGTCTACTGGTGCTTCTAATGATTTTGAACGAGCAACCAAGATGGCGCGTGCAATGGTCACTAAGTATGGTATGTCAGACGCACTTGGTATCATGGTTTATGAAGACGATGACAGCTCGCAAGGTTACTTTGGTGGTAGCCGCACGATTTCAGAGGCTACTCAACAAAAGGTAGATGATGAAGTACGCCGTATGCTAGAAGAGCAGTACGATATCGCGCGTGAATTGATTGAAGGTAATCAAGAAAAAATGCATGCGATGGTTGATGCCTTGATGAAGTGGGAAACCATTGATCGCGATCAGCTTCAAGATATCTTGGCAGGTGAGGAGCCTCGTCCACCAAGAGTGTATCAACACAACGAAGTGAACTTGTCAAAAAATGATGTTAATACGTCTGGTTCAACGCCACCACCATTGCCAGCGATGTAACTTGTAATTGGTGAATGACTCTTAAAAAAGCCCTTTTTAGTAAAGGGCTTTTTTATTGGCATCATTTTATGAAGGATTTAGGACAGAGTAAGATTTACTGGTATCATTAGCATAGAAATTACTTACTGAAATATATTTATAATGGATTGATGATGTCATTATTCGAGTCGCTACCAAAGTATGAAATATCTGGTCGCAATAAAACGTTAGATTTGTCCCAGCCCCATGTTATGGGCATACTTAATGTCACGCCAGACTCATTTTCAGATGGCGGACAATTCACTGCTATTGATAGAGCAGTGGCTCATTGTCAGCAGATGATAGCAGACGGCGCGACTATCATTGATATTGGCGGTGAATCTACTCGTCCCAATGCTAGTATCGTGGCTACTAATGATGAAATACAACGTGTTGTGCCCGTGGTTCAAGCCATCAGACAACATTGTGGCGACGAGGTTTGGTTATCTGTCGATACCAGTAACCCAGCAGTAATGCAGGCAGCGTTCGATGCTGGTGCAGACATTTGGAATGATGTGAGAGCACTCAAGCGTGAAGGCGCTGTAGCATTAGCTGCTAAGCTAGACATACCTGTGATGCTCATGCACATGCGCGGTGAGCCAACAACCATGAATGATCTTGCGCAATATACAGATGTGGTTCAAGAAGTAACGGTAGAGCTGGCGGCACGCATTGAAAAAGTAACTAGTCTTGGTGTGAAACGCGAAAATATCATTATCGATCCAGGCTTTGGCTTTGCTAAGGATTACGAGCATCATTGTGCACTGTTAAAACACCTCGATGAATTAAAGTCATTAGGGTTGCCTATGATGTTTGGTATTTCACGTAAGCGCTTTTTAGCGGAAGTATTGACCAAAAGTGGTGCTGGTTCAGTGATAACAACACAAGCGGTAGAGCGCGATGCTATTGGAACGGCAGCAGGAATTTTTGCGATACAACAAGGTGCCTCTATCATTCGTACTCACAACGTGTCTATGATGCAGCAAGCAGTCGCGTTGTGGCATCAGTTGTCCGAGTATCATGAAAGCTGACCTTACTTTTGATGCTGAATACTATTAGCCGATATCGTAAGTGTTTACTTTGCCTACGTGATGGTCAAAGTTCCTAACCAGCCCTGAGTTTTAATATTCTGTAAATATCCAACATCTTATTATACTTAATACCAATCATAACCTAAACAAACGAGAGTGCTTTGATGACCATACCATCTCAACCAGAACCCACCAACGAACAACGCCGTATTATTTATCAAGCACGTCGTGGCTTAAAAGAATTGGATTTTTATATTGATCCTTATGTGAAAGAACTATACCTAACAGCAGATCCAGCTGAGCAAGAAATATTTGCACAAATGCTAACGCATGAAGATCCTGATTTATTGGATTATTTTACCAACCAAAATCGTCCAGACGATGATGCCATGTGGGCATTGGTAAATAAAATTAAAACCTGGCGTCATACCAAAGACTTAACGTAGTTATACGTCTTTTATTTATAATTGAATCGTGATGTACTATTGCCAGATTGCCAGATTGCCAGATTGCCAGATTGCCAGATTGCCAGATTGCCAGATTGCCAGATTGCCAGATTGCCAGATTGCCAGATTGCCAGATTGCCAGATTGCCAGTGGTAAGTGCTACCTAGCTCATTGGCTTCACTTTTTATTAGCCCTTAATTATGACTTTGACACCTTCCTTACGCATTGATACAGCCATTCAGCCGACTAGCTCGTTGCGCTTTCTGCTATATGGTGGGCTAGGCAGTATAATGGGGCTGCTAGCATGGCTTGCCCCTTTAGTCTTATGGCAGTATGTGTGTCTACTAATAGTCACTACAGCTGTGACACTCTATCTGGCACTATCACGGCCTATACCACTGCATGTTAGCCAACCACCGCTTAGCCAACGTATTAATAAACACTGGCAATTGCTCATCAGAACAAGTCGTGGTGATGAGCTGTGGCAATCACAATTGGTTGCTGTCCATGGTTATCGATGGGCCGTGAGTCTGGAGCTTATTATCGTAGAGCCTTATAGACGCCCGCTATCAATTACTATCTTTCGCGATCAAGTAAGCGCCAATCAATGGCGTGAGCTGGGTGTTTTAGCCAATATAAGTACTAATAAAATCTAACGCTCAACTCTTCTGTCTCTTTACAACTTCACTCCTTCTTGCGTGAGCTTACGAAGCCCTACATGTCATAACAAAATACCTATCTTGAAGTTAAAAGAGATTTGTTATATTGCATGAGAAGAATACAGCAGATAAACCAGCGTTCTTAGTCGCTGAAGAGCTAGTTATTGACTAGAGATGAATGTTGTAAAGCAAATTTATGGTTTGTCTGTAACAAATACTAGAATAAACAAAGGAGTAGAAAATGAGTTTATTAGGGAATATAGTGAGCCAAGTTGCCCGCAGCGCGATGAACCCAGAAGACGCACAGCGTAACCCAGTAAACCAACATACCAACGCACGTCGCACTGGAGGTCTTGGTGATATATTGGGTAGTGTATTAGGAGGTGGCAGTCAAGCAGGTGGGTACAATCCTCGACAATACGACCGTCAACCTGATAATAGTTTTGGTTTGGACGATATCATAGGTAGTATTACTGGTAGTAATCAGCGCGGTGGCGTAAGCTCAGGTGCAGGTGGTCTGGGAGATATCTTAGGCAGTGTACTTGGTGGTCAACGCAATAGAGGCGGCTTTGGCGGCAAAGGGATGCTTATTGCTATGCTGATGCCGATGGTACTCACTTGGATTAAAAATAATGGCGGTGTGAGCGGTGCCTTATCAAAAATTACTGGTATGGGATACGATAATCAAGCGCGATCTTGGATGAGTAATCAAGAAGACAATGACAATCTTGATCCAAATGAGGTCAGTCGATTCTTCGATGAAGGTGAGATTCAACAAGTTGCTGCTAATACTGGTGCCAATGAGACAGAAGTGCGTCAAGGTCTTGCTGAGTTGCTTCCCGAGGTGATGAATCAGTTAACGCCTAATGGCAACTTGGATAACGAAACGGAAGCGAATGATGAAATTGATCAAATTATGAGCCAACTGTCTAATCGATTAGGTACTTTAAAATAGTTTCCTGTTTTTAAATCTATCAATATCAGTCAAAAATGCAATGAGAAGAGTACATCTGATGATGTGCTCTTTTTTATTGCTTATCTGCTTGTAGCTTATTTAGAAAAGATATCCCTATATATTTATTTTATTCTAAATAAATATATTAAAATAGGTAAACAATGACACAAGAACTAGATAAATCTTATAATATGGTTAAGGAGAGTACTCATTTCTTAATTTGTGGCCGCAGTTATCTTGAGACCATGCTATTAATGGTAAAGTTGCGCTGATCTGATAATCCAATGATCTTATAAGGATACTTAATAATGCCATTCAAGCCCATCCAAGCCGCTATTGCTATCTTAGTTGGTCTGATCATTTGGTTTGTCATTCCAGTTCCGACTGGTGTTACACCAGAAGCATGGCATATGCTGGCACTATTTATTGCTACCATTGTGGCCATTATAGGCAAAGCATTACCCATTGGTGCAATTGCTATTATTGCTGTGACCCTAGTAGCACTCACAGGCGTAACGAGTGATAGTCCAAAACAAGCTATTAGCGATGCATTATCAAGCTATTCAAGTCCTTTAATTTGGCTAATTGGTATTGCCATCATGATATCGCGTGGCTTGATAAAAACTGGCTTGGGTCGGCGTATTGCTTATTATTTTATTTCTATTTTTGGTAAAAAAACCATCGGAGTGGCTTACTCTTTAACAGCCGCTGAACTGATAGTAGCGCCCATTACACCCTCTAATACAGCACGAGGCGGCGGTATTATTCATCCCATTATGAAATCCATCGCACAGAGCTTTCATTCAACTCCCGAGGACGGCACGCAAAACAAGATTGGTCGCTACTTGGCTATGGTTAATTATCACGCCAATCCTATTACTTCTGGTATGTTTATTACCGCTACTGCCCCTAACCCATTAGTTGTAGAACTAGTCAATAAAGCAACAGGTGGTGATATTCAGCTATCTTGGACAACATGGGCGCTCGCGATGTTTGTGCCTGGGATGCTCTGTTTGGTGGTGATGCCACTGGTTATCTATATCATCTATCCGCCCGATGTCAAAGTGACGCCTGATGCGAAGGACTTTGCAAAGGATAATTTAGCCGAAATGGGCCAAATAAGTACTCAAGAGAAAATCATGCTCGGGGTATTTGGTCTGATGCTGCTATTGTGGGCGAATATACCTGCGCTTATTTTGGGTGAGAAATATAGCGTCGATGCCACTACTACTGCCTTTATTGGATTAGTCGCATTAATCCTGACCGGTGTCCTGACTTGGGATGATATTCTAAAAGAAAAATCTGCATGGGATACCATCGTTTGGTTTGGCGCACTTATTATGATGGCGGCTTATCTTAATAAGCTTGGCTTGATAAGCTGGTTTTCAGGCAATATTGAGTCTCTAATTGGTACCACTGGAGTAGGTTGGGTAGGGGCAGTGACTATTTTGACCTTAGTTTACTTATATATTCATTACTTTTTTGCTAGTACCACGGCCCACATTACAGCGCTATTTGCCGCATTCTATGCAGTAGGACTGACATTAGGGGCGCCGCCGATGTTATATGCGCTAATCTTAGCCGCAGCGGGTAATATTATGATGACACTTACTCATTATGCAACTGGTACCGCACCTGTTATTTTTAACTCTGGTTATGTGACATTAAAAGAGTGGTGGGGTATTGGGGCAATTATGAGCGTGGTTAACTTAGTTATTTGGATAGGTGCCGGTCTCATTTGGTGGAAAGTACTCGGCTATTACTAACTTTGAAAGTTATTGGCTAAAATCGCTCATCTAATGTGTCTAATGTATAATTGAGCGCCTCAAAACAGACATCAGTATTGAATCCTCTGTATTGTAAAAACCGTAGCTGGCGCGCTTTGTCTTTTTGCTCAGTGGGTATGTCATTACCGTACTTCTTAATACGTGCTATGACCGCCAATTTGAGCCAATCAACACCGTCAACCAAGTTATCTGCACTATCATCGACAAATTCACTGAATTCCTCAGATTCGCTATTTGCCATATCGATTAGCTCATCAATGTTGCCTGGCATAGCGATTTTTTTGCGATAAAATTCTTGTTTGATACGTCCACGCCCTCGGCCTTTGCGAATGTTCTCGCGTATCAGCATTAGCGTAGTGCGATAATCACTCTGGTAGCCTTTTTCTTCAAACTCATCGAGGAGCGCATCGATTTTTTCTGGGTTTTGCTCCTTATCAATCAGCTTTTGCTTGAGTTCAGCTTTGCCGTATTCACGGCGCGACAAATAATAAAATGCAAGCCAACGTAAGCGACTTTCCGCTTTAATGGCATCGATGTCTGCTTGACGTTGTTCCGGCGTACGCAAATAAGCCTTAAGGGCAGCCGGTAAGTTGTCGTTTTGATGGCTTGTTTCATCGTCACAAGTTGTTTTTGACGCAGTAGCGTATGAGTCGTCTGCTATATGCGACTCTTCACTAGTATCGTGAAGGGAGGCAGTTTCGTTGTCAGTATCATGGACGTTGTGCTTGACCTCTGCCAGCATCTCTTTGATACTTTGTGCTTCAGGTGGCTTATAAGCAGGCACATCGCTAGGCTCCGCGATGAAGTTGGCAGCTGGATGAAAGCGTTTTTTACGTTTCTTAGAATTGGATGTTTTTTTGACATGATGAGAAAGGGCATCAACCGATTCTATCTCGACTGTAGACTTGCTAGTCAAGGAATCGTCTTTGTTTCTCTTATCTGTATAAGTAGGCCGCCTACCAACAGCACTTACTTTTTTATGTGTGTCTTCATCAAAGTGCTTAGAAGGTCTTTTGCGTGTGGCATCGACAGAACTCGCTGAATCGGTATCCGACTCAGCGAGTATTTCGGCCAGTGTTTTAATTTTCATAATACGTCATGACTGTTGATAGTAGAGAGTTATCAAAAGTCTATTGTACAGGCTCAGAAGCCAATTCTTCATTGGTTTCAACAGCATCAGCGACCTTACTGTCTTTTTTGGTGCCAAGCTTTTCGTCACGAATTTTATCTTCGATTTCTTTGGCAATGGTAGGATTTTCTTTCAAAAATAGCACAGAGTTGGCTTTACCTTGGCCGATTTTTTCATCGCCATAGCTGTACCATGAGCCAGCTTTACCAACTGCACCAATCTCAACACCTAAATCAATAACTTCAGCTAAGTGGTTGGTACCTTCGCCATAAGTAATTTCGAACTCAGCTTGACGAAATGGTGGTGCCATTTTGTTTTTGATGACTTTAACGCGCGTTTGGTTACCAATGATTTCATCACCATTTTTAACTGCACCGATTCGACGTATATCCATGCGTACTGACGCGTAGAACTTGAGAGCATTACCACCCGTTGTAGTCTCAGGGCTACCGAACATAACACCAATTTTCATACGAATCTGGTTGATAAACACGACCATGCAATTAGAGCGTTTAGCATTACCTGTAATTTTGCGTAGGGCTTGACTCATGAGACGCGCTTGTAGACCCATATGAGAATCACCCATCTCACCTTCAATCTCTGCACGAGGCGTCAAAGCCGCAACGGAGTCAATGACAATCATGTCGATAGCACCTGAGCGAACCAACATATCGGTAATCTCAAGTGCTTGCTCACCATTATCAGGCTGTGAAAGTAGTAACTCATCCGTATTCACGCCTAGCTTACGCGCATAAACAGGATCAAGTGCATGTTCAGCATCAATAAAGGCACAAGTACCACCTTGCTT
Organism: Psychrobacter sp. 1176_08; assembly: GCF_052850615.1. Taxonomy (NCBI): domain Bacteria; kingdom Pseudomonadati; phylum Pseudomonadota; class Gammaproteobacteria; order Moraxellales; family Moraxellaceae; genus Psychrobacter; species Psychrobacter sp. 1176_08. The sequence goes on from NZ_VXCU01000002.1 coordinate 228,276, forward strand.
TTGGCACTCTGCAATAGCCTGCAACGTCATGGTGGTTTTACCAGAGCTTTCAGGTCCATAAATCTCAACGATACGGCCTTTTGGTAGTCCACCGATACCAAGAGCAATATCCAAGCCAAGAGAGCCTGTGGAGACTACATCAGCATCAAGGATGGCTGAGTCATCACCAAGGTGCATAATGGTGTTTTTACCGAACTGTTTCTCAATTTGACCTAGTGCCGCTTTAAGGGCTTTGGCTTTATTGTCGTCCATACTGGATTCCTTGTTTGCAATAATTGATTTGGAATTATCGATTTCTATGCTATAAATATAATATTCGTACTATTAAATATAATGCTTCAATAGAACAACAGCTAGTTGAGTTTTAGAGATAGCCAACACTTGGCTAAAGGAAGCGGATAATGATATCAATGGCATGGTTAACAATATCAGATATTTTGCTCTACTATACAGCAAAATCAAATTCTGATAAAAGTAAAACTAAGTTCATTAATAAGTGGAAACTCTTATTAATCATCCTATTGAATAGATGAGGTAATTATAACAAAATCCAAGGTAGTAGTAGGGTATCAAACCACGTTAAACGACATCAGCTGTCGTATAGTATGTGACTGAGATTTGGTATAAAATTACTATTGGATAATAAATGATTTTGGACCTGATAATGGTGCGGTTTGTCAACAGTTTTATAAGTTGTCCACAATAAATATAATGCCTTTATTTGATTACTGTGAAACATTCTCTAATGTAAAATTATTTTTTAAAAATATTGAAAATAATTTTTTACGATGGGATATTGAGTGTAAGTTATTGATTTTAATTAATTTTTAAATTGTATAAAAAATGAACGATTTTACCTAGTCCTTTATGTTACCTAGGAGAAATCTTGTCAAGTAGCGACTTATACACAGGGTTATCCACAGCTTATGGGGAGAACTCACGAAGCCCTTATAGCGTCAATGTTTGCGCCGATGATGAATTATGAATGTCAGGTACAGAGCTTATATTGCGCGCTTGTAAAGGCATGTGTTCGTCAATAATTTGACGAATTTTTGCTATGTTTCACATATGACAGTTTGATGAATTTTTTTAGCTAAAAATATCTATGCCCCACAAATCAAAGGATAGAGCCGTCAAATACATCAATATTCTGCCAGAGAATAATAACCAGATAGCCAATAAGACAAAAAAAGCGACTAAGTTACTTAGCCGCTCAATAAAACAAGGTCAAAAACACTTTATCAATATCAGTCTTTGATATAAATTAAATCCCATACGCCATGTCCACGATCTAGACCACGACGCTCAAATTTTGTCATTGGACGAAAGTCAGGGCGCTTGGTGAAATTGCCTGTGCCGGCTTGATTGGTCAAACCTTCAAAGCCATCCAAAACTTCAACCATCCAAAAAGCATAGTGCTCCCAATCGGTGGCAGTATGAAACCATCCGCCTTGCTTTAAACTACGCGTCACGATAGACATACGTTCTGGGCTGACAAAACGACGCTTATAATGACGCTTTTTTTGCCATGGATCAGGAAAATAAAGCTGAATACGATCGATATGGTTTTCTGGTAATTGCTTTAGTAATTGGATGGCGTCACCGTTGATGATTTTGACATTGGTTAAGCCTTGAGTACCAGCCATATAGGCGCATTTACCAATACCTGGCTCATGCACTTCGACGCCAACAAAATTGCGCGTAGGTTCAGCTGCTGCCATTTCAATGAATGAATCACCTAAACCAAAACCAATCTCTAAGGTAAGCGGAGCGTCGCTGCCATTCGGGCTATCAGCAAATAATGAGCGTAAATCATCGATACCCTCTAAGTTACCATCACCAAAGCTATTGTTGACCAAATACTCTGCAAACTCTGGAGCAGTTAGTGCCAACTCAGCGTTTTTATTCATGTGCGTGCGTCGCTTCATGAATGTGTTGACAATACGCAGGTGCTTATCGGAAGTAGGTTCTGCGTCAATATCGGCACTGGTATCAATATTGGTAGGTTCGTTAGTGCTATTAAGGTTTTGCTCATCAGCTGGGTTGCTAATGGCGTTATCATTGATATCAGAATGTGGACTCATAGTATTAATAAGGCTTATTTAGGTGGGTAAGATACACTCATTATAAGTGAAATCCATACAAGTGTGAACGTACAATCCTATTGTAGCGTGTTTACAGTCAAACTATCGCATTTCTCTATCCTATACAGAGGTTGGAGCGTTATCATATAATAATCGTTGTCAGAGTATTTTTTTAAAAGCTAATAGAGCATATTGCCATGCTATTTATTGAGACGGACTCGCCGCCCCCTTTTTATCAAGAACAATTGACGCCTAAAAAACGTCAGCAATTGGATCAATGGTTTATTGGCCATCGTAGCCAGCACTATTATCTCAAACGCTTTGAGCAATTTGATCGGCAAGGGTATCTATCGCCACAATGGCATTGGGCAGCATTTTTTGTAACTTTTCCTTGGCTACTCTATCGTAAGCGTTATATGGATGCCATTGTATACAGCGTAGCAGGGTGGTCATTTATACAGCTTAATATTGCCATTGTGTTGGTCATGTTCGAGTTTGTGGCTATGCCTTATGTTCCTGACATTTATCAGATGGCAGTACGTATAGGGATTGCTGCACTCATTTGGGTGTTTTGGTCGTTTATGGTGGCACGTTGGACGGATGCTTATTATTATCGAATGGCGCGACGTGAAATTGCTGATGCGCTCAATGACCATCCACGAGATGAAGCCATGCAGCAAGCACATTTGCGACGAGAAGGCGGGGTCAGTTTATTTGGTTTGGGATTAGGCTTTGGGCTTTTCGCCTTTGCTTTAATAGTGATTAAGGTGCAGTTTTTGCCTCTAGTTGCTAAGCCAAAAGCAAATGAAGTATTGTTCGACGCTTATGATACAGTCAAAACTGCACAAAATCGGGTGGCATTAATTTATCAGCAAACAGGTCAATGTCCGGTTGATTTGCCTTTAACAATGGGCAGTCAGCAAATACGTATTGATATAGACACCAAAGCTGCAGGTGTTGCCAAAACAGATTGCGCCGTTATTGCAACCATCCAAAACGTGACATTTCCAATACGTTACCTAAATGATCAAACGCTGGTCTTTTATCACCTATCCGATAGTGATGATTGGCGCTGCATGAGTTCACTGAGTAAAAAACAAGCTCCTGAAAGTTGCAGCGCTGATTAGAGGATTCTAGCGATTAATTTTTAGAGTCGGTAGCGATGTCATTGCTGCTATCAGTAGGTGTCGCTTGACTCTTTAATGCATCATAAAACTCGCTTAAATCCATCTTACGAGCTTTATCAATGTCTTCATCAAACAAACTCTCAAGTTCTGCAATTGCTGATTGTGCTGATTCTATCATACTGGCCTCATCATCATAGATGGCTTGCTGGCGCTCAATCAAATCATCGTCATAATCACGGAAGGTTTTTACGGTTTCTCGCGCTTTTTCTGGTGAGATACCAAGCAGCTGTAGTGACTCTCGCGACATGTCTAAAGATGATAAATAGGTCTCACGCCAAATGTGACGTACGCCAACCTCGCGTAAACGGTAATAATGCTGACGGTCACGAGCGCGTGCTAATACGATAATTTTGGGATAGTTTTTGCGTAGGTATTGAGCCGTTGTAATGGAACGTTCTAAATCATCAATAGCGAGAATAAAGAGGCGGGCTTTTTTGATACCAGCTGCGCGCAATATTTCTGGATTTTTTGGGTCACCGTAATAAACCTGATTACCGAATTTACGGACAAAATCTACGCGATTTGCCGAGCGTTCAATCGCGGTAAACTCGATGTTATGCATACGTAGTACACGACCAATAATCTGACCGACTCGTCCAAAACCAGCAATAATGACCTGATGTTCATGGTCTGGAATAGCATCATACTCCCGGCTAGGTTTACTCTTAGCAAATAAAGGCTCACCGATTTTTTCTAACAATAAAAATGCCAAGGGCGTTAGCGCCATAGAAATGGTAACGATGAGATTGAGCGTATTGGCAAGCTCTGGTCGCAAAACATTTTGAGCAGTTGCAACACTGAATAAGACAAAGGCAAATTCACCACCTTGAGCCAAAGTCACACCCAGTCTGATACTAGTCGGCCACCGATTGCCCAAAACCTTAGCAATTGCGGCAATGACACCAAACTTGATGACCATAAGTCCTACAGCACAGCCAATAATAAAGAGGGGCTCTGACAAAATGAGCTTGACGTCGGTTAACATACCAACCGACATAAAAAACAAGCCTAACAACAGTCCTTTGAAAGGTTCGATACTGGCTTCTAGCTCATGACGATACTCTGAATCCGCCAGCAACACCCCTGTCAAAAATGCGCCCAATGCCATCGATAGACCAATTTGCCCCATCAAAATAGACACACCCATCACGATAAATAATGCGACAGCTGTGAGTAATTCTGATGCACCGCTTGATGCGACAAACTTAAAAAATGGTCGAATGATATAACGACTAGCAAAGATGAGACCGGCAAAAACGGCAAAAACCTTACCAAAATAAATCAAATCATAGCTTTGTTCACGTACGCCTGATAAAAACGGAATGACAGCCAGTAGTGGAATGACAGCGATATCTTGGAATAATAAAATTGTAAATGCTTCACGGCCATGCGTGCTTGAGAGCTGCTGTTTTTCGGTTAATATCTGAAGTACAAAAGCGGTAGAAGAAAGGGCAAGGCCAAAACCGACGATAAAAGCGGTGTCCAGTTGTAAGCCAAAAAACTGATGTAAAAGCCCCATTAGTAATGTGCCGGTAAGACCGACCTGTAGACCACCCAACACAAATATAGAGCGCCTCAATGCCCAAAGCCGTGATGGCTGAAGTTCAAGACCAATGATGAACAATAGCATGACCACGCCAAACTCAGAAAAATGCAATAGGCTCTCAGCATCGCCCGCTACATCTAAAGCACTTGGTCCCAGTATCAACCCTGTGATGAGATAGCCTAATACAGTTGCAATACCGAAGCGTTTGCCAAGAGGTACAAAGAGCAGCGCTGCGCCCAAGAAAATCGTAGCTTGTAACATTAAATTTGGTGAGCCGGCGGCGGCAGCGAACATTTTGTATCCTTAAGGGTGACGATAAAATAAATAATATAGAATGGTAAAGCTTAAGCCGATGTTACGATAAGCCATCGAATTGAGTTATTTTTTACGGTAAATTTTCCAAATGCCATTATCCGCAAGTGGATTGCTATAAGCATCATTACGGCGCTTACGCGGCGTCTGCCGACTATCTACGATCTTAAAATCAGGTAGGGCATGTACGATAAGCCCTGTACGATAAAAGCGAACGCGCTCTGGCTCTAACATCTCACCTTTGCTATTACGGCAAAAAACATACGCGCGCAAATCGATAAATTCACGGTGCGCAACCAAACGTGCTTCCTCATCATTATCAAACACGGCAGACATGCGCGCAATTTCATCAGGCGTATAATCACCGCATTTGTCAGTCAGTGCCCCTACCGAGCCGAAGCTTTTGGATTCTTTGGCGCGTGTCTTGGTCAGATGTAGGCGTTGAACATGATAAATAAACTGCGGTATCTCAAGGCTGGCAGGTAATGGCAGGTAATCAGGTGGCAGATTGGCAGCAGGATAAAAAGCCATTGCGCGCGTAAGCAATGGCTGCCAATCCTGTTGATAAGCCTGCACTTCGGCTAAATTGCCTTCATAAATAGGCATGTCACGAATTTGACGCAAAATATCAGGTGGAAACTGCTCATTACGAAAACGGGCGATGTCTTCTTGTAGCGTTGACAGCAAAACTTTGGCGTGTTTTTTGCCGTCCTTTGACGTAGGGTCTTCGATATGGTCTGGGGCAACAAAGGGCGCTGAGCGTTTAGACATAATAGAAGGTCACCGTGATGATGAATAAAGCGTGTAAGCCTCAAGTATACAGAATTTATATAAAAAATATGACAATAAGACCGATTTTTTCAACGTTTTTCATGTGCAATTGCAATGACAAAAATGAATGTAACGTGTGCTCAACTCAGATGACGTCTCTTGTAAATTTGCTCTGTTTATTTCAATGATGATGACCCATATGGCTATCCATAATTTCTGTACGTTCTGATATATCACAAACCAGCGCACTGCTATGCGCTTGAGTTTGCGGATGTGACGAGCTTTCAATCTGAATGGTGGCATGATGAATATCAAGGGCAAGCAGTCTTTGCTCAAGATTGGCAATCAATATACTTGAGTCATGAATACTCATATCTCCATCGACAGTCACATGACAGGATAAAGCGTTTAAACCGCTAGTAATGCTCCAAACATGCAGATCATGGACTTCTTTTACTTGTGGGTGTTCTTGTAGTTCTTGCTCAATCTCGACTAAAGATATGTGAGACGGCGTACCTTCCATGAGAATATGGACGGAGTTACGTACGACACGATACCCACTGACTAATATCAGGACGGCGACGATCACTGAGGCGACTGCATCTGCCCAGACCCACCCAAATCCCATCATCAATAGAGCAGCAATGATGGCAGCAACTGAACCCATCAAATCACTCAATACATGCAAATAAGCACTATGCATATTGAGATTGACAGGTTCTTTTTTACTTGATGGTTGATTTTCTTCTTTACCATGACTGTGTGTATGATCGCTGTCATTGTGTTGGCTTCGATGCATGAGCCACGCCACCAAGATATTGATCAACATGCCGACTATCGCCACAATCAGCATACCTTGAGTCGCAATTTCAGGAGGTGAGCTAAAGCGTTTGATGGCTTCATAGAAAATCATTAAAGCAATGACAATCAATGTTGCCCCATTTACCGTCGCAACTAAAATCTCAAAGCGCTTATAACCAAAGGTTTTTTGATGCGTGGCAGATTTTTCGCCAATTTTAAAAGCCATCAAGGTGACACCAAGTGCTATGGAATCACTCAGCATGTGACCTGCGTCAGACAATAACGCTAAGCTTCCTGTCAGCCAGCCACCAATCGCTTCGATGAACATATAACTGGTAATAATAATAAAGCTAAAAAGTAACGTTCGCTGATAGCCTTTCGTATCTCGCGCTGCGACACACCGTGTAGAGTGTGGCTCATGCTCATGACTGTCATGTGTATCGTATCCATCATGCGTATCATCAGAGTGCGGCTGATGTGTATGAGCAGCACTTTGATGAGGATTGTTGGATGTAGAGTCTGACTTTTCTGGCGTCATAGCAACACTCAAATTCAGAAGGGTGGGAGGAACTAGTCTACACTGACTCTGCACCGTACAGCGATGCAGCTTTAAGTAGTAGCCTATATCGTGATTATAAATTTAACATAGCTAGGTATCAGAGGTTGTAGTGACGACGTAAAACTCACATCACCAGCCTATAGGATCAATATCTAAAGTAAGCTTGAGGTATTTGGCGCTTGGAAGCGCGATTGCAGGTTGCCACCACTGGTTTAAGACGCGGTGTAATTGTTGTCGATCCTTAGCTAATAGTAGTACTTGCGCATGGTAACGGCTGTTTTTTTTACTCATTGGTGCATCGATAGGGCCAAGCACGGCTAGATTATGGGCAGTTGGTAACAGCTCAATGGCATCTTTTAGGGCTTGCGTGGTAGCTGCCATTGTTTTGCCTTCACAGCGTATGAGCGCGGCATGGCTATAAGGAGGCAGACCCATTATTTTGCGTTCTTGTAGCAATTCACGAGCAAACGACAGATAACCGTCCTTGACTAGTTTTAATAATAGCTCATTGTCAGGTTGCAAGGTTTGAATCAGTACGCGTCCTGCTTTGTCACCACGTCCAGCGCGTCCAGCTACTTGAACCATCAATTGGGCAGTATGCTCAGGCGAGCGAAAATCTGCTGATAAAAACCCGCGATCGGCATTGGGCAAACAAACAAGGGTGACATTGGGAAAATGATGACCTTTGGCAACCATTTGTGTACCGACTAAGATAGCAGACTTACCTTCATTGATACGTTGATAAATATTTTCCCAGCTGTTCTTCAACCGTGTGGTGTCACGATCAATCTGAATAATAGGGTAGAGATTTTTACTGGTTTGTGGGTTGGCAAAGATGGCATGTAGGTTTTCGCTCAGTCTGGTGGTCCCCATACCTTTAGCGTCTAAGTTTTGACTGCCACAATCAGGACAGGCAGCAGGGATGTAAGCTTGCCAATCGCAGTGATGACATTTTAAATAAGAATGGCTGTGCTGAGCTTGATTATTATAATGAACCGTTAAATGAGCATCGCAACGAGGACAGTCTGCCTGCCAGCCGCAGGCTTTGCAGAGCAAAACAGGCGCATAGCCACGACGGTTTAAAAAGATCAATACTTGATCGCCTGCCTCTAGCGTTTGACGTATTGCACCAATGAGTGCATCGGTCAGACCAGTGTCATAACGTGCGCCATCGTCAGTGGTTTGCTGATGAGTACTTTGTAGCCGAGCATCAATGAGCTGCATCGTCGCAGGGTTAGCATTACCAGGCCGAGTCAGCAGTTGATACTCTACTAGTTTACCTTCATCGACCAATTTTAGATGCTCAAGAGAAGGCGTGGCTGTACCAAGTACGACAGGTATGTTGTGCTGAAAGCCACGATATAGAGCAACGTCAGCGGCATGATAACGCAACGTGTCTTGCTGCTTATATGAGCCATCATGTGCTTCATCAACGACAATAAGTCCCAGATCTGCAAAAGAATATAAAAGAGCTGAGCGTGTACCAATGATGATTTGTGCATGACCAGTACGGCAGTCTTGCCATCCTTGTAAGCGGTGGGTGTTGTTCATTCCTGAATGTAGTAAGACGATGTGCGCTGCAAATCGACTGGCAAAGCGCGCACGTGTCTGCGGTGTCAAACCAATCTCTGGCACAAGAATCAAAACCTGCTTTCCAGCTTCTAATACCGCTTGCATCGCTTGCAAATAGACTTCCGTCTTACCACTACCTGTAATGCCATTTAACAAAATACCTGTGTAGCGCTTGGCTTCATGGGCTGCAATAATGGCATCAACGGCACGCTGTTGCTCCGCATTCAGATCCAACGGCATTTTTGCTAATTTGACAGGAGAAGGGGCTTGTTTTGACTCAATATAACGTTCGATGAGTCCTTTGTCTTCGAGTGTCTTCAAGAACTCTCTTTGCATTCCTTCTAGTAACAGAATGTCCTCACTGGCGCCGCGTTCGCCATGCAGCTTTAGCATATCAAATTGCTGTTTTTGCTTTTTGGCATTGGCACGGAAATCATCATCCGTCACATGAGGCAAAATCCGCCAATGGGTGATCAGAAGATCTAAAGGTTTACCTTGTCGCACCAAGCTTGGCAAAATGACGGCTAAGACATCCCCCAATGGGTAATGGTAATAGCGCGCCAGCCAATAGGCCAGCTTTAGCATACTATCGTCTAAGATGGGGTCAGCATCCAAGCACTTATTAATAGGTTTTATCTTATTCAAAGGAACGCTACTGTCTGCCTCAGAAATATGGGCAATGACAATACCGATTAAGGTTTGGCGACCAAATGACACTTCGACACGAGTGCCAATTTTCGGTATCGATGCATTTGGCAACGCGCTCATCTCTGCTGGTAGACTATAGTCAAATACCCGATAAAGGGGGACGGGCAGAGCAACTTGTACCAACATAAAATACACCCATCGCCTTTAGGCAGTTAAATTTTAGACAATTGCATGATGATTGAGAAAAGATAATAGCAATAAGCCCAAATAGTGATATTTGGGCTTACGTTGAAAAAGGTTACGTAATCTTAAGTATTTGAGCATTTATACGGTAGTGATATCCGTATTAGTCAATGTATAGAATGGACTCAATCTCAACCACGCCACCTTTTGGCAATGCAGCTACTTGTACCGCAGCACGGGCTGGATATGGCTCGCTTAAATTGGCAACAAACACTTCATTTAAAACCGCAAAGTCGTTCAAATCGGTTAATGACACATTAAACTTAACCACATCATTCAAGCTACCGCCAGCAGCTTCGCAGATGGCTTTGATGTTTTCAAAAACTTGCTCAGCCTGCGCTTTAAAACCTTCTCTTAATTCCATAGTCTCAGGATCAAAACCGAGTTGTCCTGAGATATAGACGGTTTTGTCAACTTTTACGGCTTGTGAATAAGTGCCAACGGCGGCAGGGGCTTTGTCTGTCTGAATGGTTTGACGAGTCATATTATGTCCTCTTTACAGCTTTTGGGTTTATAGTTTTCGGGTTAATAGCTTTTTGGTTTGATTTACAAAGACGCATTGCGTGTCTAAAGACGACACTATAAATAAAAACACGCTTTTCGTCTATTTACTAGTAAGCAAAACAGTTTATCACTGTTTTACGTCTTTCTAAATGGGGCTTATTTTATATATCGATGCCATTGAATAGTTAATAAAGCCAATCTTATCATCTAATTACAATTGGTATAGACGTATGATATTTGGGAAGCCAAGTAAGGAGCGCAGTTCACGAATACCCTGTGCTAAGTGATTGCGGCTACGTACAATAATGTGAACAATAGTGTCACTACTACGCACATCAATGGTTTCAACACCAATATTCAACTGGCGTAAATGATAAATAACTTCTGTAATTTGTTCATCGCTTAAAGAAATAGACAATTTCAAATAAGCTGGAAAACGAATCTTTCCTGTATTTTTTATGTCATGTTCACCCGGATCACCTTGCTTGACAGCTTTATCACTGCGCCAGCGCAGCTGTATCACTTGATAAGGATTGTCTTTGCGAATGTCATCAATGGAGAAACATTTATGTCGATGCACAACCAGACCGTGACGCGATAAATGACCAACAATAGGATCACCATAAATGGGATGACAACAATTGGCAAAATCAAGCTCAACGCCAGACGCGTTGACAATTAATTGCTGGGGCTGGGTCATATCTTCGTTATGTTCTTTTGCTTGCAGATCATTTACTTCATCACTAAACAAGCGCGTAACCACCAATTGCGGCAGCAAGGTACCAGAGCTGATTTGCTCAAACAAGGCGTCTTTTTCTGTCAATCCGCGCCATTCTGTAAGATTTTTCCAGTCATTCTCTGTTAAGTCGTCAAGGCTTTTTTGGTAGGTTCTAAGGGCACGATCCAGTGCTTGCTGACCATGATGACGTTTATCATCAATAGATAAATCTTTAAACCACCGCAAAATCTCTTCACGAGCTTTGTTTGTCACGACAAAGCCAAGCCATTCTGCTTTTGGTTCTGAGTGACTGTTTACCTCAATCTCAATGAGCTGTCCGTTTTTGACCACCGTGCCCAATTTTGCCGCTTTGTCATCGATGTTAGCGCCGACTGCGACATTACCGACCATGGGTCCAACGGCATAAGCAAAATCTAGTGCGGTTGCGCCTTGTGGTAACTCATAAGCGCGACCTTGCGGACTGTAACAGATGATTTTACTAGAATGCAGGTAATCCATCAGCTCATTAATAGTAGAAACAGCTGCTGAAAAATCAGGACTATTTTCATTCAAATTGTCTTCGTCGACCAAGTCTTTCATATTACGTAATGAGGCTTGAATCACCGACTGACTGATATCGGATGCGTGCTCTGCACCAATAACACCAAGTCTGGCCGCGTTTTGCATTTGCTTGGTCAAAATGGTTACTTTTACAACATCATTGTCACGCTCATAAATTAATGTGAGCGACTGACTACCGCCTGGGAGCGGCCTGCGAATATTATCAGCGATATGACTGTCATCAATTTGATATTTTTTAATCAGATAATAAGCCAGCTTGTCACAAGATTCGATATTGTCGAGGACAATCTCAAACGCATAATGACGCAGTAAAGCATTGATCTCACCGCGATTGCGGAAAAACTGACGGTAGATGACCACGCGATTGTCTAAGACCTTGACCAGTCCATTCAATTCTAAATTGGTGAGAACAATATTTAAGTAGCGATGAATGGCTTCTTTTTGAAAGTTACGTCCAAGACCATGTTGCAAAAGCTTATCAGAGATCTTGTTATACATATCCGAGTTGAGATTGCGATAACAAAGCACCTCGATATAATCAGCAATATCATTGAGACCCATTAGACGCGCAAACGGTACATAAAAGTCCAAGGTTTCTTGGGCCGTTGTACGCTGCTTTTCAGGGCGCACAGCGTCAAGCGTGGACATATTGTGTAATCGGTCAGCAAGCTTAATAATCAAGACACGAGGATCGGCCAATGTGGCAGTCAAGATCTTATGAAAAGTCGCGGCTTTATTTTGTTGCTTGTTATGTGAAGATGATTTGAGTTTGGTCACCCCATCAACCAACCTTGCCACTGCCTTACCATAGCGCTCTCTAAGCTGCTCATCGCTCACATCAGTATCTTCGACGGTATCATGTAAAATTGCTGCGATAATCGTATCTCGATCTAAGCGAAAACCGGCCAATATTTCAGCCACCGCAATGGGGTGAGTGATATAAGGCTCTCCTGATTTGCGCTTGTCTTTAATATGCGCAACATCACCGAACTCGCACGCATCAACAATATCACGCCGTTCAGCAGCAGTGAGATAACCTACTGAGCGCAGTAAGTTATATTGAGCTTCATCTACCAGATGATGACTGAGTTTGGGTAAGGTTTGACTCATAAAGCAACAATCCTATTTCCATTATCTATTTGTCTAACTGCTTATCAAAGTAATAAACTATCAAGATAAACAGGACTTAATTGAATGCTGACTACTAAATAGAAGCCTAATGAAAAAGCTAAAGACAGTTAGACCATTCTCTAATTAATCGCAAATCGTATTCAAAGTCAACTGATAAGCGAGTAGGGATGATAAAAACTTAAAAATTCTGCCTCAAAGGTTTATTTTGAGGTATAAATGGCAATTACAACCATCAAAACGATGTCGTTACAACCAAAAAACCACAGCCTGTGCTGTGGTCTCTATCGTCACCATGTATAGCATCATAAAACAATCACTTGCTTTATGATGCTATACAGTGGACGTTATCAAAGCGATTTATTAGAAGCTGTGATCGCCTGACAATGCCAAATCCAGTGAACTGGTTGCAAAGTGATGCTCTGGCTGATTTAAAATATCACGTGTGATTTTACCAGCAGCAATTTCACGCAATGCCAATACGGTAGGCTTGTCGTTATCGACGCTAACCAATGGCTCAGCGATACCTTTAGCCAATTGACGGGCGCGTTTGCTTGCCACTAAAATCAGTTCAAAGCGATTATCAACATTATCTAAGCAATCTTCAATCGTCACTCGTGCCATAAATAGCTACCTCGGTTGTTTTTACCAGTCACGGACACGGGCCGCCACTCAATAAAAATAATATCAAAAATATAAAAAAGTAATAGCCAGACATTATAGCATTTTTTGCGCAGTCGCGTAGTTGCTTTTTATATTCACTTCTCAAATGACTTATGAATAGTAAGCCGTACTTTGCTTATTCGTCTGCTTTATCGCTCAGTAGATTGGTAATGGTACGATGATAGCGTTGTTGTTGGCGTTTGAGGGTTTGTCTATCAGCCACGATAATGGCTTTTAGTTCAGCCAAGGCCACCTCAAAGTTGTCATTGATAACCACATAGTCCGCATTTACGTATTGTGCCATCTCAGTGACTGCGCCAGCAAGGCGCTGCTCAATCACTTCTACGCTATCTTGTGCACGGGTTGAGAGACGTTGACGCAGTGTCGTCAGACTGGGCGGTAAAATAAAAACCATAATGGCATCGGCAAACATGTTTCTGATCTGCGTCGCTCCTTGCCAGTCAATCTCCAAAATCACGTCAATACCTGCCGCAAGCTGGGTGCGGACACTTTGCTCAGACGTGCCGTAATAATTGCCAAATACCTCAGCATGCTCCAAGAACTGGCCTGCAATGATACCGTTAGTAAAGCTGTCGACATCAGTGAAATGATAGTGCTGACCATCAATCTCGCCAGGACGTGGTGCGCGAGTGGTATGTGAAATACTGACGGTCAAATCATTGGTGGTGGCAAGCAGTTGTTTTACCAATGAGGTCTTGCCTGTACCCGAGGCGGCGGTGATAATAAATAATGAACCTGTCATACAATATGTCCTAGTAAAAGACCAAAAAATGTCCTAGCGAAGGGCAAAAGGCTGGTAAAAATAAAAATCGCCATCATGTATGGCGATAAGAGTTAAAATCGATGCGTTATTATAAACTGCTTTTGTGACTTTTATTTTAATAAAGCCGCCCTGATTAATTCACTATCCATATACTGGCGTTTAACAATAGAATATGGGTATTTTCAAGGGCAATAAAAGCAAATTATGATAAAGTAGAGCGTTGCTTTTGTTCCAACTTTTACATTGAAGCGGTGTAAAATACGCTTTAACTATAAATTATCTAATGATAGGCCTGTTTATGCAAATTTATCTTGCCAACCCTCGTGGATTTTGTGCTGGTGTGGATCGTGCGATTGCGATTGTGAATGAAGCATTGACGCGTTTTGAGCCACCCATTTATGTTCGCCATGAGGTAGTACATAATAAATTTGTTGTCTCTGATTTGGCAAATCGCGGTGCCGTATTTGTGGAAGAGCTCGACGAAGTACCAGATGGGTCGATTGTTATTTTTTCGGCACATGGTGTGTCAAAAGCCGTTGAAGATGAAGCTGAGCGTCGCGACTTGACAGTATTTGATGCCACTTGTCCGCTAGTCACCAAAGTGCATATCGAAGTTGCAAAGTTTGCGCAAGAAGGTATGGATGCGGTACTGATTGGCCATGCTGGGCATCCTGAAGTTGAAGGTACGATGGGCCGCTTTAACCGCCGCCACGGTGGTCAGATTCATTTGGTTGAAAATGAAAGCGATGTCGAAGCACTCAGCGTACAAAATCCTGAGCGCTTAGCGTTTGTTACCCAAACCACGTTGTCGATGGATGACACAGCACGCGTCATTGATGCCTTACGGGGTAAATTTCCTAGTATCCAAGGGCCGCGCAAAGACGATATCTGTTATGCCACCCAAAACCGCCAAGATGCGGTAAAGGATTTGGCCAGTCGCTGTGAAGTGGTCTTGGTTGTGGGCTCACCCAATTCTTCAAACTCTAATCGTCTACGTGAGTTGGCTGAACGTATGAATTGCCGGGCTTATTTGATCGACAATGCTAGTGAGATGAATAGCAGCTGGTTGGAGGGTGTACAAAGTGTTGGCGTGACGGCTGGTGCTTCAGCGCCTGAGGTGCTCATTCAAGAAGTCCTACAGCAGCTGCAAGATTGGGGTGGGGATTTGCCTAGTGAGCTGTCAGGTATCGAAGAAAACGTAATATTTAGCTTACCAAAGGCCCTACGCATTCCTGTCACACAGGTAGGTAAGTAGGGCAAGAGCTTATGTATGTAGAGCTCTAAGCACCTATAATTTGATAAAAAATCTCTAATCAGCCTTCGTTAAAAGTCACCTACTATGGATAAGGTAGAATGAAAAAACAGAAAACCAAGTTTGTATTGGCAGAGTCCACCCTTGAAGAGGTGAACAAACAGTTAAAAATAAATATGTTTGTTATTGTCCTAGTTGCCTTGATACTTCTCCTAAATATCGCAAATTTTATGCAAAGTTATAGTCTTTTTTATGGCTTACTCGTTGTGATTATGATTTTTTTCTTGTTCATTATTATAAAAAGCCGCCAAATTCTTGAGATGAGAAAAAAAGCGCTAACGAGAGTTGAGTAGACTGGCCTCTAAAAGAAAAATATTCAGTCAGGTAGAGCAAACAAGTCCTCTGATTTTTACGGATAAAGAATTACGATACATTTCCCAATAATAGATTTTCATGTCATTTAATAGCGAAGATACATGAGAAAGCTTCGGTACAAGAACAAGGATGGTCATGCCAGCTTATTACACTTTTATTAAACGCGAACAGCAAGAAAACGGTATTAGTGTCGCACATTATCAGCCAACTAAGCATGCGCAGGGCGCTTGGAATGAGCACGAGCAACATATGGCGCCAGCAACGGGGGTGCTCACCGCTGAGCTAAATGGTTATGCGCCGCAAGACAACATGCGTATTGCTCGCATTAGTCTTGATATTTTAGGCCTGATACCGCTTGATGACTTTACCATTACCACGCGCTGTATTCGACCCGGCAAAACCATCGAATTGATTGAGGCAGTCATGAGTAGTCGCGGCCGTGATGCGATCATCGCACGAGCATGGCGGTTGATGACGCAAGATACTAGTGAGATTGCAGGGATTGAGGATCAGCAGTCTGCGCACAAGCCTGAGGATCTATCCGCTTGGGACGGTATGAAAGGCTGGCCAGGGGGATTTATTGAAAGTGTGCGCCTAGTAACCGATACGCAGCGTCGTCCGGGGCGCGGTATGATATGGATCACCAATGATGTCGAGATGGTCGAGGGTATACCAACGGATGATTTAGTACATTTATTGGGTATGGTCGATACCGCCAATGGTGTTGTACCACGGGTTGGTCTTGGCTTATCAAAATTGGAATGGATGTTCCCAAACACCGATTTGCAAATCCACATGCACCGTGCGCCGCAAGGCCGCTGGCTAGGTATTGACGCTGTTCAGCAATACGGCGATGATGGTATCGGCTTGACCAGTGCCATACTACATGACACACAAGGCCCATTTGGTCGTAGTGAGCAAATCCTGACCATTCGACCGATGCCTCGCTAAAAAATAAAGTATTATTTAGCTAGTGGTTTTGGAAAATGAAACAATAATTTGTAATCAATTAATTATACAAATATTGGAAAAATGGTTTTAATAGTACCTAATAAGACGATGTTAATCGATATAGAGGTTGCTATGAAAACACACATTCATTTTTCAAAAAAATTGACTGCTATCTGGGAGTTATTGCTAGAAGCTTATTCAGAATAGTTTTTAGCGTTATCGTTTTTAGTATCTGCGCTTGGATGTTTATTTCTTAAACATTTCTATGAGAAAAGTAATCACCTAAGAAAAACACTGCCTTGACAAATATGGGTGGTGTTTTTTTATGGGATAAGGTTTTTGTGCTTGAATTTTTTTTCGTTGCCCCTATTAGTATAGACAGTTTAACGGTATCGCATACGGCAGGCTCTCTAATATTACGAGAGCGGCTTTAGTGAGTATATCGTTATCTGATAATAGGTCTTTCATAGAATTTAAAGGAGTTTTTATGAGTGAAGCAACTCAAGCTGAAGGTCTGAATCCAGAATTAAAAAAACACACGTTTGAAGCGGAAGTGGCGCAGTTGCTGCATTTGGTGACACATTCACTATATTCTAATGCTGATATTTTTGTGCGTGAGCTGGTTTCTAACGCCTCTGATGCCTGCGATAAATTGCGCTTTGAAGCCACCAACGACGACAGCCTATATGAAAATGACGGTGAGCTGCGCATACGTATTGCCGTTGATGAAGCGGCCAAAACCATCACCTTTACCGACAATGGTATTGGTATGAATGAAGCTGACGCCATTGAGAATTTGGGTACGATTGCAAAATCGGGCACCAAAGCATTTTTGGACAAATTATCTGAATCACAAAAACAAGATGGTCAGTTGATCGGACAGTTTGGCGTTGGTTTTTACTCAGGCTTTATCGTGGCCGATACCATCAGTGTTGAATCACGTAAAGCGGGCGAGCCTGCTGATAAAGGCGTGCGCTGGGTATCAGATGGTACTGGTAGCTTTACGGTTGAGCCTATCAACAAAGCAGAGCGCGGTACCGCCATCACTTTACATTTAAAAGAAGAATATTCTGAGGGCGAAGATAGTTATCTTGATCGCGGTAAAATCAAGCGTTTAGTGAATAAATACTCAGACCATATCAGCTTGCCGATTCAGATGCGTAAAGAAGTTTGGCAAGAAGATGTAAAAGAAGACGAAAACGACGACACGCCAGCTGGTGGCGAGATGGTGCTGACAGATGAGTGGGAAACCATCAACAAAGCCAGTGCGCTATGGACACGTTCAGCGTCTGAAATTGAAGATGACGAGTATGTCGATTTCTACAAAAACATCACTTATGATATGGATGCGCCGCTCGCTTGGACGCACAACCGTGTTGAAGGCCGCGTGCAGTATACGCAGTTATTGTATATCCCGAAAAAAGCGCCTGTTGATCTTTATACCCGTGAGCAGCAGCATGGCTTAAAGCTGTACGTCAAACGTGTGTTTATCATGGACGAAGCTGAGCAGCTGCTTCCAATGTATCTGCGCTTTGTTAAAGGCGTAATCGACTCAGCAGATTTGCCGTTGAATGTCAGTCGTGAGCTGCTACAAGAGTCACGTGATGTCAAATCAATCCGTGATGGTAATGCGCGCCGTATTTTGACCTTGCTATCAAGTTTGGCAAATAGCGAAGACAGCGACAAGCAAGAAAAATTCGCTCAGTTCTACGCAGAGTTTGGTGATGTGATCAAAGAAGGTCTTGGCGAAGACATGGGCAATCAAGAGCGTATTGCCAAACTGCTTCGTTATGCGACCAGCACGCAAGACGGTCTTGAGACCAGCTTTGAAGACTATAAAGCTCGTATGAAGGAAGGCCAAAAAGCCATCTATTATCTAACCGCAGATAACTTAGCAGCGGCAAAAAACAGTCCGCAACTTGAGCTGTTTAAGAAAAAAGGCATCGAAGTTATCTTGATGACCAGCCGTGTTGATGAATGGGCAATGAATTTCTTAACCCAGTTCGATGAGACCCCGCTACAGAACATCGCCAAAGGCGCTGTAGATTTGGGTGACTTGCAAGACGAGGCTGAAAAAGCGGAAGCCGAAAAAGCACAAGAGACATTGAAACCTGTGGTTGATAAGCTAAAAACAGCTTTAGGCGGCCGTGCTAAAGATGTGAAAGTATCGACACGTCTGGTCGATAGCCCAGCGTGTTTGGTGGTTGGAGAAGGTGAGTTGTCACCGCAAATGATCCAGATGCTTAAGCAAATGGGGCAGGATGTACCAGCAAGCAAACCAACGCTTGAAGTCAACCCTGATCATCCACTGATCAAAAAACTAGAAAGCAGTGAGCAGTTTGATGATCTTGCTCAAGTCATCTTTGATCAGGCTTTATTAGCAGACGGTGGTCAGTTAGAAGATCCAGCGGCTTATCTGAAGCGTATCAATGAGTTATTGATGAGATAATATATCGTCTTGAATCAAAAAGGAGGTCTTAGATATAAGACCTCCTTTTTTTGTCTGTTTCTATATTAATTTAAGCAAATTTTACAAATCAGCCTTATCCTCTTAACCGACAATCCGTTACAATCGCGATAGATTAGCGAGCTAAACTAAAAGCTTGTATTGTTCGCTATTTGTCACCATTTCCTAGTGAATTCAATATGAAATTGATGTCCACGCACCACGCAAAAGTTATCAATTGATGACTTTATGCATTGGCTGTCCAAAGGCATTTATACTTGACTCACTTTATTTTCTTGACTGGCTAGAGGTCTAAGTCTTTGTCACTTGCGTCGTTAAAAACCGTATCACTTCAGCGTTTTTCGCTCAATTTCGCTGCCAATATTATTGCAACGTTGTGGATGCTGGTCGGGTCAACACGGGCATTTTCTTGGGTAAAACCGACCTTTATTCAATTTGCTGTATTTGCCTTATTAGCGCTTGGCAGCAATGTGCTTTTTTCGTGGCTTGCGGCTGAAAGCGGGAGCCTCTTTAATGAGCAAGGATTGGTCAGTTATCTGATTTGGCCGATGATTATTCTGTTAGGCGGCATCATTTTGGCACGTCGCGCAGGCAATCAATCGCTGGTTTTTGTGCCTGTGATTCTGTGGTTGGTTGCTGATACTTTATCAGCACTTCTACAGAGCCTAATGCAGCTTTTGGGCAGTTATGGCTGGTTACCTGATTGGAGTTACTCGTTTTTACCAATTTTATTTTTGGTGCTGTTTTTATGGCAAACGCTAGCCTTATTATGGATTTTTTCTCGCCGCTTACGTATACCGTGGTGGGAGCGGATTATTGTGTTGGTGGGTGCGGTTGCACTCCTAACTATCTGGCAGCGTAATGTCGCTGATCAGCCTATATTCAAACAGACGCCAGTAACGCCTGTCTTAGAAGAAGCGGCGTTTTATGAACAGCCTCGACTGTTACAACAAGCATTGAACAGTATTGATGCGGGTGTTTTGGGCAGAACAGATTGGTATTTTATGGGCGTTGCAGGTTTCTCTGAACAAGATGTCTTTCGTTCTGAGATTAACAAAGTGCGCGAATTGTTTGATGTGCGTTTTGGTACCAGCGGCCATTCTTTGGCGTTGGTCAATAATACCTATAGTTGGTTAGATGAGCCAATCGCGACTAAGACCAGTATTTTGCGAGGCTTAAAAAAAATTGGTCAGCAAATGAATGCGGATGAAGATGTGTTGTTTCTCACTTTATCTTCACATGGTAATCAGGACATCATTCAATTGGCCAATCCGCCACTTGTGATGGAAAATCTAGATGCTGCATGGTTGCGTGAGGCACTCGATGACTCTGGCATTCGTTGGCGTGTGATTGTCGTATCTGCCTGTTATTCAGGTTCATTTATTGATGAGCTGGCGTCTCCAACCACTGTGGTAATTACGGCATCAGCCGCTGATAGACCGTCGTTTGGTTGTACCAACACCGCTGAAATGACGTATTTTGGGCAAGCGTTCTTTGCTGAGAGTCTGCGCAGCAATACCAGTTTTGAAGCTGCTTTTAAGGACGCAAGAGTACGTGTGCATGAGCGCGAGGAGTTGATGGGGTTTGAACCATCAGAGCCGCAGATGGCCGTTGGTAGTCTTATGGAAACAGCGCTTCCTGCATTCGAGCAAGTGCTGTTTGATAAAACAAGACCCCCTGTGGCAAGCGTGATTAATAATGAGGCAGCCACGATTAATATATTGCCTGAAGGCGCTTCTTCTCAGTCAGTGGATACTACTGTAGCTACAACTGACTGATGATTCAACAGTATCTAAAATTTTAACATTGTCGGTATTATCTTATAAGTGCTTCTTATAAGTCATTGTGTATTTTACTTTGGATAAAAAGGATGTCACTCATGAAAAAGTCTTACAGTCATCGCTTGTCTGCCAATAGCCAACTCACACAAAAAAGTGTGAATCGCTGCTTTAATGGTGAACAGCACTATTATAGTCATCAATCAACCGCCACCAAAACACCGATGACGTTCAGTATTTACTTGCCTGATGAAGCACTCACAGGTCAGCGCTGTCCTGCTATCTTATACTTGTCAGGTTTGACGTGTAATGCCGATAACGTCACTCATAAAGCGCATTTTCAACAGAGATGTAGCGAGCTTGGCATGATCTTCATTGCACCCGATACTTCCCCGCGTAGCGTGCCAGCATCAGACGAAGCAGAAACCGTAGAGGTTCCTAATGATGAGCGCTACTTTGTCGGTCAAGGGGCAGGGTATTATGTCGACGCGACAGAAGCACCTTGGGCAGACAACTTCAACATGGAGAGTTATATCGTTGAAGAGCTGTATGATTTGTTACGCTCAGAGTTTCCCATTGATACGATTGGCATCACAGGGCACTCGATGGGTGGTCATGGGGCACTATTACTAGGATTTAAGTTTCCTAGCAAATTTGTTAGCGTGTCGGCGCTATCGCCTGTCTGTGCCGCCAGTGAGTCAGCATGGGGACAAGCGGCTTATACTGAGTACTTTGGTGATGATAAGTCATTGTGGGCGCAAGCAGATGCTTCAAAGATGATTGAAAAAGTCGGTCGGCAGTATGCGAGTATCTTGGTCGATCAAGGGGCAGCCGATAACTTTTTAGCAGAAGGTCAATTGCAAACGTCTACATTACAAGACGCTTGTGAAAAAGCCAAGCAGCCCTTAACACTGCGTTATCAAGGTGGTCATGATCACAGTTATTATTTTATTCAAACCGTGATTAACGACCATATCGATCATCATTGGCGTATGGCGCAGCTTCGCTAGATTTTTAGTTAAGTCTTAATATGATGTTTTTTTTGTTGTATCGTTTGATTTAAAAAAGGTAAGTCTTATGGCAAGTTATCAAGATTTGGCCGCAGTAGATTTAAAAGATCAATCATCGAATTCTAGTGAGTCTGAATCCACGCTCGCTACCATGCAAGCGGACATGGATGCAGCTTTGAAAGATAAACAGCATGCCGATATTGGTACTCATTCCAACGAGAAGCTGACAAGTTCAGTGCAATCAAGTGATATGATTGAGCAGTCAACGAATGAGGCTGGGAATAGAGTGCTGGATGAGGCTCAGGTCTCACGAGTAATAGAGATGGCGTGGGAAGACAGAACACCATTTGGTGCCATTGAACATAGCTATGGTCTTAGTGAGCCTGACGTTATTAGGCTCATGCGCCAAGAGCTCAAGCCGTCGTCCTTTCGCTTATGGCGTCAACGAGTCAGTAACCGTGCGACCAAACACGAGGCGAAGCGCTCTTTTGAAGTTGGCCGAGCATATTGTAAGACGCAATATAAGCCGCGCTAGTCATTTAAGCATAAAATGGTTCGTATCTTTGATATGATCTGAATATTAAAAGCGCTTCCGTCCGTTATAACATCCTTTATATTTTGCTCGTCTTTTATTTAAACATAAATTAGGTAGATCCTTATGATCAGTTCTTCAAAACCTTATCTTATCGCACCTTCGATACTGTCAGCCGATTTTGCACGTTTGGGCGAAGAAGTTGAAAAAGTACTGGAGTCGGGCGCTGATGTGATTCATTTCGATGTCATGGACAACCATTACGTGCCGAATCTGACATTTGGTAGTATGATTTGTAAAGCACTGCGTGACTATGGAGTTGATGCGCTTATCGACGTACATCTGATGGTCTCGCCTGTTGATAGCATGATTGAACAGTTTTTAGATGCAGGTGCGAGCATTATTACTTTTCATCCAGAAGCCAGCGCGCACGTTGATCGTTCTTTGCAGCTGATTAAAGATGGCGGGGCAGAATGTGGCTTGGTATTAAATCCAGCAACGCCATTACATCATTTAGATTATGTTATGGACAAGGTCGATCAAATCCTACTCATGAGCGTCAATCCTGGATATGGTGGGCAGTCGTTTATTGAGAGCACTTTAGATAAAGTTCGCCAAGTCCGTCAACGTATTGTTACTAGCGGTCGAGACATCAGGTTAGAAGTCGATGGTGGTATCAAGGCCAGTAATATTCGTGCAATTGCTGAAGCAGGCGCGGATATGTTTGTCGCTGGTTCTGCAATTTTCAACCAAGAAGATTATAAAGCTGCTATCGATGCGATGCGTGAAGAGTTGGCACTGGTTAGGGCTGATCAATAACATCGGTATCATTAAGATACGCAGTGTACTCGTCATTTATACGATGGTAGGTTATGTAAAGGTAAACTATGAACACAAACAAACCCGTTCCCTCGTCAGTGCGCTCTGAGCCAATCACAGATACTAGGCCGCATCGTAGCTTAGTACCAAAAGGGATTACGATTGGCTTGGCGATTTTTGCGCTTGTGCTAAGTTTAGCAGGCTATGGTTTTCGCTTAATGATTGGCGATGACGTTGGCGTCGTATTGCGTCATGCTGCTGTAGTCATACCTACCTTTGTGCTTGGCATCCCATTGTTTTTTTGGCTTGGCTCGCGAGTGCTTAATAAAGTTAAAGGTCTGCATATTGAAACCAGAAATGCGCTGACGCTTGGTTGGTTGACTGCTTGTGTGTCCATGTTGTGGTTGATGGGGAGTTATAGTTAACATCACAATCAGCAAAAATAATGTGCATTCATAAATATAGCGTTGTTATTTTTTTATGAGCTATCTTTTACACTTTTTTTAATCATTGAGCCATACCTTATAAGTATGGCTGGAATCTTATATGCGAATCGTACCAGCTAGTATTGCCAAAATTATCTACCCAAAAGACTTACCCAATGGCTTGTTTACTAGTTTGATTATAGCTTGCCTATTCATGGGCTTAGCATCGCTGCGTCATGGTACGGGTTTCCAAGACTGGCTAAATGTGATTGAAAATTGGCTCATTATGCTACTAATATTCCCTACCGCTACTGCCACTGTGGCACTACCATTCAAATATCGTGATCCAACCTTTGAGTTAAAATTGACGTATTACCTTGGCATGTTTGTCGCATTTTTATTCACCTTAGCCAAACTAAGGTACTGGCGTTGAGTTTGGATAGCCTCTCAAACGCATTACTTATATAGAAGACTTGTGTGACAAACCTTGAAATCCAAGGTCAAAGCGTCCATTGTATGAGTAAGACAGTTTTACCCGCGTTACTAAAAGACGAAAGATTTAAGACGAGAAATTTGCTGAATGGATTTTTGTAGTGAATAGATTTTTTGCCATTACCAATTCGTTTGCAAGTATCAGACGGGACAATAAGGAACAAATGAATGCCATACGATATCGATAATGATATAGAAGTAGATAACGAGAGTACCGATCAATTTGCAGGATTTGCGAAAGAGACCACCCTTGAGCTAGTCGAGGCTGAAGATGGTAAGTTGCTGTTGCGTGATGCTGAACAAGATGAGGCACCGCTGATGACTATTGATTTTTCCGATAAGTTAAAAGAGCTACTGGGTAGTGATACGCAAGCCATTGGTCAACATATGATTCATGCGGCGATTCAGGTCATCATGCAAAAACAGATGAGTAAATGGCACGCTCACGTCTATGATAAAGAGCCAACACACTACAGCTGATCTTTAGTTTATTAGCGAGCTGAAGATAGCTAAATATACAAGCATAAAAAAAGGGTTTATCGATTGATAAACCCTTTTTTTTGTTCAAATAGTACCATCTATAAAAATGGAGATTATTTGATTTTAGCTTCTTTAAAGATCACATGCTGGCGTACTTTTGGATCAAATTTTTTGATTTCCATTTTGCCAGGCATAGTGCGCTTGTTTTTAGTAGTGGTGTAGTAATACCCAGTACCCGCTGTTGATACTAATTTAATTTTATCTCTCATGATAGCTTTCCTGTAAATGAGGGGTCTTAAAACGATAGGTATGCGTCTCAAGTAATAAGTTGCTACTCATGTGGTAGCAGAAAAGCAGCTTTAATAACGAAAATTATCATTATTTATAAGCTGCTAATATTCACTTAAACTTTTTGACCTTGTGCGCGTAGATCTGCTAACACTTTATCGATACCTAGTTTGTCAATGATGCGCATACCCTTGGTAGACACACGTAGACGTACAAAACGATTTTCAGACTCTACCCAAAAACGATGGTTGTGTAGGTTTGGTAGAAAGCGACGACGGGTTTTGTTGTTTGCGTGCGAAACATTATTACCCACCATAGGGCGCTTTCCAGTCACTTGGCAAACTCGAGACATGGCGAACTCCTAATCTATGAGGTATGAGTTTTTCTCATACCAGTCTGGGCAAGTTGCACGTTTTTGCGGCATGGACACAGCAAGCGGCAGCTTTGCACCAAACAAAACTATATGAAGGTTGAGCTGATATGACTGTTATCTAAAGGCAAATAACAGGCTAACCAATTCAGAAAATTTTAAAGCCGACATTTATACCATAAAACAGATGAATACTCAAATATTTTTATAATTACTGCCGATCTAAAGGATGGATATTATACCCTGAAATAAGCGCTCTATGTTGTTGATTATTTAATAGTAACCATTAATTTTTAGTTGTAAGTTATAACAAAAGTCAGTAAAGTTGCCGTTATATATTTAATACAATCTGTTAAATAAGTCGCTTCAATGTAAACATATGTATCATTACCAATCACTTATGATTCTGCGTAATGGTTTTTGCCTATTTACTCTAAAAAATTACTGCTCATGCGGAGTCTAAAAATGTCATATAGCTCATTACCTTTTACTTCTAAGCTGTTTAAACTTACTTCTCTGACTTGTGCCTTAGCATTGGCAGGTTGTGGTGGTGGTGATGGTACTGATACGATCGCACCAGAGCCTGATACGGGGGTGCAGCAGCCTGGTAATGGAACAGGTGGAAATAACGGTAATGATGGTGGCGGTGAACAAGTGCCAGACGTTGAACCTAACTTCTTTTTACAAAGACTAAGTACAATACCGACCATTATTGAGTTGTCCGATGAACAAACCAGCTTTAATGTCACTGTTAAAGCGGCCGAAGTAAGCTCTGGAGGAGCCATTTCCGGTAAAGCTGTTACGTTGAGAGTTGTTAACTCTGAAACTAACGGTATTACTATTGAAGGTCAAAGTACTCAAACGACTGATAGTGATGGTAATGCGATATATACACTCAAGCTCAATCCGCAAGCAGTTGCTGATAAAAATGCATTGATAACAAACGGGTTTACTTTAGTGGCAACTGCTAATAAAGCAGATGGTACTGCTATAGCTCCACAAGAATTAAAAGTTTCGGTTAGCAAGAAGGGTAGTGGCGATGGAACACCAGTTACTGAAAGCAAATTGGATATTACACCAGTATTGAGTACAAGTTCAGTTTCTAATAATGCTTTGAATCCGTATGGCGATAGTGCACAGCTCACTGTTACGGCTAAAAACAGTAATGGCGCTCGTGTTCAAGATGTGAAAGTTGGACTGGGTATTGCAAGTATCAAAGGTATTTCTATCGTAGGTGGTAACAGTAAAGTTACAAATACTGATGGCGTAGCGATTTTTAATATTAAAGTCGATGAAAACCTTTCAAAAGCTGAGCGTGATGCTCTGTTACAAGGCGAAGGTATTGCGTATGCAATCAATATTCAAGAGCAAAATGGTGCTACAAAGCAAAATACAGGTAATCTTTCTATTGCGTTGCCAGTCTCTGATTATGAGCTGAGTATAGCTAACCTCTCAAAACCACTTAGTGCCTATGGTGATACACAACAACTAATTCTTACTGCTAAACCGAAAAACAGTAGCGTACCAACTACTATTGAAGGCGCTAAAGTCTCTGTTAAACTCAATAACGCACCTGAAGGTGTGAGCTTAACAAATGAGCAACTGGTTTTGGATAGCAAAGGTCAAACCATCATTGCTTTGACAGTAGCCCCAGAACTTAAAGAATCTGTACGTAAAGCACTTGCTAAAGATGGTATCAGCTATACAGTGACATTGTCAGAGCCTAACCGTTCAGTCACGCCCAAGACGTTCAAGAGCTCAGTTGAAATACCGATTGCAAAAAATGTAGTCAGTTTTGAAGGAAGTGACAAAAAACAAATATCAAGCTCAGGTGGTAGTGCTGTTGTGAGCTTTAGAGTAAACAATAAAAACGGCGGCGCAGTAACTGAGCAAGTGGTATCTGCAAGTCTACCAATTGCACTGACTAGTAAGGGCTTATTAACTATTGATGGTAGTGCTGAGCAAACTACCAATAGTAAAGGTGTTGTCAGTTATACGGTGCGGGTGCCAGCAGGACTGACTGAGCCACAAAAAGCGGAATTAGAAAAAGCGGGCAGCTTTGTGATTAATGTAAATGCTGTAGAAACGTCTGGTGCAAGTGCTAATGCAAGTAGTGAACGTATTACCATTGGTTCAGATATTGGTCAAAGTGATATCGCATTAACTGCTAAGAGTATTCCTACTGTTGTAAATGTTTTAGAAGATCAGTTTAAGTTGCAAATTGCAGCCAAACGTAAAAATGGTAGTGCGGCCGCAGCAAGAACAGTAAAACTAGTAATCAATGAAGGTTCAAGTACAGGTGTTACTATTCGAGGTAACGAGCAAGTTACTAATGATAGTGGTGTAGCAGAGTTCAATATTGGTATCAGTCAAAATCTTACACAAGCCCAACGTGATCAACTGATCAAATCTGGTATTAGTTATACAGCTGTCCTAACGGACCAAGATGGTACACATTCTAAGATCACGCAGACTATCAAGGTAGAGCAGCCTGTAACCAGTATTCAATTTGCCTCTATTGCAACCCCATCGATCAGTGAACTTGGCGGTAACGGTAACATTGATATTAAATTAACGACTAAAGGTAGCAATGCTAAACCTGTCGAATCACGGGCAGTTGCTATTCAACTAGGCGCTAAAGCCCAAGAGTATGGCATTACTATTGCGCAGAATAACGCCACTACTGACTTTAGCGGTGAGGCAACTTTTGTTGTTACGATTCCAGCAGGTCTAACCGCGAAGCAACGTGCTGACTTATTAAGTACAGGTATCAACTATCAACTTTCTTACGTCGAAAATAATATTACTTATAAATCTGAAATACAAAAAGTTAAAATTATTACGCCTACAGTTGAGCTAAGTATTCTTAATGCAACGAATAACATTGAGAATCAAGCAGGTTACATTCTCAATAACGTAGGTAGTAATGCTACGATACAAGCCCAGCTGAGTAATCAGTCATCTGGTGAGCAAGTAGCCGATCAGCCTATTAAACTAGCGTTTGCAAATAAAACGTTGGCAAGCTTGTTGACGGTCAATGGTCAGATTGGCTCAGCAAACATTATGGCCAATACAGATGTCAATGGGTCGGTTAGCTTTGATGTTGTGGTTCCGAACAACTTGACTGACGAGCAAAAGGAAGCGCTTAGTAAGCAAGTATTGACCGCTACTTTGACAGAGACACTCACGGGCAAACAGCAGCAAGTCAAAATCAAAGTACAGTCTATGACGGCTGCAATCTCTTTAATAGCAAGCCCTACCAAAGCTCTAAACTTGAACGGCGGCGAAACACAGATTGAAGTAGTAGCAAAAGACAAAAAAAATAACATCGTTACTGGACAACGAGTGTTCCTTGCATTACCTGCAACTGTCGCAAGTAAAGGCGTTACTTTAGTATCAGGAGGTAGTCAAACTACTGATGATTCGGGTAAAGCGGTATTTACCATAGCAGTACCAAGCAGCTTAACAGATGAGCAGAAAGCGGCTATTGGCCGTAGTATCAATGTTGTACTATCTGCGGCAGATACTAACGGTAATATTGTTACCCAGCGTACCTCAGTTAGTACTGTTGCTCCGACAGGTACGTCAGAAGCATTGACGATGGGCGCAAATAAAGTTGTTAATACCAAAGGAGATACTTTTAAGGTATTTGTTCGTTTAGAGAATAAAAACGGCGGTATTGCCAATCGTAGCATTCGCTTAAACGTTGAAAATCCACTACAGACTGGCGTAAAAGTAACCAATGGAACCGCTACAACAAATAGCGATGGTGTTGCGACCTTTGATCTGAGTCTTGAGGCTGGCGCTAATGTCAATCAAGCCATATTGGCAGCAGGTATCAAGTTAACAGCCACCACAACGACTGCAGAAAATGTGAAATTAACGCAAAACTATATTGTGGCTGTAGACACCGCTACGATTGATAGTTATCAGCTAATAGCCTCTTCTGATAAATCTACCTTGAATACAGGCGGTGACCAAACCAATGCAATTTTCCGCGTCACTGATAGTAAAGGCGGTATCTTAACGGGTGTGCCTGTACAGCTTAGCATTGAAAATCTTGAAGCCAGTGGCGCTGCTTTGACTACTCCAAGTATGGTGACAACTGATGCTAACGGTCAGATAGATGTTGGCATTATCTTAGCGGCAAATACTGTCAATGCCCGTTTAAACCATAGTGTTGTGATCAATGCCAAAATTGTCACGCCGCAGTATGATGTAGATGGCAAAGTTAGCATGCAAGTGCGTGAAGAAAACTCTTTGAGTCTGTCAGCAATAGGGACAGAAATTACGCTTACCTCTACAGAAACTAAACTTAAGGATGGTGGATTAACGACTATCAGTACTACTCTAGTAGACGGTACAGGTCGCGCTATCGCTAATGCTGGTATAGAGCTGGTAGATGAAAACGGGGATGTTATTGCTACTAATGCAACTGCCTTTACTGATGCCAATGGTAAGACCAGTGTTACGATTCGTGAGAGCAATCTATCGTTTGATAATAGTGGTAACTTGCGTGTGTATGCACGTGCTTATGGCGAAAATAAAGTAAACACACAGCGCAGTTTGAACAGTATTGATTTGGTCAAAGTCTCACAGGCAGGTATTAGCTTCATCGATATCAAAAACGTCTACGATGTCAATACGCCGCAAACCATCAATGTTCAGATTCGTCGTGATACAGCAGCTCAGGCAGCTCAACTGATAGGAAAGCAAGTTGAAGTACAAACGACACTTGGTGCCTTTGCTAATGGCAGCGCTGCCAGTAATAATGTCATCGTTACTAAGACGATCAGCGCAGCAGATATAGCGGGTAACATTATTACAGTGCCTGTTACTTTAACATCACAGCTGGCTGGAATTACCGCATTACAAGCGACTATATTGGGTGACACATTACCAAATGGCGAACCTCGCTACCGTGCAACAGTTGACACGCGCTTCCGTGCGACGACACCTGCGAAGATGATTTTTCAAGCAGCTAAATCTGTGATTACACCGGGCGGCAGTACTGAGGTAGTGGCCACTGTCAAAGACAAAAATGATGTACCAGTAGAAGGGAAAACTGTGGTATTTAGTCGTGCTTCTGATTCTTCAGCCGGCCGTTTATCAGCTGCAACAGCAGTGACAAACAGCAAAGGTGAGGCACGCGTTATTTATCAAGCCAATGCCAGCTCTCCTATTGGCGGCGTGACTATCAACGCGCGCTTATTAGAAGATAATGCGAATATAGGTAGCAAGAGCACGAGCATTACCGTATCAAAAGAAGCAGTATATACGACCTTAGCTTTTGGTAATAAACTGTCTTCTGATGATATTTACTACACTGTACGCGGTTCTATAGCGGTCATGGATGGTTCAGGACGCGCTGTACCAAATCAAGCAGTATCGATTAAGTCCTACGCTACTGAATATGCGCAAGGTAAATATTGCCTGCTAGATAGTACCGTGACTTATCAAGCAGCTGATATTACAGATAAAGATGGAAATGTCACAACACCAGAACCACAGTCGTTCTCTGAAAAAACCCCAGTGCCTTTACGTTCTGATTGGTATCCTACAGAAGATGCCAATTACAACTATACGTTAGATAGAGATGCTGACCTTATTGTAAACGAAGATAAGAATCTAAATGGCGCACTTGAAGCCATAAATCCAGTCACTATTTTAGTCAATGGGCAGCTTGCGGATGATAATTATACGCTGACAACAAATGCAGAAGGTCGTGCTGATTTCGAAATCCGCTATCCACTGCACTATTCAAATTGGGTAAAAGTACGTTTTGATACCACTACTATTGTTAATGGTAGTGAAAATATTCAAAGTATTAATTATCAGCTACCGACCTCAGTAGATGACTTAACAGTAAATGGGTCGACACTGTTAACGCCTTGGGTCAACAATACCAGTCCGTTTGGAGATGGTGGGGCGATGTGCACCAACAGTATAAATGTCAATGTTAACGAAAACACGCCACGTACCAGAGTGACGTTATCTCCTTATTCACCAAATTATAGCGTTGCTATTGAGGGTGAGTCATCATTTAACGCCCCAACGGTTGGTTTTAATACATATATGATAGATTTTAATAAAGCTTTTGAATTGGGTTCAACTATTAGTGTCAGTAATAATGGATTTGGTTTCTCTAAAACAATTAAAGTGGAATAACCTTTAATTTTTACGTAGCATATTTTTCTCTATTAAAACCCTCAACGCCACGTTGGGGGTTTTTGCGTTATCTTCTCAAATAGCTAAATCAATCTGAATAACCAAAAACAACCAACACGCTCAGCAAAACATTGCAAAAAAGATTAAAATGATCGGTTTACTACGCTGATAATAGTTTTTCAGCGATCAGTCATTATTTTTTAATTGGGCGTATTATGTCAGACACTATCAAGACGGTTCCCTCATCGGATATCGAGTCAAACACTATTTCTAGTGCTTCACCTACCACTGATGCTAGCGACACGGCGACACTGTTGATCAAATGCAAAGACCAAGCGGGTATCGTACAAGCGGTTTCTGAGTTTATCCATCGTTATGGCGCTAATATTATTACGCTCGATCAGTATTCAACGGCGCATGAAGGCGGTCAATATTTTATGCGTTTGGAGTTTGCTTTGGCAGGGTTAAGCGAAATTATTGACAATTTTGAGGTCAGCTTTGGACATACGGTTGCCAAACGCCACAACATGGATTGGCGTCTCCATAACAATGCTATTAAGACCAAAGTGGGTATTTTGGTATCCAAGTTCGATCACGCATTGTTAGATTTATTATGGCGTCATCAGCGCGGTTTGCTGGACTGTGAGATTACTTGTGTGGTCAGCAACCATCCTGACTTGCGTCAAGCCGTAAAAAACTTCGGTATCACATTTCACCATGTGGCTGTCAATAAAAACAATAAAGAGCAGGCAGAAGAGCAGATTCATAAACTGATGGAAGGTAATGATTTGCTTGTATTAGCGCGTTATATGCAAATACTGTCACCTGATTTTGTGAAGCGCTGGCCGATGCAGGTGATCAATATTCACCATTCATTCTTGCCAGCCTTTGTGGGTGCCGATCCTTACCGTCAAGCGTATGATAAAGGGGTGAAACTGATTGGTGCCACCGCGCATTATGTCACCGCTGAGCTTGATCAAGGGCCTATTATC
This sequence comes from Psychrobacter sp. 1176_08, assembly GCF_052850615.1. Taxonomy (NCBI): domain Bacteria; kingdom Pseudomonadati; phylum Pseudomonadota; class Gammaproteobacteria; order Moraxellales; family Moraxellaceae; genus Psychrobacter; species Psychrobacter sp. 1176_08. The sequence goes on from NZ_VXCU01000002.1 coordinate 260,777, forward strand.
GAGCAAGATGTTCACCGCGTGACCCATCGTCAAGGCGTGACAGAATTGCGAGCCATTGGCCGTGATATCGAGCGCAACGTCTTGGCGCGTGCTGTGAACTGGCATGTGCAAAATCGAGTGATTGTCGCAGGTAATAAGACCGTGGTTTTTAATTAAAGCAGCGTTTGAGTATAACGAACTTTCTAAAATCTCATCTTGTTTTTAGATAATACCAAAGCGGCAGTCAGTACTCGTATGAGATACAATTGGCTGCCGCTTTTTTTATTGGCCAACACCTAGCAATAGCTCTAGCACAAACTTGCTACCGACAAAGCCAATTGCCAATAAGATAAAGGCATAAATAGTGATATTAGCCGCACGCTTGCCACGCCAGCCAGCACGCCAGTTGCCAACCAGTAGCGTACCGAATAATAACCAAGACAAAAGGCTAAAGACGGTTTTGTGTACGATATGCTGCGCCATCAGGTCGTCTACATAGATAAAACCAATGCCCAACGCAATACTCAATAAAACAAACCCTACCAAGAGCATATCGAATAATAAACCCTCCATGCTTTGCAGGGATGGTAGCTTATTGACCCAAAATCGATGAATGGTATGATGCTTGAGCTCGCGTATTTGTAAGCGCAAAAACAGTGCTTGTATTGCTGCCATTAGCAGGACACAGTAAGCCGCGAAAGACAGTAAGATATGTGCTTCTAGCCCTGCACTGATATTGATGATCGGCTGATAGGGCGCGCGTCCAATGTAGCCAATGGTCATACCTAGGAGTGCTGTTGGTGCCGCTAAGATGCCCAAGCTGATAATAGGCCGGTACAGAGAAAATAAGACGTAAAAGAATAAAAAAAACAAACTGATCAGGCTAATGACATTGAATAAATTAAAATTCAAACCATAAAGCGTAACAACGTAGGGGTAGAGCAGCAGCGCATGTGCGACCATACCGACCATCAGTAACCCCAAACCAATGCCTTTACGAACAGGTTTGTCCTGAGTCAGCGCCCAACCAAGGTAAACACTGACTAAGATATAAGCTAGACTAGCAAGTAAGAATGCAAAGTGCACAGATATAAAGCCTCATCTCATATTGAGCGCACAATGGCTGCTCAATGCAATGCGAAAGTGGTATTATCGGAATGATTAGAATAATTGTCCAATTTATCATAAAATGGTGATCAATTGAGTACCATCTTACGTATTCCCTATAAATGCTCAGCTCTGTCCATCTGAACTCAACCCAGTATGCGTCAGTGACAGCTCAAATATCCAAGCCTTTTGCAAAACGATGATAATTGTTAGATCATCTTAATGCTATAGTGTTGATAATAGACTGTTTTTTGTAATACCGTTTCTAAAAACCAAATCTAATATATTATTGCGCATGCCCTTACATTATTGGTAAGCCATTTGATTGGTTTTACTAAAAAAGATTTTAACAAAGAATTATTTTAACTGATTTTAACTGAGAGTTATTTATGTTTGATACCTTAACAGAACGTTTATCGTCGAGCCTCCGTAATATTGTGGGGACTGGACAACTGACTGAAGACAATATCAAAGACACCTTGCGTGAAGTACGTATGGCATTGTTAGAAGCTGACGTGGCGTTACCTGTCACGCGCGACTTTGTTAAGCGTGTTAAAGAGCAAGCGCTGGGTGCTGAAGTCTTAAAAGAGTTGGCACCAGGACAAGCGTTTGTCAAAATCGTCCATGACGAGCTGACCGAAATGATGGGCAGTGCTAACCAACAACTAGAGATGACCGGTAAGCCACCAGTCGTTTATCTACTAGCGGGTTTGCAAGGTGCGGGTAAAACGACGACTGCTGGTAAATTGGCCAAATTTTTACAAGAGCGTCATAAGAAAAAAGTCATGCTGGTTTCAGCTGATGTCTATCGTCCAGCCGCCATCAAGCAGCTTGAGCAAGTAGCAGGTCAGGTTGATGCCAAGTTTGTGAACTCAAGCACTGACGAAAATCCGATTGATATCGCACTACGTGCCATTGAAGAAGCCAAAATTCAGTATCAAGATATTCTAATCATTGATACGGCAGGTCGCTTGCACATCGATGACAACATGATGGATGAGATTAAAGCGCTAACGGCGGCGGTCAATCCTTCTGAGACCTTGTTTGTCGTCGATGCCATGACTGGTCAAGATGCTGCCAATACAGCCAAAGCGTTCAATGATGCCTTGCCATTGACTGGTGTTATCTTAACCAAGACTGACGGCGATGCTCGCGGCGGTGCAGCACTTTCTGTACGTGCCATCACAGGTAAACCGATTAAATTCTTGGGGCGCGGCGAAAAGTTGGATGCCTTAGAGCTGTTCCATCCTGAGCGTATTGCCCAGCGTATTCTTGGTATGGGTGACGTACTGAGTTTGGTCGAAGAAGTTGAACAAAAAATTGACCGTGATAAAGCCGAAAAAATGGCGAAAAAGATGCAGAAGGGCGGCGATTTTGACCTTGAAGATCTATTGACCCAGTTCCAGCAAATGAAAAGCATGGGCGGTATGGCAGGCTTTTTAGATAAGATGCCAGGTATGGGTGGTTCTGACATGCAAAAAGCGGTCGAAGATGCCAAACCAGAAGAAAAAGTGCGTGAAATGGAAGCATTGATTAATTCTATGACGCCATTTGAGCGTAAGAACCCTGATAAGATCAATCCAAGCCGTAAGCGCCGTATTGCTGCGGGTTCTGGTCGTGAGATTCAAGACGTTAATCGTTTGCTCAAACAGCACAAGCAAATGGCAAAAATGATGAAGATGATCTCAAAACCTGAAGGCATCAGTAAAATGATGAAGTCCATGCAAGGACTAATGGGCGGCGGCGGCAGTGCTGGCGGTGGCGGCGGTCCTCTATTTGGTGGCGGTCAGCAAGGCGGCGCTAAAGACGTCAATCCAGAGCAAATGGCAAAACAAATGGGGCTTGATCCTAACAATATGCCAAGCACTGAAGAGATGCAAAAGCAGATACAGGACATGCAAAATCAAGCGCCTAAGAAGTTTAAAACCCGTTTTTAATACTTCCATAAGTAATATCTACATTTAAGTCTTTTGATCATTGTTTCTAATAAAAACCTCAAAGCGGAGATTGTTTTGAGGTTTTTTTTACGTTTGTCTGATTTGGAGAGATTCTCATGGATAAAGTATGAAAAAAGCAGAAAGTGATAAAAATAGCCTGCCCTAAATGCTATGATAGGCGCTGATTTATTTATGAAGCCAGTGCTTTTTTTATAATGCCGTGCTTTTTTTAATACCGATAGTATAGGCCGAGAGTATGAAGTTTTTAGCCATGGATACCGTGTTCGATCAGTGCTCGGTCGCAGTTTTAGATTCGAATGGTCACGTACTAGCGAGTCATACCGAAACAGGCAAACGCCAACAAACCCAGCAAATCCTTCCTATGATTGATGCTGCGCTGTCAGAGGCTCAGTTAAAACTTGCCGATATAACTGCCCTTATATTTAACCGAGGGCCTGGTGCCTTTAGTGGTATACGCATCAATACCGCAGTGGTGCAAGCGCTATCTGTGGCGCATGATATTCCTTGCGTGGGTGTCTCAAGCTTACAAGCGATAGCGCAGAGAGCCTATCAGCAGTATGGCTTGAGTGAGGTATATAGCGCTCTTGATGCTCGTATGCAGCAAGTTTATTTTGGTCAATATGCATTGGCAGATGACAGTCGGACAGACTATCTTGTCATGCAGCCAGTATTGGTTGGTGATGGCGATAGTACGGAGCAGTTGCTAGACTATGACAGTCAGACAGCCCTTAATCTGCCTATCGTTGGCAACGGTTCGATGCTATTAAACGCTCGCAGCGAACAGATATGTCATGAAGATGTCTGGCCAGATGCGGTGGTTATAGGACAGCTGGGTATTGCACAATTTATGATCTTGGGCGGTACGGATGCGGCCAATGCACTACCCAAGTATTTGCGCAATCAGGCATGGAAAACGTTAAAAGAGCAAGGTAAAGCTTAATCATTGTCATCGTCGTTGCCCCTCAAAAATATTAGAACATACTAAAAACTATACTGAACAATCGGTATATCTTTGTCTAGGAAAGCCATCGTGGATATTATTTTATTACTTCAAGCTGTCATCATGGGTATCGTTGAAGGTATCACTGAGTTTTTACCCATCTCAAGTACAGGCTATTTGATTCTATCGGCAGATGTGATGGGATTTTGGACCAAAGAAAAAGTGGATCTGTTTGTCGTTGTGGTGCAGCTTGGCGCTATATTGGCGGTTATCTATGATTACTGGGGTAGATTGTGGCAGGCGCTCATGGGTTTGTTGACTGGCAAAGCAGAAGGCATGGCCAATCCAAGACAGCTGGGGCTTAGCTTAATTGTAGCGACTATTCCCGTCATGATCGTAGGCTTCACCTTTGCTGATGAGATCAAAACCTATTTATTCAATCCGATTGTGGTCGCCATCATGCTCATTCTTGGTGGGCTATTGATATTTTATGTTGAGAAACGCCCTAAAGAAATCATTGCGCAAGAAGCGGAAGATGTCAGTTTAAAAACAGCATTGCTCATCGGTCTTTTTCAATGTATTGCCCTAATACCAGGCACATCGCGTTCAGGCGCCACTATCATTGGTGCACTATGGCTTGGCGTATCGCGCAAGGCATCCGCAGAGTTTTCTTTCTTTTTGGGTATTCCTGTCATTGTCGGTGCCGCACTATTGGACTTACTCAAACACGGTGATGTACTGAGCAGCAGTGAAGATTGGATAGTGTTAGCGATAGGAACGATAGTGTCGTTTGTGGTGGCACTATTATGTATTCGCTTATTGGTCGCTTGGGTGAGTCGCCGTGATTTTACTATCTTTGCATGGTTACGCATCATTACGGGTGTTATCGTATTGATCGCAGCATGGGGCTTTGGTTATCAAATGACGGGTTAGATCGTCACTCCCTTTGTCGTCTTATTTTCTATAATTAATGTAGAATAAAGACGATATATTAATCATAGCCATGTAAATAACAACGTGCTACTGGTATACATTTTCTTTGCTCACGGCGTGTTTTGCGCTTCAGAGGCAATGAAGATTAACGCCAGTGGCACTGTTTTTTGAGTGTTTTTATTGTCTGTCGCAAAAGAGGTGGCTATCATGACCCGTGTACAACAAGAATCATGCGCCTTTATGCGCTGCCAACTTATCTACGTCAACGAATCGCAGCAAATACAGATTGAAAGTCTCAAAGCTCTGATAGCAGAGCATAAATTGCCCATTGTTTTGGAAACTGAGCAGTCCATAGAAAAACTGACTCAAAAGCGCCGTCAACAATTGAGTCAGACGTCAACTCAGCCCATACTATTACTAGATGATAAAAACGCGTTGTCGTGGCTTAGTAACGGATTAAGCGTGGCGCCTGAATGGGATAAACTACAAAGGCGTATAGTAAGCGCTGGTCGCAAATCAGAGTTATTATTGCAAGCCGCCAAAATCACTTCGGATAGCAAAGTCATTGATGCCACTGCTGGTTTTGGACATGACAGTTTGATATTGGCCAGTACGGGTGCGCAAGTGGTGATGCTTGAGCAGCAACCCTTGATGGCTATGCTACTGCTAGTAGAACAGCAACGCATGAGTACAGTAGCAAATTGGCAAAAACTTATGTCACGTTTGCAGATTATAAATACTGATGCCCTCAGTTATTTTGCAAGTGTGAACAGCGCGCCTATATCTGAAAGTAATCGGGCAGTCGATGTGGTATATTTAGATCCTATGTTTCCAGAAGACAGCTACCAAGATAGCAAGACAGGAAAGGGTGCTAAAGTTGGCAAACACATGCAAGCCTTGCATCAACTGGCTCATCCACCCACCTCAGATGAGGAGCAGCAGTTGCTACAAAGCGCGCTCGCTGTGGTCGGTCATAATGAGCAAACATCGGGTCGAGTGGTTGTCAAACGTCCCCAGTTTGCGCCGCAACTTGCTCATCAATCATCAAGTGAGTGCTGGCATAATGAAGCGGTGCGTTTTGATGGTTATTTTGTCTCATAGCCATTTTGTATGATGGCGGTTCTGCTTTAAAACAATAAATGGATGTATTGAACAAGCCTACGTTAATTTAGGAGTAAAAAATGTCAGCGCTGATTATTTGGGTGATGGGTGCCGTTTTATTAGTCATCAATATTATGCTGCGTACTCGAATTCTTCGGCTAGAAGCGCGTCTAAAAGCGCTGAGTAATCCGCAAGAGCAACTGGCATTTTTGCGTCAACAAGCTGCCAAAAAAGAAAAAATTGCCGCCATCAAATCATTGCGCAAACAATATCCTGAAATATCACTGATAGAAGCAAATCGCTTATGGCAGAAAATATAGGGACCAGCACACAATGATACAAGACCCTTCATCTATGACGCTTACCGATAAGCTCTACGCTTATATGCAACTGACACGTTTTGATAAGCCTGTCGGTATTGAGCTATTGCTATGGCCAACGCTATGGGGAGTCATGCTAGCGGCAATGGGTAAAGCGCAGCAGCAAGCGATGCCAGCAGGTCTGCCGACGCTTAAAATATTTGTACTATTTGCGCTAGGTGCAGTATTTATGCGAGCAGCAGGCTGTGCCATTAATGATTTTGCTGATCGTAAAGTCGATGGTCATGTGACCCGCACAAAAAATCGACCATTGGCCGATGGTCGTTTGTCCGCAAAAGAAGCCATTGCTGCCTTCTTTGTGTTGGTTATCTTAAGCGTCAGTTTGTTGTTGTTTTTGCCTATTGAAGTGTTCTATTGGTCGTTTGGTGCCATCATACTGGCATTTATTTACCCCTTCATGAAACGCTATACCCAGTTGCCACAAGTATTTTTGGCAGCTGCGTTTGGGTGGGCAATACCAATGGCATATGTGGCGGTGCAAGGTACGCCAGATATTTGGTGCTGGTTACTATTCTGTGCCTATATGTGCTGGACAGTGGCATATGATACTCAATATGCAATGGCTGACCGCGATGATGATTTAAAAATTGGTATCAAATCGACGGCGATATTGTTTGGTCGTTATGATGTAATTATCATCTCTATCTTACAGATGTTGTTTTTGCTCATCATGGGCGCAGTATTGTGGCATTATTTTGAGCCAACCAGTTTGAGTATGATTCCAATATTTGGCTTGGGGTTGATAGCGATGATGTTTGCTAAGCAAAATAGTGCTTGTGCGAGTCGCCAAGCGATCCCCTGTTTCAAAGCATTTTTGGCCAATATTTGGGTAGGGCGTTATGCCTTTGCAATCATAGCCATTGCCTGCATGTGGACCACCTTCAATGGATAGGTTCTCAAAGCTAAAGAGGACAAGAGTGCCGAGCGCAGGCATGTCTACTGCTGATTATGAGGCAAAATTGGCGGCGCAAGGATTGACACGTCAACAAGTCATCGCAACTGAACGTAAACTGGCAAAGTTCGCCAATATCATGGATTCGCTGATACGTGTCCCTTTTACCAAACAAGGAATTGGGGCTGATTCTGCGCTTTCTACCATTCCATTGGCAGGAGACTTGGCAGGATTGGCATTGACCAGTTATGCGTTTATATTGGGTCGGCAGTTGGGTGTGCCTGCACGCAAAATGACCCCCGCTGTTAGGTTAGCACTTATTGATATGGTCGTTGGCATTGTGCCTGGTATTGGCACATTATTAGACATCTTCATTCGCCCTAGTCGTAAGACACTCGACATCGTCCATCAACATTTACAAGATGAGTATGGCATTACAGATGTGATGCATATGGATCGACCATTCTTACATCAATCGTTAGAAGACAAACAGCAGCAAGCTGGCTTTTGGCGCAATCCATTCATTGCTTGGCTGTACTTGCACATCCCCGATATTCTTGGACTCATATTTATTGTGACGATCGGCTGGGGTCTGTGGGCAGGTATCAGCTGGCTTGTTGGTTTATTTGGAACCACCACTGGGTTTAGTTGATCATAATTGAAGTATGGTTGGTTCATTCTATCCAAGACTATAGCAAAGGCAGCCACGTTATCGACGTGTGCTGCCTTTTTGCATAACAATTGGACTGGATAAGCGTTGGTACCAATTTGCTTTATTAATATTATTCCGCAACAACTTCAGCATCAGCGCTGACAGCCTCAAAACTTGTGATTTTATTGTTTTGAATGAGATCAATCGTGCCGCCACCTGCGTGACTGACCAGCTGAGTATTGCCATCGCTTGAGCGATAGGTAGGATTATTGCCTTGACCCTCAGGTGCTGTGAGTGTCATTTTTGGTTTGTTGGGTAGTGTCACGATAGCATTTAGCAAGCCTGCTGCTGACGTCTCAAATACGACAGATAATGACTCTCCTGCAGCACTTTTATAACGCACATCAGTAATCTGTGCGCCTTTGATCGCTTGTTCAGGACTTGGTGCGGCACTTGCATTCGTTGAGGAAGTATCCGTAGCCTCAAGATTGTCTTCCAATTGGGTTAGGCTGACATCGCGCTCTGTATCTGCTGACGAAGCAGTATCCTCATTTGCATTATTATCGTTAGGATCAGCGACATTGATATTGGTCGTCACGGGTGTTGTCTGGTCTTTTGTTTCTACTGGCGTCTCTTCAGCTGCTTCAGGCTCTGGTGTTTTTTGGCAGGCTGTGAGGATTAACACACTTAAAAAAGTCGCAGGCACTATCTGATAGTAACGTTTGAGTTTTGAGGTATTGGAAGCATGAATATTCATGATAATGTTTTTTCCATTGAGTGCTTTATGAGAATAGTGAGATAAATTGGGTTTAGCTATCTGTTGAATTTGGATATGTCTTATTAGGTATTGACGGTAATGATGAGTCTTCGCTGGCCGCCATCATTTCTATGCTCGCATAAATAAACACCTTGCCACATTCCTAGACCCAACCTGCCATTGATAAGCGGTACTGTTAAACTGACTCCAAGCATCATGCTTTTAAAATGGGCAGGTAAGTCGTCTGAGCCTTCTAATGTGTGACGATACTCTGGCTGATCGGCTGGCGCGATTTTGTGTAGCCAGTCTTCGGTATCTAGTCTAACATCAGGATCTGCATTTTCATTGATAGCAAGGCTGGCTGAGGTATGCTGCAAAAACAGATGCACCAAACCAGCACAAGAAGCATTAGGTATTAGGCTGTCAATTGCTTGTTCAATCATTGGCGTAATGATATGAATACCACGTGCATGGGCAGGCAAAGTAAGGGTAGTTTGATGGTAGGGCATGTAGCATTTCTCATTATTATCATCAGCTTTATAATGAATACTACAAGATAGTCACCGTGGTTGAAAGCGATGACTCAAATCAATCTAAACAAGCGGCGTCTGCAAACGGACACGATTTGGCGAAAGCCGCGCAAGCATGGCTTCTGATAAAGGGGAAAACGTCCCTGTCATCATATCTACCAATGCATCAGCACATAAGGGTGCCAAGGCGTAGCCTTTTGCGCCCATTGCACTCATGACCCATATCCGCTCGCTATCGCTCAATCGTCCGACAATCGGATGATAATCAGGCGTTTGAGTACGAACGCCCGCGCGCCCTTGCCATAAACGGGTATCTGTCGGAATGATAGTGCTCATCTCAGGTATAGCGGTAACGAGCTTGTCGCGGCTAATCTGGTGCTCTTCATGATGAATATGAGTATCAATATCATTGCGTATAAAGCTGGCCCCCAATAAAAACTGAGGCTGGTGAGCTGCCTCATTATCGAATGAATCGTCGTTCGTTTGAGCGGTAAATAACGTACAGTAACCGCTATATTTGAGCGGTATTTTGGGTAAGTGAGTGAGTTGTTCTCTCGTAGGTGTAAACCAAGAGAGCTGCCCACGAATCTTGCGGCAATCAAAAATACGCTTGTCGATGTCATGACTCTCAAAAGCGGCGCAAATCACGACGTTATCAGCGTCGATAGTAAGGACAGACTTGTCTTTGTCTAATCCACGAATCGAGACCTGCGTTTTTGTTTCATTAACACTATCGACAGTCAGCTGCTGAAAATGGATGAGCGGATGCAACAATATAATCTGCTTTAAGGTTTGTGGATTGATCAAGCCTGCATGTGGTAAATACAAATTTGTCGCCAAATCCTGTTCTTTTAAGCCACTGAGACTGTGTGCTTCATCAGGTGATAACGTCGTTGCCATATCGTCAGGATAATCGGCGATTTGCTCTGTGCCGATATTGGCTTTTATAAGCAAATCAAGAGCGCCCGTCGATTCAATGATTGGCGATATGCTTTCTGATTGGGCCATGTCATTAAACTGTCGGTATACTCTACTGCTATAGAGATAACCGATGGTGTGCAGATGCTCATCGACATGATGAATGGGTGTCATTTTGGGCGCAAGTAAGGCACGAGGGTTGCCTGATGCGCCTGCTAAAGGTGCAGACTTATCTACTAGCGTGACTTGAATGCCGCGATTAGCCAGCGACCAAGCGACGAATAATCCTGAGACACCAGCCCCAATGACAACGCTGTGAGACTCAGATAGAATGACGTTATCACTAATATCAACTCCTATGGCATCACGCGCTATATCTGATCTGATGGCATTACTCTCTGAACATGCAGCGTTCGTCATGATTGCTGTGAGCATTTCACGCTTTCGACCAAACCCTTTTACCTTGCTAATTTCAAAACCAGACGCACGTAGGGCACGTTTGACCACACCTGCGCAGCTATAAGTCGCAGCAGTTGTGCTTGGACGCGATAAACGCTGTATTTGTGCAAAGATGTTCTCAGCCCATAGCGTGCTGTTACAAGAAGGGGCAAACCCATCCAAAAACCAAGCATCCACAAAGGGCGTAGGCTCAATTGATTCGTCAGAATATAGCTTGGTTAAGCTGGTAGCTGCATCGCCAAACCACATATCGACAGTCAGATTATCAGTAAAAAAATTCAAACGATGACAGCCTGCAACAAGAGGCGGATAAGCATCTAAAAATGGCGTAATCAGTTCTGTTAGCTCGGGCGCGCGCTGTCCCCATAAATCGAGTATTTTTGTCAGGTCTGTAAGGGGTATTGGGTGTTTTTCAGTCGTGATAAAGTGCAGGCGAGCAGTGGCTAACTGTGGGTGTGTATCGCGTAGCTGACGCCAAAGAAGCCACGTTGCCAGCAGATTCAACCCTGTACCAAAACCCAGTTCGGCTATCGTAAAGCTTTGCTGCGGCGCAAGTTTTGATAATCGTTCTGGTAACTGGTTGTGCGCCAAAAATACGTGACGCGTTTCTGCCAGACCATCAGCGTGCGAGAAGTACACATCCCCAAACTCACCTGATACAGGCACCTTATTGCCCGTATCATCCGTTTGCCAGTCGATGTTGGCTGGCGTAATGACGCTCAATGTTTCATCAGTTTGGGTAGTAGACATGGCAAGTTTCTTAGCAGCATGAGGCGTTTAAAAAAGAAGAGTACGTTTTATAAAGTGACAGGTTGTCGTGTGTCGGTTGTTCGATTAAAAGCGATCTATATCACAAGCAATCTATATCACTAGAAATCAGGACTACCAACGGTCACGGCGTACAAATACCAGCCAAGAGACGAAAATACCAACCAATAAGCTGATCAAGACGGTAAAGGCACCATATAAAAACAGTTGTCCTTTGCTCTCATAAACCAAAACATTGGCTTGCGTCTGCAAGTCATTCACTTCGCGCTGAAGCTGGGCATTACGGCTCAAAAGCTCTTGATTGGCATCAGAAAGCGCTTGGGTAGACGGCTGTAGCTGCGCGGCTAACAACGTATTATTGGTGCTGGCGGGTGTGCTGGCAGTTATCGCTTGTTGATTAGTTGGCACTGGCGTCGTTGATGCTGAAACGGCCGCAGGATCATCAATAGCGTTCGTCGTCGGAGCAGCATTTACTGATACAGCCATAAATAGCATGACGCTTGTCACACCAGTTTTATAAACAGTAAGATAAGTGCGAGGGTTTAGTAGCCATTGACTCACGATGCAGTTACCTTTACTGATGATGTACTGTCAGTCGTATCATTAGGGGCTGGCAGAGTTTGAACAAACGGTTTGACATCGACATGACTGTAGACACCATCACGCAAGTAAGGCTCAGCGCCTGCCCATTTTTTTGCTGCATCGAGTGATTCAAAGTCAGCAATAATTAGGCTGCCTGACATCTCGCTTTTACCATGTTCAATGGGTGTTGGGCCAGCAATAATGAGGCGCTGTTCGCGACCCAGTGCTTGCAAACGCTCAACGTGTTCGGCGCGTGTTATTTGACGCTGCGCACTACTGTCTGCAACGTCATGACCAATAATGGCAAATAAGGACATAGTACTTCCTCAGTAGATAATAAAAATAAAGCACCATTTCTTTTAGTAATATTTGCAATCAATATTCGTGATTAATCATTGTCACTATTAGAATTTAGAAATGGCGTATTATTATAAGATAATAATTACTTGACGGTCTTGTCAGTCAATGCTGGGTTGAGATGTTTTTTCAATACCAAAAACTGGACAACGACAAACACTAGCATAATCGGAATCCAGCCATAGGTTTTGAAGTTAATCCACGCCTCATCTGACATCATAAATGCTGTGATATAATGTAATACGCCCATAAAGGCGAAAAATACAGCCCAAGCAACGGTCAGCTTTTTCCAGCCACTCAATGTGAGTGTAAACACTTCTTTCATTGCAAGCTGCATCAAAGGTTTGTTGATAGCGGCACTGATGAAGAGGGTAAAAGCGAAAATACCGTTAATGATGGGTGATTTCCAGCGCAGATAGATATCGTCGCGCAAGAGCAACGTACCACCGCAGAATAAAATGGTGAGTAACAAGACAACCCATTGCTGCTTATCGAATTTGCCTTTTTGGCGCACAAAATGGATAGCATAGATGACGATAGTGGCGATGAGTAATGCGCCAGCTGCCGCTAAAATACCGCTATGGCGAGCGGCAATGAAAAAAGCAATTAAAGGAATGAAGTCTAGTAAGGCTTTCATAACAGATAAGATGTCCAACAAAAACGTATGGGGTAGTTTACACGTCTACTGCGCCAAAAAAAAGCAATCAACACTATAATCATCTTATATGCTGTGTCTTAACCGCCTATCATGTACTTTGATGATAATATGTTCATTATTAACCTCTACTCAGATTGACACTATCTTCAAAATTTTAAGGTCAGCTTTATGAAAATCGATTTACATTGTCACAGTACTTGCTCTGATGGTACCTATGCACCAGCGGAAGTGGTACAGCGTGCCCACGCGGCTGGCGTCAATGTATTGGCATTGACTGACCATGATACGCTGGCAGGTATTGATGAGGCGAGCGAAACGGCGAAAGCCTGCAACATCCAACTCATCAATGGCGTTGAAATAAGCTGTGAGCATACACTGACTGGTGGTTATGGTAAAAATAAATCCACCAATAAAATCATACATGTGCTTGGGCTTGATTTTGCCGATCGCGAAAAAATGCATCAAACCTTGCAGCAGCTGCAAGACAGCCGAGCATCGCGTGGACAGCAGATGACAGAGAAGCTCAGTGCGCTATTGGCGGTCGATTACGATGAGCTATGGCAAGCCATACTTGATAAAGCAGGTGGTAACCCACAAGCGGTAGGGCGCGCTCACATTGGTCAAGTACTCTTTGAACACGGTCATGTCAAAACGGTACAAAAAGCCTTTGATAAATATTTGGCTGATAATAAGCCTGCCTATGTCGCTATCGAAGCGCTAACCATGGAGCATGGTATTGAATTGATACATGCTTGTGGTGGAAAAGCTGTGTTGGCGCATCCAACGCGTTATCAACTTTCAGCGACAAGAGTGCGTAAGCTTATTGAAGAGTTCGCACAGCTTGGCGGTGATGGTTGTGAGTTACCTGCCAGTAGTGAACCTGTTAGTACCCGTAAAATGGTTGACCGTAGTATCGCTGAACACAATCTGGTTGCCTCTATAGGTAGTGACTTTCATGGAAGTAACATGCCATGGCGACGGTTGGGTGATGTGCCAAAACTCAACCCAGAGCAGCAGGGTATCTGGCAGTCGTTTGCCGCTTTGTCTTAGGCAAGTCGATAGCGCGACAGGCATACTGCTACTTGCATGACAAGCCGCTTTCAATCCCAAACGCCGCACCCTTTAACGTAGGCTGTCATGCATTGGCGCACCCATCAATCAAATGAAGAGTTGGCTTAGATTTTTATAAGCCTTATTCTTAATCTACTACATTAATCGTAGGTTGTTTTTCACTGTCCGCGGTATCCTTTATGGCTATATCAGTATCTCATCTAGGCTACAAAAAACTCTCGCGAGTGATTTTTGAGTGGCAAGCTGCTGATAGGGCGTCGCTATTGGCATTGTTTGTCTTAATGGAAGTCTTTTCACATTGGCTTTGGTGTTTGTTTGTTTGGTGGCAGCGCGATGTTTATGTGTCTTCTGTCGACATGGATCTGCTTTATCCTTCATGGATCGGGGTGACCCTGACAGGTATCTTCTTTTTTTGGATGGCAAGCCGCTTGTCACCCTTGAGAAAAGACGGTCATTCGCTACATAAATGGCAAGCTGTTTTGGTAGCGGTTTACAGTATTTATATTGCTGTGGTTATTTTAGTCATGGGTCATAGTAGCTTGGTGTCAGGTGTGTCGTTAGTTGGTGGAGCGATGCTCGCGATGATGCTCATACGCCGGCGCTATGTATGGAAAGCGTTTTTGGGTCATATCGTCTTGATTGTGGTATTTACTGTTTTTCCTTATTTTGGATTTGTATTGCCCACTTTGCGTCAGACGGCCGCTACTAACGCTAATGCGTTTCCTGTCGTGACCTATACTTATATGGGCTATAGCGCAGTCACGTCAGTTGAAAGTAGTATCTATAATTCTATTTTGCAAAACAGTAAGTTAAGCTGGGAGACGTTGAGTCAATTGCGTTTTTCTTCTGCATTTTTTTGGCGTGCCACTCACCTTTATATGGCATTGCCCAAAGCTATTTTTATTGTTTATACCTTTCGTACCTTACTGCTTATATTGGATGCCAGTAAAAAAGAGATACTGCAGCATGCCAATCAAGATGAGCTGACACAGCTCCAAAGTCGCCGCTATGGTTTGATGCAAATGAAAGAAGCCTTGATCGCTATAAAAGATCAGCAAGACTTTAGCGTCATTTTATTGGATTTGGATTGGTTTAAAGAAATCAATGATAAGTATGGCCACGAAGTGGGTGACCGCGTTTTAGCGGAAGTGGCACAGACACTATTGCAGTCATTAGCTGAGGAAACGATTATTAGCCGTTATGGCGGTGAAGAGTTTTTGATTGTGTTGCCCGATACAAAACATGATAGCGCGATGATTATTGCTGAACAAATACGTCTCAGTATCGCCAATCAGGTCATCACTGTTGAGGATGACATCACTTTCAATGTCACCACCAGTTTGGGGCTGTATACGCTGACGCACGAGGAGCGTAACTGCATCAAGCAAACACAGGAAATATTGGCTCAACAAGAAGCGCCCCACACTGCTATAGAGACGAAGAAAGCTAAGTCACGTGCGATCAAGTTCACACGCGATCAAGTTAATCACCCAGCCTCTATCGATCAGCCTCCTCATGACATTTGCCAGCGTCTCATTCGTGCAGCAGACAAAGCGCTGTATGAAGCCAAAGGCCGTGGTCGCAATCAAGTGGTCAGTGCCAATGAGATGTGTGACTCAGAAGAAGGAGTGGCAACTTCTCTTTATGGTACGTAATCTAAATCCCCTATGATGAGTTTTAGGTAGTTAATTGCTGTACGACGCTTGCTAAGACGCTGGTCGCAAAGCTACCCGTTGTCAACGTAAAGCTCAGTACCAATGTCTCCTCATCATCCCAATGCCAAGACAGTGCCTCGATAGGCAGACGTAGCGCGCGTCGTTGCGCTTTTATATCGCGTTTCTCTAAGCCTGTTGCCAGTTGTGATAGTAGCGGATTGTTTTGGACAGTGCTGTTTTCGATGGTGGCTGCTGTAGCGCTGACCTTGTCATTAGCCGTACCCCACAAGACGCCCGTTGGATGGATATCACCGCTGTTAAGACGCGCGCGTAACGTGTCATCTATCTCTTCGCTAGTAAATATCGATCCCGACCCATCTAAGTTAAATACTTCACCTGCTAGACCTTGGTTCCAACTGCCATCACGGACTCGCGCTGCCAATATCTCATTAAATACCAAGCTACGGGCTGCGGACAGCTCCATGGTGTTCTGCTCACGTGGTGCACGCTTGCGTTTGCTCTTCTTGGGTTGTGGTCTTGCCTCGCGCGGTGGACGCGCAAACAGTGCCAATGCTTCTCTCACATTATTGCCTTCACGACCAAAACGCTGTGACCCAAAGTAGTTGGGAACGCCAGTTGCACTGATGGTTTTTAAATGTTGTTCGAGGTGCTGCTTGGCAAGGCGTGTTTGCTCTGGCGTTTTAGTTACTAATTCTTCACATTGAACATTACGCAAAGTAATAATAAATTCATTGGCTCTATGCGTGCCGCGGTTCAGTTTTTTATTGTGCCAATGCTGGGTAAGAATGATGACCGACTCATTGTCGCCGATATCCTCTGGGGCAAATTCAGTCGTGGGCAATTGCTTTTTTGGTATTCGTAGGCTAAACCACTGCGTTGTCACTGCATGACGGTCTTTGAGTCCTGAATAACCCACATCACGTAATGGAATGTCAGCCCACTCTGACAATAATTTGGCAAGATAAGCGGTATTTACGCCTGATTTTTGAATATGTAGCCATAAATGCTCACCATCATTAGTAAATTCCAACGGCAGCATCTCGTTGACGATAAAGTCTGTGGCGTGGGTTTTATAACTCGCTTGTGCTAGCGGTGGTTTGACTGGCTGTGGCAATTGCGAGGTATCTGTAGCAGCTGTGATATCTATATTTGAAATATTGGATGCAGCCTCTGTGAAAGCGGAGGGAGAGTTAGTCGTCATTTTTATATTTTCGTCTTGAGAAGTCATAACTGAGTCTTTTATTTTAAGAAGATGTTTTAAAGGGGCGCGATAAAGGTATTAGAGAACAGTAAAGAATTACGTTTTGCAACGTAGGGAACATACAAAAAAACATGGTGAACCAGCGGATATTGATATTATCAATAACAATGCAGTTATGGATTTAGCGTTACTTCATTTGAGACGACTGCCTTTAACATGCACTTATCAAACAATAACTATAACCGTTAAGGAAAACCTATGAGTAATGCAACGATTCCGACCGTCACCATCAGTAAGGCTGACATCCCAAATGGTGGGATGAAATCTTACAAACAAGATGACGATAGTATCATTTTAATCACTCATAACGAGGACGAGTTTAGCGCATTTGACGGTAAATGTCCGCATGCAGGTGCAGATTTAGGCGAAGGTCTACGCTGTGGTAACCGCGTGGTCTGTCCATGGCATCATGGGACTTTTGACAGTCGCGATGGCACGCTATTAGAACCAGTGGCAATGGAAGGCTTGACTCAGTATAAGCTGACAGAGGATGACGACAGCCTGATAGTAGACACCTCATCAGCAATAAACAAGCAAATAAAAAATGACCAACTGACCGACACCCAGACCATCATTGTGGGCGGTGGCGGAGCAGGCTTTATGACGGCGGATCAACTGCGCAAAACTGGCTACGGTGGCAAAATCACACTCATCATCGCCGATAACACCGCACCTTACAACCGTCCTTTATTGTCCAAAGCATTTTTGGCAGATCAGATGGGAGAAGACAAATTATTGCTGGGCGGAACTGAGTGGGCCAGTAATAACAACATTGAGCTACGTCTCAATCAAGTAGTGAGCGAAGTACTGCCAAATGAGTGCAGTATCGTTATGACAGACAATGACGGCAATAGCGAGCAACAAACGGCTGACTTCTTGGTGGTGGCAACGGGCGCAGAACCCAAAAAACCGTCATTTGCAGGCGTTGATCTTGAAGGGGTGTATACGCTACGCAGTATGGATGACGCAAAGACCATTAAAGCAGCGAGCGATGGCAAACATGTGGTGATTGTTGGGACAGGCTTTATCGGTATGGAGGCGGCGTCGGCATTGATACAAGCAGGTAATGCAGCCTCTGTCACCATCGTAGGTCGCAGTCGCCGCGTTATGGGTAACATCGTCTCTGAAGCGGTCAGTAATGCCTTGATCAATCTGCACGAAGAAAAAGGCGTTAAGTTCGTATTTGGTGCCGGGGTTGAGACGATTGATGATGATAATGGTTCAGTCAGTGGTGTCACATTATCAGATGGTAGTACGCTTGCAGCCGATATCGTTATTTTAGGTACTGGGGTAGCGCCACGTACTGATCTATTAAATGCAGTCAATGATCCCGATGGCATACAAGTCGATGGTCATTTACGATTGCGTGATGGTGTCTATGCGTTAGGGGATATTGCTAAAGCACCGACTCAAATGGGACGTATGCGTATTGAGCATTGGCGAGTGGCATTGCAGCATGGATTGGTGACGGCAGCTGCGATATTGAACGATGAGACTGTCGATTCACTTGAAGATCGCATTCCTTTCTTTTGGACGGCGCAATATGGCAAAAGCCTACGCTATAGTGGTCATGCGACAACACCAGACAAGGGTATCTTATTCGGCGCACCTAATGATCTTGATTACATCGAATACTATTTCGATGATGAAGGCGCGGACACGCGCGCTAGTGCAGCAAGCTCACTTGGGCGTGACAAAGAACTGATTGCATTCTCTGAGCTGCTCCGCTGTGGTCATGCGCCAACGCGAGCACAAATCAATGCTGGGTTCGATATTATTGAGCAAGCGAATGCCTTGTTGTCCTAGTATTTGGCAGACAATACGTATTACTATTAAGGCTGGCCTGATAACTTAGGTCAGCTTTTTTAATAAGTAAAAAACAAAAGGATAAAAAATGAATCAAGCATCTGTATTTTTACGGCAGGCCAGTGCTGATGACATTGAGGCATTAGAGCAGCTACTTAACCGCTGTTATCGGCAAACAGAAGGCTGGACCAATGAAGCTGACTTAATCGGTGGCATTCGAATTACTCCCAATGAGCTGGCAAACACCATTGCCAATCCCAAACATTATCTTTTTGTGTATCCAAAGACGACGATAGGCGATCGGGACGGAGAGGAAACAGGGGAATTGCTTGGTTGTATTGCGGTCGATATAAAAGTTGATGCTGACGCGAACAAAAGCGCCTATATCGGTATGTTTGCGGTCCATCCTGAGTTACAAGGACAAGGCGTTGGTCATCAAATATTGCAAGCCGCAGAGACATTTGCAGAGCGCCATTTGCAGTCAGACATACAAGTGACGCATAAAAATCCTGCGCGTCTTACCATGTCTATTTTGAGTCATCGTCCTGAGCTACTGGCTTATTATCAGCGCCGTGGCTACAAGCTTAATGGTCGTAAGATGCCGTTTCCAAATGATGGTAATAATGGCGAGCCCAAACGTCAGGATTTAGAGTTATTAGAATTAGAAAAAATCGTTAGCGAGTAGCGCCTATCGTTGATGTTCTATAAAAGACACATATTACTGGGATATATTTTACGCAGCCTCTATCGCCGAAGGCACAGCAAGCAAGGAAAATGTATCCCAGTAGCACATTGTCATGTGTTTTTTTATATAAAACGGGTTATATCTTTATCGACCCCAAAAATGACCAAAAGTCATAAACAACCCAATACTCAGTAAAATAAATGCCACGATGATTAAGCGCTTAAACCAGTTAAACGCTGGTAGGCGTGTGGCATTATCATCAGACATGAGGTAAGCAAAAAAGAATAACAAGCTTGCCGCCAGCGTCATGATGCCAAGACCAATCGGCAATATAAAAAGGTAGACCTGCCACACAATTATCTCTCAACAGTCATTGTTAGTCGTATCATAGCAGTAACAGGATTGCGCTGTCAGTATAGTCACGCCACTATAAAAGTGTTACGACATTAACCTTGTTTGAAGTATGACATATACCTCTGCACTCGGTTGTCTCATAACACTTTCAAATTGAATCGACGACATGAGTAGTTTTTAAACCTGTCCTCAAACTAAAAAATGGGCAAGGCTGCAATCCAAATAAATAGCATGAAATTAGATTGGGTTTTGAACGTTAATTATATATAGTTCAGGTAACTTTATAACTATAGTGAAAGTGACGTGAAGCAGGTAAAAAAACTGACCGTGATAGCGTTATTGATTCCACTATCTACGGCATGTTCGAGTCCGCCTTCCGAAAGCATCGTTGAGGGACTCATCATCGCTCAATATAAGCAAGGCGATCAGATAGTGAGTGAGGCTGTGGCAAATGCAGGCAATGATAAAACATCAATAGCCATGAGCAATATGATGGAGCGCATGATGCCAAAGCTTGAACGTATCGAAAATATCAATTGTGATACGACAGAAGGCTGGAATACTTATATGTGTACAGCGGATATCACACAGACGATTGCTGGTGCTAGCCGAATCGATAAGACGCGCTTTAAATTGTCTAAAGTAAATGGTGAGTGGGCCTTGAAGGATTAAAAATATACTCGTGTGATCTGTCGCTTTTTAATTTTATTATGTTGTTAAGGATATCTATGACTCTCTCTTTTATCCCTAAAAAATTATTTAAGGCATCCACTTTACCAGTTACCTGTCTTTTTTTACCTTGTTTAATTTGTCCTGCCATTGCGCAAACGTATCAAATCCAAGGTTTTTCGGATGATTATGATGCCGTTATTAAACCTATAAACGATGAAGACAGCGAAGCAAATAGTGTCATCAATATTATCGATACCAAGACCAAAAAAATCTTGATTAGCCAACCTGCTGACATCGACATAGATTATGAGCTGGATAATGGCCAAGAGCGTCAGCTGGTTAAAAAAATCAGCGCCAATATTGTCAGTATCCCGTACGGGGAACACAGCGTATTGATTTATGAGGATTTTAACTTTGATGGACAAAAAGACTTGGCACTGAAAGATGGACGCAATGGCTGCTACGGTGGGCCTTCTTATCAAGTATTTTTAAAAAAAGGCGCTACATTTGCTCATAGCGAGGCATTTACCGAATTGGCACAAGGATATTGCGGGTTTTTTGACGTTGATGAAGACAGCCAAACCTTGAGTACCATGACCAAAAGTGGGGCGGCGTGGCATCAATATTCAAAGTATAAAGTGATCGATAATAAACCCGTAGCTGTCCATATCATTGAGGAAAAGTATAACGATAGAGGAGTGGTTTCTATCACTGAAAAAACAGAAGTAAATGGCAAAATGCTGGTAGAGAACTATGAAATGCTACCACCGACTGACCACTCAGAAGAAAGTGAGATATCTTCTTTTGTTTACAGGTTTGATTTGGAAAACGGTAAAAAAATGGTGTTAGATAGCAGTTATAGTAATGACACTGACGGCGAGCAGCTGTTTTATGTGTTTGCAGACAAACGCGGTAGAGTTGAGCTGTTTTATGATGGTCGGTTCGACTATGATGCATCAACGCAAACGCTTAGTTTTATCAACAAGCCCGTGCGCTATCAAATTAACCAAAAAGGCATCACAGTAAAACTGTCTAATAAAACTACTTTGTTGAAATCGCAGCCTAGAAGTGAACATGGCAGCTTGGACAATCTTGCTCAGTTTAAGAATGTCAGAGTCAGATAAGTGTAATCGAATAAATGACAGCCATTCTGCCATCTATACAATCGCACGGCGTCTATAAAATAACAGTCCAGGAATAGACAAGCCAAGCACCAAACCAGAAGTCACAAACAATGCCTCAAACAAATACACCATCATCTGACTAAATAATTCGTCCGAAAAACCAAAATAGCCAATCTGCACCATACTGACCATCGCTTTATAAGCAGCAATACCGGGCATCATACAGATGACACTGGGCGAGATAAGTGCTTTGGGCGGTAAGGTATACTTCTTAGAAAAATACACGCCCAAGAAGCTGGCAAGCATCGCTCCAAAAAAGCTGGCGATCACAAGATGGACATACTGATGGACAAGTGCCGTCTTGAGTCCAAATCCGAAAGCCGTCATGAGCAGACACGGCAAAATATAGCGTTTGGGAACGCTAAACATCAGCGTCCAACCAAGCGTAATGATACAGGCAAGCACAACCGTTTCAATGAACCACATCTCAAAACCCCCAGTGCTGTATTCTGAGTAAAACCAGTGCCATCACGATGCCAACGCACGCTGATAAGGTCAGCATATAGGTAAACACGGCACGACCAATGCCAATATTGACATAGCCCTTTAAAATATCTGAGAAAGAATTGATCAAAGGAAAGCTTGGTATCAATAACAACACGCTAGATGCAACTGCGATATCGGCATTGTTACCAATATCAAAATAATAGGTCGTCGCGCCAATGAGCGAGGCGATAAAAGCGGTTACAATGACGGTGATAAAAGGGTTAAAGTGATGCTTGGACAGATAGATACGGGTGAACATCGCCACCATACCTGCGATAAAGGTCACCGCCGTAATCGACCAACTACCGCCATTTAAATAAGCGAACGCGGCACAAGATGCGCCCACAAATATGCTCACTAACCACGTCGGATACACTGTTTTATCCAACTCATCAAATGCAAGCGTGGTACGGTCAATCAAATTGTCATTATCGACAGTGGCTTCGGTTTTATTGATGATTTGCTGAATTTGTACCAACAAATTGACATTGATGCTTTGGTTGATCGTGTCTCTGGTGGTGGTGATACAGCGCTCATCACAGATGGTCGTCAGGGTAATAGCGTTGAAGTTCAGCGAACATTCGACGCTGTTCATCCCCAAGGCGAGCCCCAAGCGTTTGGATAAGTCCACCACCACGGCAGACTCAGCGCCATACTGCATAAGGAGTAAGCCGCAGCGCACGCATAATCGAGTGATACGCTGCTGCTTGACGTAGCTGATAGAAGTCATGGGAGAGATACGCAGATTGGTTGACGATTGATACGCTATTATAAAGGGTATAGATGCTGACGCGCAGACAATATCAGCCATTATCAAATATTATATTGGCTGCTATCATAAACTTTTTCGGCAAGGAGCATAAAATGCATATCGCTATTTTGACATTGACGTTTTCATTGCCCGGATGCGGCTCGCTAAAAGAAAAGCGCCAACGTATGGGTGGCTTGCATGCGCGCTTTGGCAATACGCCAAGCGTCGCGGTGTGTGAGAGCGGTGAGCGTGATCGGCATGATGCTAGCGAGTGGACGTTTGTGATTGTTGGACTGTCTAAACGTGAGGTGGAGTCGCAATGTAGTCAGATTGAGGAGAAGCTAGAACGTACGGTAGATGCACGGGTAATTAATGTTGAGCAGGAGTTTGTTTAGGTCGTGAGCTTTGACTAGCCTGCGAGCTAAGTTAGGTTTTCTGTCAAATTATTAGTATTATCTAACCACATTTTTATAGATGGTTCACTATTTGGATTATGTTTAATTTTCTCTTGAAGCAATTCTAATATCCATAATCTGATTGTCTCTCTCTTACCTTCAATATCATTAAAACTTGGATGAAGTAAGATTGAATGAATAAATAATTTGCGATTTCCTAGAAATACATCGGTATTTATCCAAATTATTTCTCTCAATATATCTTTATCAATTAGCTCCAGTACTTCTTTGTCATTACTATTCCAAGTTCTACGACTATGCTTATGAAAGTCCAAAAATATCGATGATATGGTGTTGGAGCTGATATTTTTATATTTATATTTTGCTATCTTATTAACGGTGAAATTATAAAATCGATCATTTTCTTTTCTACCAAAGGAATAAAAATCATCAATAGAGATTCGTATCTGATGATAGTTGATACTATTTTCGATATGTCGGTTTATGTGTATTTCTAACTGCTGGGCTAAATTTTTTTTATTACACGTATCAAGAATATCACAGTAAAAACTCAAGTTAGTAAGTTGTGCTCTCCCTATCTTAGCACAGGCTACATAATATAGGCGTTCTGCAAAGTCAGGTTCTAGATCTATATTATGAAATTCATTCAAAATATCAGAAGCTAGTCTATCAACGATTAAGTTTTCTTCAGTAATTTTATCTTTTAATATGAGTTCGCTAGTGACTTCTTTATCAAAATCTAACTCTGTAACCCAAGATACAATGATTTCTCCCCAATCTACAATTTCGAAATAGTTATAAAATGGATGAATATAATCATTAATCTCATTAAATTTCACTATATTATCAGGAGTTTCATCTTGCCCTTTATATGCGTTTTGTTTTTTGTAGCCTCTAAAGTGTCTAATGTTTTTAGAATTAAAACTATCAACGAAAAATTTGAAGTCAATATCATTACCTAGTACGGATGGCATATCATAAGCCATTCGTATTATTAAAATAAACCTTAATATTTGCTCTTTACTTAATTGTGATAACGAATGAAAAGTGTTGTCGAAGAGCTTAAAAGACTTATCCACCCGTTAATAAAATCGTAAGTTCTTTATTCCAATTATTTCGTAAAACTGCTCATATATTGCAAATAGGCTACTATCGACTATACTCTTTATAATAGATAATGAGTCATTTAGAACCAGCAATTCGTCAAAAACTTTCTCTTTGTGCTTGTCAAAATAGTCTTTGTCTTCCGATTGCTCGTTGTGTAATATCATGACAACTTGGCACTTACGTTCATTTTTAAGATAATTTACCAACCCCATTATTTCTGACATCGATAAGCTATCTGATCTCCTTTCTATATCATCTAAGCAAACTAACGTATTTTTAAGATGTGAAAAAACTACGCTAGTAATAATATTATTACCAAGATTTAGTCCTATGCGTACATCAGAAGTAGTCCCAATACTGCTACCTGTGAGGGATGATAGAACCTTTTTAGTAGGTTTGAGAATGTCTTTTTTCCATATACTGCCATTAGCGCCAACTGATTTGTGCACTTCTATAGCAATTGCAGATTTAAGATTTGCTAGTGAATCCAACCCAAACAAAGAAACATAGGCATACTTCTTACCAGAAAATGCTTTTTCATTATTATTATGAAGTTCTTTCCATAAGTGTGTTTTGCCGATACCCCATTCGCCAGTCAGCGCGATAGCAAAAGGATTGTTATTATCAACTAGTTCTAAAATTCGACTATCGATATTTACTGCATTTGCCATTGCTAGTAACCTTACAGGTGTTCTTAAATTGATAATGATATTAACATCAAAATCAAAAATCTACCCAACAAAAAAGGCCACTCCCTAAAGAGTAGCCTTTTATCAATCATTCACTGATTTGTGTTAGCTTACGTCTTTGAGCCTATAAATATTCTAAAACAATCATACTAAACTAGAAATTTGTTTATTAAATCAATTATACTTAGGTATTAATGTACATATAAAGGACAGTCATGACCATCACCACTATCCAGCTATTTACTTTCATCATTGCTGTATTCATATTTATCATGACGCCGGGTCCTGGTGTATTTGCCACTATTGCTAAAGCCATGACACAAGGCTCTTGGGCGGCGCTACCTTTAATCATTGGCCTTGCCGCAGGCGATACTATTTATATGGTGTTCTCAGCTTATGGACTGAGCGCATTGGCAAGCAATTTCAACACATTGTTTACCGTAGTCAAGTTTGTAGGGGCAGGTTATTTATTTTACTTGGCGTACAAAATGTGGACGACTGTGCCAACTGAGATTATCACTGGAAATGTAGCATTAAAGAATAAGAACGAGGGATTAAAAAGTGTGATGTCAGGCTTTTTGGTGTCCATTAGCAATCCAAAAGTTATTTTATTCTACATCAGCTTGTTACCGAGCTTTTTCCCAGTAACCAGTCTGACAGGAGTAGATATTACGATTCTATGTCTGGTTATTTTTAGCTGTGCCATTATTGCCATGATGATGTATGCCTTTATGGCGAGTTACGCCCAAAAACGTCTGAAAAGTCCTAAAGCGCGTCAGAAATTTAACCGAGTAGGGTCTTCATTTATGGGATTGGCTGGCACATGGTTAATAGCAAAGGGTTAAATTTACCATATAACATTGGGTAAAATATGATGCCTAGCAGTTATGTTTTATTTTTTCACTAAAAAAAAGGCCACTCCCTAAAGAGTAGCCTTTTCATCATTATTTAACTATTAATTAGCTGACGTCTTTTAACCCTTGCTCCAGCATTGGCTTTAAGAATTCACCCGTATATGAACCTTTCACTTCCGCTACTTCCTCAGGCGTGCCTTCAGCGATGATTAGGCCACCGCCTTTACCGCCTTCAGGACCCAGATCAATTACCCAATCGGCCGTTTTGATGACATCGAGGTTATGTTCGATGACCACGATGGTATTGCCTTTGTCGCGTAAGGTATGCAGGATATGGAGCAGCTTATAGATATCATGGAAATGCAAGCCAGTGGTTGGCTCATCCAAGATATAGAGCGTCTGTCCCGTATCGCGTTTGGCAAGCTCACGTGCCAATTTGACACGCTGCGCTTCACCGCCTGATAGGGTTGGAGCGGACTGACCCAAACGAATATAACCAAGACCGACATCCATGAGCGCCTGCAGACGACGATAAATCGCTGGAATCGCTGAGAAGAACTCAGTCGCATCTTCCACAGTCATATCAAGTACATCGGCAATGCTTTTGCCTTTATAGTGAATCTCTAAGGTTTCGCGGTTATAACGCTTGCCTTCACAGGTATCACACGGCACATACATATCTGGCAAGAAATGCATCTCAACCTTGATAAGACCATCACCTTGGCACATCTCACAGCGTCCGCCTTTGACATTGAAGCTAAAGCGACCTGGCTTATAACCACGAGCGCGTGCTTCTTGTGTCTGGGCAAACATTTCACGCACAGGGGTAAAAACGCCTGTATAGGTGGCTGGGTTTGAACGCGGTGTACGACCAATTGGGCTTTGGTCAATATCGACCATTTTGTCCAAATGCTCAAGACCGCTGATGCTCTCATGCTTATCGGCGATCAGCGTTGACGCATTATTTAACTGTGTCGCTGCCAATGGCATCAAAGTACGGTTGATGAGCGTTGATTTGCCCGAACCTGATACGCCTGTCACACAGGTCATGATCCCGACTGGTATGGACAGGTCGACATCGTGTAAGTTATTGCCGGATGCGCCTTTTAGTTCAATCATCATTGGTACTTTTTTGGCTTTGGCCTTACCTTTGACTTCCATATCCATGGTTTTGGCTTGATGACGAATAGCTGGAATCTCAATCTGTCTCTTACCAGACATGTATTGTCCAGTGAGCGATTCTTTATTCGCCATAATATCATCAATCGTACCTTGCGCGATAACGTGACCACCGTGTACGCCTGCGCCGATACCGATGTCAATGACATGATCCGCTTGGCGAATGGCGTCTTCATCATGCTCAACGACGAGTACGGTATTGCCCAAGTCACGTAGACGCGTCAAGGTTTTTAGCAAGCGATCATTATCACGTTGATGCAGACCAATTGATGGCTCATCAAGTACATACATGACGCCCATGAGACCTGCACCGATTTGGCTCGCAAGACGAATACGCTGTGCTTCACCGCCTGATAATGTCTCGGCAGAGCGTGCAAGGGTCAGATAATCTAAACCAACGCTCACCAGGAAGTTTAAGCGCTCGTTAATCTCTTTAAAGATTTTTTCAGCAACTTCGCCTTTATGACCGCCAATCTTGAGGGTTTTATAATAATCGGCAGCGTCTCCGATAGAGAGCTTAACGATTTCGGCAATGGTTTGGTCGTCTACACGCACGTTGCGAGAGATTTCATTCAGACGCGCGCCATCACAGACATTACAAGTGGTATCAGCCAGATATTTGGCCAACTCATCACGTACAAGGTTACTTTGTGTCTTAGCATAACGACGCTCTAAGTAAGGCAGCACGCCTTCGAATGGTACGGTCTTATTAGTCTTACGACCGCGCTCATCGGTAAAGTTAAAGGTGAGTTTTTCTTTACCAGAGCCATGCATGAGGATGTCTTGCTGCACTTTTGGCAAGTCATGCCATGGCGCATCCATGTCAATCTTAAAATGATTGCAGACCGTAGACAGCAAGCCAAAGTAATAGGCATGACGCTTGTCCCAACCATTAATGGCGCCTTGGTTAAGCGATTTTTCATGATGAGTAATGAGTTTTTCGGCAGCAAAATACTGACGTTTACCTAGACCATCACAGCTTGGACACGCCCCGTATGGGTTGTTAAAACTGAACATACGTGGCTCAAGCTCAGGCACTGCTCGGTCACAGATAGGGCATGAGTGCTTGGCTGACATGACTTGGTTGTCATCACCACCTTCTTTTGGATTGCCATCCATAAAGTGCAGCGTGACCAGTCCTTGACCCAAACGTAGTGCCGTCTCTAAACTCTCTGCAACGCGGTTACCTAAGTCATCACGGACTTTAAAGCGATCTACCACCACTTCAATAGTATGTTTTTTCTTTTTATCGAGTGTTGGTAGCTCATCGGTATCGTACACGTCGCCATCGACACGTACACGGACAAAACCTTGACCAATCAGCTGCTCAAGTAAAACAGTGTGCTCACCTTTACGCTCACGAATTACGGGTGCCAAGATCATAATCTTGGTGTCATCAGGCAATGCCATGACTTGATCGACCATCTCGGTGACCGACTGTGCGACCATGGGTTCACCATGTTCAGGACAATATGGCGTGCCGATACGCGCATAGAGCAGACGCAAATAGTCGTAAATTTCGGTGATGGTTCCCACCGTTGAGCGTGGGTTATGGTTGGTCGATTTTTGCTCAATCGCAATCGCAGGTGATAAACCTTCGATACTATCGACCTCAGGCTTTTCCATTTGCGAGAGAAACTGGCGCGCATACGCCGACAAGCTCTCGACATAACGGCGTTGTCCTTCAGCATAAAGCGTATCAAATGCTAGCGAAGACTTGCCTGATCCAGATAGGCCAGTGATTACCACAAATTTGTCTCGGGGAATGTCTAAGTCGATATTTTTTAGATTGTGGGTGCGTGCACCACGTATTGCAATATGGTCATGTGCCATCGTTTATGGGTTTCCTATTTGCTAAAATGGTATGTAAAAAGATGTCGAAAATATAAAAGGGTCAATGAAAATACATTCATTGATCAGTCAAAAGTATGAATGGTTGTTTTTATTTTAATTTTACTGAACGAATTTAAATCAAATAAGGGTTAAGTAACAGGAGGTGTTTGTTATAGATTTAAACAAACAGTGTCATTTTATCGGGGTATTTGTCATAGGCAGTATTTGGCAATAATGCTTACGACGCCTTACTTTATGGTCATGATGGGTACATTATTCAAGGTGTGATGACGTACCAAAGGCACTTGGTAACAAAATTATTCTGTTACGTTTATGGTTTGGCATAGGTCTAGCCGTGGGCGTTGTATTGGCCATGGTATAAAGACAAAAGTCTCGGCAACATGGCGACGAATACCTTATACTAGGGAGCTTGATTTTTAGGGTGATGCCTTGATAAAGCAGCAGTGCCAGTGTTAAAACATCAATGTAAAGCCAGTAGTGTTAAACCAGCGATGATCAATCAGTGAGGCAAGTATGAATAGCGTAGAAAAGCGAGCAATCCTCGGGGTCGGCGGTATTTTTGCCTTGCGGATGATTGGCTTGTTTATGATTGTGCCCGTGTTTTCTGTCTACGGTAACAATTATGCGCATGCCACCCCGTTTTTGATTGGTCTGGCAGTTGGTATTTATGGCCTAGGACAGGCAATCTTTCAGATACCGATGAGTCTGGCGGCTGATAAGTTTCCGCGTAAACCCATTATATTTTTGGGGTTAATCTTATTTGCTGTCGGCGGTATGATTGCGGCAAATGCGACAGATATTTATGAGGTTATCATCGGTCGTGCGCTGGCAGGTAGTGGTGCGGTCTCTGCTGTATTGATGGCACTATTGGCAGATGTGACCCGCGAAGAGATGCGTACCAAAGCAATGGCGACAATGGGTTTGACCATTGGTACCTCTATTATGCTTGCTTTCGCTTTTGGTCCCCTGTTAGTGGGTGCGCTTGGCATCTCAGGATTGTTTTGGCTGACCTCAGGTTTCGCTGTCTTAGCCATGGTGCTATTGCTCATGGTTCCCACGCCTTTGCGTGTGCTCAAGCACAATCTAGACAACAAGTCGATTCGTGAGCAGTTAGCGACTGTCCTTAAGATAGGCGATTTAAACCGCTTACATATCGGTGTCTTTGCGCTACATCTAACCATGACCGCGATATTCGTCATACTACCGCACCAGCTCAAGGACGTCATGGGTTTGTCGGTGAGTCAACAAGGCATGGTTTATTTGCCGCTCTTGTTTGTTGGTTTCGCAGTGGCGATTCCTTTTATCATCATTGCCGAAAAAAAACGTAAAATGCGCCAGGTATTTTTGAGCGCCATTGCAGTAATGACTGCAGCCTTGGCATTTCTTGCCTTTGGTAGTCAGATTGGTGTTGGTATTATTTTTGGATTGCTGCTGTATTTTATGGGGTTTAATCTGCTTGAGGCCACGATTCCTTCATGGATCTCTAAGCGTGCGCCCGTTGCCAATAAAGCGACGGCGATGGGGTTAAATTCATCGAGTCAGTTTTTAGGCGCGTTTGTTGGTGGTGCGATGGGTGGGTTGCTACTCAGTCAGCCCAACTTGGTGGCATGGGGCCTGCTGGCAGTTGTCATGGGCGCTGCGCTATTTTTGATTATACCAATTGCTCAACCACCTTATTTGTCCAGCACGACGGTGACGATTCCCAAAAACATCAATATTCAAGACTGGTCACGCCAGATATTGGCGGTAGAAGGGGTGGATGAGCTGGTGGTTATGGCAAAAGAGCAGGTCGCTTATTTAAAACTCGATAAGGCGCAGTTGACCGATGATTCGCGACAAGCACTGTCGCATTTGGCACAAAAACCCCTAGATATCTAATATGCTTTATAGGGAACTCATTTTAAAAAGAGAATAGTTCTACTGAAGTCAATTTTGCGTAGCCTCTGTCTGAAGGCACAGCACGCAAGAATATATAGACAGAATTGAGTAGACAATAACACTATAGGTTATAGGTAGCCATTGTTAATAAGTGAACGCCAAGTATTTATCTCTATTTAAAAGGAATTGATATGAGTAAGTTTAAAAAGCTGGCGATGGGTTTTGGACTGTCAGCCACGCTATTGGCTTCTGGCTGCGCCACGCAAAATATTCAGGCCTATCAGAACACTACGCCAACGCTCGATATGCATGAGTTTTTCTCAGGGAAAATTGATGGTTGGGGAATGTTTCAAGGTCGTAATGGCGAGGTCAAAAAACGGTTTTATGTCGATATCAATGCGACTCACGAAGGAGATAATGTCATCGTTTTGGATGAAAAATTCTCGTGGGCGGACGGGTCAAAATCGCAGCGTATATGGCGACTGACTGAGCAAAGTAATGGCGTCTGGGTTGGGACAGCAGGAGATGTCATCGGCGAAGCAACAGGAGAAGTAGTCGGTAATACCTTGCATTGGAATTACGTATTGGCTTTGCCTGTTGAGGACAAAACCTACCAAGTCGATTTTGACGATTGGATGTATCTTATCAATGACGATGTCATGCTCAATCGATCAGTGATGAAAAAATTTGGGGTAGAGTTGGGCAGTGTGACTCTAAGCATGCATCGCAAAGATCCTGACACAAAATAACGTAATAATTAGGATTTTACTTAGAAATGATAAAGGTTGATGGTGTTCATTAATCGCTTAAAATGGCAAAATAGTGGCACTCTCATTTTTTAACCTTTAAATATAATGATATACATATCTAAGCGACATACATTGTCGTCTCCAGCTGATAGTCTGTAGATATTTGAACAAAAATTGGTTAAAGTAACGTCATATCATTAATAGAATTTACGGGTTCTATTAAATAATATTTGAGTAAATTATTCATAAATAAAAGGACGGTATCATGCGCGGAGTTAATAAAGTTATCATCATCGGTAACCTTGGAGCAGATCCTGAGGCACGTCAATTTAGTAATGGCGGTAGCGTGACCAATATTTCGGTTGCGACGTCAGAGCAATGGACAGACAAGCAAAGCGGCGAAAAAAGAGAAGCGACAGAATGGCATCGTATCTCACTATTTAATCGTCTGGGTGAAATCGCTGCACAGTATTTGCGTAAAGGTAGTAAAGTCTATATCGAAGGCAGTTTGCGTACTCGTAAATATCAAGATCCAAATGGTCAGGATCGTTATATTACAGAGATTCGTGCTGAGCAAATGCAAATGTTAGATGGTCAGAGTGGCGGTCAAGACAGCAGTAATTTTGGTGGTCAGAACCAAGTGCAAGGTGGTTATGGCAATCAAGGCGGCCAAAGCAATCAAAATAACTTTGGTCAACAAGCCAATAATCAGCAAGGCGGCTATAATCAAGCAGTTGGGGCGAGCCAAGGTGGCCAGAATAGCTTTAATAACCAAAATGCGCCTGCTCAGCAAAACCAGTTTAACCAACCGACTCAACAACGTCCCGCACAGTCGAAGCCTACTGCCATGCCGGATGGTCCTGTAGACGATGACATCCCGTTCTAACTTATATAATAATAGAATATTGTATTTATAGATATTTAGCTCGTTGATAATATTATCAACGAGCTATTTTTTTAAATACGATTTGCTTAGAAAAACAAGACTCTGCTATTGCAGAGTTTTTTAATGCCAAATGATAAATAATATGAAAATATTTGATTTTAAGTAATTAATAAAATTTATATAGAAAGAAATAAGTTTATATATTTCTTCAAAATTAATAATTTATAGAACATTTGTCTGATTTATTCCAGATAACCGTCTTCTTTTATAAGTATATGTTCATACGTATTTATAGATTATTTAATGTCACTAAAAGATAATAAGTGTTTTATATAAGAAAAATGATAAATATTGTATTGGTGTTTTTTAATAAATTTTGTCTTGAAATTTATAAAAAGTACCTTTCATACGCTATATCAACCGTCTATTCCATTGGTTTCAATTAATGCTAGTAGTTTATTAAAAGTGGTTGATATAATCCTTGTAAATGAAGAGGTTAGAAAATATAAAGATAAGTATTTTTATAAAAGTGTTTTTTAGGGTTAATGAAAACCTACTGTTTTACCATTTAGTGCTAAAACGTAAAATTTATTGGGTGAGAGGTTTACGATAAAGCGATACTCTCTTTATCGTTATTGGTAGGGATAAAGCATGAATAGTAGTGATGTGTTTGTGAAAACGGATTTAGGAAGAGATGAAGTAAAGTCTCAAGGTCTGGGTATATTACCACGAGAAGCAAGAACATTACTCATCATGATTGATGGTAAGAGAGATTATCAAAGTTATCTTTATGCACTAAACCAGAGCAAGATGTTCGCAAGTTTTGGCGGCATAACATCGTTACTCGAATTGCTTTTAGAGCTTGAGTATATTGAGATCGTTAGTGCCAACAGTACCTTGATAGATACTCAAACCCAACCAATAAACCAGTCCTCTGATATCAGTATTGAGTCAGCCATTGATCGTGCTTTCAATCATAAATCTCCCAAAAGAATGAAAGCAATTGGCAATATTTTTAAAACTAAGTTATCTGCGGCAAGATATGAAAACATAAAGTCAGATTTGGCAGTTTATATAGAAAGAAATGCGTCTGCGGCAGAGGCTTGGGGCTATTTACTCTTGCTAGAGCAATGTGTGAATAACTCACAACTGTTGATTTTGGCACAAGAGATACAACGTAAAAGTCATGGCGATCTATCGCTTGGTATGACCAGTTTTATAAAGCGAATTGAGCAATAGTATTGGGGCTATTTCAATCTCAGCTCTATAGTACTTCTAATGGATCTAGTGATCGCCAAAAATAGATAAAAAGTACTTTATAGTTAAATATAAGCATTAAACCTCTTGAGTCAGCTAGAGGTTTTTTATAGATTTATGTTTATTTTATTATAAATAAACTATTTAAAATTAGAGAAAAATCATGCTTGCCAAGTACTGATTTATAAAAATTTATTTTATTTACTTATGTTTGCTTTTTAATATTTTTGTTATATGGTCATAATAGTGCGCTATTGATTTATGATAAGTTTTTGTTTATATTGACGAGCATCATAAAAATGATAATTAATAATTTTTATATATTTAATATTTTAGTGGTTTATTCATTCTTTTAGAAATGAATGAATAATTATTTATCAGTGCTTAATAGCGATTAATATATCTATTAAGTTGATCTTTATTTTATTTTACAGTTGGATTTATTATGAGCAAGAATAACGTAATCGACTTGGACAACCTAAATGTAGATGAGCTACGCGCCATCACAGAAAACGCTCAGCAACTTATTGCCAAAAAGCAACATCAGCGTTTGTATGATGCTTATATGCAGTTCGAGAAAATTTCAGAAGACAGCAATGCGACTATCGAAGAGATTTTGAAAGCGGGCGAAAAGCTAGAGAAAAAGCGCAGTATCAAATATCGTAACGCAGATAACAATGAAGAGACTTGGACAGGACGTGGTCGTAAGCCAACTTGGTTGGTTGAAGCGTTAACGGCAGGTCGTGATCTCGAAGATTTTGCAGTGTAATAGATAATATTGATGCCATCACTTAGGTAGTCATAGGCTACCTTATCTATAAAATCAATGGACACAGCTTAGGTGTAACCAGTAAATTTTATTGTACGCAGTGATAGCGTTTATAATAGACGAAGCCAGTATCTTTATTGCCAGTATTTTGGCAAAAAAGATACTGGCTTTTTTTCTGTCATCTGTATGCCATTGTTTGTTATGATAATGACATTTTCGTCTCATAGAAGAGTTATGCCACTGTGCCCCAAGTTTCTGCATCGTCTCATAAGCGTCCTCGCAAGTTATGGTGGCTGGTTGGGATCATATTGTTTGCACTATTTGCTATCTTGCAGATGCCAGCATCGTGGCTACTAGAGAAGTATGCGCCTGATACGCCTTATGTGCAGCACGTGTCTGGTAACTTATGGCAAGGCTCAGTTATTTGGCAAATGCCTGTGTCAGCGATACCACTCACAGGGACGGCAAAATGGTCATGGCAGCCGTGGCACCTATTATTGGGCAAGTTAGGTGCTGAGGTTGATATTCAAGCAGACCAAACCCGCTTAAACGGACAAGTAAAAGTAGGGGTCAACTCGTGGCAAGTTGATAATATGAGCGGTAAAATAGCACCTGAAACGCTAGCCAGTGTGGTTGATTGGCAGTTGCCCAATACACCCATTCAAGTCAACAACGTATCATTGCAACTTCAGTCTGGCTCAAGTGCAGCAGACAATGAGTCTAATAAGGCACTAGCTGGATTTACTCAAGCGGACGGTCAGTTGACATGGGTTGGCGGTGAAGTTGGCTATCCGAGCGGCGGTAAGATTTTTTATATTACCATGCCAGTGATGCGAGCTGAGCTGAGTGCCGAGCAGAAAAACAATCAGAACCTGCTGCATATCAATTTGCTCAATAACCAAGATAAGCGTTTGGGTGACTTATATGTTGATGGCGATATGATGTTAGATGTCAGTTTGACCCAGCGTCTATTAGAAAATATGCCTGAGTATAAGGGGCAAGCACCGCAAGATACACCAGTCGTCAGCGTACGTCAGCCACTATCGGCTGGACTGGGGATGCCCTAAATGATGAATGTGTCTGCGAACTTCAAGCCTGTTATTAAAACTCTCAATCGCTTCTCGGGTTGGTTGCTATTATTGACCATCGCTTGGTTGTGCTGGACAGCCGCGCGATTATTGTGGCTATTATTAGCGCCACCATTAGCGCCTTCATTGCCGTTAGCGACTTTGCAAAACACGTCTAGTGCCAACACTGATTCTGGTAGTGTATTCGCTATTTTCGCTGAGCCTGATCCCATTGCTGCTGCCGTACAGCCACCACCCAATATTGGTCTGAAAGGCGTATTACTGGCCATACCGGAGAGCCTGTCTTCAGCCATGCTGGATGTTAACGGTGAAGTAAAAAACTATCGCATTGGCGATCGCTTAAAAGACAGTGGCTATACTTTAATTGCAGTCGACTGGAATGAGATTGTCATTGCCGATGCAAATGAAAAACAAACCGTCATTCAGATGCCAGAAGCCATGCCATTAGACCAAAGTGATATGATAG
The DNA here is from genome assembly GCF_052850615.1 of Psychrobacter sp. 1176_08. Classification (NCBI taxonomy): domain Bacteria; kingdom Pseudomonadati; phylum Pseudomonadota; class Gammaproteobacteria; order Moraxellales; family Moraxellaceae; genus Psychrobacter; species Psychrobacter sp. 1176_08. Next base: position 296,886 of record NZ_VXCU01000002.1, read on the forward strand.
CAGGCGGCATTAGCAATCAGCGTTTGCCGAATAATAACATGCTGCCTACCACGCCTCAGCCTATGGAGAATATGACGCCTGAAGCCCCCGAAACGGGTGAGACAACCAGTCCGCAATCTGCGATAGAAGAAGCCGTTACGGCATTACAGGATAATCCTGCCAGTTATCTGAGCAGAATGGGTGTCATGGCATCTGGTGAGAGCTATCAAGTGACGGCAGCGATGCCTGCTAAATTGCGTAATCGTCTAGGCCTTGAGCCAGGCGATCAAGTGTTGACGGTCAATGGTCAGAGCGTGGGTAGCAATCCTGCACAAGATGCTGGTGTGCTCCAACAGATACAGCAATCGGGCGAGGCGCAGATAGAAGTGCGCCGCGGTGAGCAAGTGATTACGATTCGTCAGCAGTTTTAGAGAAATGCAATGATATTAAGTATCCTATTTAAAAGAAACAAGACTTTGATTAGTGCTATTGTAAGCCACCTGCTAAGGGATCACTTTTAGCACACAATAAGGTTAGTACATCCTAAGCGACATCATTTTGGGTAAACATGAATATGGTAAGTTCTCGTAATTTTTCAGTCACGCCTTTGCACCATGTATTACAGCGTTTGATGCGCCTGTGTCGTCCACTTTGCATTGCAGTGCCACTATGGGCTGCTGGTACTGGTCTTGCAAGTGCTGAAAGCTGGAAGGTCAACTTACAAGATGCTGATATCAAAGCTTTTATCAATGAAGTTGCGACCATCACTGACCAGAACTTTGTTCTTGATCCCCGTATCAATGGTAATGTGACAGTGATCTCTAACAAAGCCTTATCACGGGATGAAATTTATCAGCTGTTTTTGAGTGTGATGCAAGTCAATGGGGTAGCGGCAATTGATTCGGGTACGACCATCAAATTGGTGCCAGACAATGTTGCCAAACAATCTGGCGTGGCCGTAGATTTGCGTGGTAATAGTGTCGGCGAGACGCTAGCAACGCGCGTTATTTATTTGACCAACACCCAAGCAGCAGAAGTGCTGGGCGTTATTCGACCATTAATGCCACAATCTGCCCATGCGGCTGCTGTACCAGGCGTCAATGCTTTGGTCTTGTCCGATCGTGCTGACAGTCTCAACCAATTAACAGCGCTTATTCGCGATTTAGACAGCAATGTTAATGACAGTTTGCACGTGATACCGTTACGCCATGTCGATGCCGAACGCATGATGGACTTAATCAGCTCGCTAGTGATGACAACGGGCGGTGGGCAAGCACAAGGCAGTAGCAACCAGCTTAAGGTTATTGCTGATGCGTCGAGTGACCGACTGTTGGTTAAGGGCAGTCCTGAAATGATTGCCAAAGTACAAGAAATGGTCAATCAGTTAGATACCACGCCATCAAGGCGTTTGAGTGGGTTGCGTGTTTTTCGATTAAAGTATGCCAGTGCGTCTCATATTGCAGAAATGCTACGTGGGTTACTTGCCAATCAATCCATCAATAGCGCTGGGGCAGCTTCTTCATTAGAATCAGCATCATTGAATGATACGCCTAGTACAGGCGCTGCATTAACTGGCGAGACGGGTGGTATCAATACCAGTGCCGCCAATTCAATTGCTGCTAGCCCAAGTTCAAGTGGAGGCAGTGGTTCGGATGTGGGTGGTCGACCCTTTAGTATCATCGCGGATGAAACTCAAAATGCGGTCATCGTCAATGCCGCACCTGAGCTGATGTTTGAAATTGAAGACGCCGTTAATCAACTAGACAATCGCCGTGCGCAAGTCTTAATTCAAGCCGCTATCGTAGAAGTGTCTGGTGATGATGCGACCCAGCTTGGGGTACAGTGGGCACTTGGTAACGCCAATAGTGGCTATGGTGTGGTTAACTTTAACAATGTGGGCGCAAGTGCCGCTTCGCTTGCCGCGGCCGCTTTATCTGGTGGTGGATCAGCGGGTATCAGTGCAGCAGCAGGTTCGATAGCAGGTGCTCTGATTGGTATTGGCGATAGTAGCAAAGACAGTCGAGGAAATACCCAGTTTTATGGGGCTATCTTGCAAGCGCTTGATTCCTCTACCAGTGCAAATCTGCTGTCTATGCCGTCTATTCTGACATTAGATAATGAAAAGGCCAGTATTCTAGTTGGTCAAAACGTGCCGTTTGTGACAGGTTCTTTCACTACCAGCGGCAATAACTCAAATAACCCCTTCCAGACCATCGATCGCCAAGACATTGGTATTAATCTGAACGTTATTCCGCATATTGGGGATAATGGCACGGTACGGTTGGAAGTCTCACAAGAAGTGTCATCAGTTGTACCAGGCAGCACAGGCAATGCTAGCGGCTTAATTACTAATAAAAGCCTCATCAATACGACCATCTTAGCCGATGATCAACAGACCATTGCGCTAGGGGGACTTATGCGCGATAACACCACCACGCGTCAACAAAAAGTACCGGGTTTGGGTAATGTACCAGTCATTGGTCGATTATTTCGCTCTGACAATGATTCCACTCAAAAAAGCAATTTGATTATATTTTTACAGCCAACCATCCTTCGTGATGGCGGCGCAGTCGCTAGCGTTACAGAACGCAAGTTCAATCAGATGCGTGTACTACAGCTAGTCATTGACAAGAACGGCACTATCAAACAATTACCGTTGAGTGGTACAGAAGGGTGGAATGGTGATGTCAGTGCAGATTACGAACTAATGCCACTAAACCCCCTTGTCCCTAAGCGAGATCAAACACCACGGGCAGCACCTCAGGGTTTTACCAAAGTAGATGCGCCAAGCACGGGCATAACAACCTATCCTCTAAATCGATAAGCATGCACCATACGGTTTTTCATAACGCGTATATAAAATGACAATGTCTTAATTTTATCTCTTAAATGTACGGCTTATTTAACTCATAATATTCCGTACATTAGCTTGCGTATTCATAACATAGAAAAACATAGCGATTCTTATATCTTAGTATACTAAATAGTATTTAAATACTATTCTATTTAAATACTTGGTGTAAATCGTTGTAGATAAAATTTACAGACTATTATGGGCATATAAAGGTCATGGTAATGGAAATCAGAAATGTTAAAAAATGGGTTACGTTAGCGGGTGCTGCGACAGCATTATTGATCGTCCCAAGACGTAGTAGTCAGAAAGCCAGTATAAAGCCTTCTATTGAACTTGCCGAAAAGAAAAACGGTAAGAAAACTGCCGAACACGATTAAATAATTACGATATACTGCTAAAAATAGGTAGCCATTTATTTTTATTTGTGAAAATATATTATATTGATAATAAAATAATTATTTATAGATAGTTTTCTATTTAATGTTTCTAAAAGATAATAAATAATGAAGTATTCGGTTAAAAAATAAAAAATTTGGAGTCTATGAATGACTCTTGTAGGTTTTTCTACTATGTCTAAAATGAATGAAACTAATTCCTATCCACTAATTGATACTCATACACATTTTGATGCACCAGTGTTTGATGAGGATAGGGCGCTGCTCACACAAAAAGCTTATGAGAATGGCGTCCAGCATTTGATATTGGTCGGCTACTTGTATCGGTATTTTGAACGTATGTACAAGACCAGGCAACGCTATAGTAATCAACCGAACAATAAAGAGCAGATCAAAACGCTATCACCGCGCTCTACGCAACAAGACGTTAGTCAGGATGAGGCAAGTACCAATATTTATATTGCTTTGGGCTTGCATCCTTTTTATATTGAGCAGCATAGCGATGCCCACCTTGAAGATATGGCAAAAATGGTTGCTAAAGATCGACCCATAGCGATTGGAGAGATTGGGTTAGATACGTTTACCGCGGCCATGAAGGTGCCAGAGGTTTACGCCAAGCAGGAGCGGTTTTTTAAAGCGCAATTGGATATCGCAGTAGCACATCAGTTACCAGTGATGTTGCACATTCGTAAAGCACACGCAGAAGCATTGGCGATATTAAAGGCGCATGATTATAACGCCCATAAGCTTGGTGGTATTGCCCATAGTTTTAGTGGCGGTGTACAAGAAGCAAAAGCATTTGTAAAACTGGGCTTTAAACTTGGTGTGACGGGACAGGTAACCAATCCTAACGCCAAAAAATTGCGCTCAGCAATTCAAGCTGCTGTTCAAGAGTATGGCATTGAGTGCTTGGTGATTGAGACAGATTGTCCAGATATGATACCTGTTATGTGCCGGACAACGATAAAAGAGTCATCAACACTTGAGCAAGGCTTACAGCAAAAAGACAGTAGTGCACCTATTCAAGATAGAAATGTACCAAGTAACCTACCATGGGTACTAAAAAGCTTGAGTAAGTTACTCGATATTTCATCTGATGTGCTTGCTAAGCAGTTATGGTCTAACAGTTGCGCAGCTTTACAAATGACATGGAATTATCCAAAATGAGTGATAGTACTATTAATGGTTGTCGCTAATCGTTAAAGTAATTGTAAAGAATAACTGCGTTAATATAAGAGAGTATATAATTGGTATGAGTGAAACACGACAATTTGAGCCATTACTGACAGTGCCTGTCGCTACTGAGAGTGCCGTTATAGAAGACGTTGGTGAAGCCAATAGTGATCAATATGATCGTCGTTTTCAGGGTACAAAAACGCTTTATGGACAGTCGTCAGTTGATATATTTGCAGCCTCCCATGTTTATATTATTGGTGTAGGGGGGGTCGGTACTTGGGCAGCAGAAGCCTTGGCTCGAACGGCAGTAGGTACTATTACTTTAATTGATTTGGACGTATTGGTCGCCTCAAACGTTAATCGGCAGCTGCCAGCATTGAACAGTACCTTTGGCCAAAGTAAAATTGCAGCGATGGCATCACGTATGCGCGAGATCAATCCCAAAGTGACCTTAAATTTAATAGATGACTTCTTGACAGTAGATAATGTAGAAACGCTATTGCCAAGCCGTCAAGACGCAAAAACAGCTGCTGCTCAGGGTAAGCCTATTGTGGTGTTAGACTGTGTAGACGATATGAATGCTAAATTGGCCATTGCCCTTCATTGCCGTTTTAATAAGCTCAAGCTGGTTTGTGCAGGTGGAGCAGGTGGTAAAATTGACCCAAGTCAAATTAGAGTCAGTGATTTACGTGAGAGTTATCAAGATCCATTACTGGCCAAACTACGCAACAAGCTCCGTCACGAAAAAGGTATCAACAGTACACTAAAAGAAAAATTCGGTATCAAGTGTGTTTATTCTACAGAGCCCCCTCGCGTGGATAAGAGCTGTCAGACAGGTGGACTGCACTGCGGTGGTTATGGCTCAGCAGTGGTTGTCACATCGGTGGTAGCGATGATAATGGTAAGCGAAGCATTACAATTGCTGATAGCACAGGCAAACATAAAATCGGGTGTCTGATATTATTTAAGGGAGTCTATCTTGTCTATACTTAACTCACCTAGACACAGTTACCCAGTGGCGGTAGATGAGGCAGAGCGTATCAATAAGCTGAAAAAATACCAAGTGCTCAATGACAATGATGAGCCAGCATTTAGACGCCTTATTGATCTTGCAGGGCTGTTTTTTGATATGCCTATCATTACTATTGCCTTCATGGATGAGGAGACGCAGTATCTAAAATCAGCTCATGGACTTGGGGGTATTTGCCGGACACCACGTGAGATATCTATTTGTAATTATACGATGCTGTCTGATGAAGTCTTTATTGTGCCAGATTTGGCTCAAGACAGGCGTTTTAGCCAAAATCCATTGGTGACAGAAACGCCTTATTTACGATTTTATGCTGGCGCGCCCATTATTTTGCATGAAGATAATATTACCTATCGTTTAGGCTCTTTATGCGTAATGGATACGAAGCCTAATCATAGCTTTGACGAACAACAGGCAAAGATATTGGCTCAATTTGCAATGATAGCTGCAGATGCCTTGCAACTACAGGACAAGCAGCGTGATGCCAAACGTGCCAATGAGATTAAATCAGACTTTTTGGCCAATATGAGCCATGAAATCCGTACACCGATGAACGGTATTATTGGTATGGTGGAGATGCTAGGCGACACGGATCTTAGTGTTGAACAGCAAGAATATATAAATAATATTAAAGTGTCTAATGAACACTTGATGTCAATCATCAATGGTATTCTAGACTTATCCAAAGTAGAGTCTGGAAAAATGACAATTGACACGGTACCAGTCAATTTATCGGCTTTATGCAATGAAGTTGTCAGTCTCTTTGCGATTAAAGCGCGTCAACGTGGATTAATTTTGGATTATCATTATACAGAGTCGTTATCGCCTTATATAAAGGGAGACCCTGTCCGCCTTAAACAAATTTTGGCGAATCTTGTCAATAACGCAATTAAGTTTACGCGTGAAGGTGGGCGCGTGAGTATCGATGTTAAGCATTTGTTAAACTGCGATGATGAAGACATAGATACAAACACGGACTCCGACGATGTCATGACACTGTGTATTGAAGTAAAAGATACGGGCGTTGGGATCAAAGCAGATTCGTTAGAAGCAATATTTGATGCCTATGATCAAGCAAATAAGTTCACACATCGCCTTTATGGTGGAACTGGTCTTGGACTCTCTGTCTGTAAGTCTTTAGTCGGCTTAATGGGTGGTTACATCGAGGTAGATAGTGAAGTTGGTGTGGGTACTACGTTTAGCGTCTTGCTGCCTTTGACTATCATAAGTGCAAACCAGTACGAGACGTGGCAAGCGTCAAACGACTTTACTTTGATTGAACCCAGTCATGAACGAGCCGGTCATATCTTATTGGTAGAGGATGATACAGTGAATGCCATTATCGCCAAAAAGGCTTTGACCAATAGTGGGCATATGGTCACACATGTCACAGATGGACAGCAAGCTATTGATATGTTTGCTTTATTCCCTAACCGCTACGATGTGATTTTGATGGATCATCATATGCCTATCTTGGATGGCGTACAGGCCACCATCAAACTGCATGAGCTGTATGATCCTAAGTCACTGCCGCCTATTATTGCTTTGACTGCCAATGCGATGGATGGTGAACGCGAAAAGTACTTAAAGGTTGGTATGCAAGATTATTGTACCAAGCCTTTTAAACAAGAACAGCTCAATGCATTGGTCCAGTATTGGCTTATCCAAAAGCAGCTAGATGAAGACGAAGAAGAATAATGTTTTAACATTAGCTAATGATGAGAGCTGCAAACGTATATCATGAGATGATTCTGTTGATTGCTATAGAGAATTTATAGACACAGCAGTAATGATCATTATAAATACAAAAAAGCTGAACCGCTTTATAAGGGGTTCAGCTTTTTTATGGAAAAATAAATAGTGACTGTCTTATAGAAATCCATGGTTTTGAGACAATGCTCTCAAAACGATGCTCTTGAAACAATGTTTTGACCGCTATCTATCTTTTGTAGATATTAAGCTTTATATACGCTGGGCTTCATAAATACTTAGTTGACACGAGTTTGGTAGTCACCAGTACGGGTATCAACACGTACCACTTCACCTTGCTGCACAAATAATGGCACACGTACCACAGCACCAGTTTCTAGCTTAGCAGGTTTACCGCCACCGCCTGAGGTATCACCGCGTACACCAGGATCGGTTTCAGTGATTTGTAGCTCAACAAAGTTAGGCGGAGTGACTGACAAAGGCGCGCCATTGAACAAAGTAATGGTACATAATGCATTACTGTTCTCTTTTAGCCATTGTGGGGCATCACCAATGGCGCTTTTATCCGCTTGGATTTGCTCAAAGCTTTCAGGGTGCATGAAATGCCAAAACTCACCATCGTTATATAGATAGTTCATTTCCGTATCCATCACATCAGCGGCTTCTAAGCTGTCACCTGATTTGAACGTTTGCTCTAACACTTTACCACTACGAAGATTACGCAACTTGACGCGGTTAAAGGCTTGACCTTTACCAGGTTTGACAAACTCGTTTTCAAGAATGGCGCATGGATTGCCATCGAGCATAACTTTTAGACCAGCTTTAAATTCATTAGTAGAAAAACTTGCCACAAGAGACTCCTAGGGGTTGTAAATATGATGATAAGTAGCGCTTACTGTACAAAAAGCTGCTGTTACGCCAAGTGCTTAAAGGGTAACGGGTATACTTTGATAGGGTACACCTTAAAGGCGTATAATACCGCCTTTTAGGCACAGATAGTAGGCTGTCATGATAAACCATTTAATCACACAAAAAAACTGGCAAACGCAATTATCCGAAGCCATTACGTCCATCGATGAGCTATTACATCTCTTAAAGCTTGAATCATTACGTGCAGATGTCTATGTGCCTAAGCATTTTGAGCTACGCGTGCCGCGTGATTTTGTGGCAAAAATGAGAGTTGGTGATCGCAATGATCCTTTATTAAAACAAGTATTGCCAGATCAGCGTGAACAAATGAAAGTAACAGGCTATGTGGCTGACCCATTAAGTGAAAATACGCAAAACCCAGTCAAAGGTATGCTACATAAATACCAGTCAAGGGTGTTATTGACCATTACGGGTGCTTGTGCGATTCATTGTCGTTATTGCTTCCGCCAACATTTTGACTATAGTGCCAATATGCCCACAGCGGATGCAAAAGAAAACATCGTCAACTATATCACGGCGCATCCTGACATTAATGAGGTAATCTTGAGTGGTGGGGATCCATTAAACGTCACAAACAGGCGTTTATTCGCTTGGTTAGATACGCTAGAGTCCATACCGCAATTGACTACCATTCGGTTGCATACTCGCTTACCGTTGGTGATTCCAGCCCGTCTAGATGAAGCATTACTAGGAAGGTTGTCCCAAAGTCGCTGCCATATTGTGATGGTGATTCATTGTAACCATGCCAATGAAATTGATGCATTTACCTCGGAGCAGTTGCAACGCGTTCGTAGCGCAGGAATTACTTTATTAAACCAAGCTGTCCTATTAGCAGGAATTAATGATAGCATCGAGGTACAAAAAAAATTAAGTCAACGTTTGTTTTCCGCAGGTGTTTTGCCTTATTATCTGCATGTACTAGACAAAGTTGCTGGCGCAGCTCACTTTGATAGTGACGAGCAGACGGCAGTTGAGCTTTATTGGTCGCTGTTAGCAGTGCTACCAGGTTATCTTGTACCAAAGTTGGTCAGAGAGCTACCAAATAGGCGCTTTAAGGTACCAATCGATATTTACAATAGATCGTAATGTAAACACGGTAGTTTATTAAAAAACGTATAAAAAAATAATGATTGTGGTAGCGTAGGAGAGTCATTGTTTTTGAATGCATTTTCTATTTTAATTATCAGTTTTATATGTGATTTATAAAGGTTGGCTGGCAGGTGTTTTTGATGGTTTTAACGTAGGATATTTAGGGATGATCAGATATAGACATTCATTTCATCCAGCCAAAACCAGCTCGGTTTGTGACAAGTAAAATAGTGTTAGGTATTGGATGATACGCAGATACTGTCTGCGATTCTATTGAAGTTCGATTAAAATCTGTCTTATTTTATGGAAAAAATGAGGCCATACCCTAGTTCTTAGGAATACCGATGATAACTTTATCAACGTTTCAAGAATATCTGTCTTCTAAAAAGTCCATTTCTCAAGCGCAGCCACCTTCTATGAGTCAATCGGCCAATGGTCAAGAGCACTATTTGCTCAAACTGTTGGCAACTTTGCCTTCTCAAACGCCTATACAGCAAGCAGAACAGCTAGAAAAGATACTCACCGTATTACGTGAGGTCAATATCAAGGAGCAACAACGTCTCAAACTACTAGCGCAAGTGATAGATGCCTCAGATCAACTCATTGCCACGCTAAGACAACACTATATTTATGAGACTGGTGCGCTAAATGACGTGCCGTTGTCTCATATGGATCAGGTAAAGTCATTATATTATCTCATTATTATGGCTTATGACAGAGTGATACATGATAAGCAAGCATTGCTACAAAACCGGAAGAAGCCTCCTTCTAGCAAAGTCTGGAAACGATATTTCAAGGTTAGTAATGATTCATCGGTATTGCTTGCTACTGCTATTTATCAGACGTTGTTAATGTACCAAAAATTACTGGGCGAAGAGGTGATCTGTTATCAAAAACCATCACCTTATTTGTGGTACAAAACTAATCGGTTATATGCTCTTGCTCATCAACATCACGTGTTGACTGTTAATCATATTGAGACTACAGGCAGTTTGCGTGCCAGTAATATACATCAATTGTATTGTCAAATTTGTCTGCACAGTTTGTTAAATATGCGTGCCATGCAACGCCAGACTGTTTTGCTTGTCCAACGCTTATTGCCTGAATGGGGCAAATATATTGTTGCAACGATAGAGCCAAAAACTGAGACACGGGTATTCGTTGATTTACATAGTGATAAGCCGCCTGCCTATTTAACGGCCAACTCTGATATCAATCCTTATGAAGATCACCATCATTGCTTGTTTATAGAGCTTGGACCATTGCTCGCGTATTTTGAAGCACGCGTGCAAGCTTTGATTGTAGAGGGTAGTGAAGGCGCTGAATGCTATTTGTTAAATAAACTATCGATGACAATGAGGTATCGATATTTGCAAACACCGCTCACACCAGCGACCAAATATGTTATCAAAAAAGAAGCTGTACTAATCACGGGCTTCAATAATATTCATTATCGCGTTAGTGGGTCACAAAGTTTTGCCAATCTGATTGCTGTGAATGATTTGCCAGAGGAGCAGCGCCCTCGCTATGAGACAGGCAAACATAAGCGGGGCGGCGATGAAACCGTCATTCACGAGATTTTAAGTAATAGTGACACGTCTTTATTTCGCAGATTACAATTGGTATTCCCAGCAGATCATTCGCAGGCGACAAATAAAGAAGCTATATTAAATAAAGACACCATATCAAACTATGGTGAGATAGTGACAGATAGTGGCATTGCCCAGCTTAAAGAGTTGCCCAATCAAGAAGGCGTTGATCTAGGCATTGTTGACCCTAAGTGGACGATGACAGCACCGCTATTAGTATCTACTATGAGTCTTTTTTTAATTTGTCGTTCTGATAGAAATGCATCAACTGATTGGTCAATAGGCGTGGCACGCTGGTTGAATCCTGATGACAAAAACCTAGAAGTTGAGTGGCAGGTGCTTGGACATGCAGTCGTTGCTTGCGGCATACGTTTGGAAGGTAGAGAAACGCGCAGTCAACATTTTGTACCAGCATTTATCCTTGGTGGGGATGAGCAGCTGCAAACGGCAGGTACACTAATAGTACCAACCGCTTACTTCCAACCGCATGACAGAGTAACGATGCGTATCAACAATAAACAAACGCCTTTGCGTTTGGAAAAAAGAGTATTATTCACGGATGAATTTAGCCAGTATGAGATAGTAAAAATATAACTGGCTTGTTTTATCATAAAAATAGAGACGCAGACATGTGTAAAAATTATTACTTATATTTTTATTTAAATAGTCTGACTAAACAATGAAGCGGGTAAGTTAACCTGCAACCCATTAAATTATTGTCTATAATGACGATGATGGTTACCCTAATCTATGTGATACCTTTGGCTCCTGAGCCTGACATTTTAAATCAAAAAAATATCAGAATCATAAAAGCCGCTAAGCCCATTCTTGATAGTACGTTCTATATGATTGTATTTTTGGAAAAGGTGTATGGTATCTAACGTCCGATATGAAAATAACATCACAAGATTCAAAAGGCTTCTTTATGCGCACTCAATCCATCTTAAATCTATTAGTCATCGATGATGACCAGCTTTATGCTGAACGTCTCGTAAGTTTACTAGAGGGGTATTATGACACCGTAAATTTGGGATTTTTGGATGACAAAGAGGAGTTTTTGAAGGCGTTACGGCAGCCTTGGGACACTTTGGTATTCGGTAAAGCTTATGATATGAGCTTTACGGATGCGGTAGGCATCATCCAAGAGCAAGGCGTAGATCTGCCCATGATTTGCCTACTGACCGAAGAGGTGTCAGCGACAGCCAATAACGAGCAAGGTTTGCCTAGCGTTATCAGTGGCATCATGGTGAAAGCGCTGCGAGCTGATCAAGAAATGGCAGTGGTGATGTCTATTTGTTTGCAGCACGATAATTTGCGCAGTCGCCGCGAACTCAAAAATTTACGGCATGTCATCTCTGAAGCGGAGCAGCGCGCCAATGTATTGATCAAAAACTCTAAAAGTGCGGTTGCTTATATCGATCAAGGGGTTCATATTTTCGCTAACGACCCTTATCTCCAGCTTTTCGGCTTTAATTCAATGAGTGAGGCTATCGGTGTGCCCATTATTGATCTGATTGCAGGCGGCGATAACGTTAAAGGTTTTAAACAATTTTTACGTCAATTTGATAAAGGCAGTCGGCAAGAAGTAGAGTTTAAGTTTGAAAGTGTGCGTACAGACGGTAGCACCTTTGAAGCAAAGTTGCAGCTGGCGGCAGCGACTTTAGAAGGCGAGCCTGTGACTCAGGTTATTATCCAACAAAACCACAATAATAGTGCAGAAGTGGCTAAGCGTTTAGCGGCCGCTGAGCGTCAGGACAGTTTGACTGGGATTGATAACCGCCGCGGTTTTGAAGAGCAAATAGAAATCGTATACCAGCAGGCGCAGCAAGGGTTACTGACCGCAGCATTATTATATGTTCAGCTGGATAATGTCGGTAAAATTAGTAGCAGTTTGGGATTGCAAGGTATCGATGCGACCGTCAAACAGGTGGCTTATACATTGGATGAGATGGTGTCAGATGGGTATGTGAGTCGTTTTAGCGATACCGCTTTTACTATATTGGTAGAGAATAAGACAACGTCAGAGTTAGAAGATCTGGCAGAAAATATCGGTTCTCGAATTGGCGATATGCTGATTGAAGTAGATAAGCGTACGATCAGTACCACCGTCAGTATTGGTATTACCAAGATAGAAAGAAATACCGCAGAACCTGCTATCTTACTAGAACGTGCGATACATGCCATTAGTCAAATCATGATAGAAACTTCCAATCATGGTGGTACGTATCATCTGTACGATCCAAGCGAGCATGCCAATAGTGACGATCATGCCCTTGCTGAGTCATTGATTGATGCCATTGCCAACAACCGCTTTGAGCTGTCGTTCCAGCCGATATACGACATCAATCATGATCGCAGTGACTTTTTTGAAGTATACCTACGTCTGCCATTAGCAGATGCAGACAATACAGTATTGACCCCTGATCAATTCATGGCTGTTGCCAAGTCACACAAATTGCTCGAAAAAATAGATCGTTGGGTATTGATCAATGCTTGCAAAAAAATCAATGACATTCGCAAAGTCAGTTCTCAGGCCAGATTGCTTATACAATTGACCAGTGCCTCTTTAATCGATAAGAAGTTACCGGATATTGTGAGTCAACTTATAAAAGCAGTAGGGGGTGCTTCTGGTATGCTGACCATACAGTTTGTTGAAAACGATATCTCAGACCATTTGACCTTAGCAAAAAATCAGTTCATCGCTCTAAATCAAGTTGGTTGTCAGATTGGCATCAATAATTTTGGTTCTTCTGCCAAGTCGGTAGAAATTGTCAGCTTTGTGCAGCCTGATATGGTACGTTTGGCTCATAACTATGTAGAAGGTATTGAGTCAGCGGAAAACCTAGAAGCGGTCAAATCTCTTATTGGTCGTACCAATGAGGTTAAGGTTGATGTACTCATGCCTTATATTGAAGATGCAGCAACGATGTCCGTTGCATGGAGTGTGGGTGCGCGCTATTTACAAGGTTATTATTTAGAAGAGCCGAGCACCACGATTAAGCTTGCGAGTTAACGGTTTTTTTATTTGCTTATGGTCTAGATTATCGTGACGCTATGAGCATTTTCTATTGATATGAATGCCTATAGACAACGCTATGTGTTTATAGGCGACTATGATTGACTTGATACTATTTATATTTACTCCTACGTTGTAGCCGATAGTATTTATCGTAGCTGACACCCTTCAACCAAAGATTGTTAAAAATGCCTATCTCTAGTAAATGTTACATCAGTGGTCTTTTTTCTGCCATTTTATTACTGACTGCGTGCGACCATACACCACCTGACCACCGCGCCCCTGTCACATTACCTGTGTATACCAAAGGTGATGCACGTAAAGGGGCTACCATCTATAAAGAAGCTTGTGGCCAATGTCATCAGCTCAATGCAGGTCTCAACAAAAAAGGCCCGCAGTTGATGAATATATACGGTGCACCAGCTGCTCAGTTAAAAGATTATACTTACAGTGAAGGTTTGGCGCAGTCCGGTTGGGTATGGAATGCAGAAACGCTAGATCCCTATATTGCTGATGCCCAAAAAGCGATGCCAAATTCAAAAATGCTCTCAGATCCTATGCCAGATATCAAAGAGCGTACTGATTTGATCGCATATTTATCAACGCTTCGCGCCGCAGCACCAGTAGTAGAAAATAATAAAAACAACTCCTGATCTACCATACTATCCCTATAAAAATGAGCCAATACATTACTATGACCGATTCAGCGACCGACTATCTTCACAATCAGCAGAAAATTGCACAGATGATGATACAGTTAAACCAAATTGTGCTGGATAAGCCGCAAGCAGTCAAACTGGCGCTCAGTGGCATATTGGCAGGTGGGCACATATTACTGCAAGACTTGCCAGGTATGGGAAAGACGACTCTGGCACAAGGGTTGGCACAACTGCTGGGATTGAGTTTTAGTCGAGTTCAGTTCACCAACGATATGTTGCCAGCAGATATTTTAGGGATGAGTATCTACGATCAAAGCAAACAAAAATTTGAGTTTAGATCAGGACCTATTTTTACGCAACTGTTACTTGCTGATGAAATCAATCGCTCTAGCCCTAAAACACAAAGCGCGCTGTTAGAAGCGATGGAAGAGCGACAAGTCACGCAAGACGGGCAAACTTATCGCTTACCGCAGCCCTTTTTTGTGATTGCAACGCAAAACCCTTTACAGCAAGCGGGCGTATACCCTTTGCCAGAGTCGCAGCTTGATCGGTTCTTGTTGTGCTTATCACTAGGGTATCCTTCTCCTACAGCGGAGCGTGAGCTGTTAAAAGGTCAGGACCGCCGTGAGCTGTTAAAAGATTTGGATGCTATGCTTGATACAGAGACTGTGATATTGGCTCAGCAAGGGGTCAAACAAGTTTATGTTGCTGATGTGGTCTTGGACTATCTACAGCGTTTGGTGGCAAAAACTCGCTCAAGCCAAGAGTATCACGGTCTCTCACCACGTGGCGTATTGTCGTTACAGCGTGCGGCTCAAGCCCATGCATATGTCTCTGGTCATATGGAGATAACACCTGAAGACATCCAAGCGGTGTTTGCCGCAGTCACTGATCATCGTTTGGGTCAGCGTTTTATACCAGCCCATGTGACAGGTGGGGGACAAGCGCCGCTGACTATCGCTCAACGTATCTTGGCAGAAGTGCCTGTTATTGCCTAAAAGCCTATTTAGCAAAAATGACTATTCAAAATGTTTGCTGAATGCTCGTAATTCTTTTAATTCTATGGTGAGGATAGGGCAACTATGCGCCTTTTGCCAAAAGCCTTAACGGCTCCTATCACGTCGATATTACGCCGTTGGTTTGACGCGCGGGCACCCAAAAGTGATAGCGCAACACTCAATTTACGTAATATCTATATCTTTTTTAGCCGTGAAGGCTTGTTGTTTGCAGTCTTACTAATCATCACTTTCATTGCTGGTATCAACTATGGCAACAATTTGGTACTAGGACTGTGTTTTTATCTTGTGAGCATTTGGTTGATTAGCTTTCATGTGACGTTTGCGCACATCTCAGGATTAAAAGTGGTTCTACTAGAAGTGACGATGACAGAAGCAGGTACGCCTGCTTGGGTCACATTGCAACTACGTAGTGATAGTAGGCAACCAAGGCGGCAGCTATTATTTGGTTTTGAGCAATCCGATAAAGAAACCATAAAATCTACGGACAAAAAAAGCCAAAACAACCATGAGGGTCAGCATTCTGTACTGGTCACTCAGCTTCAAGGCGAGCAAACAATTCGCCTGCCTGTTCAGACAGATTTTCGCGGCGTGCTTGAACTGCCACGATTAACCATCAAAACGGTATATCCTTTAGGTATCATGCGCGCATGGTCTTATGTGTATTTTGCCCGCACCGCTTGGGTGTATCCGAAGCCAGAAGTATTTGATTGGCAAACGTACTATTCAGAAGCAAGTCTAGAAGATTTGCCAACAGGTGGGCAGTATCGACAAGGTCAAGATGAGTTTGAGCGTCTCGATAACTACCGAGAAGGGGAGTCGCTTGCGCGTGTGTCTTGGGGGCATGTTGCGCGCGGTCAAGGTATGTTTACCAAGCATTTTTCTGATCCTGTCGGTCATGAGCAAACTTTAGACTATATGGATATGCCGGCCGCACACCATGAACAAAAGCTTTCACAGCTGGCCTATGGCGCGATGGCACTGGGTCAATTGGGCGTGCCGTTTAGAATGCGCTTACCACATGATGCGCCCTCGGCAACCCCACTTGGTGAAGGCGACAACTTTGCGCAAACGTGCTTACTCAGATTGGCGAAAGCACCATGACGGATTCTCAACGCTTAGCTAAGCGCTCTTCGGTTCACTCGTCTACAGATAGCGTAAACGCTGCCAGTTTTGAGTATTTGGCCGTAGGTCGGTATATTGATACTCAGGATAATCTTGTCAATAGCAATAAATGGTACCGCAAATTATTGGCGTTGCCAGCCTATTATTGGGTATTACTGGCTCAAGTCATTGTTGTTTTGCCTCATGCCGCTCACTTGCCATTGTGGTTGATAGGCTTTGCCGTCGTCAGTATTTGTGCTCAGTTGCCAAACATAAAGGCGCGATTTAAAGAGAGACGGCATCTAAAGCGGGTGTATCAAGGCATGCAAATGCTGGGTTTCTTGCTGGGATTGGCAGGGTTGTGGCTGACTTACAATACCGCATTTGGACTGGATATGGGGGTGGCGTTTTTGGTGCTGTGCCTCGTTAGTAAGCTGTGGGAGTTATATAAGCGCCGTGATGCGTATGTATTATTAAATCTATCCTTGTTTGTGCTTGCTGCGCTATTTTTGATGGATCAAGGGTTGGTAACGACGCTAGAAGTGGTCATTGGCGTGATTGTCGTGTTATTGGCATTTATTGCGCTCAATGATGATGGCAATGCTCGCGGTGACGGTCGTCTGCGTACGCTCGGCGTTTTGGGTATTGGGGCATTGCCGCTATTGGTTGTGCTGTTTTTGTTTTTTCCTCGGCTGCCACCTTTATGGTCAGTGCAGCTATCAAGTGGACAGGCGACCACTGGCGTGTCCGACAGCATGTCGCCGGGTGATTTTGCCAATTTGGGACAATCCACTGAATTGGCTTTTCGAGTAGAATTTGCGGATAATCGTCCACCGCAGCAGGAGCTGTATTGGCGAGGATTGGTGTTTAGTGATTTTGACGGTGTGACTTGGCGGCCAAGCCTGCAACAAAGACAATGGCGAGCGTCACCGCAAATGCCGACTTGGATTGAAAATGCCTTTGCCACGGTGCCTGACGCAGCAAAACAGTCACCTACAAATTATACGGTAGTTTTAGAGCCTACTCAGCAAAACTGGCTATTTGGACTTGATTATCCTTTTACTCAGCAGCAAGACATCAGTGTGACATCAAATTTTACCTTACGAAAAGATGAGCCCGTTACTCAGCAGCTGCGTTATGAAACTCTACAATTCACGCCAATGCAGATCGACTCTATTTTGACTGATGAACTGCGGCAACTCAATCTTGCATTGCCAGCTGAGGGTAACCCCAAAGCGCGGGCATTGGCCAAGGAGTTACTTGTACAGTCGGGGTCAGATCCTATTCGTTATATGAATGCTATCGAGCGCTGGATCAATCAAACCGAATTTCGCTATACGCTATCACCGCCGCGATTGAATGATGATCGCATTGATGAGTTTTTATTCGACACCAAAGCGGGGTTTTGTGAGCATTATTCCTCAAGCTTTACTTTTATGTTGCGAGCCGCAGGGATTCCAGCGCGGGTCGTGGCTGGATATCAAGGTGGCGAGCTGAGCCGCGGTGGCAATGTCTGGGAAGTGCGACAAAAAGATGCCCATGCTTGGACTGAAGTTTGGCTTGAAGGCCAAGGTTGGGTAAGGGTTGATCCAACAAGCTTTGTCGCGCCTGAACGCGTAGAGCAGGGGATGAATGCGATAACAGAGTCACGAGGCGCGGCCATGTTTGGTGATGGCGCTGGTGCTCAAATCAGTTATCAGCAGTATCAGATGCTACAAGCCTTGCGGCGCTTATCCGATCAGGCCAGTTACTACTGGCAAAAAGATGTGGTTGGTTATGACCAAGATAAGCAGGCCGATTCGCTATTGAAATGGTTTAATATTCGCTCAGTCATGGGGCAGATTATTTGGTTGGCAACCAGCGCTGTTGTTGTGATGGCTGTCTTGGTATTGCTGATTTGGCAGCGCCGCCGTAAACGCTGGCATCCAGCAGACAGGCCATTGGCTCAGCTCTCAAAGCGTTTGAGTAAACGCGATAAGTTGCTGGCACGAGCAGAGGATGAAGGTCCGCTTTCTTGGCTTGATCGTGTGACAGCAACGATGGATGGTCAACAGAATCAGGTACATACGCAGACTGATACTAATCACCATCATCAGCCGATAAATAGAGTGGATTTAGACACGCTACAAGCAAAAATTACGTCTATTAAGCAAGATTATCGACAGCTGCGCTATGGACGATTGAGTACATTAGATCATAGTCATGCTGAATACCAACACGTACTGGCGCAGTTAAAAAAGAACGTGCGAGAATTGTTTTAACAGTTTGAAAGATAAGAGGGGTAAGTCATGGCGATATATGTGGACTTTGTATGTATAGAGTTTAGAGGCCATAAATGGTGTCATATGCTGGCCGATACCTTACAAGAATTGCATGAGTTTGCGGCATTGATTGACGTGGACAAGCGCCTGTTTCATCGTAACGCCAGCTATCCTCACTATGATGTGACGGTACAAATGCGAGAAACTGCAATCGAGTACGGCGCACTGCCTGCCGATAGAAGAAAAATTATTGAATGCGCGAAGAAGCTAAAAATAGAATTACATAGTAATGTAACTTAATGGCATTTTAAGCCAAATGTGCTGCTAAATAATCCACGAGCAGCCTGATTTTTGGCGATAGATGACGGTTGTGCGGATAAATGGCCCAAATACTTTCTTCAGGTTCTCTATGGCTGTCCAATATACTAACGAGCTCGCCTGATGCCAAATATTTTTGTACATAATAGTCAGGTAACTGGACAATACCTAGACTTTTTAATGCCGCATCAACCAAGCCATGACCGCTGTTATATTGCACGGTTCCTGTTACCTGTAGATTTTTTTCTTCGCCTTTTTCAACAAAATGCCAATAATCGCGTGTGCCTAATAGACAATTATGCTGACCAAGATCCTTTAACGTACGCGGCACACCGTATTGGCTAAGATAAGCTGGTGTTGCACAGACAAAGTTGGTGCGACGACTGAGTTTTTTTGCCATCATCATCGAATCGCTTAATTTACCAATCCGAATGGCCAAATCATAACCACCCTCAACCAAGTCTATTTTTTGATTACTCAAAAAAGCAGTCACTTCGATATCAGGATACTGCACCATAAAATCATTGAGTAGCGGGACTATTTGTTGTTCGCCATAAGTCACAGGAGCCGTCAGTTTGATCCGACCTTGCGGCTTTGATTGCAAATTACTGACTGCTTGCTCGGCGGCGTCCAAGCCATCGAGCACACCGCGACAATGCTGATAAAACACGCGGCCTTCTTCTGAGAGAGATACTTTGCGCGTTGTGCGGTACAGAAGTTTAATGTTCAGGCGCTTCTCCAGCGCACTGATCTGTCGACTGACTTGCGCGGTGGATATTCCAAGCTCTTTTGCCGCACGCGTAAAACTCTCGTACTCTGCCACATAAACGAATTCGCTAATACCATCCCAACGCATGATTATTACCTGTGTGTAAAAGATATTTGCAAATATAGCATATTGTTATCGTTACAGAAAAAACTATAATGGTCATTATCATGGCAAAGAGAACAAATCCATTGCCTCGCCGCTTGCCTACACTGGGTGAGCAAGATAAGCTAGCGGAATGATCATTTGAATCAGTCAGTATAGGTATTTCAAAATAAAATCGATACATTGATAGTTAAAAGCGATGATAGTCACAGGCGACTGGTATAAATGTTACTTACTTGCTGCTAATCTATAGGCGGCGCAACATTCATTCCAGTCGCTCTTAAAGTGAATCGACTACTCCCCATAAAAACAATTTATTAAAAACAATCCATTAAAAAGAGAATATGCATATGTCAGATAAATTTATCAAATCTAAAGCCGCCATTGCGTGGGGCCCGAACGAACCACTGTCTATCGAAGAAGTGGATGTCATGCTACCCAAAAAGGGCGAAGTGTTGGTCAAAATCGTGGCAAGTGGCGTTTGCCATACGGATGCGTTTACCTTGTCTGGTGAAGATCCAGAAGGTGTTTTTCCAGCAATCTTAGGTCACGAAGGCGGCGGTATTGTTGAGCAAATCGGCGAAGGTGTGACCAGCGTGCAAGTTGGCGATCACGTGATTCCTTTGTACACAGCAGAGTGCGGCGTTTGTAAAATGTGCCGCTCAGGCAAAACCAATCTATGCTCTGCAGTACGCGAAACACAAGGTAAAGGCTTGATGCCAGACGGCACCACGCGCTTTTATAAAGATGGTGAGCCAATTTATCATTATATGGGCTGCTCAACTTTTTCTGAATATACCGTTTTACCAGAGATTTCTTTGGCCAAAGTTAACAAAGAAGCCCCGTTAGAAGAGGTTTGCTTGCTTGGTTGCGGTGTGACTACCGGCATGGGCGCGGTCATGAATACGGCCAAAGTCGAAGCGGGTGCAACGGTGGCTATCTTCGGTCTTGGCGGTATTGGATTGTCAGCCATCATTGGTGCTGAGATGGCAAAAGCCAGCCGTATAATTGCCATTGATATCAATGAAAGCAAGTTTGAGCTGGCCAAAAAATTGGGTGCAACCGACTGCATCAACCCAAAAGATTACGACAAGCCAATCCAAGAAGTCATTGTTGAATTAACCGATGGCGGTGTTGATTATTCATTTGAATGTATTGGCAACGTCGACGTCATGCGCTCAGCGCTTGAGTGCTGCCACAAAGGGTGGGGCGAGTCCGTCATCATCGGTGTGGCAGGTGCGGGGCAAGAAATCTCTACCCGTCCATTCCAGTTGGTTACCGGTCGCGTGTGGAGAGGTTCAGCATTTGGCGGTGTGAAAGGCCGTTCAGAATTACCAGGCTATGTTGAGCGTTATTTGGCAGGTGAAATCCCACTGCAAGATTTTATTACGCATACCATGCCATTAGAAGACATCAACGAAGCGTTTGACTTGATGCACAAAGGCGAGAGTATTCGTTCTGTGGTTCATTTTGCAGAGTAAAAGGTAGCCAACGTACAACGTACCAGAATTACAAAACAAAAATGCTACTCCAATAATAAGGGTAGCATTTTTTTTGAAAGATATTTTGAATGACTGTTTTTTAAAAGTTATAAAGTTGCTGGTCTAAGGTAAAGTTAATATAGCCAGTCCTATATAATATAGATACGTCGATTAGTACGCGCTACTAGAACAAATTTTCCTTGCTTGCTATGCCTTCGCAGACAGAGGCGGCGAAAATATATCGTTGGCAGTCCAGTATCATTGCTGTATCTTCTTTATTCAGGATTAATGATACCTAACTGACCAATATTAAATGAGCAGAGTCACCAGTTCCCAATTAGTTATTGAAACTCTTTACTACTGATTATTTGCTCTGCAAGGCTTAACAGGTCTGACGCCACAAAGTTAGGCTCTGGCACATTGGCTGCTGGTAGCATGGTGTTATGTGGTCTTGTAACAAAGGCGGATTGACAACCAGCTGCTTGCGCACCAATGGTATCCCAAAGATGACAGGCGACCAGACACATATCTGATAAGTCTACTGTCAGCGTATCAGCAACCAATTGATAGGTTTCAGGCGCAGGCTTGAACTTGCTGACGGCTTCAATACTAAAATGATGCTCAAAAAAATCGCTTAACCCTGCTTTTTCTAGTGGCGTGGGTGACGCGCTGCTCGGAGAGTTGGTTAAGGTCACCAATCGAAATCCAGCCTCACGCAAGCGAGTGAGGGCTGGTATAGCATCAGCATGGGCAGGCATATTGCCCATACGATCTTTTAACTCATCAATATCGCTTTCTGTCAGTGTTATCTGATAAATATCGGCAATCATACTTAATGCGCCGACACCAATGTCACCAAAAGGTGTATAAAGACCAGACAACGTCATGGTTTGTGAATACAGCACGAGTTGGGCAAACCACTCTCTAAAAATAGCCTGATCATCAAAAAGACGAGTGAATAAAGGGGTCAGTGTAGTGATATCGAGCAGTGTCTCATTAACATCGAATACAAGGATGTTTGGACTGTGAGTCGAAGACATAAATAAGCCTTTTTATTTTAAACAATGGATTAGTCAGACATAGTGGCCAATTGCTCTAAAATACTTATGTAGTTATCGACGCCTTGGGCACCGCTAACCAGATGACGCTCATTAAAGATAATCGCTGGCACACTTTGAATACCTTGCTGTTGCCAATGCTGCTCTTCTGTACGAACTTCTTTTGCAAAAAACTGACCTTCCAACACCGCCAAGGCCTCACTACGATCAAGTCCTATCTCTGCTGCAATGTCAGCTAGCACGTTGATATCAGAGATATTTCTATTGTTGGTAAAATGCGCCTCAAACAGTGCTTGTTTTAACTCGTGCATACGTCCTTGCTGATCAGCGAAATGTAAAAGCTGATGCAGATTAAAGGTATTGTGCATACGCGTGTCGTCATTGAAATTGAACTCAAAACCCACCTCTCTTCCAGCTTCCGTCATTCTCTCACGGCTGGCATCAGACTCTTCTTTGGTAGAGCCATACTTTTCAATAATGTGCTCACGTAGGTTTTGTCCCTCGGCTGGCATACTCGAATTTAACTCAAACGGATGCCAGTGAATACTATGAGCGGTGTTCGTTTGTTTTAGGGCTTCAGCCAGCTGGCGATAGCCAATGACGCACCAAGGACATACAACATCAGAGACGATGTCTATGCGTAAGGGTTTTTCTAACGGTTTCATAATGCCTCGCAGGATTCGTTTTTTATTTTGGATAGCTATTGTTTAATGCCTTAAATGATATAAAGCTTTAAGCCATGCTAGGAGAATATTAAAGCGATTGCAATGTAGGCTAAGTGACGACTTCAGTTACCTACTGTAACTTTGGTAACGAGCATAGTGGTATAACAATAATGTAGGTAGTCATTGCATTGACCTGCTAAGAGTCAGCGCGTTTTTGGTGACTAGATATCGTGAATTAAATGATACACAGTAAGACGAAAAAAACGAAGATATTGTCATCTTAAGACGACTTTGGATTAAAAACTACACTCTAATGACTACAAAGTCAGAACAAAATAACTCGTCTGTTCAGTCATAATAAATTCATTAATACGGTTGTGAAAAGCGTTTATAGCCATTCTTTTATGTTTACCTGCCAGCGAGAAGCCAGCATGACTACCTTAACACTAACAATAAATAAGCGGGATTATCAATTCGATAATCTCGACACACGAACGACATTGCTCGATGTCTGTCGTCAACATTTACAAATTACTGGACCAAAAAAAGGCTGTGACCACGGTCAGTGTGGTGCCTGCACAATGCTCATCAATGGGCAGCGAGTCAATTCTTGCCTGACCCTTGCAGTAATGCATGAAGGTGATGAGATTACAACGATTGAAGGTATCGGTATGCCTGAATCGTTGTCAGCATTGCAGCAAGCCTTTGCTGATAATGATGCCTTTCAGTGTGGCTACTGCACACCAGGACAGATTTGTTCGGCAACGGCCTTGATAGAAGAGGTCAAGCAAAATTGGCCAAGCTATGTGACAGCCGACTTAAAAAATCCTGATGGGCTGCTCGTACAAGAGATTGCAGAGCGTATGAGTGGCAATATTTGTCGCTGTTCTGCCTACCCCAATATTATTAAAGCCATCTCGCAAGTGCTTGAAAGCCAAGTTTCGGAAAAGTCTACCACAGACGTTTCTACAACCAATGCAAAGAGTGGAGCACAGGTTACGGGTATTTGGTCACCGCCACCGAGCCAGACTCAGCTTGGTAATGCTTCAAACCGTCAGCAAGCAGCCAACACACAAGGAGGGCGCTCATGAGACGCTTTGAGTATAGCCGTGCAGATGCACCCGAGCAAGCTGCTATGTCAGCGAATGCCAAAGATGCCTCTTTTATAGCGGGCGGTACCAACTTATTAGATTTAATGAAGCTTGAGATTGAAACGCCTACCAAACTTGTAGATGTAACACGCCTAACGTTAAAGCAAGTAGAAACCACCGACGAAGGTGGATTGCGCATCGGTACGCTGGTCACCAATAGTGATTTGGCAGGCCATCCTGACGTGATTGCCAATTATCCTGTACTGTCACGAGCTATTTTGGCCGGAGCTACAGGGCAATTGCGTAATAAGGCAACCACAGGCGGTAACTTCTTGCAGCGCACGCGTTGCTATTATTTTTATCAGACAGACAGCCCGTGCAATAAGCGTGAACCCGGCACAGGTTGCCCAGCTATAAACGGCGAGAACCGTGCCCTTGCTATCTTAGGTATTAGCGACGCTTGTATCGCTCAGCACCCATCTGACATGGCAGTTGCCATGCGTCTGCTCGATGCAAAGATTGAGACGGTCAAAGCAGATGGCAGCACACGTACCATTCCTGTTAGCGAGTTTTACTGTCTACCAAAAAACACACCGCACATCGAAAATGTTTTAGAGAGTGGCGAGCTTATCACGCATGTCGTACTACCAGCGCCTATCAAAGGTATGCATACTTATGACAAAGTACGTGACCGTGCCTCCTATGCATTTGCGCTAGTATCATGCGCTGCTGTCATAGAGGTTGGTGATGATGGTCATTTAACCGCTGTACGTTTGGCCTTTGGTGGAATCGGTACCGAACCATGGCGCAATGAAGCCGTTGAAGCCTTGTTAGTAGATACAGATGGTAATGATGAGGTGATCAAACAGGCCGCCGACTTGTTATTGCAAGACGCAAAAGGCAATGGGCAAAACGATTTTAAAATACCACTGACACGTCGTTTATTAAAGCAAGTCATTCAGCGTGCGTTAGCTGGCGAAGGAGCATAATCATGTCATTATTAGACTCAGTACTTCCACCAGAACCTACTAAAAAAATGACAATGAATGAGCCGGTTGACTCTTCGTTTACTAATACAACAAATAACCTAGTGGGCAAAGCGATCAACCGTGTTGATGGCCCATTAAAAGTGAGCGGTCAAGCGCCTTATTCGGCAGAAATTTATCGTGACAATCAAGCTTATGGTGTTTTGGTAAGTGCCAAAATCGCTAAAGGGCACGTCGAAAGTATCGATAGCAGTGCTTTAGATGACATCCCAGGTATTATTAAAGTGGTCACCGACCCTAAGCATTTTTTGCGTAATCCGCAGCAAGGAACAGCAACCAAAGCCCCCACTCAAGGCGCTAGCGAGATTTTTTATCATGGTCAGCCTATTGCCGTTGTGGTCGCTGAGACGTTTGAAGCCGCCACAGAAGGCGCTCAAGCAGTTCGTGTGACTTACAAAGATGAGACTGAACAAGCAGCTTTGGATTTTGCTAAAGAGTTATCCAATGCTCATGAAGTAAATGAAAAAGAAGGGTCAGACAAGAATGCAGTGAACGGTGACCCAGAGCAAGGTCTGGCAGATTCGCCCGTGACCATTGAGCGTTTTTATCATACCCCAAACCAAACCAGTGCTGCGATGGAGCCGCACGCGACCTTGGCGTATTGGGAAGAGGACAAACTGATTCTTTATACGTCGAATCAGATGATTGCATCATGTAAGCAGCAAATCATGGACGCTTTAGATCTCAATAAAGATCAGGTACAAATGATTGCTCATTACGTTGGTGGTGGTTTTGGTAGTAAGTTAGGCATTGCCCCTGAGTCGATCGCCGCTGCTATTGCCGCTAAAGAGTTAGATCGTCCAGTATTGGTTTGTATGACTCGTCCGCAAGTTATGGAGGCGACGGTCAAACGCTCAAACACTCGTCAGCGTATTGCCATTGGCTGTGATGAGCAGGGGGTGATCAACACGTTGATTCATGATTCTATCAGTAGCAACTTACCTGATGAAGGGTTTTTTGAGCCTTCTGCTTTATCTACCCATTATCTGTACCGCGGCGAAAACCGCCAAGTAAATTATCAACAAGTTGATATGAACCAATTGCTTTCTGGCTCTATGCGTGCGCCTGGTGAAGCCGTAGGTATGATCGCGCTTGAGTGTGCCATGGATGAACTTGCCACACAGTTGGATATTGACCCAATAGAGCTACGCCGCCGCAATGAGCCAGAAAAAGATCCTAGTCAAGATATTCCGTTTTCAACGCGTCAACTGATTGCCTGTATGGAACAAGGCGCTGAGAAATTTGGCTGGAGCGAGCGTAATGCTAAGCCTGCCAGTCAGCTAGATGGCGACTGGTGGATAGGTACTGGTATGGCCGCATCCTCTCGCGGCAACTCGCTACAGCAATCAGAAGCGCGAGCAACGCTACAAGTAGATGCTTCAAAAGAGCTTGGCGTCAAAGCTGTGATTGAAACAGATATGACGGATATCGGTACGGGTTCTTATACGGTGTTTTCGCAAGTGGCAGCCGATTTACTAGGCTTGCCCATCGACCATATTGAGATGAAGTTGGGTGATAGCGAATTGCCACCAGCGTCTGGTTCGGGCGGTAGCTTCGGTGCAGCAAGTTCTGGTAGTAGTATTTATCTTGCTTGTGAGCAGCTACGTGACATGATAGCCGCAAAAATTGGTCTGTATGCAGATACGATTCAGCTTGATAACGGGTATATCAAGCAAGTCGGTACCCATAATCCGAGCAAGACAGATACCGCGATTGAGACAGTCAAAGTACAAGCAGAAAGTCTCAAAGACAAAATCTCTGAAAAGACAGGGTTTGTGCTACCAAAGTCAGAGACCAGCAAATACGATTTTGACGGCTTGAAATCTTATGCTTTAGCAGAAGTGATCGCTGACTATGATGAGCAAAAGCTGAGCGCAAAAGGCCAAATCAAACCGGGCAAAAATGGCAAAAGTCATCGCCAAGCTTCTTTTGGTGCTAACTTTGCAGAAGTTGCCATACATAAGGTCACAGGTGAGATTCGGGTTAAGCGTATGACAGGAGCCTTCGCAGCAGGTCGTATCCTTAACCACAATACGGCCACGTCACAATGTTATGGCGGCATGGTGTTCGGTATTGGTTCAGCCTTGATGGAAGAGGTCATTCATGACAAGCGCGATGGTCGCCTGTGTAATCACGATCTCGCTGAGTATCACGTGCCAGTCAATGCGGATGTACCACAGTTGGACGTCATCTTAGTGGAAGAAGATGATCCATATACCAATCCAATGCACATTAAGGGTATCGGTGAGACCGCCATTTCGGGTGCGGCTGCCGCGATTGCCAATGCTGTCTACAATGCAGTTGGCGTTAGGGTATATGAATTTCCGATTACGCTTGATAAGTTACTTTATGAGATGCCAGAGTAATTTTTTATACGTTTAAACAAAAACCCGCTTTATTGGCGGGTTTTTATAACTTAAATATTGACTAAAATAGGTCAAAAAAGAGGCATTATGAATCAAATTGCTGACATTCTTAAGCTGGCAGGCGAGGCTCAGCAGCAAAATGTCGATGCTGTATTGGCAACGGTTGTCCACACCGAAGGATCGGCGTATCGCCGTGCTGGTGCGATGATGCTGATCTGTGAGGATGGGCGTTCCGTTGGGATGATCAGTGGTGGTTGTTTGGAGCCACATATTATCAAACGGGCATTTTGGCTCACGCGTCATGGTGCCAACGTCCAAGTCTATCAAACAGGCGAAGACATTGAGTATACAGACAATGGAGAAGCAAAAGAAACAGAGCAAAGCGCTCACGTAGCGAACGATGAGTTTTTGGGCGATAACACATCTAATGATTGGGAAGATGACATCAACGAGCTGGATGAGATGAATTTTGGTCTAGGCTGTAATGGTCGGGTTCATGTGTTGTTCGAGCGTTTAGCAAGTGCAAAACCATTGTTAAAAACGATTACTCAAGTTCGCCGTACTCAAGAGCCTGTCACCATTGCTACTTTGATTCGTTCTAACAGTGAACAGCAAATGCCTGATTTGCAAATTGGTATGCGCATTATTCTGAATAAAGCCAGTGAGTCAGGACAGTTAGGCATTATTATGCCTGAGCAAGCGCTATCTCTCACGGAACCTACTGTGTCAAGCACACTTGCCAACATGATTGACGCATTAGCGGAATATGAGATCTCTAATAAAAACACTGAGTACATCGTTTTGAAAGATGCAGACGTATCAACAGAGTGGCTCGTACAACGATTGCAGCCACAAATCCGTTTGCTCGTTTGCGGAGCAGGTAACGATGTGATGCCGCTGGTCACGATGGCAAAACTGCAAGATTGGCATGTGACGGTTGTAGATAGCCGTGCGCAATATGCGACGCGTGCGCGATTTTCTCAAGCAGATGTTGTGCTGCATTTGCCATTAGAGGAGACGGAGAAACTGCTTGAATTGAGTCGTAATGCTGCCGTTGCTTTGATGTCGCACAGCCTGAGTCAAGACCGTGCGCGTTTGGATGTGTTGTTAGAGCATCCCGAGCAGTATCAGTATTTAGGGCAATTGGGTCCGAGCTATCGCACCGAGCGTCTGATTAACGAGATTAGCGCCACTAAGGCTGATCCTCAAACTTTGGTCAATGGTATTCGTAAGACACACTATCCAATCGGTTATAAATTAGGCGGAGACGGTCCTGAAGCCTTGGCACTTGGGATTTTGGCACAGATTAATGCAGTGATGCATGAGCAATCGCCACCTGCCGAATTTTCAAAATCTGAACTGACTTCTTCGGCGTTTGCAAATGCTTGATCATTCACTGACATCCAATCATGCCGTTATTATATTGGCAAGCGGGCTTAGTCAGCGTTTGGGTCAAGCAAAGCAACTGCTGAGTAAAGAGGGCGAAGCGCTTATTCGTGTTATGCTCAAACTGGCAGTGACCACACAGCCGCAAGCCATCATCTTGATTATTCCTGGTCATCATCACACGATAATGGATGCTGTTGCTGACTTGGCTGCGCAATATCCTATTATTCAAATGGTTGTAAATCCACAGCCAGAGACGGGAATGGCACACAGTTTGTATTTGGGCATTGAGGCGTTAGGTGATACAAACGTGCCGGTTGAGCGAGTATTAATCATGGGTATCGATCAGATACTGCTCGATGAGTCGCATCTGACGGCACTGCTGGCTGGTGAGCCGTCTGTGGTGGCGAGCGGGTATCATAGCTGGGCGCATACAGATAAAAGGCACTTAGATGATGATGCTTTAATCAATCCATCAGTAAAAACTATCGCTGGATTGCCACTAGTTATTGATGAGGGTCTGCTTAAACAATGGAAATCAGCATTGACGGGTGATAAAGGGTTGCGCCACTTCATCAGAGCGCTGCCGCCGAGTCAAATCAGTACAGTAACTAATATCCAGCTCAACTATGATATCGATACGCCCGAGCAGCTGGCTTATGCCCAGCAAAAAGGCTGGCTTGACTGAATCAAAATAGTATCAATCTTAAGAGACAAACATGTCCCATATGAT
Organism: Psychrobacter sp. 1176_08; assembly: GCF_052850615.1. NCBI lineage: Bacteria > Pseudomonadati > Pseudomonadota > Gammaproteobacteria > Moraxellales > Moraxellaceae > Psychrobacter > Psychrobacter sp. 1176_08. The sequence goes on from NZ_VXCU01000002.1 coordinate 326,709, forward strand.
AGAAACAGACCGTTTATGCCTTAGACAGTGGCAAGCAAGTGATTTTGCAATATTTGCGGAAATAAATGCCGATCCTGAGGTGATGAAATACTTTCCCAAGTTGTTATCAAGCACGGTGAGCGATACGATTGCCAAAAAATGCCAGCAGCTTATTGAAGAAAAAGGCTGGGGGTTGTGGGCGGTTGGTTTAAAAAATGGTGTAGAAAAACGGGATGATTTTATCGGCTTTGTCGGTTTAAACGAGACACATGCAGATATGTCGTTTGCGCCTGCTGTCGAAATCGCTTGGCGACTTCACAAAGACTACTGGGGACAAGGCTATGCGACTGAAGCCGCGCGTGCAGCATTAGATTTTGCTTTTACCGAGCTGGTACTTGATGACGTTGTCTCGTTTACCGCTGTCATTAATAAACGCTCACAACTCATTATGCAGCGCATTGGTATGACAAACACGCAGGACAATTTCTATCATCCTGCGCTGGCTGCGAATCATCGACTTGCTGAGCATGTACTGTACAAGATAACTCGGCAAAAATGGCAAGACATGGTCAGCTCTTGATTCTATTTACTTACAGCTTGTACGCTATTTAACCTGCGTCATCGCGCGAAAACGTCAAAATGTGTCCTTTAAACGGTATCTCAAGATAAGTTGTATTTTCAGGTTTGACATGCTTGCTACTAAAACCAAACTCGGTCATTTTATGGGTCAGCTTATTTTTACGGCCGCGGCCAGGATCGACGACGATGACTTCACACTTTGGCTGCGCATGACGCTCAATAAATTCGGCCAAAATATCGATATGTTGGTCTTCATACAGTAAATCGCTACCGATAATGATATCGAATTTCCCAAGATGACTATTGTCCTCTGCCCAATCTAAGCGCTCAAAATTGATTTCTTTATTATTATTCAGCGTGGTGTTGCGATCGAGGAAATATTCTACCGTTGGATGATAATCAGTCGCTGTGATATCGGCATGTCGGTGATTGAGCAGCAAGCTGGATAACGCCATGCCGCAGCCCACCTCCAATATTCGTTTGCCCGCAATGTCATAATTGAGCATATGATTGGCAAGTACCAAACTAGATGGCCATATCACCCCAAACATCGGCCAAGAGGCAGAGCAGATACCTAAATTCAATGCTTCATCATCAGGATCGCTAAATTGTTGATTGTCACGTAACGTACAAATGTGAATGTCGGTGTTGCCAATTTCAATCGTTTGATAACGCACGCGCACAGTGGTCAGCGAAGTCATAAACTGTCCTAAAAAATAAGCAAGAATGCAAGGTTTGGCAAAGGTTGCCACTTTCGATGAGGGTAGTTGGTTAGGATATGGTTTGAGCGTTTGAAATTTTTGATAGAAGGAAAAATGGATTTAAATAGTGAATACAGTATGACTTAACCTTTGCTAAGTTTTTGTTAATTTTCAGCGTATTCTTATTACTAAGAAAATTACTTTACTAAGCAAGTTACTACGCAAAGATTGATTATCACAGAAGAGCGAGTAACTCTTGGTACCCATCAAAAGACAGCTAATATGTTGAAGGAAGAGAGCACGTCTATTTAATGACTAGAGGTATTCATAAGGGATAAAAGAGAGAGCTAAACGATAGAATAGCCAGAGCCAACGCCTAAATCATATAACAGAGTTAGTTAATAAACCTTAAGCCAGATGTTTTTAGTGCCCATACCAATTCTACAAAAGCACGACTATTAGTCAAAGGCTCACCATCAATAATAAGTACGTAGCCTGCACCATCAATCCATAAAAACACAAAGCTGGTTTCAGGAATGAGTAAATCGACTTGCTGAAAAAACGAGATGGCTTGGCTTTCTACTGCCCATCCGCGCTGCTTTTGCCGGAGCATAAAGCCTGAAAAATCAGCGGCTGCCACACTTAGCATGTCCGCTTCTTCTTGACTATAACCAATGCGTGCCAAACAAAATCCTTCGTCAGAGCCAATGGCGGCACGACGTTTACCTGATAAGCTGGCAACCACATAAGGCAAAAATTGATCCAGTGGCAGATTGGGAGCAGGTAACAGAAGGGATAGTTTTTCAATCAAACCTTGTTCTATAAAGCGCTGTAACCACGTATCAGAATAGCGCGCAAGCCAATCTGCGGCAAGCAAGGTCTGGGGAGAAGATAGCAGGTTTTGTAATGACAGCTGCTCATCAGTGGGTTCACTTTGTGAAAATGCCTCAAAAATACCCGCTGGTGTCAGAGTCAGATAGGTTTTATCAGCATTTAAATAAGAGGACATAGCGGCTACCATTAGGATAAAAGTGTGAGATAACAAATGAATTAGGGTTGAGCGGTTTGATCAAGATGCTGCTGACAGTGGTTCCAGCGCTCATCAAATTGCCAGTCGCTTTTTCCCAAACGAAACCAAACCAAAGAGAAAGCAAGGCGGTCATGGCGCGCGATACAATGGGCAAAAAATTCATTTTCGATTTGTTCTATCGTGCCCCAGTCTTTGCTATCCCGCGCTTGCATCAGCTCGCTTGTGATGTCTTTGGATATCTCTTTGGCATCGTCGCTACTGATGCGTAATCGCTGTTTTTGGTCATTGAGCGAAGGCGAGACCAAAACACTCCAGCGGGTTGCTAGCATGCTATTGCGTTGAATATATCTTTTTTTATCAATACAATCGCGGAACCCTTGCTGGACGTGCGGATACAAACGATCCTTGATACGCGTAAAAAGATTATTTACATCATAGGGAATGTCATACCAGCAACCATAAAAAAAGTCAGCAACCGCCCCTTGTAGTGGTTCTTTTTCAGTCAGGAGTAGAGCAGTATTAATACGTTGTTCATGAAAATGACGGTTGTTGGGTGCCAAAAATACTTTACGCGAGTACAAACGAAATACTCGGTGTATTTCCTTCTCATTTTCTTTGATCAGATCGACATCAGACATAATTAATAGCATCCTCTCAATCATAGCCATTGTGACCGCTTTGGCTGGTATGAGTACAATAGACTATGATTCAACGTAGAAAAAACTTATCAATGAATGGCTAGTCAAGCAAGGTTTGCATCAAGTCGATCATAAATTCGCCATCTTCTTCACTCATGGCCTCAAACCCTTCAGGCATACCAAGCTCAGCCAGGGCCTCTTTGCCATCATCATCGTTATGCAAATTGAGAATGGCCTCGATAAAAATCTGTGTATCAGGAAACCCTTCTTTGATGAGCAGCACATGGCTAATATCAGCCAGATCGCTTTCGATAAGGACGGACAATTGGGTTTTGGTTAAGCGTGAAAAGCTATGAAAAATCTCTGCCAAGAAAAAAGCGGCTTGTGCCTCTCTTTTGATAACCTTACGCGCGGCTGCTTGGTAGGTTTCGGTGATGTCCCAACTCAGATCAGCTTCTTCAAGATCCACCGCTTCTAATAATCGTAAGCCGATCAATTTGACATCGCGGTTGTCTGCCATGGCGATAGTCGCGCCCGCCTGAATGTCTTCTAAGCGACTGATATCGCTATTTGCAGCCGACGCAATGACCATTTCATCAGACTTGCCGATGGGACGAGCGACGGCGCGATATCCTTTTTCACGGATCAAAGTGGCTGCGTCAAAAGGATTGGCATAAATGATTTGAATGTCACCTGCATCGATGATCTGTGTTTGCTCAGCATGTGACGCTGGTATGTTCAGATGCATATTGAGATTGGCACGTTTTTGTATCAAGGTGTTGAACATGTGCCAGCCTGCAAAACGTTCAGGCGAGAAATCAGGGGCGATTAACATATTGTGTGTCGTCATGATTTAGCCTTCCTCATTTTGTTTCATTTGGGCGTACTGAGTCATCGCCGCGTCAATTTTACTGCGTGATGGCTTGCGGCGTACTGAGGTGTAGCCGACGGTTTCACCGCGACGAATGTTTGGCACGACCGTCGCATAGACCCAATAATGGCTGCCATCTTTGCATAAATTTTTGACATAGCCATGCCATTTTTGTCCAGAAGCAGCGGTCTGCCATAGGTCTGTATACGCCGCTTTTGGCATGTCAGGATGACGCAAAATGTAATGCTGCTGGCCGATTAATTCATCGATATCGTAGCCACTAATCTCAACGAAGGCATCGTTGACGTGCGTGATAACACCGTTTAAATCCGTACGCGATACAATCAGCTTGCCATCAGGATAGGCACGTTCGACGCCAGTATCATAGACCGTGCGCGAGTGGCCATCATAATAAGTCAAGGTAACCTGCTCAGCAGGCATATCAGGCTTGTGTGCATCAGGAATGGGAGCGCCCATAGTATATCCTTCAGTTATCGTTATGTTCATCATGATCAAAAAACCAATCTGCTGGGGTGTTTATCGATAAAAACCTAAAAACACTTATCAGATAAGTTTTGCAAGGGCTTCTGAGGCGCGTTTGATGTCTAAAAAAATCAAACCGAGCTTCGCATTTGGTTTTGCCATAATGGTGAGTACCGCTTCTTCTCCCGATGACGTCATAATCACGTAACCCTTTTCCCCTTGAATCATAATACGGTCGATACTACCGCGTGCCAATTCTCGACCAGCGCGATCACCCAATGACAATAAAGCCGCTGACATCGCGCCAACGCGGTCTTCGTCAATGCCAGTTGGCAGTGCTGAGGCGATCATAAGACCATCGTTAGAAATTAGGGCAGATGCTTCAACATCCGCTGATGAGCTGTTTAAATCTTCCAAAATTTGCTGGAACGAATCTGTACGCATATCGCTTTCTCTGTACTGGTTGTCGGTTTGTATTTATAAAATAATAGCGTTAGCCAAAAATACCCTCATTATTAATAGGGTATTGTAATTCCTTACTAATAATATTGATATAGTAATTTTCAATTTAATTGGAAAATTTTGACATTTTTTACCGTTTATCTTTTATTCGTTACCTTTAAGTCTATTATTTATAAGAGAAAACTGAGAGAAAATAAGGAGTTATATGAGTAGGGTGTAGATCATTGTAGGACTTGTATTCGCTCTTCTTACCACCTAATTTTTAGCAATATAGTTAGTTCAGAATACAATCGATGCGTGATGCATTATGGGGCTAAATACGGTATTGGCTTTAAAGTAAATTCACTGTGGCCTAGCAAAAATGTACGGTTTTGTGTAAATAAAAAGCCCCAATCATTTAGTGACTGGGGCTTTTTGAATGACTATGGTCAATCAAATGTAAAATACATACAGTGCTACCGACGTCATATTTGCTCGCTTGCTAAACCTTCGCAGACAGAAGCTACAAAAATATATCGTTAGCAGTCCATTATCATTGTTGTACCTTTTTTATTTAGGACTCAATATATGCATAAAACGCTATTGATCATACTTTTTTGCGCCATTGACCTTGAGACATTATGCCTGCACTAGGATTGAGTCCTATTTGATACGCCAGATCGGCAGGGCGAGTGATGTCCCATAGCACCAAATCGGCATCGCAGCCAACTTCTATCCGACCTTTTTGAGTTAACCCTAAGGCTTGTGCCGCATGAATGGTTGCACCTGCCAATACTTCTTCAGGGGTGAGGTAAAACAAGGTGCAGCCCATGTTCATTGCTAATAACAGCGAGGTCAATGGTGACGTACCAGGATTGCAATCGGTTGAAATAGCCATCGGTACGTTGTGTTTTCGCAGGGCATCAATCGGTGGCAGCTTGGTGTCGCGCAAGGTATAAAATGCGCCGGGTAACAGCACCGCCACCGTATTGCTGGCCGCCATTTTTTTGATATCGTCCTCCGATAGGTGCTCTAAGTGGTCACTAGATAATCCCTGGTACTCCGCAACCAACGCGCTACCACCTATGTCTGACAGTTGCTCAGCATGCAGTTTAACTGGCAAATCTAACGAGCGCGCGACTTCAAAAACGCGTCTGATTTGATCGCTACTGAACGCAATATTTTCACAAAACCCATCAACCGCATCAACCAATCCTTCTGCATGCAAGATTGGCAGCCACGCGCAGACTTGCTCGATATAGTCGTCCGCACGGTCCTGCTTGTTAGACTTGTACTCAGGCGGTAAGGCATGGGCGGCCAGATAAGTCGTACTTACATGAATGTTGTGTTTTTTACCAAGCTGGCGCGCAACGGTGAGCATTTTGCGTTCAGTGTCCAAATCCAAGCCATAGCCGGACTTGATTTCGATACTGGTGACGCCTTCTTTTATGAGTGCAAGCAGGCGTTTTTCACTTTGGGCAAATAGCGATTCAATACTGGCCGCGCGGGTGGCGCTGACCGTTGCGACAATACCGCCACCTTGAGCGGCGATGTCTTGATAACTGGCACCATGCAAACGGGCTTCAAACTCATTACTGCGGTTGCCGCCGTAAACGATGTGAGTGTGACAGTCGATCAATCCAGGGGTTATCCAATGACCATCTGCGTCTGTGACTTGGTTCTCTTGATAATGAAGCAGATGAGTAGCGATTTGCTCATGAGCCCCAATCCATGCAATCTTGCCGTCTTTAATACCGATGGCGGCATTCTCTAACTGACCGTATGGGGTACTATCAGCATGCTCATTGGTATCGATACCAAAACCATACTGTGCTGAAAACGTGGCAATATTGGCATTGATAATAAGGTGATCAAACGAGGTTATAGTGTCATCACTGAGTTGCTGTGTGTGTGAGTTGGGCATAATAAGCTCCTGCTTCATACTGATCGTCAGGTGAAATATAAAAAATACTGAGCGGGACTAGAGTAAATTTTTATCGCTTCTGTTTGCGAAGGCACAGCAAACAAGAAAAATTTGTACCAGTCCTGCATTCTAATGTCGCATATCAATGTTATTGAGTATCGACTATAACGTGAGCAGATGTTGCTCGCTAATGGTCGCCAGCAGTCGAGCAGCGACCTTACAACTACGATTATCGACATCAAACGTAGGATTGATTTCAGCAAGGTCTGCTACTTTTACTTTGCCTGACACCATGATATGTTTGACGGCGCGCTCAACAAAACTGAGCGCAATGCCATAAGCGGCTGGCGCACTGACACCAGGGACAACGCTTGATGGTAGGCAGTCCATATCAATGGTCATGTAGAGCACATCGACTTTACTAATAAACCTATCAATTTGCTCGGCAAGACTATCCCATGTCTGCTGATGACAGTCTTCATCACTGATAATATGTACACCCAATTGCTCGGCACGATCAAAGAGGGCAGCCGTGTTCGAAAATCGGCTGACACCAATGCAGCAATAATGGAACGGTTGACCGTGAGCGTCAAGATGCTCTGCAATTTGGCGAAACGGTGTGCCAGAAGTCGCCACATCAGACTGACGAATATCAAGGTGCGCATCAAAGTTGATAATTCCAATAGTCGGCGCTGTGTGTGTGCTGACAGTCGTACCGTTTGTCTTTTCTAACGCTTGCCACAATCCCAAAAAACTGCCATAAGCAATGGCATGACCACCGCCAAGCCCAATCGGCAAGCCGCCTTGTTCAATAATGTGGCTGACCTTATCGGCATATTTGATTTGGGCTTGCTCAAGTGAGCTCTCGGCAAAGCCGCCATTATCATGACAATGAATATCGCCAACATCACCCAGTAATGAAGGCAGTTGACTATCAAAACGTTGTTGCAAGGCAGAAATGACTGGCAGCGCAGCAAAGGCCTGACGAATCAAAGGCGGCGCTGCTTTGGCACCCACACGCCCCTGATTGCGTCTGACGCCTTGGTCACAGGCAAAGCCAACCAGCCCAATGTGTTGCTGATCATAAGGCTGGGCCAGTTGATACCAATAGCGGGCGCGGTCGGTCTCAAATGGCTCTGCGCGCCCTGTCCATCGGTTCATATCGGCGACAGTGTGGCTAACTGCTGCTATGGTCATCAAAGACCTCCTTTTTCTAACATAAACTTAACGACTTTTTATTTTGATTCGTACCAGTCACTACGCAGTTCTTGCCAATGCTCAGCAAGCGTACCGTCTAAAACCAGCTGTTTTGCCGCTTCAATATCAGGTGCAAGGTAGCGGTCTTTATCATAAAAGGTAACTTGTTCGCGTAGCTTTTTATGTGCTACTGCTAAAGGCTCTGACGTCTCAAGCCCACGATGGAAGTCGATACCTTGACCTGCTGCTAGTAGCTCAATACCGATGATGGTGGCCGTGTTTTGTGCCATCTCATATAGGCGGCGTGCGCAATAGGTTGCCATCGAGACATGGTCTTCTTGATTGGCAGACGTTGGAATGCTATCAACACTGCCTGGATGAGCGATAGATTTATTCTCTGAGGCGAGCGCTGCTGCAGTAACGTGAGCAATCATAAAGCCTGAATTCACACCCGCATTATCAACCAAGAATGGTGGTAAGCCACCCGATAAAGTCGCATCAATCAGTAACGCAACTCGGCGCTCAGACATAGAACCAATCTCGGCGATTGCCAAGGCTAAAATATCAGCGGCAAAGGCAACGGGTTCAGCATGGAAGTTACCACCTGAAATAGCGACCGGACCATCTTCGTTATTAAAAATAAGCGGATTGTCTGTTACCGCATTTGATTCGATGAGTAGTGTTTTCCCTGCTTGGTTGATGATATCAAGACAGGCACCCATGACCTGCGGTTGACAGCGTAAGCAGTAAGGATCTTGTACTCGATCGTCTTGTTCACCATCATGCGAGGCACGAATAGCACTGCCTTTGATAAGCTCGCGGTGTGCTTTGGCGATTTCAATTTGACCATGATGACCACGTACGTCATGAATACGAGCATCAAACGGCGCATCCGAGCCTTTTGCCGCATCGATAGACAGTGAGCCGACGATGGTTGCTGTCTCAAGCAAATCACGCGCTAAGAAATAGCCACGTAGTGCCAGCGCCGTTGATACTTGCGTACCATTAATAAGGGCAAGACCTTCTTTGGCAGCTAGTGTGATTGGCTCAAGTCCATGCTGAGCTAAGGCATCAGCGGCAAGAATCTTTTTGCCATCAACATAGACATGACCTTCGCCCATCATCGCAAGCGTCATGTGTGACAAGGGAGCCAAATCACCAGACGCGCCAACGGAACCTTTGGCTGGGATATTGGGTGTAATCTGATTGTTGATTAAGCCAAGTAAGCTATCAACCACCTCACGACGTACGCCAGACACCCCTTGTGCTAGGCTAGCAACTTTCATTACCATGATGAGACGAACCACGTTGTCTGGCAACGCGTCACCTGTGCCCACAGAGTGAGAGACAATCAAGTTACGCTGAAGCAGCTCAAGTTGATCGTCACTAATACGTGTCTTCGCTAGTAGACCAAAACCCGTGTTGATCCCATAAGCGCTTTTGTCGCGGGCAATGATGGTACGTACATCTTCGTGTGACGCATCTATCGCCTCATAAGCGCTGTCAGGCAAGGTCAGAGCGACTGGATGATCGTAGATATCGCGTAGCATCTTAAAGCTAAGCTGGCGAGGGTTTAGGGTTAGTTGTTTGATAGCAGTCATGAGGATAATCCTAATTTTATAAGGGATATTAATAATATTTTTTATTGATACAAGGTTTATAGCAAATACAATTTAGACAGAAGATAAGTGTTACTGGGATAAATTTTGCAAAGCTTCTGGCTTGTTTTAACCAATCCAATTCATATACATAGCCAGTTGTCCAAAGGCGGCAGCCAACAAGATGCTAAGAACCACGCGTTCAAACCAAATGATAACCATCTTGCCCACAGAGAGGGGAATTTCGGTCGCCAGTACACACGGAATCATAGCGGAAAAAAACAGCACACTACTAATGGAGATAACGCCAGCCACATAACGTGTCAACATATCAGCTTCACTCAGCAGTAGAGCAGGCAAGAACATTTCAGCCAATCCCGCTGACATACCTTTGGCCGCCACAAGTGGTTCTGGCAATCCGCCTAACCACGTAAATGGATAGAGCAGCAACCCTAAGGCGTCAAACACTGGCGTATACTTTGCCAACAATAGACCTGTCAGGCCGACCGCGATAATAGATGGCACAATGGCTGCTGCCATGATCAATCCATCACGAAAGTTGGACCATAAAATATGCTTAAGATCAGTTGCGCGACGAGAGGTGGACAGACCCAAATCAAATGCTGCTGCTAAACGTTTGCCACGTTCGTGATTGAGGTCTGGACGATCAACGTTGTCATCAAAGAGGCTAATTGGTGGAATACGAGCGGTAATGGCAGTGACGATAAAGGTAATCACCAGCGTTGACCAAAAAAACAGATTCCAAAACTCCATCAGACCGAGTGTTTTTGCCACAATCACCATAAATGCGGCCGATACCGTAGAAAAGCCTGTCGCGATAATAATGGCTTCACGCGCAGAATACTGTTTTTGTAGATACACGCGATTGGTGATCAGTAGACCAATCGAGTAGCTACCCACAAAAGAAGCCACCGCATCGATGGCAGATGCGCCAGGCGTTTTCCAGATAGGTTTCATAATGGGCTGCATTAATACACCCACCATCTCAAGCAAACCAAAACCGACCAAGAAAGCCAGAATCAATGCCCCAAGCGGCACAATCATACCGACAGGTAAGGCCAGTTTTTCAAATAAAAACGGCAACATATCCGCTTCCATCATAAAGGCAGGCGCGGTACCTGTGATATACATTACTGCCAAAATGAGACCTAAAATCTTAAATACAGTCAAAATTTTATGCGTGATATTTTTACGCCATGAGCCATCTATAAAAGGCTTGCTAACCCCAAAAATCATCAACAAAAATAACAAGGTGACAGATAAGGTATGCTGCTGATTGACAAGATAGGTCGCGCCATGATCGAACAAGATCGTGCTTTTTTCGCCGATGGTAAAAGGCACAAAAAACATTACAAGTCCAATGGTACTAAATATAATAAGCTGTATCAGTGCTAAAGACTTGGATAACAGTTTTTCAGGTGGAGGCGTTGTCCCATCATTGAGGTGGGCAGCCGTATTTTGTTCAATCATGTTATCCTCCTTGATAAAATGTTTTGGATGCTTTATTTGATCATGGGTAAGTTGAGACCGTAATCTTTTGCTGTTTTGATGGCCAGCTCATAGCCTGCATCTGCATGACGCATGACACCTGAGCCGCAGTCATTGACCAGTACACGTGACAAGCGTTTGGCGGCTGCATCTGTACCATCAGCGACGATGACCATGCCTGAATGCTGCGAGTAACCCATGCCAACACCGCCGCCATGATGCAATGATACCCACGTGGCGCCGCCCGCGACATTGAGCATACCGTTTAGGAGCGCCCAATCAGAGACTGCGTCTGAGCCATCTTTCATGCTTTCAGTTTCGCGGTTTGGACTGGCAACAGAGCCGGTGTCCAAATGGTCACGACCAATGACGATAGGGCCTTTTAGTTCGCCGTTTTTGACCATCTCATTAAACGCCAGACCTGCTTTGTCACGCTCGCCAAGACCTAACCAACAGATACGGGCAGGTAATCCTTGGAACTGAATGCGCTCTTTTGCCATATCAAGCCAGCGATGAATATGTTGGTTTTCAGGGAACAATTCTTTAATTTTTTGATCCGTTTTATAGATGTCTTCTGGATCACCAGAGAGCGCTACCCAGCGGAATGGGCCTTTGCCTTGGCAGAAGAGTGGACGAATATAAGCAGGGACGAATCCTGGGAAATTAAAGGCGTCTTTGACCCCTTCATCAAATGCTACCTGACGGATATTGTTGCCATAATCAGTCGCTGGAATATCCATCGCTTGTAGATCTAAAATCGCCTGTACGTGTGTGGCGCAAGACGCTGCTGCCGCTTTGGTGAGTGCGGCGTGTTGCTCTGGATCTTCTTGTGCGGCCTTCCATTCTTCAACCGTCCAGCCACTTGGCAGATAGCCATTGATCAAGTCATGGGCTGAAGTTTGATCGGTGACCAAATCAGGTTTCATGCCGCCAGCACGAGCGCGTTTGACCATCTCAGGCAAGATGTCTGCGGCATTACCAAGTAGAGCGATTGAGACGGCTTCACCCGCGTCAGTATGCTGCTTAATCAATTCATAAGCATGGTCAAGATCGTCCGCTTGTTTATCGACATAACCAGTACGCAGGCGGAAATCGATACTAGACTGCTGGCACTCGATGTTCAATGAGGTTGCGCCAGCAAAGGTTGCCGCTAGTGGCTGTGCGCCGCCCATACCGCCAAGTCCCGCAGTCAAAATCCAGCGTCCTTTCCAGCTGCCATCATAATGCTGACGACCTGCCTCAACGAAGGTTTCGTAAGTACCTTGCACGATGCCTTGCGTACCAATATAAATCCAGCTACCTGCTGTCATTTGACCGTACATAAACAAGTCTTTGCGATCAAGCTCATTGAAGTGCTCCCACGTTGCCCAGCGCGGTACAAGGTTTGAGTTGGCAATCAAGACACGCGGTGCGTTTTCATGCGTTTGAAAAACGCCGACGGGTTTTCCTGACTGCACCAACAACGTCTCGTCATCTTCTAATTCTTTTAATGACGCTAGGATTTGATCATAGCTTTCCCAGTTACGAGCAGCGCGTCCAATACCACCATACACCACAAGACTTTTTGGGTTTTCAGCGACATCAGGATGCAGGTTGTTTTGTAGCATGCGATAAGGCGCTTCGGTCAGCCAGCTTTTGCAATGAAGGGTGCTGCCAGTGGGGGCAGCAATATCACGACTTTCATCACGGCGGGTAAATTCGTTGTTTTTCACTTCTGCGTTTTCGCTGTTTCCATTATCGGTCGTCATGATCGTTCCTTGTGTTATCAATACAGTTTTATTAATGCAGGTTTTGAGTGCGATTATTCGAGGTCACTCATAAGTTGTATATACAAATTATCAAAGATACTTTTTTCATGCAAGGATTTTTTTATAAAAATTAGAGTTAATGAAAAAAGGAGCATAACTGATAGAGTGATATGAATAAGAGTTCGCATGATTGTCATGATATTATGGCGCTACTCTTATTAGCGGAACTGACGGTTTAAAACGAATATGACAAAAACAATCCCAGCGTATCAGCGGATTAAAAATGCGATATTAGACAACATCCATTCTGGTAAATGGCAAGCAGGCAAAGCGATCTCGACAGAAATGGCACTAGCAAAAGAGTTTGGTGTATCACGGATGACGGTCAACCGTGCGCTAAAAGAATTGAGCGAAGAGCGGGTATTGGAGCGTCGGCAGGGGTCAGGCACATTTGTCGCCCAGCAGCAGTTTAATCATACCTTTGTAGAAGTACGCAATATCGCTCAGGATTTAAAATCCGCCAATCGTGATTATCAAGCGCAGGTGGTAAGCAAACGTGCCATTACCGCCAATATGCTGGATGATGAGCTGCGCCGTAAGTTTGGTATTGAGACAGCAGAGACATTGTCCGCTCACAGTAAGAATGATGACGTGGCGAATAGCGCTGACGCGACTGTATTGTATGAAGTAAAAATTATTCACTTTGCCGATGGTCAGCCGATTCAGTTTGAAGAGCGCTGGGTCGATGCCAAAAAAGTCCCTGAATTTATTGAGCAAGATTTTAGCGTGGTCAATACCAGTGATTACTTGATTGCCAAAAGCCCGCTAGAGCGCGGAAGCTACACCATTCGTGCATTGGCAGCACCAGAGGAGATTGCGACTTTTTTGAAAATCGCACCGCAGTCGCCAACGTTGGTACTGCGTCGCCAGACCTACTCAGCGGGTCAAGTCGTCACCTTTGTAAAAATGTGGCATGCTGGCGATCGGTATCAGTTTTCAGGCGAGCTTTGATAAATTGACGCATACTCACTATTTTTGTACGTTTATTCTTTCTGAAGTACGCTACTATATGAACACATTGCGGTCTAGGCGACCGTTATAGGCTCAAAATTTGCTATAAAATCGTCTAAACGATTAAAATAATGTAGAAACAGTATTGAAAAATATACTGAGAACCCTTAAATCGGGCAACCAAAGCAAAATAATACGATTCAGATATGCATTGTGATATCTGTCTGCGTGAGGTTTAGATTATTTGCTGGCATTATGACATTGATATAACAGTCTCGACTCATCCATTCACTCTTATAAGGACGTCTTATGAAACGTCGTACTCTCTTAGCCCTTGCCGCTAGTACAGTCCTGCTTGCCGCTTGTGGTCAGTCAACTACTACTGAAACTGATACCAAAGCGACGGACAGTACCGCGACAGGCGGTTCTGATTTGCTGCAACGTATCAATAACGGTGGCACTATCAACGTCGGTACAGAGGGCACTTACCCTCCATTCACGTATCATGACGAGAGTGGCAAACTCACAGGTTACGATGTAGAAGTGACACGTGCCGTTGCTGAAAAATTGGGCGTCGATGTTGAGTTTAAAGAAACCCAATGGGATGCGATGCTGGCAGGTTTGGACTCAAAACGTTTCGATATGGTGTCTAACCAAGTTAGCTTGACCACGCCAGAACGTCAAGCGAAGTATGACAAAACCACGGCTTATAGCTGGTCAGGCGCAGTCGTCTTGGCACCGACCGATGACAACCGTTATAGCTCTTGGGAAGGTCTAAAAGGCCTACGTACCGCTCAGTCGCTCAGCAGTAACTATGGTGAGTTGGCCCAGCGTTATGGTGCAGAAATCGTCCCTGTCGATGGTATGGCGCAAGCCGTTCAATTGGTCAAACAAGACCGTGCTGACTTTACGATGAATGACAATCTGGCAGTATTGGATTATCTAAAAAAATTCCCAGATTCAGGTCTTGAGATTAAGCTGACTGCGCCTGCTAGTGAGCAAACTGGCTCAGGTTTGGTCCTTATCAAAGGCGATGATGCTGTAGTAGCAAAATTGGATGAAGCGATGGCAGAGCTACAGGCTGATGGCACGCTGACCAAATTGAGCGAAGAGTTCTTTGGTGCTGATATAAGTAAACAAAAATAATGCTAGGATCTATAATGTCAGTGTCGTGGTTAGCTGAATTATTGGCGTTGTTGCCATTTATGAGCCCTGATCGGGCGCAGATTGTCATCTCGTCTTTTTGGCCGATGCTCAAAGGTGGTATTTATTATTCGATACCACTGGCATTGATTTCATTTACGATTGGTATGATCATTGCGCTGACAGTGGCTTTGATTCGTATCGTGCCACGTACTGGCTGGTTCCATCAGATCATTTATAGGCTTGCTCGTATCTATGTGTCTGCCATTCGCGGGACACCAATGCTGGTGCAGCTATTTATTATTTTCTATGGACTGCCAAGCGTTGGGGTTAAGCTTGATCCTTTTCCCTCCGCCATTATTGCCTTTTCACTGAATATTGGTGCCTACGCATCAGAGACGGTACGTGCGTCGATTTTGTCGATTCCAAAAGGGCAGTGGGAAGCAGGTTCGACGGTTGGACTTACGTATCTGCAAACGTTTCGTCATGTTATTTTGCCGCAAGCGCTTCGGGTATCCGTACCACCATTATCCAATACATTTATCAGTTTGGTGAAAGACACGTCGCTTGCCTCATTGGTCTTGGTGACAGAGCTGTTTAAACAAGCGCAGATTATCACCGCCCGTAACTATGAGTTTATGCTGGTTTATACCGAAGCGGCGATTATTTATTGGGGTATTTGTCTGTTCCTCACCTTTATCCAAGGTAAGCTTGAAACCAGACTGGATCGTTATGTGGCGAAGTAAAAGCCTATAAACGGTACGAGTATATTTGTCATCACGTGTTATTGCGATTAGCAAAGCAGCTATCAGTACAACAGGAATTTTCATGATCAAAGTCACTAATATTCATAAAGCCTTTGGTAGCAATCAGGTGCTAAAGGGCATCGATTTGACCATTAATAAAGGCAAGGTGGTCGTCATATTAGGGCCTTCAGGATCAGGGAAGACCACTTTTTTACGCTGTCTTAATGCATTAGAGATTCCTGATTCAGGGGTGATTGCCTTTGATGATGGCAGCCTGACCGTTGACTTTGCCACTAAGCCTAAGAAAAACACTTTGCTGGCGTTACAACGTAAGTCGGGTATGGTGTTTCAATCTTATAATTTGTTTCCCCATAAGACGGCGCTTGAAAATCTGATGCTTGGGCCGACAGTGGTACAAGGACAAAGTAAAGGGCAAGCACGTGAACAGGCGCTGGTATTGCTCGATAAAGTCGGTCTGTCAGATAAAGCTGATCTTTATCCGTTTCAGTTGTCTGGTGGTCAGCAGCAGCGTGTCGGTATTGCACGCGCACTGGCGATTGAACCTTCATTATTGTTGTTTGATGAACCAACCTCTGCGCTTGATCCAGAGCTGGTGCAGGATGTCCTTGAGAGTATGAAGCAGCTGGCCTCTGAAGGCTGGACAATGGTTGTGGTGACACACGAGATAAACTTTGCTCGTGATGTGGCGGATCATGTGGTCTTGATTGAAGATGGGGTGGTTGTCGAAGAGGGCAGTGCCAAGCAATTATTTGAGGACTCGCGCCATCCACGTACGCAAGCATTCTTACAGCGTATTGAGCAGTAAACTGTTTATACTGTTATAACGTACTTAGTTATAAAAAAATCATCAGTCGCTTGGCTGGTGATTTTTTTTGTCTATCATTTGAGCTTAATGATTATAGTAGGAGGTAAATTAATATCTATAGCAGGGCTATTCTTTTGTTTTTTCCATAATTGAAAGGTTCATAATAATCGTTAGTGAGAACTTGAACATCAAGCAGTAGGCTGACGATCTCCTCGTTTTGACTTGCTAAAATAGTCACAATGTACTGTATGGTTTACCTATCTAGTAGATTAATCACTTTCTATCTCAATGTCTAACATCTATAACCAGTCTTGTTTGAGCAAGCTCATCAAGATATTGGTCTATGATTTGGGTATTTTCTTTATCCAAATGTGCATCCCATTCATCTAGCATGACAACTGTACTTTGGTCGTCCTCTCTAATTTCTTGAATTTGCTTGATGAGTTGTTGTCCTGTTGAGCCTTTATGGGTTTGATCTGTTTTGTAATTAAAATACAAATTGTGCTTGGCAGGCAAATAGTACGCTTGTTCTTGGTAGTGGTCTTTTAGCGTAAGCAACATACAAGACTTACCAACACCATTACTACCAATCAGCGTTACCCTCCCTTTCTTGGGCAACTGTGTTGAATTAAAAATCTCTCCTGTTTGCTTCACACGTATTTGGTCTGCCTAAATGTAGGTATCTAAATCCACATTGGTCGGTTGTAAAACCTCCAAAATACCATCTAGCATCGTTTTAATAACGCCGATACTGGTATGGTAGCCAATCAAGGCATAGCACATTTGCAATAGCTGAATTTGTCTTGGCAGCGTGGCAATTAGCACCGCCATCGTCGCGGCGTCATTCCAATTTTTATTAAAAATAAAGCCGGTGATTACAAAAACAGGCAGCATGAGTATGATCATGCCTAGGCTTGAATTAATGTGCTGGATAGATGTGGATTTGACACTATTATTCTTTGCGGTCGTAAAGCTTTTTTGAACGATATTATTATAGAGCGTGTAATTATGCTTGTTGAAAATAACAACGTTATCCCAATTGTCAAAAAGTTTAGCGGTTAAGTTCAACCGTGATTGCTGATCTGTTTTGGCAGCGGTTTTTAAAGTATGTCGTCTGAAATGCACAAACATAGAAGCAAAGACAATACCTACTGCATAACCAAGCATTAATGTACCATCTAAAAACCAAGCAATAACGAGCACATTAAATAAGACATTAAAAACCAACGCTGAAATGTCAAAGATACTATCAATGACGGTTTCAAGCGTATAGTTGCTTTCCTGAACAAGTGTTGTCGTTGCTGTACTCTGTAACTCATCGCTTGATAAAAAATAGGTCTTACCTAAAAAAACAGTATGGAAGGTATCGTTGTATAGCTTATGAGCGTCGTACTTAGCGCGCTCCGTATTGGTGACACAGAAATACGCAGGTACATAAACGACCACCAAAGAGGCAGCAAATAGCAGCATATAAGGAAATAAAGGCCCATTTTCAGCAAAACTTTGTGCCAATCGAGCAATAAAATACGTTGATGACGCTACAATAATTTGCTGAATTACCAAAAATGTTAATGCTATACGCAGATACTTGTTTGAGATAACTTTATAAATCAAGATTTTTCAATATTCCTTAAGACTGACACACATAAATCTAGCAAATAACAGATGCTTACTGACGTACAATCTGCTGGTTAACTTTTATGGCTCTTTAAGTAGACTCTCAAGTGTTTAAAAATAATGATCAGAAAATCTGGCTATGGATACAACTCTTTATTAATAGACTATTATCGATTAAAATAAGTAATTCTACAATGGAAATAATACTTTTTAATGTCAGAGTCAACTTTAATAATCAGCTCTTATTACCCCAATAGAGACTTGAGTCTCCAGAGCAAATGACTGACAATCAAGCTAGATTAAGGTTTAAATATTTAGAGTATTGATGACGGAAATAATAATTTTTTAATTATAAGTGTCGATAATAGTCAACATACTCATTACAAAGTGATTCATCTGTCAGGATAAATATAATGAAAATTGAAATACGTCATGCCGAGCCAGAAGATGCAGACGCGTTGCAAGCCATTCATGCCGATGAGGCCTTATATACAAATACTTTGCAGTTGCCTATGCCGTCCAAGACCCTATGGCGCAAGCGACTGGCAGATATACCTGACAATATGCATATGTTAGTGGCTGAAATTGAAGGTGAAGTGGTGGGAAGTCTCGGGCTTCAGATTATGACATCAAAGCGTCAACGCCATGTAGCAAGCTTTGGGGTCAGTGTAAAAACAGCTTCACAAGGCAAAGGTGTGGGTCGAGCGCTTATAAACGCAGCGCTGGATTTGGCTGATAATTGGTTAGATATAAGGCGTATCGAGATTACTACTTATACTGACAACACTGGAGCCATCAGTTTATATAAAAGCTTGGGCTTTGTAATAGAAGGTGAGATGGTGGATTATGCTTATCGCAACGGTGAGTATGTCAATGCTTATCAGATGGCAAGAATTCGAAAAGTTAAAAATGGATAACACTGATAAATATCGTTTCTAAAATAGCTTACTTCCGTATTATTGATAAATATAAAAAGCCACCGTAAAAAATATTTACCCTAATAGTTAACTATGGAGTGCCACATGTTTTTTACGCGTAAGGCAACCCAGAGTGATGTATCAGATATTGCTCACATTCACTTTGAAAGTTGGAATGCTACGTATTCGAACCTTTTACCTAAAACGTATAGAGACAAAGAAAATAACTTATCTCAAAAAATGGAAATGTGGGAGAAGCTGCTACCTAGATCTGATGTGAATACATGGATAGTATATGATGCTGAGGATACAACTGTAGGGTTTATTTCTTACTTTAAGAAAGATCACAAATGTGAAATAACTACTTTGTATCTTTTACCGCAATACCAAAATTTAGGGATAGGTACTAAGTTAATGAACGCAGTCCTAATTGACGCTTCTCAATATAATAGCTGCTCTAGTCTATCTTTATGGGTGTTAAGAACCAATCTATCTGCGATCAGGTTCTATGAGAAATTTGGTTTTGAGTCTGACGGCCAATGTGACGAAGAGCTATATGAGGACGCCAAAATAATAGATATTAGAATGGTAAAACTACTTTAGTATCTATGATTTTGTGTAAGACTGTATCTACAATAAAGTACTTATTATCAAGACTCTCTGAGAAACAGCCTAAATGAATACACTTAATCAGCCCAAAGAACTTTTTTCTTATACTGAAAATCTTACTTCAGACATTATCCCAGCATCATTTAATCTTATATTGCGAAAGCTATTTGAGCCAGCAGGATATGCAGTTGAAGACGTTGAGCCTGAAATGGAAAGTATAGAATATGGAGCACTTAAGTTTACACTGAATGGCCAGAGGGTAATTTATCGACAAGCGAAAACTACACCAAAAAAAATTGGTCAATTTGTGACAATATGGAAGCGTGAAAAATCTGATAGTGAGATTTCACCAATTGACCTGAAGGATGGGGTAGACTGGTTGATTATAGCTGCCAACGAGGGTACTAATTTTGGAGTTTTCATTTTCAGTGCACAACTTCTAGCTAGAAAAGGTGTATTCTCAGAAGAAGCAAAGGCTGGTAAAAGAGCGATGAGAGTATATGCTCCTTGGACAAACCCAACCGCTGTTCAAGCTAAACGAACAAAAAATTGGCAGACGGAGTGCTTTCTTGACTTTAAGAGTAGCGATGCAGATTTAAAGTCTTTTACTAAAAAACTGGAGCGATAATAAAAAGTATTCCAACCCCTTGATCTATCGAAATATAACAAACTCCCAATACGTGATTATTTAGATTTTTGAAGTACACCCCAAGAGAACTAGCTATTTTACCCCTTAAGCGTATTAATAGACCACTATCATAGAGCCATTTATATCAGAGTATTACCAATACTAAAATTGCGTTACTCATCTTGCTAAGTCATCAATGTATATAATAAGTCTATTCTCAAGATTAGGATGCGCTCTAATCAATCCACAAAAAGTAATCTTGTCCTCGACTGTCATTCTGCTGAATAAAGCAGACTTTTTCGGCTTGAGTTCTTGGTTGATGCTGCGCATTTGCACCGCAGTCTTTTGAGCGCTGTTTGATCCACTGAATCTGCTCTTGCTTTAAGTCAGCTTCCATATGCTCATCGTATAACCGTCTGACTTCATTTCGCGTTACTTGATAGCTTTTATTTAACGCTTTATCGGATGCAGTATATTTACTATCAATAAGAGCCGCTTGCGAAACCAATGGTAGATAGGTCGAGTTTTCTTTATAAGTGACGGAACTACCATCTAGCGTCCACTCATTGCCTGCACGTATCTTTTTATCGATAGGGTTTATAAAGCCTCTGATACCGTTACCTTCAAACTGATAACCCTGAAAGCCACATGGCGTCATGCCATCATTACATAAGCTATGCTTGGTCTTAGCAGGGTAAAGTTTGACGCTATAGGGCGACTTATCGATACTCTTATCGTATGGCTTTATATGCCACAAGCGCTGCAAATCAGGGGCAACCAGTAGCATGTTATCGCACGTCACACTGCCTTCTTCGCAATCTTCATAAAGGTTTAAGCGTTGACCTTGTACGTCCATTCCTAATACAAAGTTAGTCTCTGTAGGTACTACTGCTGCACTAAAAGACGCGGCTAATAAAAGACTGACACTAACGCCAGCCTGTTTTAATAAGCGCAACCTACATCGGTGAAAGACACGCATCATGGGTTCATACCTGCTGTAAAAAGTTCGTGAGCAAACGTTTGGCACCTTCAGTTGCAAAGGATTCAGGATGAAATTGTACCCCTTGAATGGGATGGTCTTTGTGCTGTAGTCCCATAATCTCGTCACCAGCCAGTGCCGATTCACTCAAGCTGAGAGTGTTATGATCGTCATTGGCGACGACAGCAGTGACTGTCAAACACTCTGGTAAGGTATTTGCTTGTACCATGAGTGAGTGATAACGCATGATCTCAAGCTCTTGTGGCAAGCCTTGGTAGATACCAGTACCATCATGGCGAATCGATGAGACCTTGCCATGCATCGGTAGGCTGGCACGAACCACGTCGCCGCCAAACACATGAGCGATGCCCTGCATCCCTAAGCAAACGCCCAATAATGGCGTCGTCTTGCCCATGACTTCGATCACCTCGCTACACACACCAAAATAAGCAGGATCGTCTGGCGCACCAGGGCCGGGCGAGATAATGATTCGGTCCAAGTTCATCGCTTGCACATCGGCTAAGGTAATCTCGTTATTGCGTTTGACGATGACGTTTGCCGCTTGACTGTCATCCATGGTTTGTAGAATCTCACCAATGTATTGATAAAGATTAAAAGTAAACGAATCGTAGTTGTCGATAATTAAAACATTCATGGTTGATAAACTCTTTGTGAAATGTGGTCAATTTATGGGTTCATAAAGCTGTCTAAGACCACTTTCATCGCTGACAGTTTACGCTGAATTTCTAAATACTCATCGGCTGGATTGGAGTCGTAGACATTGCCGCCGCACGTTTGCGCGTAGGCCGATTCGCCATTGATAAACAGACTGCGAATAGGAATGGCAAAAATGCAGTCACCGTTAAAATTGAATGAGCCTAATGCACCGCCATAAGCACCGCGACCGTCTGGTTCCAGCTCGTTGATCACTTTGATGGCCTCAATTTTTGGCGCCCCTGATAGAGTGCCTGCAGGGAAATTGCTGGCAAGCGCACTGAACATATCTTCATTGGGATGTAAGATACCAACAATTTCAGAGGAGATATGTTGTACGTGCGAGAAGCGCTTGATGTCCATCAGACTGCGCACTTTTACCGTGCCAAATTGTGCCACGCGGCCAATGTCATTGCGATGCAAGTCGACCAGCATATTGTGCTCAGCAATTTCTTTAGCATCATTGAGTAGTGCGCGAGCAAGCTTGCGATCTTCGATCACATCGACGCCGCGCTTGGCTGTGCCTGCTAGAGGATAGGTTTCCATCTCACCTTGACGCAAGCGGAACAATAGCTCAGGAGATGCCCCAATGATGCATTGCTGGCTAAATTTCATAAAGTACATATGCGGCGATGGATTAACAGCGCGGAGTTTTTCATAAATGGGCATCTTGTCGCCAGCGATATGGTACTTGGATTTAAATCCCACTTCACACTGAAAGATACGCCCAGAGATAATGTCTTCTTTGACTTGCATGACCGCTTTTGCATGTTCTTCTTGACTCATACCATCACCCAAAAACTCGACGCTGGGCGGCTTGTAGCTTGGTATGGGTGCATCAAGTAGGTTTTTGATTTGCTCGATGCGATTGTCTTGCTGAGCGGTCGGGTAATAAAAATAGAAAATCTCACCTGTCATTTTGTCCAGCGTCAAACCATCTAAATACACCCCAAACTTGAACGGTTCAAAATCTTCGCTCGACTTAGCATTGAGACTGGGCTCAAAGAAATTCACACAGTCGTAGCCCAAATAGCCGACAAGACCGCCGCTTTGATCACGTGCAATTACATGCTGCGGGGTGATTTTACGCAGTAGCTCATAAGGATTGTCAGTCTGATAGTGCGTGGTTTCAGCCGTTTTATTGTCAATAATGGCAAGCGTGGTGCGATCAATAGCCGCAATGGTCATAATAGGATCAAAACCAATGGCATGGTGGCGTGAAATATGACTGTCTTCGCCCAGTGACTCAAGCAAATAACAGGTATCAAACTCGCGCTCAATACGTTTGAATAGCGCAAAAAAATCGATATCTTGCGTAAGCTTTATTCGTTGCGGCTTACTAGGAATATCAATGGGTGCGGGCTGCACAGGTGTAGCATGAAAAGAGCTCATAACGACTTCCGGAATAGTTCAAATGGGTAATAAATAAAATAAGAGAAACGGGGAGAGTATGGTTTAGCCCCTTACTGACTCTGTCTGTGTGTGGCTAGTAAAGCGCTGACATCATGGTGTTGAATGGCTTTGGCCCCTCGTGAGACGGTCGCAATACCAACGCCCAATTGCTCAGAAATATCACGCTGGGTGACACCGCGTTCGAGCAAGTCAAAAATACGGATACGATTCGCAATCTCGTGCTGCTCTTTCTCCGTCAGTAGCGCTGTCAATAATACTTCGATATCAGACTTGTCGTGACAAGTGGCTAAATGAGTCAGAAGGCTTTGATAGGGATCAGTATTCATAATATTGGGTCTTAATAAAAAAGAATAACTATCTTGTATCAGTATTCTAGTACAGTAGTACAAAAAACGCAAGTGATAAGCAAACTGGAGTACGATGTCAACAGTGGCTGAAAAGATGTTCTGGTAGTAATTAGATGAGAGAGAGCGTTAATAACAGCAAGGTGGTCGGTGTTTGGCTTTAAAACCCAGCCCTTTACACCGTATCGACAATCACTGGCCGACCTTGATGATTTAGGACGGTGACATCAACGTTATAGAGCGCTTTCATGGTCTCTTTGGTCAGAACATCGACGGGCTTGCCAACCGCCATCACTTGTCCTGCTTTCATCGTGACTACGGTATCAGCAAATTGTGCCGCTTGATTGATATCATGGAGAACAATCACCACGGTTTTTTGTTGACTATGACTGACCTCTCGTAGCTCACGCATCAAACGGCCCGCATGATACATGTCCAAGTTATTAAGCGGTTCATCTAGCAACAAATAAGGCGTATCTTGGCAAACGATCATCGCAATCAATACCCGTTGGCGTTGACCACCTGACAAGGTCGATAAAAAACGATCAGCCAAAGCGCTCAGCTCAAAGCGCTCGATGATTTCTTGTACCTTTTGCTGGTCGTTAGCAGTGGGCTGCCCCTGATGATAAGGATAGCGTCCGAACATCAGTAGCTCATGCACACGCAATCGCCCTTGTACCTGATTCTCTTGTCCAAGCATCGCAACCGTTTTAGATAATGTTCTCGCATGGCAAGTGGCAATATCGTGTTCACCGAAGCAGACCTGTCCTGACTGTATAGGTTGCAAGCGTGACATAACAGAAAATAAAGTAGATTTACCCGCGCCATTGGGGCCAATCAATGCGATGACTTGCGCGCTTGGCAAAGACAATGTCACGTCATTTAAGATTTGCTGTTTGCCAATATGGTACGAGATATTATCTATTTTAATCATAGGGATTCTTGTTTTAGCGAATAGTAAAAATTTTACGTTGATAATGAGTTATTCATTACTAACGACACGGTTCTTGTGGCGATTGGTTTTGACGGCTATTTTTAATGACGCTACCTTTAACGATGTTTGGTCATAAAAATCAATAATAAAAATACCAGACCGCCTGCTAGCTCAATGACAACCGACAGTACGCCTGCCATACCCAGTATTTGCTCAAATATGGTTTGACCAAGCACCAGACAAATCATCGCAACTAAGCTGACCAATATTAATCGCTCACTATGATACATATTGCGAGCAAGACGATTGGTAAGAGCACAAACCAACAAACCAAAAAAGGTCACTGGTCCGACGAGTGCAGTAGCCGTAGCGACTAATACTGCGATGACGGTAAGCAGACCAAAGGCCAGACGTTGATAGTTAATGCCAAGATTGGTGGCTTGTGCTTTGCCTAGCATTAATACATCGCATTGATAACGCCAACGCCAAACAAACAAGCCCGTGATGCCGCAGATAACCACGCTGATGCCAAGCAGTTGTGAATTCACAGTATTAAATTGGGCGTAGCTGGCCGACTGTACTACGACGAAATCATCAGGATTAATCAGCCGTGCAATCAAGGCTGACAAACTACGAAACAACACACCAAAGATAACACCTACCAATATCAGGCGCGTCAAATCTTGGCTGGTTTTTGAAAATAATAGTTGGAACAACAACATGGATGCGCCAAACATGAGAAAAATCTCAAGCATAAATTTGGCAATAGGATCGATACTGGTGAAGCTGATAGCACCCAAGAAAAAAACCAGCACGCTTTGCAGCAAGACATATAGGGAGTCGAAGCCCAATAGAGAAGGCGTCAAAATAGGATTGTGTGTCAAGGTTTGAAACAGTAAGGTTGACACGCCGATAGCGTATCCGACCACAATCAAAGCCAGCAGTTTTTTACCGCGTAGGGGTAGGGCAAAATCCCAATATCCATTAACGTTGAGTGTCAAAAATAACGTCATCGCAATCACTAATATGATAGAGGCGACGGACTTTGGATGATCAACTATGAACGCCCAAAATTGAGCAAGATGTTTTTGCCAAGTGGGAAAAGCGCCATGATGCTTGTCTGTGTCGCTCTTTTGTGCAGCGCTAGGCGTAGACGATGAAAACATGGATAAATCCTATAGTGTCACGCTTATCTAATCAGATAAAAGGACAATGACAGTCATAAAATAAGTCATAAGACCTCAAATAATAAGGTCTATGCATAGAGTATTTGCTATGCGATGTAGAACGAGTCAGGTATTACAATCACTGATAAACGATTCATTCGCTAAGTACCGCAAAAAACATAGTTATTGCTCAGCAGGGGCGCGCAGCAGCAACCATAAGAACAGCACCGTACCGACCACGCCAAACACAGTCGCGACAGGCACTTCAAATGGATAACGAATAGAGCGTCCGATAATATCGCACAGTAGGACGGCTGATGCCCCCAACAAGGCGACGGCTGGTAAACTGCGACGTAACTTATCCCCCATCAATCGGCTGACGATATTGGGCACCACCAACCCAATAAAGGGAATCATACCAACAGTCACCACGACCACCGCACTCATCATGGCCACCATACCAACACCAAGCCAAGTGACTTGGCGCTTGCTAATGCCTAGGTTCAGCGCGATGTTGTCACCAAGCCCGACGATGGTCAGTTTATCAGCGATAATATAAGCAAGAACGCACAACCCACCAGTCAGCCATAGCAACTCATAACGACCTGCTAAAACACCTGAAAAATCTCCAAACTGCCAAACGCTGAGCATCTGTAATGTCTCGGTTTGATATGCAATAAAGGTCGTCACAGCCTCAATGATACCGCCAAAAACGATGCCAATGAGTGGAATCATTAGAAAATCAGTGGGCGGAATACGGTGAATGAGCGCCATAAAAACCATCATGCCAATGACGGCCGAAAAGGTAGCCACGCCCATTTTTATGATGAGGGCGCTCGCTGGGAACAATAGGCTGACTACCAATAACCCAAGAGCTGCACTTTGGGTAGCACCGACCATAGAAGGCTCAACGAAGCGGTTTTTTAGTACCACTTGGATGATCATTCCAGCCACTGCCATTGCAACCCCTGTCAATATAATGGCAAGGGTACGTGGTATCCGGCTGACAAGAAGAAGCGAGCTATCAGAATTGGCGCTATGGTTGAGTAAGCTGTGAAAAATACCTGACCACGAAAAATCTGCCACGCCGATAGATAAACTCAATAAAACCAAAAGCCCCATAAAAATGAGGCTACCTAGGTTGATTAACCAAGGTGGTATGGCGGCACGTCGAGGGTTGGTAATTAAGGCTTTATCAGCCTCTCTTTGCCAGTTGGATGAAGCTGCTGACAAAGGTGAGCTGGGTTTCACGCTGGTATGAGCACGATGTGAAAATAACGACATAGTGGCTACTGGCTTAGAAAGTGAAAGATTGTAACTAAAGTTTAGAGCCATGGCTCAAACAGTAATTACGTTTATTTGGCAGCAGCAAACGCATCTTTAATCGTGGTCAAATCTTTAATCCACTGGTAATAGCCACCAAAAGCAAGATAAGAATCTGGGCTAAGGTAGACCACTTGGTCCTTACTCCACGCATTGGTTTGCGCAACCAATGGATTGTCTAATACGGCTTTGGCACCTGCACCATCTTCACCAATGGCGGCACTACGATCAATGATAAATAACCAGTCTGGATTGGTCTTTTGTAAATACTCAAAAGAGACAGGCTGACCATGACTGGCATCTTTAATCTGATTATCTGCCATAGGTACACCCAGTACGGTATGTATGAAGCCGAAACGTGATTTTTCACCATAAGCGGACATTTTATTGCCATTGACCATCACAACCAAGCCTGTCCCTTTATCCTTGGTCAAGACTTTAGTTTCATCAATAAGGCTGTCAATGTCTCCTTGCAATTTTGCCGCTTGATCACTTTTGCCAAACAAAGCACCCAAGTCATGCAAACGCTGTTTACTGGATTCATAGATTTTTGTTGTATCAATGGTCATATCAAGTGTTGGAGCGATACTTGACAAGGCATCATATTTTTCGGCCATACGTGAGCCAACTAAAATAGCTTGTGGCTTCATCGCGTTCAACGCTTCAAGATCCGGCTCAAAAACAGTACCGACACTTTTGGGTTCAGGCTGTGTTTTTGCCTGTAAATTATCCAATCTCAGGTTGCTTGGCATACCATCAACGGCCACATCAAGTGCGGCCAAATCTTGTAACAGACTCATGTCATAAACAACAAAGGGTGAAGGGTTGATCGCCAAATCAACCTTTCCTTTTACCGTGTCTACTGAGACAGTTTGAGCAGAAACAGCATCATTATTAGCAACATTCGAGGCGGCATCAGCAGTCGGGTTTTCAGTGTTGGCATCTGCAGGCTCAGAATCGTTAGACTCAGGTGAACTACAGCCTGTCACACTAACCGTTGCTATGAGTGCTGTTATAACCACAGTCAATAACGGACGCTTGAATAAAGGAAGCGGGGAGCGATTAGAAAACAAAGTAAGAGACATAGATAACTCGGCATATCGGATAGTTAGGCAATAGGTGAATAACGTATTTGCCAATAAAAATAAAAAAATCTGCTTGGTATGATGTAAAACGAAGCAAGATCAGAAATAGGGTGTTAAGAATTATTGGTTCTATTGTTAAAGTTTGCTGCCGCTCATATTTTTAGTAACTTAAAGATCTGAACCTAACAATAGGGACAACGAATCAGTGGCCATGATAGATTAATTGAGATTCATTATCAACGGTAATGATAATGATTTTTATTAACACTACGAACGTTATTTTTTTATGTTATTGTTAAATAGAAAGTTTTGATAAAATAACAGAATTTTAATGTACTGCTTTTCTTTAACACATTCAGACTGTATTCGATATTAATGGTAGGTTTGAGTAAATTATCATAAATTATTATTGATAATAATTATCGTTTGCATTATTATCTACACCATTCTATTTTGGTTAATTAATATTAGGGTGTTATGAGTTCAACGGATTTAGAAGCGCCATCACGTAAACTGTTATTCGCAGCTATCATTATAGTTTTGGCGTTGCATGTGTTGACGGTGATCGCATTAGCGGCTATCAAGACTCCTGAATTAAAAGTTGAAAATAAAAATGACGCATCACCTATTGAGATAGAGCTTGTATCGTTACCAGCTGAAACGGCGACACCAGTGGCAGAAGTAAAGGCTGCTCCTAAGGAGGAACCGAGACCTCCAGTTGTAGAGCAGCCGCAGCCAGAACCTAAGCCTGTCGAACAACCTAAGCCAAAAACCCCAGCAAAGCCGGTAGTGACAGAAACGAAGGTTCAGCCTAAAGCAACGCCTAAAGAACCAGTAAAAAAACAAGAAACTAAAGAAAAGCCAAAAGAGCCATTGGTAGATCCCAAGATCGCTGAGGCTGCTGCGAATGAGCAACGCAAACTCATCGCTGCACAAGCAGAAAGAGCCGCTCAACAAGCACAGGCGCAAGCTGCTCGCGAAGCCCAAGCAAATCGTGACGCGCAAGCGCAAGCTGCCCGTGAGGCTCAAGCCCAAGCTGCTAGAGATGCGCAGGCTGCTAGAGCTGCGGCAGAGGCAAAAGCTGCAAAAGAAGCCGCCGCGCGTGCACAGGCTGATGCCGCCGCTAAAGCAGCAGCTGCAGCCAGTAATACACCAGTGAATTTTACCGCGACCAATGCCAACTGGGCATCTGCACCAAACTTCAGCTTCCCTGATCGCGCAGCACGTAGAGCCAGCCCAGGTGATGTGCTAGAAGTGGTCTTGGTATTAAGAGTGAATAAGCAGGGCGGTATTGATAGTGTCAATGTTGCTAAGTCATCAGGTAACACGCTGCTAGACAAAGAAGCCCAGCGCCAAGTACGTTCTGGTAAATTTAAACCATTTATGAAAAATGGTGTACCAGTTGTCGGCAACGTGACACTACCGATTGCTTATAAAGTACCGTAAATACAAAATCATAATAATAGCCACTTTATGCGTGGCCAAAATATATGCAGTAAATCAAAAGCAAAAAATACTCAAGTCATAGCAATGAAATAACAAATCAAGGAGTCTGACATGGACTTTATGCAATACTGGCAATATAGCGACATGGTGACAAAAAGCCTGTTCTTTGTGCTCTTAGTCCTGTCCATCGTATCGTGGGTCACTGGTATCATTCGTGTGCTACAAAGCCGTAAACTGGCGACGAGTGTGGCAGATGATTTAAGTCAGCAAATCCAGCCAACACAAGCAAACCTAGCAGATTCAGATGCGGCTACACGTCGCTTGGTTACTGAACAGACCTTGCTCAAGCATATTGGTCGTTATCGTTTTGCTAGCGAGCGTGGGTTGCCTATTCTTGGAACCACAGCCGCAATTGCACCATTTATCGGTTTGTTCGGTACCGTATGGGGTATTTTCCACGCATTGCATAATATCGGTATGAGCGGACAAGCAGGGTTGGGTCAAGTAGCAGCACCAGTCGGTGAGGCACTTATCATGACAGGTCTTGGCATCGCGGTGGCCATTCCAGCAGTGGTATTCTATAACCTTGCTGTACGTATTAATCGCCGTGTGATGTACCATGCTAATGATAGAGCACATGATCTATTGGCAAACTCTGTTCGAATGGTAGACAGCGCACAGGCCTCAATAACTACTAAACCTGCCATGACTCAAACGCCAATCGTAAAAGAGTCACATGCAAGTGCTGAAAATATCCAGCAGACCAGTCATTATCGTAACTCAGCCTCATCACAGCCTTGATAATGAGTAACCAGTAAGGTTGTCAGTTAAGAAAAAACAAAGCCGGCGCACAAGGGCTGGCTGTATTGAGAATAACCAAACGTATTGAGAATAATTATGGCATTTCAATTGGGTGATGATGACGTTCAAAGTATGAATGAGATGAACCTCATTCCACTTATCGATATCATGCTGGTATTGATGATTATATTTTTATTGACGGCTACTGTGCTAAATCCGACAGTACCATTAGACTTGCCAAAAACCAGTGCAGTGGTGAACGATACGCCGCCAGAAGCCATTCAAATTAGCATCGATAAAGACGCAGGAATATTCTGGGATAGCGATCCGATCAGTATGGAAGAGCTTGAAACACGACTGCAACAGCAAAGCGTGGCTGGTAAAGATCCTTCTGTACAATTACGTGCTGATAAAGAAAGTAAATATGACACGGTCGCTCAAGTACTGGCTGCAACCAGTCAGGCTGGACTCACGAAGGTTGCCTTTGTTAACGAATAAAGTCTACTCAGGCGTATGATTGACAAAGCACCATACATAATGGGATAGAGGCTGTCATAGCTCTTATACGACTAAAGTTTTTATACCAATAAGCTGACCAGCATTACCAGTAAGCTTATTAATAAAAAAATTACTAGAATAACAAGAAGAAAAATTAGAATAATAAATCTCTCCTTCCACCTCGCTTGGGTAACCTTGTGAGGTTTCCTTTATTATAGCGTGTGCAATGGCTTCGTCACTTTATGATAAGAGCATTGTAGAAGTAGTAAGATATAATCTAAATCGACTGCGTCATCAAATAACAACCATAAAGACTTTACGTTACCAACCATAGCCAAATGGACGATAGCCATAACCAAAATGACCGGGCCCATAGCCAAATGGATAAGGCGAGCGCAGATAGTCAAGGTCACGCTGACGAATATAATAGTAGCGCCCTTGAGAGTACGCTTCTTCTAGCTTCTCGATACCTTCAAGGGGACAAACAGGTTGCCAATCGTAACCTTCGCGTCCAAGCTTATAAGCATTAAGCTCAGTACAGTAATTTTTGAGCCCCTGCTGACGTCCTTGTTCCCACTGTATACGATTGGGCGTTGCGCCGCCGACGCTTGCACAGCTATTGGCATAATGTCCAAAATAAGCGCCTGAGCGTCCTCGCAAACCATCTGCATAACCAACTTCTTGCCAGTTACTCTCTTGACACTGCTGCGGCGTCAGACTCTGGGTCGTCGCACAACCTGATAAAGTTAATACGGCAGCGCCCATAAGAGATAAGGTAATGCCAGAGTGAACAGTGAGTTTATCAAGCAGTTTGCTAGCGAAACCAGCAGTCGATGAGTTATGTTTAATAAGATAATTCATAATAAACCTGCGCGCGTTTAAAATTATGGTTTATCATAGCACTTTTTGCTAGCGACAACTTTTTATATCTGATTATTATATTTGTTTTTAGTTGCTCTAAGTATTTGATATGACAATATAAATATCAGCCAAGGCACAGATAAGAGCGCGAGGTTTTCACTGATTATGCAGATAGGCTGCTTGATTTTTAATGGTTAGCGCTCATTATAAACCTCTACATACCAATCATTTATCTATTCACCGCTCTTTACATGTATAGCTGTGTCAGCTGGGTAGTTGTATTTTTAGCAGTAGTTTCATTTAGTTAAAAGGTCAGACCATCATGGGAATATTGATTGGCGTTATCATTGTACTATTCGTATTAGGGAGTATGATGGCGCTCAAACCTAACGGTATCGATCAGCGTTTGGATAATCTGCGCATGACAGCGCGTCGTTTGCAGCTGAATCCAAAGCTGGTTACTTGTCCTGATTGGATAAAAGGCCGTGACAATGAATACGGGCGCGGCATGATGGGGCAGTACTGCTTAGTATTAGAAAACACGCAGTTGCCGCATACACGCTACCAAGTGATTGATGGACAGTGGCGCCCAGACAGCAGTTTTGTAGATACAACTAAAGATGATATCAAGCTCAATATTCCAAGTGCTATCCGTTCTACTCAAAGTAGTCCAGACACTGCTATTAAGAAGACCAATTTTAGCTTGGATAAAGTGCCGCTAGACTTACCAGTGAGTATCGAGCCTTCCGTCAAAGGACTATTAACTAAGGCAAATAGCATCATTATTTATTGGGAAGATATTGCTTACGTACGTCCATCGACTAACCCAAAATATCAGCAAAAAGCGATTGAATCCGATTTATTGGTGCTAAAGGCAAACCTCGAAAAATGGGCATTACAGATGCAAAAAACAACAGCAAAGTAGTAAATGGTTTTTCAATCTCCATTTATAGACAATAAGCAAGTGCTTCTTGCAAACGCTAAGTTCATTTATTGTTGACAGCTGAACGTTTAGCAGTGTAACGTCTTTATAACTCTATTTTTACTCTATGGTTATTGTTTGTGTTATAACCATTTTCATAAGCAGCTGATTACTACAACAATTAATGGGCGATTATAAATTGCCATGCTGCTGAATTTATCCTTACTTTTAATTTACTTATATTATGGTGTCGTCACATATGGCAAAAACCACAACCAAAAAAAGTTCAGCATCTGCTGCTGACAGCCCAAAAGGCAAGTCTTTGGTGATTGTAGAATCACCAGCTAAGGCAAAAACGATTAATAAATATCTTGGTGATGACTTTATTGTACGCTCAAGTATTGGCCACGTTCGCGATTTGCCAGTGGGTGCTAGCAAAAGCGCTAAAAAAGCGACGGTTTCTAAAAAAGATGAAAGCCTGAGCAAAGAAGAAAAGGCGCAACAGGCGTTGGTACGCCGCATGGGTATTGATCCAGAGCATGATTGGGCAGCAGTCTACGAGGTGCTACCAAACAAGACCAAGGTGATTAAAGAGCTAAAAGCATTGGCCAAAAACGCTGACCAAATCTATCTTGCAACGGATATGGATAGAGAAGGAGAGGCGATCGCTTGGCATCTAAAAGAAGTCATTGGCGGCCCTGATAGTAAATATCAGCGTGTTGTCTTTAATGAGATTACCAAATCTGCGATTCAAAATGCCTTTAAGCAGCCATCAAAGCTCGATATCGATCGTGTTAATGCACAGCAAGCGCGTCGGTTCTTAGATCGAGTGGTTGGCTTTATGGTATCGCCACTCTTATGGCAAAAAATTGCTCGGGGCCTGTCGGCAGGTCGCGTACAGTCAGTTGCTATGCGCTTGGTTGTTGAGCGTGAGCATGAAATTCGCGCCTTTATTCCAGAAGAGTATTGGCAGATTCATGCAGACACGCATGTCGCTAACAGCAAAAAAGATGCCGAGAAAATTGGCATTCGTTTAGAGGCGACCAAACAAGCTGGCAAGCCACTCAAACTGGTCAATAAAGAGCAGACAGATAAAGTATTAGACGTTCTAAAAGCCAGTGAGTTTATTGTCAAAGAGCGTGAAGAAAAACCCACGCAGTCACGTCCAAGCGCGCCATTTATTACCTCAACTTTGCAACAAGCAGCCAGTACACGATTGGGCTTTTCGGTTAAGAAAACCATGATATTGGCGCAGCGTTTGTATGAAGCGGGTCACATCACTTACATGCGTACTGACTCGACCTTTTTGTCTGGCGATGCATTGACTGCTGTGCGTGGTTATATTGAAGACAGCTATGGCACAAAATATGTGCCAGAAAAGCCCAATTTTTATGGCAACAAACAAGGTGCGCAAGAGGCACATGAAGCCATTCGTCCTTCTAATGTCAATATGAAGTCAACCCAGCTAAAAGGGGTTGAGCGTGATGCTATTCGTCTATACGAGCTGATTTGGCGTCAGTTTGTGGCTTGTCAGATGCTACCAGCAAAATACTTGTCAGTGAATTTGTTTGTTGGTGCAAACGACGTTGAGCTAAAAGCGCGCGGCCGTACTCTGGTGTTCGATGGTTATACCAAAGTCATGCCGCCGGCCAAAACAGACGATATGTTGTTGCCTGATGTCAAAAAAGGCGATCACTTAACGCTTGATAAGCTTGATCCAAGCCAACATTTCACCAAGCCACCACCGCGTTATACGGAAGCCAGCTTAGTAAAAGAGCTTGAGAAAAAAGGTATCGGTCGTCCATCGACTTACGCCTCTATTATTTCAACTATTCAAGATCGCGGTTATGTCAAACTTGAAAACAAGCGCTTATTTGCCGAAAAAATGGGTGATATTGTCACCGATAGATTGACCGCCAGCTTTCCAGACTTAATGGATTATACCTTTACGGCTGCGTTAGAAGACAAGCTCGATCATGTAGCAGAGGGCGAGCAAGATTGGAAAGACGTGCTGGATAACTTTTATGGGGAGTTTAAAACAACCCTTGAGCACGCCAAAGAAAAAGACGGTATGCGTCCCAATGATCCGACCGACGTACCAGATGTGCATTGCGACATTTGTGATCGTCCGATGCAATTGCGTACTGGCTCAACAGGGGTGTTTTTAGGGTGTACTGGCTATAACTTACCGCCAAAAGAGCGTTGTAAAGGCACTAAGAATTTGATGCCAGTCGAGGCTTTTGCCAATCTTGATGAAAGCGACGCGGCTGATGAAACGGCTGAAGTTAAAGACTTGATGGAAAAAAAGCGTTGCCCGAAATGCGGTACGGCAATGAATGGTTATATCGTCGATGGTGGTCTCAAGCTGCACGTCTGCGGCAATAATCCTGATTGTGATGGCTACATCTTAGAAGAAGGCAAGTTTGAAGTACCAGGTTCTGATGCGCCAACGATCGATTGTAATAAGTGTGACGGACAGATGGAGCTAAAGACAGGGCGTTTCGGTCCTTATTTTGCTTGTCAAAAATGTGACAACACACGTAAAGTACTAAAAACAGGCGAAGCTGCACCGCCGCGTATGGATCCGATTCATCTGCCAGAGTTAAAATCAACTAAGCACGATGATTATTTTATCTTACGTGAAGGCGCTGCTGGTATGTTCTTAGCGGCGTCTAAGTTCCCAAAAGTTCGAGAAACACGTCCGCCAAAGCTTGCCGAGCTAAGAGAAATTAAAGATAAAATGGAAGATAAATTCCAGTATTTGTTCGAAGGGCCAGATGAAGATCCTGAAGGCAATCCAACGATTTTGCGCTGGTCTCGTAAGAAAAAAGAGCAATATATTGGTTCTGAGAAAAACGGTAAAGCCACGCGTTGGGGCGTTTACTGGCGCAAAGGTGAGTGGGTAGAAGAATAATTTTTCTATCGACAATAAAAAAACCTCTTAGCATGGCTGAGAGGTTTTTTTTGTCTAAAAATATGAATAATAATTAGGCTTTTTCGATAATACCACAAGCGACGCGGTCACCAGCATTACCAGCAGGCTGGCTCTTATAGTCATCAGCATTGGCATGAACAATGAATGCTAAACGATTGACGCTATATTTGCCCGCTTCAGCTGCTGAGATTTTTTTATTTACGTAATTGATGGTAGCAACACCATCTTCATTGGCTGTCAAGTTTGGTAGATCACCGGCATGACCATTCATATCATCTGGATTTGAATGTGGCTTATTGTCTGGATTGAAGTGACCACCTGCTGCTTTACCCATATCTGCACAGCTACCTGTTTCATGAATATGCAAAGCAACGGTTTTGCCTGGTTGCAAGTTCATGAGCTTACCATATACCTGAACACCGCCATCGACTGGACGCAAGAACATTTGTCCTACTTCTTTTTCTTTACCATCTACAGTCTTAATCGTTGACTTTAGAGCAGGTTGATTTAAAGGGTTACCCGTTTGCATTTGATTTTCGACAGTTTGGCAACCTGTCATTGCCAACGCTGAACCACATAGTAGCGCACTTGCAAGCATCGTCTTATTCATTGTTATCTCCATTTATATTTAATTTAATCGTTATGATGAGTATATTTAGCGATAGTTTTATCTGAAATATTCAAGAATTACTTAACTTCCCAATCAGTATAGCTAAGGATAAGAAGTAGATATTCATCAAAAGCGCAACAATCAGTTAATAAATGTAAATAACGTATGGGTTTGAATAGTATATAAAAGAATGTTGTATGAGAAGAAATGCCATTACGTATTACTATACTGATTCTATAAAAAATATTTTAATATAGTGTATAAAAAAAGCCGCCCATCATTGTGATGAGCGGCTCTTATTTCTTGAGAGCTTAATCTCGAATAATCAACTAGTTATGTAGCGCTTTACCTGACGTTTTATCGACCGTCACTTTGGCAGGTTTTAATGGTTTTGGCATACTGACCAAAGCAACTTTTAATATCTCGTCAATCGTTGCCACAGGTTGAATGGTCAAACCCGCTTTTACATTGTCAGGGATATCGGCTAAGTCACGCTCATTTTCTGCTGGAATCAGTACATGCTTGATACCGCCGCGATGGGCTGCAAGTAGCTTTTCTTTGAGACCGCCAATACGCAGGATTTTACCACGCAAGGTAATCTCACCTGTCATCGCGATGTCTGGACGAATGGCGATACCTGTCAAGGCGGATACAAGTGCTGTCGTCAGTGCGCCACCAGCAGAAGGCCCATCTTTTGGTGTGGCACCTTCTGGCATGTGGACATGGACATCTTTTGTTTTAAACGTCTCATAGTCAATACCAAGAAGATCACCGCGAGCACGAACCACGCTCATGGCAGCGCGAATAGACTCTTTCATCACGTCACCCAGTGAACCCGTAAAGCTAAGCTCACCTTTACCTTGCATGGCAACCGCTTCGATGGTCAATAACTCCCCACCAACTTGTGTCCACGCTAGACCAGTAATACGACCAATCTCTGGTTCTTCTTCCGCCAGCCCATAATCATACTGATGGACGCCTAAATAGTCATCGATGTTTTTGTCATCGACCACGACCAGCTGACGCTCTGCTTTTTTCGGAGCGCGGGCACCATGTGACTCGACTGAACCGCGAACCACTTTACGGCAGATTTTATTGACTTCACGCTCAAGGTTACGTACACCTGCTTCACGTGTATAACTACGCACGATACTGTGCAGCGCTGCTTCAACAATCTCAATCTCACCTTCTTTGAGACCATTTTGCTTAATTGCCTTTGGCACCAGATATTTTTGGGCAATGTTGACCTTTTCTTCTTCGGTATAGCCCGGTAGACGAATGACTTCCATACGGTCAAGCAGTGCTGGCGGAATATCCATGCTGTTAGCCGTACAGATAAACATCACTTGTGACAGATCTAAGTCCATATCTAAATAATGGTCGTTAAACGTGTCGTTCTGTGAAGGATCTAATACTTCAAGCAATGCCGATGCTGGATCGCCACGGAAGTCTTGCGCCATTTTGTCTACTTCATCGAGTAAAAACAGTGGGTTTTTGACTTCTACCTTCGCAAGTGATTGCACGATTTTACCTGGCATCGCGCCGATATAGGTACGGCGATGACCACGAATCTCAGCTTCATCACGCACGCCGCCAAGCGCCATACGGACAAACTTACGACCTGTGGCACGAGCGATCGATTCACCTAGTGAGGTTTTACCCACACCTGGAGGGCCGACAAGGCAAAGAATCGGACCACGAAGTTTTTTCACGCGTGACTGTACGGCGAGGTACTCTAAGATGCGATCTTTTACATCTTGTAGTCCATAATGATCTTCATCTAAGACGGTTTTGGCTTTGTCTAAATTGATCGAAACCTTGGTCGTCGCATTCCACGGCGTATCCAAAATCCATTCAATATAGTTACGCACTACGGAAGATTCACTTGACGCAGGTGGCATCATTTTAAGCTTTTTAAGCTCTTGATCTGCTTTTTTGCGCACATCTTCTGGCAAGTCAGCGTCTTCTAAGCGCTGCTCAAGCTCAGCCACGTCATCTTCGCCATCGAATGCACCGTCATTCATGTCTGACAGCTCATTTTTAATGGCTTTCATCTTCTCATTTAAGAAGTATTCACGCTGATTATCTTCCATTTGCTGACGGACAGCGTCTTGAATATCTTGTTCGATGTTTTGTTCGGCACTTTGCTTAACCAAATATTCGGTCAAGGTATTGATGTGCGTTTTGATATCGTCTTCTTCTAAGAAAGACTGTTTGATATCAAGATCCATCGAGACACGGGTTGAGATGAAGTAGACCAATTCAAGCAAATCATCGATACGCTTCGCCACACGCGTCAGCTCACGGGCATTACGCAAGCGTGCATCTGCATAGCCTTCAAACAATGTGGTCAAAGCTTGTATGGTGTTTTGTTGTTGTCTCTCATCCATACTCACATCGAGATCAGCACGTGTAAATCTTGCCATCAATAGCTCATCGTGGTTTTCGATGTTATCGACGCGCGCACGATACTGGCCTTCAATCAATACTTTGATGCAGTTTTCATCACTGTCATGTGGCATAGTGCTGACAATGCGGCAAACCGTACCATATTGATATAGGTTTTCTTGATCAATATCTTCAGTCAGTGAGTCTTTTTGGGCAACAACCAGTACTTTATTGCCGTATTCGGCCTGTGCCAACTCGACCGCTTTGACTGACGGTGCGCGGCCTACAAATAAGGCGATTTGCATGTGCGGATAGACGACGACATCTCGCAGGGCGAGTAACGGTAAATAGTCTTCCGCCTTACTGTCTTTGTCACTGTCATCAAGATTATTATTTTTGACAGTAGCAGACGCTGACTCTGATGGAGTATCAGATGAGATGTCTTGCTCGTTGTCTTCTGCAACAGTAGATGAAACGTTGACATCGATGTCGATATTGTCTTGTGCTATTTTATGTTCACTCATAGATTCTTCCTCGTTCACCAGACTTGTAAAGTCAAGTTCGTGGTTCATGTTAGATAAATGGTGCTCGCAAAAAAAATTGCAAGTCTCATGAGCAAAGTGACTGGTTTATCTTATTAAAATAATCCTATTTAAGTGGCTATCGTCATGCGTATCGTCATCAGTTTTATCGATGATAAACCAAAGACAATGCGAATAAATCATTAATATAGTTGAATTATCATAAAATCAATGTGCGGGACGCATTGGTAGCAATCTACTATAGCCACAAATGTTTTGATCTACTAATCGAATAGGAAATAAACGCTACAAAAAATGTATGGCAGCAGTTCGATGCCTTTTTATTATGTTGCACACAGTGTCACCTAGCTGATAACTATTGGGTTCTATACATAGGTTTTGTAGGCAAAATAAGGTAAACTGACGCGCGTCTAAAACAGGGCTTTTAGCGCAAAATGTGTTTGAGCGCTTTTTGGACAACCAAACCCTATTTATAAATGCTACAACATTTGTAGGTCACAACCAGATCAGATAGAAAAAGGCGCAACATATGGCAATCAATGCGGTACTGCTGGCAGTCATCATCATGCTAGGACTGTCACTTTCGCGAGTGCACGTGGTGCTCAGCTTATTAATTGGGGCATTGGCAGGTGGTCTGCTAGCGGGTCTTGGTATCACAGATACTTTAGCAGCTTTTCAAGAAGGTATCCGCAACGGGGCACAGATTGCACTTTCATACGCCTTGCTGGGGGCGTTTGCGGTCGCTATTGCACATTCTGGATTACCGCAATCATTGGCGGGCGCTGTTATTAAGCGTATTGATGCAGGCGGTACCAGTGGTGTGATTAAGTATATGCTGTTTGCAGGCCTCATCACCATGAGCTGTTTTAGCCAAAACTTAATCCCTATTCATATTGCTTTTATTCCACTGCTTGTACCACCGTTACTGCTTGCTTTTAATCGCATGCACATTGACAGACGTCTGATTGCTTGTTTGTTGACCTTTGGTCTTGTGACCACTTATATGTTTATTCCGTATGGTTTTGGCGATATTTATCTTAATCAAATCATGCTAAAAAACGTGGGTGAAGCAGGCATTGATATTGCTAATATTTCTGTCGTAAAGGCAATGGCAATTCCAGCTTTGGGTATGTTGATTGGTTTGCTAACGGCGGTCTTTATTAGTTATCGCAAACCGCGTCAATACCAGCAAGTAGAAATAGATCAAAAAGCTCATGATGCAGTAGTAGAGGGCGATGCGCTTAGTAAAACGGCTGCTGATGCGCAAACACAAAGTAAATTAAAAACACTGGTAGCATTGGCTGCTATCGTGACTGCTTTCGTCGTGCAGTTATATACTGACTCGCTACTACTTGGCTCGATGTTTGGCTTTGGTGTCTTTATGGCGACTGGAGTTGTGAAGTGGCGTGATGCTGATGGTGTCTTCAATGATGGTATCAAGCTGATGGCGATGATTGGCTTTATCATGATTACGGCGCAGGGTTTTGCTGAGGTCATGAAAGCCACTGAGCAGATTCAGCCACTCGTTGATGGTGCCGCGTCACTGTTCGGTGGTAATAAAGCGATGGCGGCATTTATCATGCTGCTGATTGGTCTAATTGTGACCATGGGCATTGGTTCGTCGTTCTCAACTATTCCTATTTTGGCTGCGATTTATGTGCCGTTATGCGTCTCTTTAGGGTTCTCACCATTGGCGACTGTGGCAATTATTGGGACAGCTGGTGCGCTGGGCGATGCGGGTTCGCCTGCGTCAGATTCGACACTTGGGCCAACCTCTGGTCTTAATATCGATGGACAGCATGACCATATCAAAGACAGTGTAGTGCCGACTTTCTTACACTATAATATTCCGCTACTGGTCTTCGGTTGGATAGCGGCGATGGTGTTGTAATCAGGTCTACTGTTGATAATGATGTGAATGGCTAAATTAGCAGAAAAAGGCGAGCGTAGATATAAACTAGGCTTGGCTTTTTTCATTTCTATTCGTCGATTAATCGATGAAATTTTTAACACTCATCATTAAAATCTTTTATCTCACTATTCAAACTACTCAAAAATGCATCACTTTGTGCGAGCAACGCATTTAAGCGTTCTTCATTGACGAGCCTTGTCATCTCATCAGCACTAAACGGTTGCTCTTGACTGTAGTAACGTCGCTCTCTAGCGTCCTCATTACCTAACGTTTGTAAATACTCATCCACATTATCCGCGCTAGAGTCTTTTTCAGATTGTTTATTATCTTTCATTAAAACCACCTTATGCCATTTGGCGTAATCAAACCATCTAATGGTACATCCCAAGGCTGACGCGCTAATTGCTTAACTAACTGAAAATCATAACACCAGCCAATTTTTAACGGCCTTGAAGCCCCTGATTGATAGCTTTTGCCAAGGGATGTATCATAAAAGCCGCCACCCATACCCATACGATTACCGTTTAAGTCTACCGCCACTAACGGGCAGATAATCACATCTAACTCTGACGCCCATAGCAGGCGGCGATGATGGTTCTGTTTCATACCCAGTCGGTGAATGCGGGTAGGGATATTTAATAATTTGGAATGATGAATTGGTACAAAGCGCAATCGCTTATCGTCATGACCTAATGAACCAACAACAGGCAAATAGGGTAAATAGCCTAAGCGTTGACACCAATCCAATAGCGGCTGAGTAGGCAATTCACCAAAGCCATCGTAATATAAACCAACACGCGCATTGATTGGCAAGCGCTGTTGTAATTTTCTCAAATGCAAACTTGCTGACTGCGCCAAGTTTCTACGTTCACCATCATTTAACTGGCGACGCTGGCGCGTAAATTGTCGTCTGGGCGGGTTGCTGACTTGCGCATTTTTTAGCTCAAGACTTTTTGGTTCAGGAGACATAGCAATACTATCCGATGATATATTAAATTGATAAAGGCTGGTATTTTTAGAGGTTAGCAAAGATTATTTGTGAATATTCAACACGTCCTAGTCATGCTATCATAACGCCACTTTATATCGTATTCTCCTTTATGTGCAGCGGATGTTGCATTTTTTAGAGCAGTCATAAAACAACAAACCATCAAAGAGGGTAGTTATGTCGACACAGAATCAGGCAACTCGTACCGAAAAAGATACTATGGGCAACGTAGAAGTCCCAGCTGACGCTTATTGGGGTGCCCAAACTCAGCGTAGCCGCGAAAACTTCAAAATCGGTGGCGAGACATTGCCGCGTCCAATGATTGAAGCGATGGCATTGGTCAAAAAAGCCGCTGCCATCACCAATGCAAGCCTAGAGCGTATCGACGGCGACAAGCGTGACTTAATCGTACAAGCTGCTGACGAAATCATCAATGGTGGTCTGGTCGATCAGTTCCCATTGGTCGTATGGCAGACAGGTTCTGGCACACAGTCAAACATGAACATGAACGAAGTACTAGCTAACCGTGCCAATGAAATCGCGGGTTCTGAGCGCGGTAGCTACACGCCAATTCACCCAAATGACCATGTGAACCATGCACAATCTACCAACGATAGCTTCCCAACGGCCATCCGTGTGGCTGCGGCTCGTCAGATCAACAGCTTATTGATTCCAGCGGTACAAGTGCTACGCGATACTTTGGACAAGAAAGCCAAAGAATTTGATAGCATCGTAAAAATTGGTCGTACGCATTTGCAAGATGCCACGCCTTTGACCCTAGGCCAAGAGTTCAGCGGCTATGTAAGCCAGCTTGACCATTCATTGACTCGTATCGATAACGCGCTACAAGGTCTATATGAGTTGCCACTAGGTGGTACTGCGGTTGGTACTGGTCTAAACGCCCATCCTGATTATGCGGTAAAATCAGCTGAGCAACTATCGACATTGACTGGCTTGCCATTTGTCACATCACCAAACAAATTTGAAGCACTAGCCGCTCGTGATGCTGAAGTATTTGCTTCTGGCGCCCTAAAAACATTGGCAGCGAGTTTAAACAAAATCGCGAACGACGTTCGTTGGTTGGCATCAGGCCCTCGTTGTGGTCTGGGTGAGTTGACTATTCCTGAGAACGAGCCAGGATCATCTATCATGCCAGGCAAAGTGAACCCAACGCAGTCAGAAGCAATGACCATGGTCGTCGCTCAAGTCATGGGTAATGACGTGGCTATCAGTATGGCGGGCGCATCAGGTAACTTTGAGCTAAACGTGTATAAGCCAGTGATCGCCTTTAACTTATTGCAATCCATCAAGTTGCTTGGTGATGCGTGTAACAGCTTTAACGAAAACTGTGCGGTTGGTATCGAGCCAGTAAAAGACAAAATCGATGACTTCTTGCACAACTCATTGATGCTAGTGACGTCGTTAAACCGTCATGTTGGTTATGAAAATGCAGCAAAAATTGCTAAGACGGCGTATAAAGAAAACAAAACGTTGAAGCAAGTCGCGGTTGAGTTAGAGCTATTAACCGAAGCGCAGTTTGATGAGTGGGTCATTCCTGCGGATATGGTACATCCTAAGTAAGTTATTAAAGACTTCTTAGCATAGAAAAAGACCTTGCCACGTGGCAAGGTCTTTTTTTATTGGTTATTATGACTACATTGAATACTTTTTATTTAATATCTACAAATTTGGATCAATGCTTTTATGAAAATATACGTTATTTTTAGGTATGAAAATATCTGACAGCTTCCAATTATCATGTAACATAACACTAAATGTGAAGTCTTCGTCTGAGGCTTTTATATAGCTACCATTACCCAGTTCAAACAACTGAATTGAACACAAGCCTCTTATCCAGCACGTCAATATAAAATTTAAATCGTTGTCAGAAATATAATTGATGTTAAGTTTAACCAGTTCTTGCAGTTTTTTTTCAACGTTGCTTAAACCGAAGAGGAATTCATTTTCAACATTTTCTAAGCTAAAGACATGCATACCAAAACCCAACCAGCTCATGCCGTATTCTTTTTGAGGTCTTGTAGATAGATTAATATAGAGCATTCTTAAAAATTCAACAAAATCATTTTCAACTGATAAATAGTCTTCAATCTTTTCGACACTAAACCTTTCTATAAAGTTTGATATATTTGTCCACTGTCTATCGTTCAATACTTCATCATCTTCAAATCTAGAAATTTCATAATAACTAAAGCTCATAGTCATTTTTCTCCTCTAAGCTATTGTAATTAAATCAGAAAAAGTAATAGATATTATTAAGGTGAATTCTACAAAAAAGGCCGAGCAAACTGCTCGGCCTTTTTACAATAGTTCAAACTTACTTAAAACTTATAAAGCAAACCAAGCGTGGTTGTTGCATCCGTACGTGAGTTGACCATTGGGCTATCGTATTGCTCATTTGGCAAATAACTCAAGCTTTGATTGGCAAATCCTGCCCAGTTTTCATTGAAGTCATAGTTGGCGCTGATATTGA
Organism: Psychrobacter sp. 1176_08; assembly: GCF_052850615.1. NCBI lineage: Bacteria > Pseudomonadati > Pseudomonadota > Gammaproteobacteria > Moraxellales > Moraxellaceae > Psychrobacter > Psychrobacter sp. 1176_08. Next base: position 371,256 of record NZ_VXCU01000002.1, read on the forward strand.
TATACGGGTTCAGACTGTTGTTAGACTTATATGGTTCAACGCCTGATTTTGCTGACTCAGCCTCAGTCACACCATAGTAGTAATCGTTGTAATCTTCATCGAAGTACTCAAAACCAAAGCTTGGATAGATGGTGAGCTTATCTGCACTGATTCTGGCAAGATATGACAGGCGAGCAGTGTTACCACCACTTTTATCCAAAACGTCTGTCGCTATTTGAGCACGAAACGCACCGATAGGCGTACGGCGCTGATAGCTCACACCTGCCGACGCTGAGATTTTACGCTCGTCCAATTCCGCCAAATTGCCACTGGCATCATCAGGATCAAAACTGTTGCCAGACGGTTGCGCATAGACTGACAACTGATTGGTGCCGTCATTGATTAGATAGGCACCCGCTTGTGCCCCGCGCGCGTAGACTCTATTGTTATCATAAAATACGCCTGGCAATACACGGAACTCGGTATTGTCATCTAAATTGTAGGCAGACTTTACTGCCATGACATTGACACCCACGCTGAGGACAGCATCTTTGTCAGTTGGCAGGTTTTTATCAAGAAAAGGAATGGCACTAGAAACGCTAGCCACACTGAATAATGCAGTAGCGGTTAACACGCTGAGTGAGGCGCGCGTATAGATATTGGGTCGCGCTGCAAGTTTAAACATAATCAAGTCTCGTGATTGAGTGGGAATGGTCGAATAGTACCACTAAGCAGAAATAATGGGGTAGGGTAAGTTAAATGAGTATGCGGTTTTTATAACATTTCAGCAATGATAAATAAGTATGACCGTTTACTCAATGGTTTTTAGCACTTCTACGATTTGATAATGGATATCTTGCCACCACCAGACAAAGCCAATACTGATCAATAGCATTACAATCCATGGAAGTAGTGTCCAAAATAATGACGGCTTTGCTTGGGTTTTGTGGCTGATCGCTGTGTTATGCACCGTACTAAAATTCATCTCTAAAGTACTGGTATCAAACTCAGCGTTGGGATCAGATGGGTAAGACGTATCGACATCAGAGGGCTGATCAATATAATGGGTTTGATAAGTGTCTTGGTCATGAGCTCGATACGGGCTTGGTTCGTTCATCGGGTAAGGATGTTGAGGTATGGGCATATTTTGCTGTGCGATGACCGTGCGCTGACGATAGGCGATGGCAAATGCCGACGCAATTATTAAGCCTGTCACGGCACCACCAATATGGCCTGCATTATCAATACCAGGTACAGCAAAGCCATATACCAAGTTAATACCCATAATAAAGAGTAAGCTTCTCAAGTTGAGCATCAAACCATTGACCGATATCTTAAAAAATGCCGCTACCAATAAAGCCGCACCGATACCCATAATACCGCCAGATGCCCCAGCCGACAGTCCCGCTTGCCCATTTCCGTCCAAAATACCTTGCCATGTCACATAGCTGTTGAGTAAGTTGCCACCGATGGCTGCCAACAAAAACAGTGCCAAAAACTTGGCTGAACCAAACATCGGCTCAGCGATTTGTCCAAAAAAATACATGGCAAAGCCATTAAATAATAAATGCATCAAACCAATATGCAAAAACGCGCTGCTGACCAAGCGCCATGGCTCATTATCCATGGTAAAAGGCAGAGCATTAGCGCCCCATTTGATGAGCATTTCAGTCGATGGATTATTGGCATCCGCGCCCGTTAGGACTTGTACGACAAATAGCCCGATAAAGCTGATCAATAATAAAGTAGTGACAGGCGCTGTTTTTAATAATTGTTGGATGGTCATAAAAGCTAAAATTCAGTAAAGATTGTAGGATAAGTATAAAGGGTCTTGTTAGAAGATGTTATCTATTAGCTAGCAAGCATTGCAGTCAATTGAAAATAAAAGTGGTATATATAGTCATCGTGTTCTACTGGTAAAAATTTTCCTCGCTGTCTGCTTAAAAGCGTGACAGAGGCTTCGAAAAATTTACCCCAGTAGAACCGTACTCTGTTTGAAATAGCTTGATTATATTTCAGAAAAATTTATTTTTAAAAATGGTTTGTTTTGAGATTCTCATAAGTACCCTTCACCAAGATATTGTCCGTGACGGTATTTATATCAGTATGACCACAAAACGCCATGGATATATCACATTCTTTGTAGATGATCTCAAGCGCACGGCGCACGCCATCTTCACCATAAGCGCCCAACCCATAAAGAAAAGCGCGACCGATCATGGTGCCTTTAGCGCCTAGAGATAGCGCTTTTAATACATCTTGACCGGAGCGAACACCGCTGTCGAGCCATACTTCGATATTGCTGTTTTCGGCATGAATCGCTTGTACGATGTCTGCAAGGGCAGAGATAGAGGAGAGTGCCCCATCTAATTGACGACCACCATGGTTTGAGACCACCAATGCATCCGCGCCGCTGCGTGCTGCCATGATGGCATCTTCAGGTTCCATAATACCTTTGATAATCAGCTTGCCGCCCCACATATCTTTGATACGAGCCACGTCGTCCCAGCTAAGCGCAGGATCAAACTGCTCTGCTGTCCATGCCGACAGCGAAGACAGATCCTCAACGTCTTTTGCATGACCGACGATATTGCCGAACGTGCGCCTCTTAGTCCCAAGCATATTGAGACACCACTCAGGCTTGGTCATCAGATTCAAAATATTGGTCAGCGTTGGTTTGGGCGGAGCAGAGAGACCGTTTTTGATGTCTTTATGCCGTTGTCCAAGCACTTGTAAGTCCGCAGTCAAAATGAGCGCAGAGCAATTTGCTTCCTTAGCACGGCGAATCAAATTGGCCATAAACGCCTGATCTCGCATCACATACAGCTGAAACCAGAACGGCTTACTGGTATGGGCAGCGATATCTTCGATAGAGCAGATACTCATGGTAGATAAAGAGAAAGGCACGCCAAATTTTTCTGCTGCTTGCGCGGCTTTGATTTCGCCATCCGCCCACATCATACCTGTAAACCCAGTAGGCGCAATGGCGACTGGCATTTTGACCCGCTCACCGATCATGGTCGTTTCCAGACTACGATTTTCCATATTGACCAACACACGCTGGCGCAGCTTAATCCGATCAAAATCGCTTTCATTGTTACGATACGTGGTCTCAGTCCATGAACCTGAATCCACATAATCATAAAACATACGCGGCACTTTGCGCTCAGCAATCTGACGTAAGTCTTCGATGTCTGTTACTTTTTCTAGATTCTTCATAGCTGTTTCACCTCGGCGTTTTATCAATCAAGCGTTTTTCATTATGATGTTAGCAGTTGCTGTAAATCCATGACTGAAAAAGGATAGTCTAAGCGTTTTGATGACGCCAAAATAACAGGAATACTCGTGGCAAAGACCATCATCAGCGTCTCATCAAAGTCGGCAATATCGATTTTTTCATAGTCAATCGGTTGTACCGCTTGAAACCGATGGATAAGTTGCTCGGCAATGTCACACAAATGACAACCTGCAGTACCCAGTAGCCACCATTTATCGATTTTTTCAGGTGTGCCAAGATGAGGATTTTCGGCGATAATACGTGCTCGCAGTGCAGTCGTATGATTATCATGTGCGGTGTCAATGGGCATATTTATTCTCTTATCTTAAGACTCATTACAAAGTATTTGCGCTAAAAAAATCAATTAAAAAACCTAAATACTGTTTACCCTTTACGACATGATAAAGAAATGGGGTAAATAATGACAGCGATTGTGAGATTAGGTAAGATGATCTGCATTTTTAGTTTACTGATTTATAATCATTGCCTTATCGCTTATTATTGATCGTGTTCTTTTATCGATAGTGCTCTTTTATCAAAAGTAACTTCTTATCGGTAATGGCTTACTTTATCTTATTGCGCTTTATCTTATTATTTTTTCAATCACTTGGGTATCTCACATGGCAAGTTTTAGCAAATTTATCAAACGACTATTATTGGCATTGATAATGATAGTGGTCGCGTTCCATGTGTTGGTTGCTGGATTACTGTTGATTTGGAAGACTCAACCTATTAATAATAGTATGTTTATGCTGACACATCGCCTAACCGGTGGCACGGTCACACAGACTTGGGCAGAGTATGACGCCATCGCAAAATCTGCCAAACAAGCCGCGATAGTGAGTGAAGATTCGACGTTTAGCCAGCATAATGGTTTTGATTTCAAAGGCATTGAAGCAGCACGTAAGAAAAATGAAGAGACAGGTAAAATGTCTGCTGGCGGTTCAACCATCACTCAGCAGTTGGCAAAAAACCTATTTTTGACCTCTCATCGCTCATACGTTCGTAAAGGTGAAGAGGCGGTTATTACGTTAATGCTCGAAACGTTTTGGGACAAACAGCGCATCCTAACCGCTTATCTAAATGTGGCAGAGTTTGGTAATGGCATCTATGGTATCGAAGCTGCCGCTCAGCATTATTTTGACAAATCTGCTGCCAAACTGAATCGCGATGAATCTGCTTTGCTTATTGCTATGCTGACCAATCCAAAATATTATCAAGACAATCAAGGTGATAGACGTCTACGTAACAAACAGCGTATTATCAAAAAACGTATGAAAAATGCAGTCTTACCGCAGTCGGATTGATTGTTTAGTTGTACTCATCTTGAACAACATAGATTGTGGACAGCAACGGTATGTTTTGTCATAAATAACTGCTATAAAAAAGGGTAATGCAACCACACCAAAAAGCAACAACGCATAAAAACAGTGCAAAAAATGATGGCGTATTGATAACGTAAAAGGAGTAGTGACGTGGCAGATGTGTACGATCAGAAAAATAAGAATGAGGATGTGAATAACGCTATCAGGACTAATGAGACAATGAATATAAATGATGTTACTAACGTAAATAATGATATTGATACAGAAAGTCGTGGTAAAGAGTTGGCTGAGGTCGAGTGGCAACGCTCAGAAGATGGCAGCTATTCACCCAGCAGCTATATCAATCGCGACTTGTCATTATTACAGTTCCATTTGCGTGTCTTGGCACAGGCCGCCAGTCCACACCATCCGCTGCTTGAGCGTTTATTTTTCTTAATGATTTTTTCCTCAAATATCGATGAGTTTTTTGAGATTCGTGTGGCGGGTATCATGCAAAAATTTAGCATGGGAGATGTGTCGACCAGCGCTCATGGTATGCGTCCTAGCGAGTTGCTCAATGAAATCTCTACCATTACCCATGATGCTATCGATGAGCAATATCGTATTCTTAACGAAGATATTTTGCCCGCCCTTGCCCTCGAGGACATTCGTTACCTAAAGCGTGATGAGCTCAACGCTGAGCAGTCCGCTTGGATGAAGCGTTACTTCATTGAGCAAGTATCACCCGTATTGACACCGATTAGCATTGATCCTGCGCATCCGTTTCCACGTCTGGTCAACAAGAGCCTAAACTTCATCGCAACCTTGGAAGGCAAAGACGCTTTTGGTCGTGATATCAATCTAGCTATTGTGCCAGCCCCGCGTAGTCTGCCGCGAGTGATCCGCTTGCCGGACGAATTGACAGGTGGTAAAGAGCATCATGTAATGTTATCAGCCATCATTCATGAACATATTGGTGACTTATTCCCTGGCATGAGCGTAACAGGTTGCCATCAGTTCAGACTGACACGTAATGCTGACTTGGATTTGGCTGATGATGTTGAGGACATCGCCAAAGCGCTAGAAGGCGAACTAGAGAACCGTCGTTTTGGTGATAAAGTACGTTTGGAAGTTACCACTGATTGCCCCGTACACATCAGTGATTACTTACTTGATGAGTTCGAGTTACATGACAATCAATTGTACCGAGTCAATGGCCCTGTCAATTTAACGCGCTTATTGTTTGACTTCAATATTCCTGCGCTGCGTTATCAGCCCTTTACTCATGTCGTGCCAAAAGAGTTCCGCCGTGAGATGGACAAGCTGGACAAGGCGACAAGCATGTTTGCGGCCATGCGTAAAAGCGATGTGCTTGTACACCATCCGTTCCATGCGTTTTCGCCCATTATCAATTTGCTGTGGCAAGCGGCAAGCGATCCAAAAGTGCTCGCCATCAAGCAAACGCTGTATCGCTCAGGCACCAATTCAGAAATTGTCAAAGCATTAGCAGCGGCGGCTCGTAACGGTAAAGAAGTGACTGCCGTTATCGAGCTGCGCGCGCGCTTCGATGAGGCCTCAAATATCGCTGTAGCAAACTATTTACAAGAAGCGGGCGCGATAGTGGTGTATGGAATCGTTGGCTACAAGACGCATGCCAAGCTGATGCTTATCGTGCGCCGTGAGGATGACCGCATTCGCCGTTATGTTCATTTAGGCACAGGTAACTATCATGCCGCTAATGCTAAAGTGTATACCGATTATGGGCTGTTTAGCGCAGATCCTGACATCTCAGAAGATATACACAAAATCTTCCAAGAGCTGACAGGTATGGGTAAACCTGCCAACCTTAAAAAACTACTGCATGCCCCTTTTACATTACACGAAAAACTCATGAGCTTTATCGACGATGAAATTGCTCATGCAAAGGCCGGCAAACGCGCGCATATTATCATCAAAGCCAATGCCTTAACTGAGCGTCGATTGATTGGCAAGCTATATGATGCTTCACAAGCGGGGGTCAAGGTTGAGCTGATTTTGCGCTCTATGTGTTGCTTACGTCCGCAAGTCAAAGGCTTGTCCGAAAACATCACGGTGCGCTCTGTGATTGGTCGCTTTTTAGAGCATACACGTATTTATTACTTTTATAATAATGGAGCAGAGCGTTTATACTGCGGTAGTGCTGATTGGATGGATCGTAACTTATTCCACCGTGTGGAAGTGGCGTTTCCGATTGAAAATAAAAAGTTGTTTAAGCAAGTGTATGAAGACGGTTTACTCAATTACCTACACGACAACACACAAGCGTGGGCACTGCAAGGCAATGGGGTTTGGCAACAGATACAGCCAGCAGCTGGAGAAGCTCCGCACACAGCGCAAGCGCATTTGCTCAAAACCATCAATAGTGTAGAAGAGCCGACCACTTATGTTCAATAATAATGATCTAATTTGAGGTGGTTATTAAAGGTGATAATTAAATAATTACCTTCAATATCAAAATTTTACTTCTCTGACCGAGCGTTGTGATTTTCAACGCTCGGTTTTTTATTTTTACAAAAACATTGGCTGTCAAAGTTACAAACTGTCTTGTAACCTCACATTTATTCACATATTGATACGGCACCACACTGGTAGCAACCATAATATTCTCCCTATACTACATAGGGTAAACGGTAGATTTGTCGAAGCAGCATTCGTCTACGGACTATGTTTTAAAAAATTCGTAGATCTACCACTATAGTTCAAAAATGATATATAAAATCATAAACTTAGAAATAATAACAATAGGGACAGATTATGAGTAATACTAATAATGATAGCTCAGATATTGATAAAGCAGCGGCGCAAGCACACAGTCAGAAAATTGCAGATAACCTTGAAGAAACCAAAGAAGTAAATAAGCCTGAATCGTTAAGCGAAGAAGAGCAAACACCATTTATTGAAGATGACTTGCGTACAGACAAGTAGCTTTACTGGTTTTTTCTTAAGTAATTTTCTTTTAAATGTAATGTGAGATTTAACCATTTAATGAAATTTTGCGCTATAAAACTGAGGAGCGAATGATGTCAATCAATAATCATCCAAACGATGAAGAAGCTGTACCAGTTAGAGATCCAGCTGCGTCGCACATCGATAATTCTAAAGACAGTTATGAAGGTCGAAAATATCAGCCAAATATTGACGGACCTGAGCAAGACTCACAAGAGACAGATGAGATATATGTAGATCCTCGTAAAGAAGAAGACTTACCCGCAGGTGGCAAAAATGTTGCCGATTTAAACGCTTATGATTTAAGTCAAAAAGGTAATGAATAACAAAAGCATATGATGAGCCATGCATGTGATAAGTCATAAAAGTGCGCGAGTATTTCAAACGTATGAACAACCAGATCTAATAATAATGACAAGGATATAATAATGGAAACCAAAGACCCTGCGCTAACCAAATCTCGAATTGCAGAAACTGAGGCGCATCAAACAGTTGATGAAAGCCATATTGGGAATACTCATCCTAGTAATCATAATGAGATTGATGAAAATCTCACTGAGAATAAAGGCACAGATACCTTTACAGAAGATGTGGTTGATTCAGAACATGTGAATGATAATGATAACCCAGCTCGCCAACCTGACCGCCGCGATCAAGATGGTAATGGTTTTGATGATAATATCAACGAAACGACAGTGGGTAGTGAAGCCCCTGATAGCTACAATGTTAATGACATGAATCGTTATGCCAATATCGATAATGCTCAGACACGCGTACTTAATCCTGATCAAAAGAATAGCAACAGATAACGAAGAATAGGATTTCGGTAAGAAGCCATATCAACATGGAATACACACTAAGGAATAAAGATGAGCTTACCCGATGATGATAAACAAGAAAAGAATACTAGCCATCAGTTAAAAGATGCGGATGCCAATAATGGTATTGTTCCTGATGATGCATTGCAAAAAGTAAACCCAGCAGCGGCTGAGAGAGCTACTGAAGATCATGACCCGCATCATATTGCCAAAGACCATAAGCAGTATGACAGCTCGTTGATGGAAAGTGATAAGTAACCGCGCACTATCTAGCAGTCTCTCTATTTTGTAGTATAACCAATTCATTATGTACTGATATATAAAAGGTGTAGTCACCATTTCGAATACGTCGTTCGAGATAGTGACTATACCTTTTTTAGTTACATTAATAATAAACTAGCTAAGTGTGAGCTCGGCAGGTGCGCCACTATGAAAGCGTAACTCAGTATCGGGGCTTGATATCAGTTCCGCCTCTACTTCTTTAAAGAAGGCCACACGCTCATCGATACTATCTTCTGACAGCGATTGCGCCAATGCCAGATAATCCTCAAAATGACGACTCTCTGATTTTAATAAGTAGCGATAGTATTTTGCCAAACGCTCATCATTGATCACTTCCGCTAACGCTGCAAACCGTTCGCACGAACGCGCTTCGATAAATGCGCCAATAATAAGGACATCTATCATGGCTGCTGGCTCGTAAGTACGCTTATGTTTTAGCATTCCTTTGGCATAACGCCCAGCGCTGAGATATTCCCATTCTTGTCCTCGATCATTCATGATACCGAGCACTTGCTCATAATGTAGCATCTCTTCTCTGATCAATTGCGCCAACTTACATTGCAAATCATAAGAAAACTCATAGCGGAACATCATATTCATTGCGGTACCAGCTGCCTTTTTTTCACAGTTGGCATGATCTTGTATGATCAAAGGCAAATTTGCAATCGCTGCATTGACCCAAGACTGCGTGGTTCTAGTGCCCAAAAAGTCATAAACAAAAGACAAATTTACTTTGATGGGCGTGCGCAGTTTTGCGATATCGACACTATCTTCTGCTAGATCATTGCTGGTATCAACTGCGTTATTCATACCATTGTTAATGATGTTAACAGGGTCAGGCCTTACATTTTTGCTTTCTTTATTCATAGTATTGGTCATAGTTGAATGTATTTATGTCGTAATCGAGTGCAAATATTGAGCAAAGTATATTTCAGTAGGAATTGCACTATCAATGATGATTCGCTTTACAGCTATGTATTAATTTTCGACCGAAGAGTACGGGTAAAACTCTTTAGGACAGATGATGCATAGAGTATCATTAATATACAACCCCAATATTTACTTGGTGAATGGTGTTTTCTTGTTTATTTCTTTATTTGATAGTAGGATGAGATTTTGCTCTATTGTACTTAATTTTATTAATGACGTACTTTAATTGCTAGTCATATAGACTGATTAGTAGTCATGCAATAAGGAATGGTACATATTATAGCAATTGCCACTGCGATATAAATAGCAGACAGCAGGATGAGATCTGCTTATATTTATGTGAGTCAGAGCAATAGGTGCCATCTAAAGTAGAAACCACCGTCAAATATTTAATAGGGTAGTAGCAATTCGTATTAATACACTTCATGAATAGATAAGGATAACAACATGAGTCAGTCTTCTAACGCCAATCGTATTCAAAAAGGCATTCTTGCCATCGACCAGCAGCTATATGACTTTATTGAAAACGAAGTACTGCCAAAAGTCGGTGTTGATTCAGAGAGTTATTGGTCAGGTTTTGAAAAAGTTATCAAAGAGTTTACGCCACGTAATAAGGCTTTGTTAGAAACCCGCGACAAAATCCAAGCACAAATTGATCAGTGGCATGTACAACACCCTGCCAAGGATGGTCAAATCGATTATCCTGCCTATAAAACGTTTTTACAAGATATTGGTTACTTACTGCCAGAAGGCGATGATTTTGCGGTTAGTACAGAAAACGTCGATGACGAAATTGCACATATCGCAGGACCTCAGCTGGTCGTACCAGTACGTAATGCTCGCTATGCTCTAAATGCCACCAATGCACGCTGGGGCAGCTTATATGATGCCTTATATGGTACAGACGTTATCAGTGACGACAATGGTCAGGAAGCGAAGGGTAGCTACAATCCAACTCGCGGTGCTGCTGTTGTTGCTTACGCCAAACAGTTTTTAGATGACAATTTTACTTTAGCATCAGGCTCATACGTTGATGTAACAGGCTTCAAAGTGGCTGATGGTCAACTTGAAGTGGTTCAAGGCGATAGTCGTACGTCATTAAAAGATTCTGCGCAGTTTGTTGGTTTTGTTGATGAAGCAGAAAATCCAACAGGTATTTTGCTAAAAAATAATGGCCTGCATGTAGAGATTCAGATCGATGCCAGCCACCCAGTCGGTAAAGACGATCCGGCTAATATTAATGATGTGCTCCTTGAGTCAGCGATTACCGCGATTCAAGATTGTGAAGACTCAGTTGCTGCGGTCGATGCAGAGGAAAAAGTAGAGGTATATCGCAACTGGTTTGGTTTGATGAATGGCGACTTACAAGAAACCTTTGAAAAAGGCGGCAAGACTCGTACACGTAAGCAAAACCCAGACCGTGAATATAATACACCAGACGGCGGCAAGCTTATCTTGCCAGGTCGCTCATTGCTATTGATCCGTAACGTCGGTCATTTAATGCAAAACCCTGCTATTTTAGTCGATTTGGGTGATGGTTTAGAGGAAGTATTCGAAGGTCTGATGGATGGTTTGGTTACCCCACTATTGTCGCTCAATGATCTTAACGGTAGAAACGAGTTATCGAATTCACGTAAGGGTTCCATGTATATCGTTAAACCAAAAATGCATGGTCCAGAAGAAGTCAAAATGGCCAATGATTTTTTTAATGCCTCAGAGGATTTATTAGGCTTAAAACGTCACAGTCTTAAAATTGGAATTATGGATGAAGAGCGCCGCATGACGGTCAATCTAAAAGAGGCCATTCGCCAAGCGAAAGAGCGTGTAATCTTTATTAATACAGGCTTTTTAGACCGTACTGGTGATGAGATGCATACCAGCATGAATGCAGGTCCATTTGTGCCAAAAGGGGAGATGAAATCACAAGTTTGGCAACCAGCCTACGAGCAATGGAACGTCGACATTGGTTTAGAGACAGGTCTACAGGGGCATGCTCAGATTGGTAAAGGAATGTGGGCAAAGCCTGATGAGATGAAAGAGATGATGGAGAGCAAAATGGCGCATCCTCAATCAGGCGCTACGACGGCTTGGGTACCATCACCCACAGGGGCAACCTTGCATAGTATCCATTATCACCAAGTAAATGTTGCTGACGTACAGGATCGCTTAAAGTCGCGTGAGCGTGCAAGTTTGGATGATATCTTGACCATTCCATTGGCAAAAGACACCAATTGGACAGAAGAGCAAAAACAGCAAGAATTGGAAAACAATGCCCAAGGGATTTTGGGTTACGTTGTACGCTGGGTCAATCAAGGGGTTGGATGCTCTAAGGTGCCCGATATCGATGATGTGGGGCTAATGGAAGACCGAGCGACTCTGCGCATCTCAAGTCAGCATATTGCCAACTGGTTGCATCATGACGTGGTGAGCGAGCAGCAAGTGATGGAGACGATGAAGCGCATGGCCAAAGTCGTTGATGAGCAAAATGCAGCCGACAGCGAGTATCAACCAATGGCAGACAATTTTGATGGCTCTTATGCTTTTAAGGCCGCTTGCGATTTGATATTTAAAGGACGCGAGCAACCTAGCGGTTACACTGAGCCACTATTGCATCAAGCTCGTCTCGATTTGAAGGCAAACTGCTAAGCTTATTTTCCTTTATTGCACCTAATAATAAAATATATCGTTTTCGTTAGCGCTATTTATTCGTATATAAATAGCGTGTTATTTACGATGGTAAGGGTATATTCGTTAAGGTGGTTTCAATTTATTAGTAATAATATTAATCAATAGAATCCTTATCTAGTTGACTGGATAGGGATTTTTTTTGGCGCTTTGATTATTGAGTGATAATTTTATGATGATAAATTGATAAGTTTAAAAAGCGAAAAAATATGTTGCAAATTATGTCAAAGTTGTTATGCTTGTAATCGAAGTATGAGTTTGGTAACGGATGTTACGCAACAGACCGATAAAGACCTAAGTTTACATGGCAGTTACTTTTTTAATCCCAGTTATGTAAGTCATGGTTTTTTTCATCTTACTGTAATAGAACTTCGCCACACTTGTTTCTGACTAATCTCGGTAGCCAGTTACACATTATATCTTTGAGGATTTGTGACGATACCATTGTGAGCACCAGCTAATAATAGCTCGCTTATTACTAAAATTGTAAAGTGGAGATACCCCATGAAAAAACTACTTTTAGCTACAGCAGTTGCTGCCCTATCTGTATCTGCAGCCAATGCAGCACCTACTGTCTATGGTAAAGCATTCTTAGCGGCTGATTATGTTAATACCGATTTTGATTCAAACACAGGTTTTCCTGCTTTCAACTATGATGAAGATACAGTAGAGATTAACTCTCATGCTTCACGTATCGGTATCAAAGGCTCTGAAGCCATGACTGCTAACACTGATGTTATCTATCAGTTAGAGTATGGCACGCGCATCGATGGTGATAACAATGGTTTCACTAACCGTGATACGTATCTTGGTGTTGTAAACAAGCAGTTTGGTGAGGTCCGTGTTGGTAAAAACCAATCAAGCTTAGCTAGTATTGACAATGTTGTTGTTGGTCAAGGTTACTGGGATAACCTAGGTACTACACAAAATGAAAACGAAGCTGTTGATGCATTGAACATGGCGGATAGTAACCGTATCCCAAGTTCAGTGATTTGGACTGCGCCTAAGTATGATGGCCTACCATTACAATTTACAGCAATGTATAGCTCTGACGATGCAAACAACAATGACAATGCTGGTTTCGGTGTTGCTGCTATGTTTGATCAAGGCACAGGCTTTACTGCTGGTATTGCATATGACAAAGATCAAAACATTGAGGGTGATATCATCCGTGCTACAACTAGTGTTGATCTAGGTAAATATATCGCAGCGCCTGTAACACTTGGTGTTTTATATCAAGTAGCTGATTATGATGGTGTTGATAACTCAAGCGATAGTAAGAAAGAAAAAGGTTTAATTGTTAGTGGTCAAATGGGCTTAACTAACTTTGCTCGTCCAGCTTCTATTTATGCTCAGTACAACAACACTAGCAACCTAAACGGTTTTAATAACTCTGATTCAGACCAAATCGTTGTTGGTGGTAAATACTTCTTTAAAGACAACATCATCATGCATGCTTATGCTGGTATGAATAAAGCTGATAATGCTGCTTATACATGGACTGATAGTTCACGTGAAGAGAATGATCAATTAGTTCGCACGTCTGGCGATGCTAAAGTAGTTGTAATTGGTACTGGTCTAGAATACAAATTCTAATCTAACCATTAGAATCTGATTATAAAACTCATCCTTCGGGGTGAGTTTTTTTTGTTATGCCTGTTTCCAATAGTGAATACGTTATAATAGCGACGGGTTGAAAACGAAGAGTTTTAAAGAGTTTGTGTTTTGCTCTATATTTTATGACGTATTTTTAGTAAAATCCTTCTTTACCAATTACCGACAGAATACTATGACCAAGTTTATATTTGTGACCGGTGGGGTAGTGTCCTCACTAGGAAAAGGTATCACCGCAGCCTCTCTTGCAGCGGTCTTAGAAGCACGTGGCGTGACCGTCACAATGACCAAGATGGATCCGTATATCAACGTTGATCCAGGTACGATGAGCCCGTTTCAGCATGGCGAAGTGTTTGTCACCGAAGATGGTGCAGAGACGGATTTAGATTTGGGTTATTACGAGCGCTTTTTACGTCATTCAAAAATGAGTAAGAGCAACAACTTCACCAGTGGTCGTATCTACCAAAATGTTCTCAATAAAGAGCGTCGTGGCGAATATCTTGGTGGCACGGTACAAGTTATCCCTCACATCACCGATGAGATTAAAAATAAAATCTTAGCCAGTGGTGAAGGTTACGACATTGCTATCATCGAGATTGGTGGTACTGTCGGTGACATCGAATCGTTACCTTTTATGGAAGCAGTGCGTCAAATGCAAGTAGAGCTTGGTCGTAATAGAGCCATGCTCATGCATCTAACGCTGGTTCCTTATATTGCAAGTGCAGGCGAAACCAAAACCAAACCAACGCAGCATTCAGTAAAAGAATTGCGTTCTATTGGTTTGCAGCCAGATATCTTAATCTGCCGCTCTGATCACCATATCTCGCAAGACAACCGTCGTAAGATTGCTCTATTTACCAACGTTGAAGAGCGTGCAGTCATCATGTGTGAAGACGCACAAAGCATCTATCAAATACCGCGCACCCTTCATGAGCAAGACCTTGATGATCTAATCTGTGAGCGCTTTGGTCTTAATGTACCAGAAGCAGATTTGAGCGATTGGGATAAAGTAGTCGAAGCTCAGCTCAACCCTGAAGAGACAGTAACCGTGGCAATGGTTGGTAAGTATGTCGAGCTGCCTGATGCTTATAAATCTATCAACGAGGCGTTGTTACATGCAGGTATCACTCATAAGCTTGATGTAAAAATCGACTATATCGATGCTGAGCTTTTAGAAAGCGATGACAGTCTGTTTGCTCGTTTGAGCCACGCTGATGCAATCTTAGTGCCAGGTGGATTTGGTGAACGTGGTACCAATGGCAAAATAAAAGCCATTACTTATGCACGTGAAAACAAGGTTCCCTATCTAGGAATCTGCCTTGGTATGCAGTTGGCTGTGATCGAGTACGCTCGTAATGTGCTTAAAATTGATGCCAATTCTTCTGAGTTTGATCGCAAAACCGCAGAGCCTATTATCGGTCTTATCACTGAATGGTTAGATGAGCGCGGTGAGCTACAGATTCGCAGCGATGATTCTGATCTTGGTGGTACAATGCGTTTGGGCGCGCAGCAAGCCGAATTGGTTTCTGGTAGCAAGCTAAGCCAAATTTATGGTGCTAACAATATCACTGAGCGTCATCGTCATCGTTATGAGATGAACAACCGCTACATAGAGTCACTAGAGCAATCAGGTATGACGATTTCAGGGTATTCTGCTAAGCAGCATTTAGTAGAGTCTGTAGAGATTCCTGAGCATCCATGGTTTATCGCGGTACAGTTCCATCCAGAATTTACCAGCTCACCACGTGGTGGTCATCCACTGTTTAATAGCTTTGCAAAAGCAGCAAAAAACTTCAGCGACACTAAGTAATTGTAGAATATAAACAACCCTTAGAATTGTATCGCTCTATGTATATTAAAAAAGACTGATCTTCGGATTGGTCTTTTTTTGTGGGTGTATTTTTGTATTTGGGACAGAGGTTTTGATTTTAAATCAGCAATAATGGCGAATATTGGGTAATTACGCTTGTACACTTTTTTTAACGACGCTATCGGTTACAATATGGGATAGAAATATTGATAACAATAAAGAGGAAACTTTTTAATGGAAAATTCATTAACGGCACAATCACACATTGACCTTAACACGCCTGACAACAAGACCATCCGTATTGGTAACGATCAGCCATTTGTATTGTTTGGCGGCATGAATGTTTTGGAGTCAAAAGAGCTAGCGTTTGAGATCGCTGAGCAATACGTCGAGATATGTCAGCGTTTGGGTATCGGCTATGTTTTTAAAGCCAGCTTTGATAAAGCCAATCGCTCAAGCTTGCACTCTTATCGTGGTCCTGGACTCGCGCAAGGCATAGATTGGTTGGGTCAAATCAAAGAAAAATTTCAAGTACCCATCATCACAGATGTGCATGAACCACATCAAGCGGCACCAGTCGCTGAAGTGGCTGATATTATTCAGCTTCCAGCGTTTTTGTCACGTCAGACAGATTTGGTACATGCGATGGCTAAGACTGACGCCATTATTAATATCAAAAAAGCGCAGTTTTTAGCGCCTCACGAGATGCGTCATATTGTCAATAAATGCCTTGAAGGCGGTAACAACAAGCTCATACTTTGTGAGCGCGGTAGTGCCTTTGGTTATAACAATCTGGTCGTGGATATGCTGGGCTTTGATACGATGAAGCAGATGGATATACCGGTATTTTTTGATGTGACGCACAGCCTACAGCAGCCAGGCGCACGTAGTGACAGTGCGGGCGGTCGCCGAGAGCAAATCACAACATTGGCACGCGCAGGTATGGCCACAGGATTGGCAGGGCTATTTTTAGAGGCGCACCCAAACCCAGAAGACGCAAAATGCGATGGTCCTTGTGCGTTGAGAATGAACCAGTTAGAGCCATTTCTGCGTCAGCTTCAGCAAATTGATGACTTGGTCAAAGGTTTTGACGTTCTCGATACGCATTAATGAAGTAGGAGATGACACCATGGCAATAAAAATTGCACAGGTAAGTATTGAAAACATCGATGATGCTAAAGGCTTAGACAGCGTGATGACAGCCTTGAAGAATATCTCGGGCGTCACGGACATTGAGCTGGATACAGTGAGCCACATGGCTCATGTACGCTACGATGATACAGACACGAGCATTCATGCTTTGACTGCTGCCATTAGTATGGTGGATTATGTCACTCAGCCATTTCCCATCGATGCACCGCAAAACCCACACTATAATGATTGAGCCTTGTGTTACTATCAATACGACTGATACTGGTTTAGTAATAGTATTAATGAATACGTAAAAAAAGATTATTTACCAAGAAAAATAAGGAGCCTACTATGGCAGACCAAACGCGCATTATTAAAATCGAAGGGATGACTTGTGGTGGCTGCGTTGCAAGCGTTCACAATGCTACCGCAGATATTGATGGTTTAAATGATATGAGCATTGAGCTTGCTGACAATCAAGCCACAGTCACCTTTGATGATAGTAAGACAAGTGCAGAAGCGATAGCTGCGGCTATCGATGACGCAGGCTTTGATGCAACCGTCGCTAATTCATAAGTTTTGTCCTTTATTTAAAAACCAGCTGTCGTGGCTGGTTTTTTAGTGATTAAAAATTGGCACTGCCTGTTTATTTCTTTTAAGACGAATTGACTATAAACCGTTCAAATAAAACCGATAGTTTGAGAATGTAATAGTTGTTTGATTTAAATCTCTCCACCCATTGTTGTTTTTATGGCTTATACCTTGTGTAAACGCCATAACGAGTCCTATTTATGAATGATTCCCATACTGATAACTATCACACCTACGACGTCGATACCGATATTCAATCCAATACAACGCTCACGCCGCAGCGTGCCCATCTACAACTTGCGATTGAAGGTATGACCTGTCAGGCATGTGCCTCACGCATTGAAAAGGTGCTGAACAAGAAGCCCTCAGTACATGAGGTCAATGTGAATTTTGCAGGCGAGACGGCAAATGTGGACTATGATCCTACGCAGACGACGCCAGAGCAGATCACAGAATGGGTGAACAAAACGGGTTTTGTTGCCAATCTGCAGGCAGCTGATAGTCTTTTTTCACAAACGGATGAAGATACAGCGACGCAGTATCCATGGCGCTTAATTGGGCTATGGATTTGCTTGTTACCTTTTTTAGTTGGTATGGCTGGCATGCTGACAGGTCAGGGGATGGCATGGATGCCAGCTATTTGGCTTCAGTTTGTTTTAGCCACGATTGTACAGTTTGGTTTTGCTCTACCGTTTTATAAGAGTGCGTGGGCCTCAATTAAAGGCGGTCTTGCTAATATGGATGTGTTGGTGGTCATTGGTACAGTGACCATTTGGGCGTACTCAACTTACTTGTGGCTCACTCATGGCGACGGTAGCTTAAATAGCTTGCTGCAAACCAGTCATGCAGTTGGTCACGGCATTGACCACGGTCCTGCTGTCTATTTTGAGGCGGGCGTGATGGTTATTGCCTTTGTACGGACAGGTAAATATCTGGAAGAGCGCACCAAAAAGCACAGTTTAAACAGCATTGATTTATTATTATCATTGACACCTGATAAGGTCGAGCGCCAGCAGCCTAATGGTGAGTTTCATTCTGTTGTACTCAAAGACATTCAAATAGGCGATATTCTGCGCGTCAAGCAAGGTAGTCGCGTAGCCACTGATGGTACGGTTATCGATGGAAGCGGCTGGTGTGAAGAAAGTCATTTAACTGGTGAATCGGCGCCACTCAAAAAAGATGTGGGCGATGGTTTGCTGGCAGGGGCGTTGCTAGAAAATGGTAGCTTGCTGTATCGCGTCAGTGCCAAAGGCAGCGATACCAAATTGGGGGACATGGTACAAGCATTGAGTGAAGCCCAAGGCTCAAAAGCCAATTTGGCACGTCTTGCAGATAAAGTAACCGCCATCTTTGTTCCTGTCGTGGTTGCCATTGCTTTGGTTACTTTTGGACTGACATGGTGGTTGACAGGAATGATGGACACGGCCTTGATGCATGCCGTATCGGTCTTGGTCATTGCTTGTCCTTGTGCATTAGGGCTGGCAACACCAGCCGCGATTATGGCTGGTATGGGTGTCGCTGCGCGCCATGGTGTTTGGTTTAAAGATGCTCAAAGTTTGGAGGCCGCTGGTAATATCGATACGGTGGTACTTGATAAAACTGGCACCTTGACGATGGGTAAACCTACCATTGTCGATCAAGTGATGGTAGATAAATCATTAGCCGTCGACGATGTCTTACAAATTGCAGCCAGCGTTGAGGCTAATGCCAGTCATCCGCTAGCGACAGCACTAATCAACGCAGCTGCCAAACGTGATTTGCCATTACTACCTGTGACTGATATCAATGTTATTAAAGGGGCGGGCATTCAAGCACAGATCGATGGGCTTGGACTGGTCAAGGTGGGTACAGCAGAGTTTGCAAGTCTAACGCTACCCAAGTTTATGCCAAAAGCATGGCAAATTGCCAGTACAGTGGCAGTCAGTATTAACGATGAACCCCTTGGTGCGTTTGCGTTGGCTGATGATTTAAAAGCCGATACGCCGCAAGCCATCACTGCATTACAAGAGTCTGGCCTTCATGTGATTTTGATGAGTGGTGATAAGCAATCTGTCGTTAACCATGTCGCAGGGCAGCTAGGTATCGAACAAGCATACGGTAGAATGAGTCCACGTGACAAAGCCAGCCAAATTGCGCGATTACAAACCGCCGGTCATAAAGTGGCGATGGCAGGAGATGGGGTAAACGATGCGCCCGCGATGGCAACTGCAGATGCCAGCTTTGCTATGTTTGAAGGGACAGATGTGGCACAACATAGTGCTTCCGCTCGGTTGATGGGTGAGTCGCTCATGCATATTGATGCGGCTCAAAAAATTGCGCAAGCAACGCTGCGTAATATCAAACAGAACCTATTTTTTGCTTTCATTTATAATTGTCTGGGTATTCCGCTTGCTGCATTTGGTTTTTTGAATCCTATGATTGCAGCGGCCGCGATGGCACTTAGTTCCATCTCAGTACTAATGAATGCATTACGGTTGACACGGTTTAAAACCAAGGTGGAGCTCGACAATACTGTCTCTGCTACTCATACTAAGACAAATCATCCCAAAATAGCCTGATGACGATGCTTTTCTGAATAACGAGTTGTATTGAAAACAGATCATAACAGCAGACCTTTCGGTTTGCCTAAGATACTTATATTTAAAATTAGGGCTGCAAGTCAGTGTAAGATAAGGGAAGTTTGATAAAAAATATGCTATGATGCCAAGCAATATAGCTGGCTGTCATGGTACTAAACAGCGTTTAGATGCTGCTTAAACGGACCAATTTTGCCAATGCGAAAGACGGTCTTAGATATAGGTGCTATAGGGCAGTTTGCTTTAACTTTTTTGTATTCTATTTGCCGTTATTTATCCCATAAACTTGGCATGACCAAAGGAATTAACAGACATTATGTACGCTGAAGAAACCAACAACGTCACCGCAATTAAAGACATTCGCGCTCGTGAGATTTTAGACTCGCGCGGTAACCCAACGATTGAAGCTGATGTTATTTTAGCTGACGGTACCATTGGTCGTGCTGCTGCTCCAAGTGGGGCATCTACAGGTTCACGTGAGGCACTAGAGCTGCGTGATGGCGATCAAACTCGTTACATGGGTAAGGGCGTTAAAAAAGCCGTTGCCAACGTCAATAGCCAGATTCGCAGTGCGTTGATGGACAAAGACGTGACCGAGCAGCAAGGCATTGATGATGCCATGATTGCATTAGATGGCACAGAGAATAAAGACAGCCTTGGTGCTAACGCTATGTTGGCAGTTTCCTTAGCGACAGCCAAAGCCGCTGCAAAATCACAGAGTCTGCCGCTGCATCAATATATTGCCAATTTGCGCAATCAGACGTCGCTCACGATGCCTGTACCAATGATGAACATCCTAAACGGTGGCGAGCACGCAGACAATACTGTTGATATTCAAGAATTTATGATTGAGCCTGTAGGCTTCACGAACTTTTCAGAAGCGCTACGAGCGGGTACAGAGATTTTTCATAGCTTAAAGTCTGTTTTAAAGTCTCAAGGCTTAAATACAGCGGTCGGCGATGAAGGCGGTTTTGCACCCAACTTACGCAGTAATGAAGAAGCCATTACGGTAATTTTGCAAGCGATTGAGCAAGTCGGTTATAAAGCAGGTGAAGATATCCATCTTGCTCTAGACTGTGCGGCCAGTGAGTTCTATAAGAATGGTCAGTATGTTTTGGCGGGCGAAGGCAACAAAGCGTTTGATAGCCAAGGTTTCTCAGACTATCTAGTAGGATTGGCACGTCAATATCCTATTATTTCTATCGAAGACGGTCTTGATGAGTCAGATTGGGATGGTTGGAAGTATTTGACCGAACAAATTGGTGATAAAGTCCAGTTAGTCGGTGATGATTTATTTGTGACCAATCCTACGATCTTGCAAGAAGGCATTGATAAGCACATTGCCAATGCGATTTTGATTAAGTTCAATCAGATTGGTACCTTATCAGAGACGCTAGATGCGATCTATCTGGCAAAGAAAAATGGCTATGCGACTATTATTTCGCACCGCTCAGGTGAGACTGAAGACAGCACCATTGCAGATTTAGCCGTTGGTACTGCTGCAGGTCAAATCAAAACAGGTTCATTGTGCCGCTCAGACCGCGTTGCAAAATACAATCAGTTGTTACGTATTGAGCAGCAAGTACGTGCAAGCTATCGTGGCCGTGAAGAGTTTATCGGTCTGCGTGGTTAAGAAGCAAGTTTATAGCTAATGTTAGGCGATAAGGACTCATTGATATGAGGATATATCGCTTAGCAGTTTTAGCTAATAATAAGCTTGGCTTACTTTTATTTTAAAAATTTTCTGTTGTTTGGCGTGATTACATGAAATACTTTAGCCAATTTATGTTACTTGCTTTAGCGGTTGCAGTGCTGTTAGGACTGCAATATCAGTATTGGCTGGGTGAGAATGGACGATCTGGGCATAATAAATTATTAACTCAGATTGAAGAGCAGCAGCACCTAAATGATAATCAAGTCGCTGCTAATAATTTATTACGTACGGATGTCTATGACCTCAAAAACGGTCTAGAGGCAGTTGAAGAGCATGCCCGCTTGGACTTAGGATTGATTAAACCAAACGAGACGTTTGTTCAGGTATCTACTGCGCCAACGACACATACTCGTTATTAATCTACCAAGATACGACAATACTATAAGGCACTCTATTTCTTACAGTAGCGGTGTATTTCGTATGTAATTCTATCCTAGCTTTTACTCACATTTCTTTTTAATCATACTGTCATGGGCCACAGCCCTAAGTATTATCTTATGAATCCTCTTCCTCGCACCTATGCCATGATTGTCGCTGCTGGCCGTGGTAGCCGCTTTGGCGCATCCGTTGCCAAACAATATACTCAGTTACAAGACCAGACATTGCTACAGCTTAGTGTGGCAAGACTTGCGAGTAGCAAGTATATCAATCAATGTTTATTGGTGGTGGCCGAAGATGATATCACGGCACGAACACTCGACTTTGCCATACCTGTTTATTATGCTATTGGCGGTGCTGAGCGTTGGCAATCGGTTCAAGCAGGAGTGTCAGCGATTGGGATTACAGGGGCTGATGACTCAGACTTGGTACTGATTCACGATGCGGCACGTCCAGCTGTACCTAGTCATGACATTGATCAAGTCATTGAAGCTGCATTGCTAGAGCCTTATGGTGCTATCTTAGCAACCCCAGTAGCGGACACTCTCAAAACCTCGTATATCAAGTCTGTAACTACAGACAATCTATCAGATAAAAATAATCAGCGCTATTATGCCCAACGTACTATAGATAGAGGCAGCATGTGGCAAGCACAAACGCCGCAAGTATTTCGATTGGGAGCGCTTAAAAAAGTATTGGATTATGTGGCTGAGCATCAACTCACTATCACAGATGAAGCCAGTGCTTTTGAGTATTTAGACTTACCCATCCGTCTTGTTACTGGCAGTCGCCAAAACATCAAGCTTACTTATCCTGACGATGCTTTATTGCTATCCGCCATCCTTACCGCTCAATCTGACCAGCCCTAATGTACTTTAAATAACGGTAGACTTCTCTTACCCTAAATTGTCTAAGTTGACGCGATATAGATACGATTTGAATCTGTGTCGAATTTTGTCTCATTCAATAATCGCGTTTCAAACAATTAATGTTTTGTCATCATTTTTAGAAAATAATGTTTGCTCAAGCAGCTAATAGCTGTCAAAATCAATAATATGTTTTTTCTAAAAAAATGTTTACTTATAACACTTACCAATTTTATATAATCATAAGTTGCTTTGATGACGAAATTAGCCTATGATGTAACCAACTTAATACAATTAATATAAACATTTATAAAATCAATAATATACCAAACCGATTTGATACATTCAAAGGTTTAGTTTCTATGTTTTTTCTAAAGTTATTATAGTTGTCTTAGCTACATTTACCTGATTATAGGGGAAGCTGATTGTCAACATTCAATGATTCTACAAGCCCAGTAACGCCAGATCTCTGCCAGCTTGTATATCTGAGCCATATTACTTCGACTGGCCTGTCAAATGCCAGCACGCTTAATGACATTGCAGAAGTCGCTATTGAGCGTAATACAATAGAAAATATTACTGGTATTCTTTGCTACGGCAATGGCTACTTCTTACAGTGTGTAGAGGGCTCTGAAGCAGCCCTGACCAATCTTAAAAATCGCCTGATATTGGATGATCGCCATAAAGATTTAAAAATACTGGATTTTTCAGCAATTACTGAGCGTCGTTTTTCTGGTTGGTCTTTACGTTCTATCACGCTCGAGCGTTGGATGACAAATGAGCCTAGACTTAAATCGTTTATGCCATTTAAGCCTGACAGTTGGGACTCTAATGAACACAAGGAATTTTTAGATATTTTGAAAGACTATTACGATGAGCAGTTAGAAAGCGGTGATATCGACACCCAACCTATCAAATACAGTACGTTAGGTCTCACCTTAGGTAAAGTAGTAGGGCAGCACCAAGCATTCTTGTTGATCCAAGCCATCTTGGGTGGATTGATTATACTAGCACTCATTTGGCTAATGTTATAAAAGAGGGTGTGGTTGTTTTTACAAGAAAATAGTATCTACTCATAAAAGCCAGCATTTAATGCTGGCTTTTTTAATGAACGTTATAATAATGACATCAAAGGCGTCAATCTAAATTCAAACATAACAAGCGTTTGAACACTGATAATAGCGACATTAATCGTTATATACATGGAATCGCTTAAACTAAATTCTGAAATCGTAATTATAAAACTTGCGAATATAAAAAAGCCCACATCACAGTATATTGTGATGTGGGCTTTTGATGGTACGCTTATTAGTCTGATTTGATGCTTGGTAGCAATTTTGCTAATAAGTGACGCCGAATAGTGGCGTCCCCAGGGGGATTCGAACCCCCGTTACCGCCGTGAAAGGGCGGTGTCCTAGGCCTCTAGACGATGGGGACTAGTAACAACACTTCAACTGCTTTCACCATTTATGCTGAAGTGGTGCGTATTCTAATAGCCTCTGCGTTTTCTGTCAAGACTTTTTTTCCGCCTTTTTGCAATTAAATATCTTTTTTTGAGTGCGCGACGAGGATGTAGGTCTTTACGCTTTAAATGATACCGAATCCATAAAGAAGTACAAGTACTGATAGTCAGCGCGAGCAACATATAACCGATGATGGTGCCCCATAACTTAAATTGTGGATCCATGATAACGTCCCTCCCATTAAGTCTGCATATTTTTCTTCGCTCAAACCAGTGCTGCCAACTTAGACCTCTATAAAATTATTAAGTATTACAAATAGCATTATTATGCGTGGTTAGCAATATATGATGTGTGAGAGTGCCTCATTCCTCTTCATTATCTGCTGATGACTCTTTGGTAGGCTCAGCATGCATCATATTCGATAGCATGGGATAATGATTGAGAATGTAGCAGAATAGCTCAGCTGTCTTTTGTGTGTCATATAGCGCCGAGTGTGCATCTTTACCATCAAAATCCAGTCCTGCGGCTTTACAAGCGCGTGCTAATACAGTTTGACCAAATGCCAGTGCTGATAATGTAACGGTATCAAACACTGAAAAATTATGAAAAGGGTTATGGCTTTTACTATTGGTACGTAGTACTGCGGCATTCAAAAAAGACAAATCAAAGTGCGCGTTGTGTCCGATTAAGACGCATTGACGGCAGTCTTCTGCGCGGCGTACTTCTTTTAGTCCCTTAAAAATACGGCGTAAGGCTGTTTTTTCATCTTCAGCAATTGCTTTACGCATCGGATTGGTCGGGTCGATACCTGTAAAGGCAAGAGCGCTTGGCTCTAAGTTTGCACCTTCAAACGGCTCGATATGAGCATTAAACGCATCGCCCGGATAAAACACGCCTTCTTCATTTAATAAGATAGGAATACAGGCAATTTCTAACAACGCATCCGTTTGTGCATTAAAACCTGCTGTCTCTACATCAACCACGACTGGCAAAAACTTACGAAAGCGGTCTTTTAAGCTC
The DNA here is from genome assembly GCF_052850615.1 of Psychrobacter sp. 1176_08. Lineage (NCBI taxonomy): Bacteria > Pseudomonadati > Pseudomonadota > Gammaproteobacteria > Moraxellales > Moraxellaceae > Psychrobacter > Psychrobacter sp. 1176_08. The sequence continues at coordinate 396,679 of NZ_VXCU01000002.1, forward strand.
AGTGGCGCTTGTTCTTCTGTTGCAGCATCTTCAGTAAGGATACTTGAGTCGTTATCAGGTTTGCTATTTAAGTGGTGTGTTGAATGGGTATCAGGTAAGGCGGCATCATTTTGAATGGTCATATCAGGTTAAATCGCTTTTATCAGTCGTACTGTTATATTAAATAAACAAAGAGATATCCTACGATAAAAGTCATATTCCTTTATATAAGGAGATTGCTCCTATCGTAGGATAAAGTAAAAATATCTTACTAAGTTTGCTTTACGCTTTGATAGACCAAGGTAACGTTTCACCAGCCATAAGTGGCGTTAGTGAACCGCCGTCAAAATAAGGATAACTTGCAGGTACTTGCATTGGCGTATTGACAAGCGTTATTTTACTTTCGTTTAGGGGTAGGCCATAAAACTGCGCCCCAAAACGACTGGCAAAGCCCTCTAGCTTATCTATCTTGCCCACACTATCAAAAGCGGTGGCATATAATGGTAAAGCAGTCTCAGCACTGTAACAGCCAGCACAACCGCACGCCGCTTCTTTTTTGTCTGTCGCGTGCGGGGCGGAGTCAGTTCCTAAAAAGAACTTAGGATTGCCACTTGTTGCAACGTCTAACAAAACTTTCTGATGACTTTCACGCTTCAAAATAGGTAAGCAATAAAAGTGTGGTTTGATGCCACCGACCAACATATGGTTGCGGTTAAACATTAAGTGTTGCGGTGTGATAGTAGCAGCAATATGATTGCCTTGAGCCAATACAAAGTCTGCCGCATCACTTGTGGTAATGTGCTCCATGACGATTTTTAATGTAGGGAATTTGGCAATAATTTGTCCCAATACTTCGTCCAAAAAGCGCTTCTCGCGGTCAAAAATATCCACATGATCTTGAGTCACTTCACCATGGAGTAGCAGGGGCAGATTGTACTTTTCTAACGCTTCAAAGACATCAACACAGGCATTAATGTTAGTCACACCATCAGATGAGTTGGTCGTGGCTCCAGCAGGGTACAGTTTGACTGCCTGAACGATTCCTGACTTAGCCGCTGTTTCGATATCTTGTGCCGTCGTATTGTCTGTCAAATACAAAGTCATGCGTGGATCAAACGCTGTTTTTCGCTCAGCACTCAGATCACTGGCTTGTAAATGCGCCAAGATGCGAGTGCGATAGGCAAGTGCCTCATCAGCGTTCTTAACGGGTGGTACTAGGTTTGGCATACAAATTACGCGATTAAAGCTATTGGCTGCATGCGGTACAGTAGTGCTCAACGCTTTGCCATCACGCAGGTGAATATGCCAATCGTCTGGCTGGAGGAGGGTCAACTCTCTAATCGAATCAGTCATAATGTCGTCGCGCTCTATATCGTCATATATGGAAGTAAAAAGGAGGGAGTACTGTAGTGCTATCATAACAGATTTGCCTACTTGACTAAATATGCGACCAAATATAGGTAGATAATTCGTTTAGCTGTCTTTTATGTATCTTTATGACATATGGTTTTGACAAAGTCGTCCAAAATGTAATGCTTGAATTTAAACCAAAAGCGAGCGCCTAATGGCAGTTAGACTTTTGCCTATAGTAAATATGATGTACACTGAGCAAGTAATTCATCTTTTGATTCAACCTTAGCGCTTTCCCTAACGCTACATTCTCATAATAGGAGTTGTTCATGGCTCAGCTTGATCCAAAAAATATTAATAAAATCGTATTGGCATATTCAGGTGGCCTTGATACCTCAATTATCGCTAAATGGCTACAAGAAACTTATGATGCCGAAGTGATTACCTTTACCGCTGACATCGGTCAAGGTGAAGAAGTCGAGCCAGCCCGAGCTAAAGCCAAGGCCATGGGTATTAAAAATATTCACATCGAAGATTTGCGCGAAGAGTTTGCTCGTGACTATGTGTTCCCAATGTTCCGTGCCAATGCCATTTATGAAGGCGAGTACTTACTAGGTACTTCTATCGCGCGCCCATTGATTGCTAAGCGCTTGGTTGAAATTGCTAAAGAACACAATGCCGATGCCATCAGTCATGGCGCGACGGGTAAAGGCAATGACCAAGTACGTTTTGAGCTGGGTGCAGTTGCTTTGTCACCAGATGTGGTAACGATTGCGCCTTGGCGTGAGTGGGATTTGTCTAGCCGTGAAAGCTTGATGCAATATGCCAAAGAGCATGACATTGCGATTGATTATGCAGGTAGCACAAAAAAATCTCCTTACTCAATGGATGCCAACTTACTTCATATTTCATATGAAGGCGGCGTGCTAGAAGATCCGTATGCTGAAGCCGAAGATGATATGTGGCGCTGGTCAGTCAGTCCAGAGGAAGCACCTGACGAAGCACAATACTTAGAGCTTGAGTATAAAAAAGGCGATATCGTTGCAATCGATGGCGAAGCGCTTAAGCCTTACGAAATCATGATTAAATTAAACGAGATCGGTGGTAAGCACGGTATCGGTCGTTTAGATATCGTTGAAAACCGTTACGTTGGCATGAAGTCACGTGGTTGCTACGAGACGCCAGCTGGCACAATTATGCTAAAAGCGCATCGCGGTATTGAGTCATTGACGCTAGATCGTGAAGCGGCTCACCTAAAAGATGAATTGATGCCACGCTATGCAAAAATCATCTACAATGGTTATTGGTTCAGCCCTGAGCGTATGATGTTGCAAGCATTGATTGACAAGTCTCAAGAGTACGTAAACGGTACTGTGCGTGTCAAACTGTACAAAGGTGCTGTGAGCGTAGTCGGCCGTAAGTCAGATGATTCATTGTTTGACGAAAAAATCGCGACTTTTGAAGATGATGCAGGTGCCTACGACCAAAAGGATGCAGAAGGTTTTATCCGTCTAAATGGTCTCCGTCTTGCTATCGAAGCCAGCCGTGGTCGTGACTTATCAAAATAAGCTTTTACACGACATTATAGTTGAGTAGACGTTAATCAATAAAAACAGAGGTGCTATTTATAGTACTTCTGTTTTTTTATGGGTAATAGATCGTTAGCAAAATGAGTTTTCATTTTTTTTCTTTAGTCGCTATATGGCATCATTTGTCTGTTGCTATTTCTTCAGTACTAGATTCATCATCTACTCTGACAATGGCCACATCTTGCTGCTGACGTTCCTTAATGACTTCCTGCTCTAATACTTCTTCTGTCGCAAGAATGTGACCATTGGACTTTTGAGTCTGATATTTAAGAGTGGCAAGCGCACCCAGCGTACTGATGACGAGGATAATGATAAGAATGACCGGATTTTTCCAAAGCGGCGTTGCGGCATCGTATTCAATCGGTTTTTCACTGATCGTTGCAGGAATGTTGTCGCTGTTACCACCAATCAATCCCAAGTTAACCAGTGGGGGTTTGGGTGGATTGACAGGCTCAGAATTCACGCGTAGTCGGTTGCGACTAAGGTAGATATCAGATATTTTTGCCAACTGTAATAACCAACGTTGATGCGGTAAGGCAATGGCTGGCATGTCTGCAAATACCAACATGTCATTATGGCGTCCTTGCTGTAGATTATCAGGAGAGCGACCGATGGCTTTTAGATAATTGCCTGTTGCCATCTGCATGTCTTGTACAGGTTCCTGATTTTCAGGTTTGAATGAGGTAAGCTCATACCAATAAGTGTCAAAAGCGGGCGGGGTATCTAACAGCTGCTCATCCTTTAGAAGGGGTAGATCAGAAGCGTTTTGTTCTGTGTCCAAACTACTCTCTAATAGTGTGGATTGTTCTATGCTATCAGGGCTGACGGCTACCGATTCAGCTAATGCTAAATTTGGCTGACTCACATCAAAACGTTTCGCTGACAAAAACTGTGGCTGCAAGGCAAACCACTTATTAATCTCATCATGATCAAGTTGACTGTACTCTGTCAAAATAGCCAATTCACGCAGCACGACCACACACAAGGATGTCAATAAAATTTGAACTTGCGGTATTTTTGCATCAATGTTTGAGGCGATGTGTTCACTGGCTTTGATTACGCATTCATTGTCATGAAAGATAGCATCGGCGGCGTCCTGACGATGGTATAACGTCGCATTGATGGTCACAAAATTCATAGAATTGTATTGCCGCAGTTCTTTGACCGCTGAGCGACCAAATAGTTTTTTACTGACGGCTTGCCCTTTATGATGCTGTTGATAAACAAGTAAGGCGCTTACAATAGCCTGTAAACTGGCATCCATGGCTAGACGAGCTTGAGGGAGTGAAAGCTGCGCCGCATCTGCCAATAGTGAGAGCATAGGCTTGGTATCTTGATATAGAAAATCATACATCGACACACGTGTCGGTGAAATAGTCGTCATAATCTGCTAGCATCAAAAAGTGTGCCTCTATCTTACGGTGCCAAAAGCCTGGTTACAATCCCTTGATAATAGAAATTTTCACAGATTTTTATCAAAAATGTCGTAAGTCATACTATCGATAACCACTGGACGTGTTTATGAATTATCATCAAAACTCTGATAAACAATTAATCATCAATATTGCTGAGCAAACATTGACGGTATATCAGCAACAAAAAAAAATACTAAAGTACCCAGTCTCTACGGCTAAAAACGGCATTGGTAGCCAAGAAGATAGTGGTTGTACGCCGTTAGGTCAGCATGTCATTGCAAAAAAAATAGGGGGTGACTCTCCTATAAGCTCTGTGTTTGTTGGACGTGTACCTACGGGTGAGAGATATGATGCAGTGCTTGGCGAGCTATATCCTGAGCGTGATTGGATACTGAGCCGTATCTTATGGTTAAGTGGTCTTGAGGAGGGTGTAAATAAAGGCAGCAACGCTAAAGGCGTGTGTGATACTTATCAGCGCTACATTTATATTCATGGAACCCCAGACACCGAGCCGATGGGTGTACCACTCTCACATGGCTGTGTACGTATGCGCAATGAAGACATCGTTGAGCTGTTTGAACAGGTAGAAGAGGGCATGTCCGTGACTATCATGGCGGGTTAAACTGAGTTTAGGCAATCAAATATTAAGCAGCAAATAACACTTAGCGACAAATAGTACTTAAAAAAAGACAGCTCCTATAAAAGAAGCTGTCTTTTTTATAGCATGGGTTATTTATCCATATCTATATTTACCAAAACTTTTTTCCATCTTTTAGTTTCGTTAAACGTTTTTCAGCACGTTGGTGGTCTTTTTCTAAGGCAGCTATTATCCAACCTGCGCCATATAACGCGTTGCTGTCCGATGCGGATTTTAGCTGATAACGCTGCTGGTATTGTGTATAAGCCTGATATTTATTCAAGGCTTTTTGCGCTTTTGTCAGATTCTTGAGCCAAAGCTTGGTTTTCTTTTTAGACGGTTTTTTATGAAATACTGGTGCAGAAAGTTCACTCATATAGCGTAGTGTTTTTAGTTGACGGTACAATTCATATTGAGGATGCTCTTCATCGCTACTTTTTGAATCATCGCTTTTCATTTCTGAAATTTCTGCTTCTAAGCTTTGTGTATCGTCAATCTCACTATTTTCTATATCATCACGTTTTTTATAAAGGTTGAGCAAGTCTTTGTATTGCTGAGACAGAATTTTAGCCAGCTTATCGATGGCCAGTTTGTCATTTTGAGGTTCCAGTTTTGGATCGCTCATGGTGAAGGCTATCAGCTCTAGCAATATCAGCTGAAAGTCATTGGCTTTTACCGCATCCATTGGCTTGATTTTGAGCGTATCAATGTCTGTCGTCCAGTCAGTGGCAGGCGCGCCGAGTTCTTGCAACTGGGGTTCGAGGTGTTCTGCTAGATATGTCAGCTCACGATAGTCATCAAGTAGGGTCAAGGTTTGCTTTAGAATAGGCTGCCAATCAGGATTGATCTCATCAGAGAAGCTTGCAAATGCTGTTATTGCCGTCAGCAAACGGTCGATACCAATGTAAAACTGCAAGACATGCTCATGGTCAGTACTACCGGCGACGATGGCACTGCTGTTGGGTAGAATTTGGAGGAGGCAGTTATGGACAGCTGCGCGCACAAAAGTAGGCAGGCTGGTTTTTCGACTGACGTTTAGCTCATTAAGATTTGCGCCAACCGCCTGGCTATGAGATTGCCCCTTAATTAGTAGCCCACCGCGCTCAGCTTTGGTCACGGTAGAGAGACTGAGCTTATAGCGTTTGCACCACGCTTTGGCTGTTGTAAATAAAAAGTCTAAATCACCTGATATCAATTCAAACTCAATTTCTTGAATGGCTTCTCGTTGGGTGTCGTCCTCACCATGGATAAGTTCTCCTTGATCATAAGCGACCTCGATACAGTTATCTGTACTATCCTCAAGGCCATCACTGTTCTTTTCTGTTAGAAACCGTGTGGTGCGTTGTACATCGGTGACATACCGTTGTGTCAGCTTTTTGGCCAACTCTTTAAGCTTGAAGCCATCAAAAGCAGCGGCAGCGGGCGTATCTTTATAAATGCTTAAATCAGGCATGAGCGCATTGTTATCGAGCATTGCCTGTACCTGTTCGTTATCTAGTATGGCGTTATGTTCTAGACGTGCTGCAATACCATCGCCGCCAGCTTTGAGGGTTTGTACCCAAGCATCCCCTTCTTTGCGAATACGCAAACCAATACCTGCTTTGGCTAGCTGCTGGTCAAGAGTGTCGTAATAATGCGCCGCCAGTTGCGTCAGCTTTGAAGATTTGACTTGTACTTGACGCATCAACCCTTTTAGTCGTGATTCTGGCACCAAAAACTTCAGCTCTATCTCTTGCATAATGGCTCCTAGTAATTCTGAATAATGATTATTAGTCTACCACTCTATGAGTGTTTAAACCGCAACAAAAAAGCCGCTCTATCTTAAGTAGAGCGGCTTTTTTTGTAACGTAGGATTATAGATATTGGTAATTAGAACTGGTTCATCGTGTTTTTGCCGCCGCCTGCTTTTAGCGCGTTGTCACCTGAGAAAATCTCTTTGTGATCATCACCAAGGTCAGAACCTGCCATTGCTTGATGTTTAACACAAGCGATGCCTTCACGGATTTCTTTACGTTGTACGCCAGCTGCATAAGCAAGCATACCTTCTTCACCAAAGTAGCCTTTAGCAAGCTCGTGCACGCTTAGAGCGGTAGTATGATAGGTCGGTAGTGTGATTAGATGATGGAATACACCTGCTTCGCGTGACGCATCACGTTGGAAGTTCTTAGCGGCGATGTCAGCCGCTGCATCAAGCTCAGTACCGTCATAATCAGCACTCATTAAGTCCGCTTTATTGTATGCCGAGATGTCTTTGCCTTCTTCTTCCCACTGAGCGATGACTTGCTTACGGAAATTAAGCGTCCAGTTGAATGATGGGCTGTTGTTGTATACCAATTTCGCTTTTGGCTGCTGCTCTTTGATACGGTCAACCATCATTTTGATGTGTTCTACGTCTGGAGTTGGTGTTTCGATCCATAGTAAATCCGCACCGTTTTCTAGCGCAGTCACACAGTCAAGTACAACACGGTCAATGTTGGTCTCTTCACGGAACTGGTACAAGCCGTTTGGTAGACGAACGGGACGTACTAGTTTGCCGTTATGCTTAAGTAAGCTGTCATTTTCTTTTGCATCTTCAAGCGTGACTTCTTCCATTTCGATAAAATCGATGTATTTAGAAGCAAGATCGCCTGGCTCATTTGATACTGGGATTTTTTGCGTTAGTGATGCGCCTTCAGAGTCAGTACGAGCAACGATCACACCGTCTTCAACCCCAAGCTCTAAGAAAGCATAACGAATAGCGTTTAGCTTAGAGATGAAGTCTTCATGCGGTACGGTTACTTTACCCGCTTGGTGACCACACTGCTTAGCGTCGGAAACTTGGTTTTCAACCTGAATCGCACAAGCACCCGCTTCAATCATCTGCTTAGTCAATAGGTAAGTGGCTTCTTCATTACCAAAACCTGCATCGATATCAGCGATGATTGGCACTACATGCGAATCAAAGTTTTCGATTTTTTCTAAAATAGCTGAGGTGTCTTGACCTGCTTCTTCAGCAGCGTTTAGCTCACGGAAGTAGTCGTTCAATACTTTGGCATCTGCTTGACGTAAGAACGTGTAAATCTCTTCGATCAGTTTGGGTACTGATGTTTTTTCATGCATAGATTGGTCAGGTAGAGGACCGAACTCAGAGCGTAGGGCCGCTACCATCCAACCTGATAGATAGATGTAGGTTTTGGCTGTAGTACCAAAATATTTTTTCTTAGCGTACATGGTTTGCTGTGCCACAAAGCCATGCCATGCCCCTAAAGACTGGGTATATTGAGACGTATCATTGTCATAATCTTCCATGTCTTGACGCATGATTTTTGCAGTATATTTGGCGATATCCAAACCTGTTTTAAAACGGTTTTGGGACATCATACGTGCTGCATCAGTCTCGCTAATGTTCTGCCAGTTACCGTGCTTTTGCTTTAATTCACGTACTAAGTCGATCGCTGATTTATATGCAGTTGACATCTGTAGTCTCCTTGGTGGGGTATGAAAAACAAATAAATTAAGTGCTAAAATAGTGACAATTGGGTATGACTAAAAAATTCAGTTTTACTAAAAAGTATATATTTAGACTTGCTACGAACGGTATTGACATCTCATTTAGAGCCAGAGTAACCATAAATTATTGGTCAACGTCTTATTTACACTAAACAAACCCAGCCATGAATACAAGGCAATTACTGAACTCAGCAGTTAGAAATAATTAGCGATATATCGAAGAAGATGGGTTGTGTTCGCATATTCTGAGGCGTTTACGCTATTTATCGCCCCATGAGGGCATAACTGACAGTAAGAGATGGTACAATAACGGACAGTTTTGACAATGAGTTGCTGGTCATAAACGCCTTAACTAATAATACTTCTAGTATGAAAACCAACAATATTTTAGTTAAAGTAAATATCCTAATATATTGAATGGTGTCTCAGTCTGTAAAATAGTATCGGCACGCTTACCCAAGTTTTACTGTCTGTGTCACAAATCATCCATGAGACTCACTATAACTGTGTCACCAAGATTTATCTAATTTATGATTATTATCTTTAGTATTTTATTTAATTATAATGTATGTAAAACAGTATCTTACAGTAGGTAATTTGAGTTATAATTGACGAATGCTATATGAATTTGACTGAAAAATAGCAAAATTTCGCTGTGTTAAATTATAAATAACTGAAACAGCACCAAAAATACCAAGTTTTTTATGGTATTTATCCAAAGGCTAAGAGACATATATATGAATTTGCAGCGGGTAGATTTAAACCTATTGGTACATTTAGATGTGTTGCTACGAGAAAAAAACGTCACTCGGGCAGCTGAGCAGCTTGGAATTACCCAACCTGCGATGAGTAATATATTACGTCGTCTTCGAAAGTTATTTAATGACCCATTATTAGTGCGTTCTTCAGAAGGCATGACGCCAACGGAACGCGCCTTGGAATTGCAGCCTCGTATTCGTGAGATACTTGCTGACTTGACACAAGTATTAGAGCCACGCACAGAGTTTCGTCCTTATAGCACCTCGCGTGTCTTTCGTATTATGACGTCAGATTATGCAGAGGCGACATTGGTGCCCAAATTGGTTAAAGCGCTACGTTCTGAAGCGCCCAATGTTATTTTAGACTTTTTGACCCCATCTGACGTCTCTTATCGTGATATGGAGCAGGGTCGAGTGGATTTGGCAATCAATCGCTTTAATGAAATCCCTCAAAGTTTTCATCAAGTATTGGTATGGCGTGATACCTTTAGTTGTTTGCTGTCTTCTGAAAGCCCTTATGCCAATCGCTTTAATTTAAAAAACTATCTAAAAGCCCAGCATGTGTGGGTATCTAAAACGGGTATGGGCGTCGGTTTTGGTGTCAATCCAGAAAAATCTGGTGGTCTTGGCTCTATCGATCAAGCCCTCCAGCGCTTGGGTCAAAAACGTCAAATCAGTGTCTTTACTCGCCATTATCAAATGCCTGCGATGCTTGCCGCCAATAAAGATTTGATTGCAACCTTGCCGACTCGTGTGGCAAGAATGCAGGCCAATAATGACAGTATTATGATGGAAGAGCCGCCATTTTTTATTCCTGAATTTGAGCTAACCATGGCATGGTCACCGTTATTACAGCACCATCCTGCTCATCGCTGGTTGCGTCAGCTCATCATGCATGTGGCTCGTCAGGTGGTCGCAGAAGAAGAAAATCCGCCACAAGATATTCCTGTGACCAATCACTTGTTTTAATGAGACGGCGTTCTTGGGATAACGTGCCCTTTCTGCTTTATCATTAAATAGAAAACCAGCGAACAAGCTGGTTTTTTGTTGTCCAAATTTTATCAAAAAAATATATATTTAAGGCGTAGTTAATAAGACAGTCACATTATTAACATCTTATGCACACTTCTTCATAACTTGTAAAACTACTGCTCATACAGTTTGTTATGATGATTGCACTTTAAGAAAAAAGATACGTACAAGGCTTATTATTAAGCCCAGCAACATTATCTATATTTGTAGAAAGATGCATAATTCATAACTCAATCCTATACATTTCTTAAATAACGAAGCAATTAAACCAATAAAAATTCCTAATAATAAGGGCAAAAGTCATGGCAGATATTACTACGGTAAACCCAGCAACGGGCGAAAATATTAAAGAATACAATTACATGAGTAAAGATGAGGTCAACAAGATTGTTGATGCCTCGCACGAAGCGTTTTTAGAATGGCGTAAAACCAGCCATGAAGAGCGTGCGAAAGTGATCAACTCTATTGGCGATACTCTGATGAAATACAAAGAAGAGTTGTCTAAATTGATGACTGAAGAGCGTGGTAAGCTTTATAGCCAGAGCTTGCAAGAAGTAGATTTGTGTAAAGGCATTTGTGATTATACTGCCAAGAATGGTATTACTGCTCTTGCAGATGATGAGCGCGAAATCGAAAACATGAAAAAGGGTATCGTTACCTATCAGCCTATTGGTGTGATCTACGGTATGCAACCTTGGAACTTTCCAGCATATCAAGTATTCCGTTATACCATCGCCAATCTGATGGCTGGTAACAGTATTTTACTTAAGCATGCAGCAAATGTGACTGGCTCAGGCCTATTGATTGAAAAAATCTTCCACGAGTCTGATTTACCAAATGACTTATTTCGCACTATTTTAATCGATCACGATCAGTCAGAAGAATTGATCGGTCATGACAAAGTACGCGGTGTGACTCTTACAGGTAGTGATGGTGCAGGTAGTATCGTTGGTCAACAAGCTGCAAAAGCCATCAAAAAAGTGGTTCTAGAGTTGGGTTCAAACGATGCATTCATCGTCCTAGAGGATGCCGATTTAGATGTCGCAGTAGAGACTTGTGCTCAAGCGCGTCTGATTAATAATGGTGAAACTTGTGTGGCTGCGAAGCGCTTCATCGTTGTTGATAGCCTTTATGATGACTTCCGTCAGCGCATCGTTGAAAAGTTCGAGAACGTAAAAATAGGCGATCCAATGGATGATGGCTCAAATATTGGCCCATTAGCTCGCAAAGATCTGCAAGAGAAGTTGCATGAGCAAGTAGAAGAAAGTGTGAAAAAAGGCGCTACTATCGCAACAGGTGGTAAGTTACCAGAAGGTAAAGGCAGCTTCTACCCAGCAACTATCTTAGAGAACGTTGAAAAAGGCCAACCTGCTTATGACGACGAATTGTTTGGACCAGTGGCATCACTAATACGTGCCAAAGATCAAGACGATGCTTTGCGTATTGCTAACGACAGCCGTTATGGCTTGGGTGGCGCGATTTTCTCTAAAGATGAAGAGAAAGCGATTCGCCTAGCTCGTGAAGAGTTTGATACAGGTATGGTCTACATCAATGGCTATGGTCTTGCGAACCCAGCACTTCCATTTGGCGGTGTTAAAGACTCAGGTCATGGCCGTGAACATGGTGGATTTGGTATCAAGGAATTTGTCAATATTAAGGCCGTACATGTATTTGATGGTAAATAATGCTTGAAAAGGTAGTACCAATTTTTAATAAATACTGCTTATTAACTTAGATATCAAAAAGCCCAGTCATAAATGACTGGGCTTTTTTTATTTAACT
>NZ_VXCU01000020.1:0-854 GCF_052850615.1 Psychrobacter sp. 1176_08
GTCGTCAGCATGGATAAAATGAACCAGATTGGTGAGTTTTATCCTGCCGATCGCATGGTTGAGATTGAAGCAGGCGTTGTCACCGAGCAATTACAGCAGTTCGCCGAATCAAAAGATCTCTACTATCCTGTTGATTTTGCTTCAGCAGGCTCCAGTCAGATGGGTGGCAATATTGGCACTAATGCTGGTGGCATCAAAGTCATCCGCTACGGCATGACCCGTCAATGGATCATGGGACTGACGGTCGTTACCGGTCGTGGCGATATCTTGCATCTTAATCGCGGTATGGTCAAAAATGCCACGGGTTATGATTTGCGCCAACTTTTCATTGGGGCAGAAGGCACACTTGGCCTTGTGACTCATGCACAGATCAAGCTTGAGCGCCAGCCGCAAGACTTAAACGTCATGGTGCTGGGTATGGATAACTTTAGTGATGTCATGAATGTGCTCTCTGCCTTTCAAGCACAAATCGATTTAACGGCTTTTGAGTTCTTTGATGATGTGGCGATTGATAAGCTCATGGCACATGGTCAAGTACAAGAGCCGTTTGAATCACGCACCAAGTTTTATACCTTACTAGAGTTTGAAGCGCCGTATGAGCCGATCATGGACAAAGCGATGGCAATATTTGAGCAGTGTTTGGAGCAAGGCTGGGTCGTCGATGGCGTCATGAGTCAAAATTTGGCGCAAGCGGCGGAGCTTTGGAAGCTGCGTGAGTATATTTCTGAGACCATCTCAGTTTTCACGCCTTATAAGAATGATGTGTCGGTGTTAATAAGCTATGTACCTGATTTTATCACTGAGATTGATGAGATTGTCAGCAGCAATTACCCTGATTTTGAGGTGTGCTGGTT
>NZ_VXCU01000021.1:0-693 GCF_052850615.1 Psychrobacter sp. 1176_08
TTAGTTCAATACGTTAGCAACAACACCAGCGCCTACAGTACGGCCACCTTCACGAATTGCGAAGCGAAGACCTTTGTCCATAGCGATTGGGTGGATAAGCTCTACGCCCATCTCAACGTTATCACCAGGCATTACCATTTCAGTACCGTCTTGTAATTGGATTGCGCCAGTTACGTCAGTGGTACGGAAGTAGAACTGTGGACGATAGCCGTTTAGGAATGGTGTGTGACGACCACCCTCTTCTTTTGACAGTACGTATACTTCTGCGTCAAACTTGGTGTGAGGCGTGATTGAACCTGGCTTCGCTAGTACTTGGCCACGTTGTACGTCTTCACGCTTAGTACCACGTAGTAGTACGCCACAGTTTTCGCCTGCACGACCTTCGTCAAGCAGTTTACGGAACATCTCTACACCAGTACAGGTGGTTTTTTGAGTGTCACGGATACCAACGATTTCGATCTCGTCACCAACTTTAACGATACCAGACTCAACACGACCTGTTACTACGGTACCACGGCCTGAGATTGAGAATACGTCTTCGATTGGCATTAGGAATGCTTTGTCGATGTCACGCTCTGGCTCTGGGATGTAGGTGTCTAGTACGCCTAGTAGTTCTACTACTGCTGGCTCACCATACTTGTCTTCTGAACCTTTTAGGGCTTCAGTGGCTGATCCTTTGATGATTGGGGTGTC
>NZ_VXCU01000022.1:0-403 GCF_052850615.1 Psychrobacter sp. 1176_08
GTCATCACCTACCGTAGGATCAGTAGGATCTACAGGATCAGTGCCGTTAGTGGTGCCATCATCATAAATAGTGGTGGTGACGCTGTTGTTGGTACCGATGGTCGCGGTACCGGCTGTGACTGCTGTGACTGCGACGTTAAAGTCCTCTGGACCTTCAAATACATTGTCATTCACAATCGGTACGGTGATGTCAACGGAGGTTTGACCCGCTGGAATCGTCACGTTTTGTGTGACAGGTGCGGTGTAGTCAGCTGAGCCTTCAGTGCTGCCATCACTAATCGTGACAGTAACAACGGTATCTTCGGTACTTGGGTTGCTGATGCTGACTGTATAAGTCGCTTCATTAGGAGTACCGTCAGCAGCCATTTCATTCAGACTTGCTGTACCAGTGATGCTTACTATT
>NZ_VXCU01000023.1:0-278 GCF_052850615.1 Psychrobacter sp. 1176_08
TATCTGATTGACTCAGGTCATTCAAACAAACTTAAAATAAACCCTTGACACTAAGAATAAAGCGTCTATAATACGCACCTCATTAAGGCAAAGCAGTTAATAACTGAGTGAGTAATCACTAAAATTAGCAAGCTAACTTATTGAAACGAATTAAAAAAAGAAGCTTGACAGTCTATTAAAACATGATATGATAGTCAGCTCGCTAATTAGGATAAGCCACATTGGCTATGTAATAATTGGTTAAGAGATAACTGCTACTGGACGACAGTGACAGGCAT
>NZ_VXCU01000003.1:0-383779 GCF_052850615.1 Psychrobacter sp. 1176_08
ACTGTCATTGAATAATAATCTGTTATCTTATTATCCCATCAACTGTCTAGATACAGTTTTAAAGGCAGAGCTGGTAAAAAAGTGCTGGCCTGACTATTTGACTCACCGTGATTCAATGATAATACGCCTTTTGCCAATAATAAAACGGTCCAAGGTAGTAATTGATGCTCAAGCTTTTGTACACGCTTCTGCAAATTCTCAGCCGTATCTTTTTGATCCAAAGATAGGACAGCTTGGGTCAGAACGGCTCCAGCATCAAGCTCAGCGGTCACAACATGAATGCTACAACCATGATGATACTCACCTGCTTGTATGACGCGTTGATGTGTATCAAGACCCTTATAGGCAGGCAGTAGAGAAGGGTGCAAATTGATCATCGGTGCTGGTGAGGTATTGATAAATGAGGCACTCAATACCCGCATAAAACCTGCCAGCACAATGAGATCTGGCTGCCATGCTTGAAGCTGATCACTGGCATGGCGCTCAAAGGTTTTGATACCCATACGCTTACCACTAGCAACGTGTGACAACACGGCCACTGGAATAGAAGCAGCATTGGCACGTGTGATGGCATAAGCGTCATCACGATTGCTAATCACACCAACTATCTCGATGGGTAGCGCGCCGGCTTGCATGGCATCGATCAAGACTTGTAGATTGCTGCCGCTACCAGAGACCAAAACCGCCACTCGTAGTGGTTTGGTAGTTTGGGCTTGGTTCGTATTAACGGACATTAACTGTATACCACCGCGTCAACGTCACGATTGACCATTTCGCCCAATTGCCAAGCGTTTTCACCAGCGTCGTTTAGTGTTTTGATTGCGATGTCAGCTTTGTCTTTAGGAACTACGATGACAAAACCGACACCGCAGTTGAAGGTGCGGTACATCTCGCTTTGTTCGATATTGCCTTGAGTTTGCAACCAAGTGAATAGCTCTGAGAACTGCCAGCTATTGGTGTCGATACTGGCGGCCAAGTTCTCTGGTAAGACACGAGGTAAGTTATCGGTCAGACCACCACCTGTGATGTGAGACATCGCATGCAAAGCTGAACTGCCAAGAGTGTCTTGTAAGGCTTTGATGGCTTTTACATAGATACGAGTAGGGGCCATTAGTGCGTCTTGGATAGGTTGACCATCTAGCTGCTCATTGCTGTTAGTCACATCAATACCGCTCACTTCGATGACTTTTCGAACCAATGAGTAACCATTAGAGTGCGCGCCACTTGAAGCAAGCGCAATCAGTACGTCACCTTCAGCAACATTTTCACCCGTGATGACTTCGCTTTCTTCAACCACACCCACACAGAATCCGGCCAAGTCGTAATCTTCATCTTGATACATGCCTGGCATCTCAGCCGTTTCGCCACCGATTAATGCACAGTTCGATAACTTACAGCCTTCACCAATACCAGTAACCACAGTCGCCGCGGTATCGATATCAAGCTTGCCCGTTGCATAATAATCTAAAAAGAATAACGGCTCTGCGCCGCATACCAATAAATCATTGACACACATGGCGACCAAGTCGATACCGATTGTGTCGTGACGATTCAGCTGCAAGGCCAATTTGAGCTTAGTACCAACGCCGTCAGTACCCGATACTAATAAAGGCGACGTGTAACCAGTTGGAATGCGACAAAGCGCTCCAAAGCCGCCAAGTCCGCCCACAACCTCAGGACGAGAGGTGGCTTTTGCCACTGATTTAATACGTTGAACCAGCGCATCGCCAGCATCAATATCAACGCCAGCATCTTTGTAGCTTAAAGAAGGCTTGTTACTCATGGTCATCTCACAATTTTATAGGGGAATGAAGGTCAGTCAGTAGAAAAGCGAATCGGTCGTGTTAATTTTGCTGATAGTGCGCGCATTATACCCAAAAATGCCCCTCACTCGCAAAGCAACTTGCCGATATTTGGCTGATTTTCACTAGGATTTGCTATAACTCATCAATCAGACGTCAAGAAACAAAAAAATGACGGATTTTTTTTTGGACTCTGCGATAATGGAACGCTAAATTTATTGTCAATAACGGCTCATTATTATACTGGTGTTACTCAATAGATATAAGATCTACTCAATCACGCCGATGTCTTAAATTAGCCCTGTCATAGGATTGCTTATCATGATAAACCAACCAATAGATCCCTTTTTTCGGCGTTTATTTATTGTCGTTGGTCTGGTTGTCGCTATTTATTTATTATATTTGATGCTACCGGTCATTATGCCTTTTGTCGTCGCTTTCGTACTTGCATACCTGTTCAATCCGCTGGTGAGACGTTTGTCAAAGTATCTCAAACGTTGGGTGGCGATTATCATTGTGTACTCCACCATTACTTTTGGGATGGCATTACTACTTTGGTGGTTAGTCCCGACATTGTGGTATCAGTTGCAAGCCGCGTGGGAGTACTTGCCTAAAGTGCTGAATTGGTACAATCAAGTGGTACGTGAATGGTTTGTGGCTAACACTCCCATGCGTCTGCCAAGGCTTGAGTCCAAAGAGTTTTCTGATACTTTGCTAGATTATATGCAAACGAATTATAAATTTTCAGATGCCAGTACCTTGATGAGTCAAGTCATTGCATCGAGTATGATCTTTATCAACAACGCAGGACTTATTGTACTTGTACCAATTCTGACCTTCTATTTCTTATTTAATTGGGACAAGCGCTTGCATACATGGAAGATGGCACTCCCTGCCTCTCATTGCGAAAGAATTATTCATATCGCTCAAGAATGTGATCGTGCGCTAATGGCTTTCATCAAAGGTCAGTTGCTAGTGATGGTGCTATTAGGGGCTATTTACGCAGTACAGCTACAACTGATTGGGCTTGAGCTTGGACTTATCATTGGTATGGTTGCAGGTATTGCAAGCTTCGTTCCTTACTTGGGTTTTGGTATTGGTTTTATTGCCGCCATCATCGCCTGTCTATTTCAGTTTGGACTAGATTGGACATATTTGGCGTTGGTTGTTGGTGCGTTCTTGGTCGGGCAGGCAGCAGAAGGCTATATTCTACAGCCATTGCTCTTAGGGGATAAAATCGGTTTATCACCATTATGGGTTATTTTTGCTGTACTAGCAGGAGCCAGCCTGTTGGGCTTCGTTGGTATGTTGATTGCCTTGCCCGTTTCTGCTGTGCTTAATGTATTGTTCCGCCATTTATACGCTTACTATCGCTCAACGGATTTTTATAGAGGCCGTAAACAACTGGTTTTGTTTAAAAAAGAGTAGGTAGGTCATTAGTTAGTCAATTGGGCCATGGAGCCTTGATGACGAATGGCAAGGTAGGAAAGCCGCGCCTATTCAACCTTAATCTGTAAAAGACTTGTCAGTCATTTTGCAAATATGTTATATATAGGCGCAGTATTGATGGTATAAGTTGCTATTAAGCATGTCAGGCATAAGCGTCATTTTGGTAAATACGCCTGTGGTTTACATTTAAAAAAAGACAATTTATGAACGCTGTCAATCGGTAGCAAGTAATTCGCATTAGATAGTTCATACTAAATAGTATCAGAGCAGTTCGCACCTTTAAAAATATTGGTACTCTATTCCTTTTTATTATATTGCATTACGCAAAACGAGTTGATGATTCATGGCAGAAGCACAGCTAAGTCTCAATCTGGACATTAAGCATGATGCAAGTTTAAGCGACTTTGCCGGTCCGGGTTGGATGTCGATTATTGACGCAGTACGGCAACTCCATGTCGGCCTGATTGGTCAGCTATATCTGTTTGGCAGTCCTGCCACGGGTAAGTCTCATCTGCTGTCTGCTATTTGTGAGTCGTTTATTGAGATGGACAAGTCGGCGATTTGTTTGTCACTCAATGAGTTGATTCATACGGATGTGCACGTACTGTCTTCTTTAGAGAACTTTGATCTGATTGCGATTGATGATTTAGAAGTGTTAGAGCAAAGCAGTCAGTGGCAAGAAGCCTTATTTCACCTGATCAATCGCAGCCGTGAAGGGCAACGTCAGTTGTTGTTTGCGGCCAATACGCCTGCTGGTGATTTGCCATTTCAGCTAAGAGATTTGATGACTCGTTTGGCACAAGCGCCTACGTTTAAAGTCCCTAACGGTCATGATCTTGCCGACCGTCAAGCATTGTTACAGTCTATTTTACGTCGTCGTGGCTGGCAGTTTGATGATCGAATTATTGATCATTTACTGACAGAGGGGCCTCATCGTATTGGGGCCATGATGGAAGTACTTAACTATATTCAGCCCATGTTTTCTAACCTTGGACGTAGTAATATATCCAAAGCAGTCATCAGCGATGCTCTACGTACTATTGATGAGCAGACGCTCGCAGCTGAGCTTGCTGATATTGCACAAGAAACACAAGTAGATAACGATGCGGCTGGTCAAGAGCAGCATACAATGCCCCTCGATTTTTAGTATTAAGAACACCCATTTTTCTATCCAAAACGCTTTTACTATTAATGGAACCCTTTATGAAACCAAACGCTTCTTTGCTAAAAAAAATGACTCTCAGCACGTTACTTGTTACTGCTGCGTCCGTTCCTATGCTGTCACAAGCCGCGGTCACTTTGTCCGTTGATGATCATATAAAGGTAACTGCTATCAATGGACAGGAGTTGCAGCAAAGTATTTTTCAGCCATTAACCAAAGAGTTTACTCTTGAGCCGGGTCGTCACGCAATTACTGCAAAATACGATCGTCTATATGATTTGCGCCGTGATGAACATGACTACTTGCGCTCTGGTAACGTCAGTGTCGTCGCAGAATTGGCAGACAACCAAAACTATCGTCTTGTCATGCTAAATCAGCCAGAAGAGTATCAAGCTGCCAAAGAATACGCCAAACAACCGACGCTAGCGATACAACAGAACGGCACAGTAATCGCAAGTCAAAAGGCGATGGCGGGCAGTCAGGGCAGTTTGTTTGCAGGATTGGGTAAAGCGTTAGGCGGTGTATTTGATGGCGCAGGTGATGCTGAGATGCAAAATCAGCGCGCTATTGCCGCGATCAGCCCAGCAACGACAAATACTCAAAATAACATGAGTGCTGGAGCAGTTACTTCTACCACTCAAACCACAAACATGAATGCATCTACGGATAAGCTGGATCAGTTTATGCAAATTTGGCTACAAGCAACGCCAGCTGAGCGTGAAAAAATGCGTCAGTGGGTACAAAAATAACGCGTTACTTCTATCAAATTTAAAACCAAAAAAAGCACCTGTTAAGGTGCTTTTTTCTTACGCTTCATATTTTTTAGTGCCATGAATTCTTTGATGTTATGAATACAAGGGACTATTTAAGCGGGTTATTAACCCAAAAAGGCATTATACATCCATACATGCTTTTCTTGTAGCTGCACATATTCATCGACCAAATCCGCTGTACCTTGATCTTCTGCTTCTTGCGCTGCGGCTGACACATCACGTTGTTCTTCAATCATTGTTTGTAAACCAGTTACAATGCCTTTTACGCAGGTTTTGCCATCTTTGACATTTTTATCTTCTTTGATGGTTGTGTGCTGAGCAAAGTCGCTATAAGCGTGAAGCGGTGTGCCGCCTAGCGTTAGGATACGTTCTGCGATCTCATCAATCTGTAATTGTAGTTCAGTATATAACTCTTCAAACTTAGGATGTAATGAAAAGAAATGCTCGCCTTTCACGTTCCAATGATAGCCACGCACGTTGATATAAAACGTATGATAGCTTGATAACAGACCGTTTAGCTTCGTGATGATACTGCTCATGTCGGCTGTTTCTAGACCAATTTGGTTTGTATCGTTATTAGTATGACTCATAATATTATCCTTATAGTGTGAGTGTTGATATAGCAGGCTTAAAGAAGATTAAAAGTGTAACAACTCGCTTGCTGTATTACCATACATACTTTATATATGGCGACTTATAATGTTAAAGTTTTTTGAACCAGAGTTAATAAAGTACGTTTGAATCAATAAAACTTTTTTACCTTCTTTTGATGCTTATTATAATAACAAATAACTATCTATAAGTTAAATTCAATGAATTTAATAATGCGATTGGTTTTACAAATTAATATGGTTTAATAAAATTGCAATCCAAACAAACATGTATCCAAGCGACTACTGGTACTTATTAACAACGATAACCCCTTTATCGCTTATTACATGAACGATAAAAGGGAGGTTTTGCTTCACACTGGCGGTTTTAAGTTTTCAGGATTTAACCCTTTAACGGCAACCACTTCTTGTAAGTGTTGACGTACTGTGTCAATTGGGAATTTCTGTGCTTGCAAACGTTTTGGTAAGATTTGGCTGCCTTGCTGACCTTTCATCTCAAACATCATAAAAATATAGTCGTCGGTCTCATCCCAGCTTTTAATAGCGCTCCAAGGTATAACGGCTTGCTGAGTAGAGCCAGCTCGCATCTGCATACCGCGCATCTGATTACTTTTCATCATGTCAGGCTGGTTGCTTGGCATTGCCATCACTAAGCCATGTTTTTGTACGCCGAGCTTCATTTGACGCATCTCATCTGGCATTTCTTGATCGGCTACTTGTTTCTCAAACTCCCGTTTGACATACCATTTAAAGCCAAGCGTACGAACCAATAAATAAATTACAACTGCAACCATCATCAACCAAAAAATAATGGTGGAATAGCCAGTGACAAAAACCAGCCCTGCAACCGCTAATATCACAACGATTGCCATGATGATCCATTCTTTTTTCTTAATGCTCTTTAGACCAAAAGAAGGACTGGCACTAGCAAACAATTCGTATTGTGCTTGATGAAATTCAGCCTCGGTGATGTTTAAGGCGACAGGTTGCAGCGTGTAGGGGTACAAGGCCATAAAGGTTTCTCAAATACTTGTATGAAAAGCGTTGGGTTTAAATCGTCAAATTAAAGCAGTAATGCCATATTTGACCAAATGTCGAAAAATAGTATGCGCTTATCTTACCGAAAAGTGCTCCTAAATGAAACAGATAAGCCATCCTCTTCACCGATAGAGGGCACATTATTGCTATTAATTGAGCGAGACAGTATAAATTGAGAGTAATTGCAGACCAAAGCATGATTTATCGTCAGAACAGGCTTGCCATAAACCAAATACATGAGGCAAAACAGCGTATTTAGAAAACGCGCAAAATTTAACCAAAACATGGTCAAATCTGCTGGGTCTTGGTATTATAGCGTCTGGCTTATATTTTGATAAAGAATAGGCCAGCATGGCAAGATAATGATTGGGCTATCAAGCTTAATGATATCTATGAGCTGACCAATGATTATACCAATAATGTTTCAACTTCTTATTCACTCTCAGTGTTACAGGCAACTATTATGATTGATCCGAAACTCTTACGTGGCGATTTAAGCGATTTACAGCAACAACTGGCCACTCGTGGCTACGCGCTTGATATGGAGTTTTGGCAATCGATTGAGTCCGAGCGTAAATCCTTGCAAGTTAAGACTGAAGAGCTACAAGCGCAACGTAATGCTGGTGCTAAGCAAGTGGGCGCGCTAAAAAAATCAGGCGAAGATGCCACTGAGCTGCTTAATGAGATGCAGCAAGTCAGTGGAGAGATCAAGGCGGCTGAAGATGAGCTGCGCACCTTACAAGAACGTATCACGCAAGCGGCATTGCAGATTCCCAATATTCCAGCAGCAGATGTGCCAGTAGGTACATCAGAAGAGGATAACGTCGAGCTACGCACATGGGGTACGCCGCGTACGTTTGATTTTGAGATAAAAGATCACACGCATATCGGCGAAACGCTTGGTATGCTGGATTTTGAAGCAGCGACTAAGCTAACGGGCAGCCGTTTTAATGTGCTACGAGGCCAGCTTGCTCAAATGCATCGCGCACTGATTCAGTTCATGCTGAACACGCACACCATCAAGTATGGTTATACTGAAATGTATGTGCCTTATATTGTCAATTCGGAGAGCTTAAAAGGCACAGGTCAGCTGCCTAAGTTTGAAGATGATTTGTTTAAATTGACCAATCATACGAACAATGACGAGATGGACTTTTATCTGATTCCAACAGCAGAGGTACCAATGACCAACTTGGTACGCGGTGAGCGTTTGGATATCAAAGAGTTGCCGCTAAAGTTCACTACGCATACGCCTTGTTTCCGTAGTGAAGCAGGTTCGCATGGTCGTGATACGCGCGGTTTGATTCGTCAGCATCAGTTCGAAAAGGTTGAGATGGTCAACATCGCTACCGCTGAGCAGTCTGATGAGTTGCTTGAGGCGATGACTGGACAAGCCGAATATATCTTGCAGCAACTTAATTTGCCGTATCGCGTGGTTAAACTATGCACTGGCGATATGGGTTTTTCGGCGCAAAAAACCTACGACATCGAAGTATGGCTACCAAGCCAAGACACTTACCGTGAAATCTCTAGCTGCTCTAACTGTGGCAATTTCCAAGCCCGTCGTATGGGCACACGTGTCAAAGATGGCAAGCAAACCAGCCTCGCGCATACCCTAAACGGTTCAGGCTTGGCAGTCGGTCGTACGCTGTTAGCCGTGATGGAAAACCATCAAAACGCTGATGGTAGCATTGCGATTCCAAAAGTACTGCGTCCATTTATGGGCGGTGCTGAGCGTATTGAAATTTGAAGTTAGTAACGTCATGAAGATCTTGACCATAGTTGATGAATTGAATTACTCACAATATCTCATCTATGGTCAAAGCAGCGGCGACAATTTGTTAGGCTTTGAAATAGATGCCAATATATTTTTCTGTTGTAAGGAAAACAATGTTGGTTGCGATTTTCTTGATCAAGAACGCCATGATGATGCAAATTGTATGCTTACGTTGCGCTGCAAATTTGCAAATTTGCAAATAATATAAGCTATCAGCAAATGGCAGATTATTTGGAAGAGAGATGGCTTCAGTATGTTTGTTATCGAGAATTTGAGAAACATTATATTGAAGTCATTAATAATCAATTGATTTTTTATTATGTGACCCGATCAAGTTGTGGACTAGGAGTAACAGGAAAAATTGTTGCTACTTAGTTTATAATGAGCCACCTATTTAGATATCCAAGCAAATTCAGTTCAAGAGCCTTTTTTAATCAAATAAACTTTCCTTTAATATTAGGACATGCTATGCCTACCCCAATTAACGAACGTAAACTAGCCAATGCCATCCGTGTGCTGTCGTTTGACGCGGTTCAAAAAGCCAACTCTGGACATCCAGGTGCGCCAATGGGTATGGCCGACATTGCCGAAGTGTTGTGGCGTAAATTTTTGAAGCATAATCCTGCTGATCCGCAGTGGCATAACCGTGATCGCTTTGTACTGTCAAACGGTCATGGCTCAATGCTTATCTACTCATTGCTACATTTATCAGGCTATGACGTTAGTGTTGATGACCTAAAAGGCTTTCGCCAGTTACATTCAAAAACCCCAGGTCACCCTGAGCTTGGTTATACGCCAGGGGTTGAAACCACGACAGGTCCACTAGGACAAGGTATTGCTAATGCCGTTGGTTTTGCCATTGCTGAAAAAACATTAGCGGCGCAGTTCAATCGTGACGGGCATAATGTTGTTGACCATCATACCTATGCATTCTTAGGCGATGGTTGCTTGATGGAAGGTATCAGTCATGAAGTTTGCTCACTGGCTGGCACGTTAGGTCTTGGCAAACTGGTATTCTTCTATGATGACAATGGCATCTCAATCGACGGTAATGTCGAAGGCTGGTTCACTGATGATACCGAAGCCCGCTTTGAATCGTATGGCTGGCAAGTCATCAAAGTTGACGGTCATGATACTGATGCCATCACGCAAGCAACTGAGCAAGCGATTGCAGAGACTAGCAAGCCAAGTCTAATCATTTGTAAAACCACGATTGGTGCTGGTAGCCCGAACAAACAAGGCCTAGCAGCAAGCCATGGTGCACCACTCGGTGATGACGAAATCATATTGACTCGTGATGCCTTAGCTTGGACGCATGCGCCATTTGAATTAGATGATGAAATCTATGGAGCGTGGGATGCCAAACCAAAAGGCGATGTACAACAAAAGAATTGGGAAGCAGATTTTGCCGCTTATGAAAAAGCCTATCCAGAGCTTGCAGCAGAACTGTCACGTCGTCTAAATGGCGAGTTGCCTGCTGACTTTGCTAGCCAAGCGCAAGCGTATATTCAGCAAACGCAAGAAGCGGGCGGCGATGTTGCTAGCCGTAAAGCCAGTCAAAATGCTATCAACAGCTTGCAGCCATTATTGCCAGAGTTACTAGGCGGCTCAGCTGATCTCGCTGGCTCGAACCTTACGCTATTTAAAGGCGCTAAAGGTATCGAGAAAGACGCTGATGGCAACTATATCTATTACGGCGTACGTGAGTTTGGTATGACGGCGATTGCCAATGGTATTGCATTACACGGCGGCTTTATCCCTTACGTAGCAACGTTCTTGATGTTTATGGAATACGCGCGTAACGCAGTACGTATGGGCGCACTCATGAAGCAGCGTGTCATCCATGTCTATACGCATGACTCGATCGGTTTGGGTGAAGATGGCCCAACGCATCAGCCAGTTGAGCAATTGACGAGCCTACGTACCACGCCAAACCTACGCACGTGGCGTCCGTGTGATGCGACTGAATCTGCCAGTGCTTGGGTAGAAGCAATCAAGTCTGAAAATAATCCATCAGCATTGATCTTTAGTCGTCAGAGCTTGCCACATCAAGCACGTGATAGCGAGCAAGTAGCTAACATCACCAAAGGTGGTTATGTACTGGCGAAAGAACAAGGCGAGCTACAGGCAATCATCATCGCAACTGGCTCAGAAGTTGGTCTAGCGATGGAAGCGTACGAGACACTAAGTGCAAACGGTGTTGGTGTGCGTGTGGTGTCTATGCCATGTGCTGAGATATTCGTTGAGCAAGAGGCGAGCTACCGTGAAGCCGTATTGCCTGCCAATATCCGTGCTCGTGTCGCAGTGGAAGCTGCGCATGTAGATTACTGGTACAAGTTTGTTGGCTTAGATGGCAAAGTCATTGGTATGACCACTTATGGTGAGTCAGCGCCAGCAGATGAGCTGTATAAAGAGTTTGGTATCACGACTGACGCTGTGGTTGATGCGGTGAATAGCTTGGTGTAATAAACTTGAGTTAGTTAATGTTTAGAAAAAGAGCCATCAGATAAATCTGGTGGCTTTTTTTGTTATTCATAACAGAGTAAAAGATTGACTAATGTATATAGAAATAGTTAATATGCTTGGAAATATGTATTAGATTAGTAAAAAAATTTTACAATACATAATTAATCGTGCATGGCTTGTTGCAAAGCATGAATGCTAAATTAACTTTATCCAATGAGCCTATACATGTCGACTACTTACACTATAAAGAAATTAAGCTCTGCTATTGCTATTATTCTTTTCGCCACTTCATTAACGGCTTGTGGTGGAGGCTCTGACTCTGGTGGTCAGAGTAATAACAACCCTGATAAACCCCCTGTTAATATCCCTATTGATAAATGTAAAGGCGTTACCGCTAGTAATTCAGGACAAGCAGATTTGGACAAAGATGGCATCATTGACGACTGTGATCCAGACATTGATGGTGATGGTGTTGAAAATGAGAAAGATGCAAAACCGCTAGATGCTACTGTTGCTGGTGTCAGCACTAAATCCTATCGAGGAAACGGTTTTGGTTATGTGAACGCGACAGAAATTGCTTATTTTAATGCAAAAAAACAGCTTATCGAAACAGAATATTTATCTTCTTATAATCCTGAACGAGCTAATTCATCAGAGAGATTTACTTATGATAATAAAGGTCGTTTGATTCGTCTTGAAAGTACTCGTGGTATTGATAAACAAACTGATAGGATTGAAGTATGGGTATACGACAAAAAAGATCAGTTGATTGAACATCAGACTAACGATGATGGGGATAGTGTATTTGAAGCAGTAACTACTTATCGATATAACTTAAATGGTGATATAACGCAAATAGCAAAGAGTGATACGAGCGATACAAGTTATTTTGATAATTCAACAAGCACCTATATTTACAATGATTTAAATCAATTAGAACAAATTGAGACTGATGAATATAACAATGGTAGTATAGATAGAATCAGATATATAACTCTCAATGCTAATAATTACGTAGCCAAGTCTGCTTTATATTATCTAGAAGGTAATGATGTTACTAACACCGAAGTCAAAAAATTGTATGAGACTTTTGAATACAACTATGATGACCAAGGTAACGTTACAAAGCTGATTGATAGCTCACTTGATTATGGAAGTGTTCGAACAGTCAACTATGCTTATGATAATCAAAAAAATATTATTAGAGAGACAACCAATAACAATTCTGGTGGCATAGATGTTATTGATATTAAAGTAACTTATGATAAAGCTAATTTGGCCACTGGTGCTACGTTTGAATATGATAGCTTCAATAACATTCAGGATGTGACCGAAAAAGCTGAATATAACAGTGCTGGATATTTGACTAAAACTTTAGTTGATGTCAGTCAAAATGGAAAAATTAACCAAGAGATTACTTATAACTATGAAGGAAGCGTTCCGCTGAAATTTAATATGCCAACATTTTTAAATTTTGGATTACCTAATAATAGAGCTCCTACTGCGACTAGTCTATTGAGTAGAGTGAATGCTAGATATACCGCAGATATGGTTAAAGATTTTTATTATTACTAACTAAGTGTCTGAGCTTATTCTGATTATAAAGAATTTAGTGTGATTTAAGCTCAAACTGAACTTTTAGTTGATAAAAGAGTTGCTAAATTAATTTGGCAGCTCTTTTTATTTATATACCAAGTTTGATAAAGTGAATATTAAATGAGAAATAATTACACAGTCGATGATAATAGTGTCGCTTCAAACCCAGGCAATGCAGAGCTAAATAAATGGGTATGGTTTTGTCATAATAAAATGGATGTAGGTTTACTAACTCTGTTTCTAATTTGCTCACTATTAGCTGCAATAGTCGTAGATATTATGTATTTATTTATCGTGGTTATTGCAATCGTTATAAACCTTTATTACTGGACAAATAAAAAGGAGCATTTCTTAAGTGGAGATTCAAATGGCGGTATCGTTGTAGATATTCATCCGACGCTCATTGCAGTTAATACAAATTTAACTAAGGGTTATGGTGACTTTCCTGTGGTAAAAATAACGAAACGCGCTTCGTTGAAAAATGTGTCTATTGGCGATAGAGTTCCCACAGTTGCACTTTATACGGCCTCAACTAATGAGAGTTTAGCGCATTGGCTAGACTTCAACCCTATTCCTTTATCCTATGCAACTAATGATGTAAAGGTCATAAACTTAGCGATGCAAAGTTATCCAAATGAGCAGTGGGAGCAGCTAGAAAAATATTTATTAGAGTTGGAGAAGCCCTATAAAACAGGTTTGTATCAAGTTGATAAAGAACAGAGTGGTTGGAATGGAATACCGAGTGATGCCATGAGTGTTCTAGATGATCTTGAAAAGGGAGATGGAAGTATAAACTTCAAGAAAATAGTAATTGGTGTAATTATATTTATCGCTATTTTGAAAGTTTTTGATTTTTTTAGATAGAAAATATCAGCTTCAATGATTGATTTTTTGAGATTACTACCATGTCCCTAAAATCCACCTTCAAAGGCTTTTTCGGCGAAACCGTCATCAACGTCGCCATGTGGCTAAAGCTTGAAAAAGACGTTTATCATCGCCTAAACAATGTCACCTTGCCATTAGCTAATGGTGGGAGTACGCAAATTGACCATATTATCGTCTCCGTATACGGCATCTTTGTCATTGAAACCAAAAACTATAAAGGCTGGATATACGGTAGCGAGAACCAAAAGCAGTGGACGCAATCATTCCCAAATGGCAGTAAATTCAAATTCCAAAACCCACTACGTCAGAACTACTTGCACATAAAGACGCTCGCAGATTTATTAGACTTGGAGCTGCGCTACTTTCATTCGATGATTGCGTTCATCGGTGAGTGTGAGTTGAAAACCCGCGATGAGCTACCCGAACACGTATTGACGAGTGGTATGGTCTCTTATGTGAAGAGAAAACAAGATAAACTACTGACTGAAGACGAGGTCATATCCATTGTTGAGCAGATTGAGAGCAAGAGATTTAGCAAATCGTGGCGCACCAATCGGCAGCACAAAGCCTATCTAAAAGATAAGCATAGTAACCCGAGCAAAAATACTGACAATCCTACACCTGAACCAACAGTAAAAGAAACCGTAAAAAGACCTATCCTAAAAAGTAGAGAAGTGCAGCGATGGTCTGGTCAAACTGAGATTGAATCTAACGATTTAACAATTGATGTTTTGAATATTCAGCAGACAATCACCCCATATGATATGACCAATAAAGTGTTTTTGACGCCGTTTGAAATTGTATAATCTGAGCCATAGGTCAAAGAACCTGAGATACTTAAGGCGTTAGAAGATGCAGCTAATCTTGTTCAAACACCAACCTGCCCAAGATGCAACGGTGAGATGATCAAACGTGTTGCCAAAAAAGGCGCGCGTCAAGGCCAGACTTTTTACGGTTGTCGTCAGTTTCCTAGATGTCGCGGTATAGTGAATATTAGTACGCCGTGAACAGACTGCTATTTATAGATTTATCATCTAATCAATAAAAAATATCATGCAAACCCCTCTAACCGATTAGAACAATCAATTAACCAATCTGCTACTGCTCTGACTCTTGCCGAGCGCCGAACATCCGGGTGCATAACCAAATAGAGAGGATAAGATTGAGCCAATGGAATAGGTGAGTGTGTATCTAACTGCTCAGGTTGTAATGGCTCAGCAGCCGCGTAATTGTCCGCTGGGGAATGAATTTCCAAGTCGGTCATGGTTACTCTATTAATAGGATCAATCGCTGTTAGTTCTGGATACTGACGGGCTAAAAAGTCAGGTAATAGCGCAAACCCTATTTTTTGACGAGCCGCGTGACACGCCATATATAAGTCATTGGTACTAAACGCAATCGTATATTCTTGCTGCTTTATGAGTGTCTGCGACCAAGCGAGCACTCTGGCGTTGGCTTGAAATTCTATGAATTGCCACTGCTCAGGTCTGGTGTCTTTGAGGTATTTATTATGGGCATAAAATCGATAAGTCGACGACCCTAATGTACGAATAACCAAGTCTTCTTGAGTGGGGCGGCGCGTGCGTATAGCGATATCAGCTTCTCGTTGATGTAAATTGCTCATACTTACATCGCCGCTTAAAGCCAATACGATATCTGGAAAGCGCTGGCGAAAATCAGCCAAAGCAGGTATGAGCACCTCATTTGCCCATACAGGCGGGGCGGATACCACCACTTTGCCTTGCAGAGCGTTCTGATCAATCGCCATTCTTTGAAAAGTGACCATCTCTTTTTTGACTTCTACTGCTTGATGATAGAGCCGCTCGCCCTCGATAGTTAAAACGTAGCGTTTGCCCAGCCGATCAAAAAGATTGACGCCCAATGTTTGCTCAAGATGTTCAATACGCCGAGCAACCGTGCTGTGCTGCACATTCATTGCTTCAGCGCATGCAGTCAATGTTTGTTTTTCTACTAAGCAAACAAAGTAAGCCAAATCGTCCCAGTACATAGTTATTCTCTTGTTTTAATCATCTCTTATCTTAGCAAATTCTGTTGTGCATATTTGCACAGTCAATGTGTGGGTGTCGTCTGTTTGTCTACTACGCCTTTCATTAGACTGTATATAATTCGTTGGCAGCCTTGAAAGTGCCACGATTTATGCAATCCATAATATAGTCAGTCCTAAACAAAAGAGGATCACCTATTATTACGCACTACTGAAACAAATTTTTCTTGCTTGCTGTGCCTTCGCAGACAGAGGCAACGTAAAATTTATCTCAGTAGCGCTGTATTTGTTTTATAAGGGATCAAATATAGCGAGAAAATATATGCAAAAAAAATCAAATACCCAGACCCTTGACCAGTTTGTCGCTCATGTCTTCACAGGGGAGTATGAGCAAGCCATGGCGCTGTGTGACGCAGACGTGAAATTTGTGGTCTTTCGAGAAGAGAGGGACAGCCAAGTGCCGATTTATGGTGCTCACATTGGTCAAGCTGCAGGCACGATATTCTTTAAGAATCTGGCTCAGATGTTTGAATTTGGTACTTTTGAGATGGAAGATTCTATCGCAAGCGATGATTACATTGTTAGGTTTGGCGAATTGGCTCACACCGTCAAGCGCACCGGAAACGTATTCAACAGCCTTTGGACGATGATTGTGCGCTTCGATGCGGCAGGCAAGATTTGCTTATACCGTATGCATGAAGACACCGCTGCGCTGGAAGCGGCGATGCACATTGAAAGATAGACGTATTGATAAAATAAAAAGAAGTCTATAAAGGGTAAATTCAAATGTTCATAAACAAAAACCGCCATGACGGCGGTCTTATGGTCTATTAAACTATTAAACACTTTTAACCATGTATTTCTTCTAGACGCAAACAGGCCACCAATCGCCCGTCCCATTCTCGAAGTTGTGGCTCTATTTCGCTGCACTGTGACTTAGCATAAGGGCAGCGCTTGTGTAGGGCGCAACCACTTGGCGGGTTGAGAGGACTTGGCAGCTCACCTTGCAGTGTTAAATCCTTTTTTTGACCATTCACTGTGGGTGCTGCTGCCAATAGGGCCATCGTATAAGGATGTTTTGGCGCGTTGTAAATGGCTTCTTTGGGACCGTGTTCGACCGCTTGACCTAAGTACATTACCATCACATCATCCGCGACATGGCGCACGACGGATAAGTTGTGTGAGATAAAGACATACGCCGTATGGTACTCATCTTGCAAGTCCATAAACAGGTTCAATACTTGAGCTTGAATGGACACATCGAGCGCTGAGGTCGGTTCATCAGCGACAACGATTTTTGGGTTGAGCATCATTGCACGCGCGAGGGCAATACGTTGACGTTGACCACCCGAAAACATGTGCGGATAACGTCCAGCATGTTCAGGACGTAAACCGACATTTCTCATCATGTCGTTGATTTTGTCGCGCTTGTCTTCTTTTGACAGTTTGGTATGAATATCTAATGGTTCCATCAGCTGATACCCAATCGTATGGCGCGGATTTAAGCTGCCATAAGGGTTTTGAAAGACCATTTGAATCTCAGTACGCAAATCTTTTAATGCTTTTCTACTATAGCCTGTTGTACCTTCATCATTAATAAATAGCTCACCGTCACTCGGCTGTTCGATGAGCGTGAGCTGGCGGGCAAGCGTTGATTTGCCGCAGCCTGATTCACCAACGACCGCCAGTGTTTTGCCAGCGCGTAGCTCAAACGAAATACCATTTAAGGCTTTGACATATGCTTTTGCTTTACCCAAACCTTGAGATACAGGGTAGTGTTTGCGTAGATTGTCTGCTTTTAAGACCACTTTATCACTCATGCTTGGGACTCCAAAGTAGCAGGGTCAAAGGGAGAAGTACCAGCAGATATGCTTGGTAGATCGGTATGAATACAGCGCACCTTGCCATTAGGCGTATCTAAAATAGGCGGCGGCACGTCACACGCAGGTTCTTTGTAAGGGCAGCGCGGAGATAGCAAACAACCAGTTGGGCGATCATATTGGCTGGGCACCACGCCTGGTAAGCTGTGTAATCTGTCTTGACCGATAGCCAGTTCAGGGATGGCTTGTAGCAATGCTTCGGTATAAGGATGCGCTGGGTTTTGGAAAATCTCTGGCACCGTATTGGTTTCAACTACTTGTCCAGCGTACATAACAGCGACGTCACGTGAGTTTTGAGAGACCAAACCCAAATCATGAGTGATCAGTACCATGGCCATTTGTTTTTCACGTTGTAAGCGCCCAAGTAGATCCATGATTTGTGCTTGTACCGTGACATCAAGTGCTGTGGTGGGTTCATCGGCGATAAGGAGTTTTGGCTCGCACGCCAGCGCCATGGCAATCATCACTCGCTGGCTCATACCGCCTGACAGTTGATGTGGATACACCTTGAGTCGGTTTTTGGCATCGGGCATCTCGACCAATTCTAATAGCTCTAATATGCGTGCCTGTACTGCCGAGCCTCGCAAACCGAGGTGTTTTCGAAGGACTTCGCCTAATTGCATCTCAACCGTAAAGCTTGGATTTAGGCACGACATGGCATTTTGAAAAATCATAGAGATGTCTTTACCAATGATGCCGCGTCGCTCTTTGGGTGACATACCGAGCATGTCCTTATTATCGAACATCACGCGTTTGGCACGCACGCTTGCATAAGGTGGCAAGAGTCCCATCAATGCCATCATCGTAACGGACTTACCTGAACCTGACTCGCCTACTATCGCGATTACTTCGCCTTGAGTCACTGTCAAAGACACATCATCTACGGCGCGAAAAGCACGCGACCCTTCACCAAAAGTGACCGAGAGATTTTCGATATCTAATAATAATGGCGCCTCTTTTACTAATGAGCCATTCATCGAGGTATTGGTATGGTTTAAAGTATCAGTCATTTTAGGTCACCTGCTTTAATTTGGGGTCTAGCGCATCGCGTAGGCCATCACCAGTCAGGTTGATTGATAAGGCAGCTAAAAAGATAGCGACACCTGGCCAAATGGCGAGCCAAACGTTACTTTGAATATACTGACGTGCTGTGCCCAGCATAGCGCCCCATTCAGCATCAGGTGGTTGCACGCCAAATCCTAAGAAACCAATCGCACCTGCTTCTAAAATCGCTGATGAAAAAATCATCGTCGCTTGTACGATTAGTGGCGCCATACAGTTGGGTAAAATCGTTACAAACAAGAGTCTGAGCACGCCAGCACCCATCACTTGTGAGGCAATAAAATACTCGCGTTGCAGCTCTACCATCGCGGTAGCTCGAGTGAGACGAATGAAAGGCGGCGTACAGACCAATGCAATGGTGATAATCGTATTGGTCATTGAAGGGCCTAAGATTGCCGCAATGATAATGGCCAATAGCAAGCTGGGGTAGGACATCAAAATATCATTGACCAACATGACAGCTTTGCCCCAAACTTTAGGCCAAAATGCAGCACTTAGTCCTAACGAGATACCGACCAACATAGCAAGCGTGGTCGCACTCAGACCGATGAATAAAGAATAACGCGCGCCATACATCACGCGAGACAGCGTATCGCGACCAGCATCGTCCGTACCCAGCCAAAACATAGTATCACCACCGCTTAAAAACGCAGGCGGTAATTGCTCTTGACCTGTAAACAATTCATAAGGATCGTGAGGGGCAAGGGCTGGTGCAAATATGGCAATAATAACCATCAATGCCAAGACAATAAATCCAATGACAGCGCCTTTGTTTCGGCAAAATGTCGATAAAAATAACTGCCAAGATGAAGGCGGCGTGGCTGCCACAAGGTTGGCATCAGAGGGAAGAGTAGAAGACTTCATGAGCAGTTCCTATAGTGGCGAACGCGTTGAAAGTGGCTAGAATCTTATTCCTAATAAGGAGATAGATTTTGCTAAAAACTCTAAAGACCACTCAAGCGCTAATCGTCCCTATTTATAATATGAGTATTTATCAATGTTAGATTAAGAAGTATGGCGAATACGTGGATTGATTAAGCCATACAAAATATCAATAAATAAGCTAACCAAAATCAAGGCAGTGGCGACCAACAAGATACCGTTTTGCACGATTGGATAATCACGTGTGAAAAAGCCATCAAGTAGCCAATTACCAACGCCTGGCCAGCTAAAGATGGTCTCAGTAATAATAGCGCCTGCAAGCAAAGTTGCCATCTGTAAGCCAACCACCGTAACAACGGTAATCAATGCATTACGCATCACGTGTATCAAAATCACGCGGCGCGGTGACAAACCCTTGGCTCGAGCCGTACGCACATAATCTTCATCCAATACTTCCAGCATCGCAGAGCGTGTCATACGCGCAATCATCGCAAGTGGAATGGTCGATAAAGCAATAGAAGGCAAGATAAAATGTTTGACCACGTCCCAAAACGCACCCGGTTCTCCTGAGGTCAGAGAGCCTAATAACCATGAGCCATATAAGGGCTGTACATCTAAAAACTGAGCGACAGAGATCACACCAGCGACGGGCAGTAGGCCGAGATAATGGGCAAAGATACCAGTGAGTATAGGACCCAATAAATAAATGGGCATGGAGTAGCCAGCGAGAGCGCCTGACATTAGCGTGTAATCAATCCAAGTACCGCGGCGCAGTGCGGCAAAAATACCCAAACTGATACCAACGACACTCGCAATGATGATCGCACACAGCGCCAACTCTAATGTTGGTACAAAGTGGGCAAAAAAATCTTGTAAGACTGGGGCGCGCGTACGAAAGGACGCACCAAAGTCACCGGTTAAGATACCGCTCAAGTAGTCCCAATATTGGACGATGAGCGGTTTGTCCAATCCCAATCTTTCTAAAGCGCGAGCATGTAGCTCTGGATCAACCATACGCTCACCCATCATAATCTCAACGGCATCGCCAGGGACGAGACGTATCAGGGTAAAGGTTGAGAGAGTTAAGCCTAGATAGACAGGAATGAGGATGGCAATTCGACGCAAAATATAAAGTAGCATAAGCCGCTCGACAGTTGTGGTTCGATGATTAGAGAGGTAGCAGTGATAAGAATGCCCGTGACAGGGTATTTAATGTATGTTGATGCGGTTGGAACAAAAGATTTGATCCAACCGACTACCCATTAAATAATAAAGCCTGTCTTGCTGGGCTTAGCGGAGTGCGCTATTCGACCTTCACGCCATCGAAGCGTACGGCACCAAGCGGACTGATTTTGAAATCCACAACATTTGGTGCAGTGAATACGGTTACTACCGAATGCGCCATTGTCGTCCAAGGAAGTTGCTCTTTGAATATCTGTTGAGCTTGTACATAATCATCCACACGTTCATCTTGATTAGTGACCTGACGCGCTTTCATGACTAAGTTGTCAAAGTCTTTGTTACACCAGCGTGAGTAGTTATTACCACCGACAGCGTCACAAGACAGTAACGAGCCTAACCAGTTATCAGGGTCACCATTATCACCCGTCCAACCTGCCAAGATCACATCAGGCTCACCTTTCGCCGCGCGTTTTAGGTATTCGCCCCACTCGTAGGTGACCAGCTTGGCATCGACACCAATCTTCGCCCAGTCTGCTTGTAGCATTTCGGCCATTAGCTTGGCATTGGGGTTGTATGGTCGTTGAACGGGCATATACCATAGATTGATAGACATATTGTCCGCGCCAGCTTCTTTGATCAAAGCTTTTGCTTTTTCGACGTCATAAGGTGCATCTTTAAGCGATTTGTCGTAACCCCACTGCGTTGGCGGCATTGGGTTGGTGGCCTTGAGACCCTCGCTTTGATAGACGGCATTGATGATCGCATCTTTATTAATCGCCATATCTAATGCTTGACGGACTCTAAGATCACTCAGCTTTGGTTTTTCGACGTTGTAGCCCACATAGCCGACGTTAAAACCTGGTTGATCAAGAACGGTGGCTTTACCCGATTTTTTGACCGATTCAATTTCGGCAGGTTTTGGATAAGCCGATACATGACATTCGCCCGCTTGAACTTTTTGCGCACGAACCGCTGAATCTTTGGTGATGACAAAGACTAAGTTGTCGATGTGGATATTATCTTTGTCCCAATAATCTGGGTTTTTGGTATAACGAATTTGGGCGTCTTTTTGATAAGACGTAAAGACGAAAGGTCCAGTACCGACTGGCTTGTTATTGATATCAGGCTCATTACCAGAAGCCATCAATTTGTCTGCATATTCAGCAGAATTGATATAAGCAAACGGCATGGCTAGATTTTGTAAAAATGGCGCATTGGTTTCGCTGAGCGTGACTTTTACCGTGTAATCGTCAACTTTTTCAATGTTGGAAATGATATCAGGCAGTCCCATGCCAACCGAATATGGGAATTCAGCAGGGTAGGCTTTGTTAAATTCAAATTCTGGGTTGGTGAGACGTTCTAGGGTAAAAATGAGGTCATCTGCATTAAAATCGCGGCTTGGTGTGAAGTAATCTGTTTTACCGAACTTGACGCCTTTTCGAAGATTAAAGGTGTAAGTCTTGCCGTCTTCGCTAATATCCCAGCTTTCCGCCAGTCCTGGCTGAATCTCAGTACCATCTCTTTTGAATTGCACCAAACCGTTATAGATAGGATAAGCGCTCGCATCAAAATCAGTACCAGCAGTATATTGCGCTGGATCGAAACCAGCAGGGCTGCCTTCTGAGCAGTAAAGTAGGGTTTTGGCAGCTTTGGCATCTGAGCTGGCAGCAGAGTCATCAGTGGTTTTGTTATCGCCACTACAGGCACTGATGCCTAAGATAAGAGTCGCTAACATTGTCAGTTTGAAGAGTGATTTTTGCATTCTTACATCCTATGTAATGATAAGTAGTCGCCCATACATTGATATGTTTGTATTCAAGCCATGAATACAGCTGGCGTTTTTCTAATTCCTTTTAAAGCTTTTATTTATATAAGGTTTTTAGTGTACAAAGTAAGAAGCAACTCAGTTTTTAGCGACTTCAATTTCGCTTTGCAACACCCATTAATATAAACAAGTGGTCTGAATATACTCCTTTAAATAGGAAAAGCGCAAGGGGTATATAAAAAAGTTTTGATACATATATGAAATAGTTTTGATAGAAAGCTGTGACTTTTTAAGGCTCCTAATCTTGCTGAAACAATTGTGATTAAAGCGTTTGCTTGGCTATATTTTGTACAACTGACTCACTCAATACGACAGGATTGTATTTCAAAAATATTTACTATTTTTTATGATTATAAATGGGGACAGGGATAATAAATGAGGGCTGGCACGCATATACGTTGGTGCCAATGAACGTTGTCATCACCAGTAAGGAAAAAGTACTCATATGAGAACAGTTTGATGGTTTTTGAAATTACACGGCACAAATCTCTGAGCGTACAATGAAGCGTTTGCCTTCAGGGATTTCTAACGAGAAGCTTGCTCCGCGTCCATTGACTACATCAATGGTCAAGTCTGTGTGTTGCCAAAGCTGATACTGGGCTTTACCCATATAAAATGGACAGCCAGCCAGCTCACCGACCAAAACATCTTGTCCGCCTACTTTAAATTCGCCCAGTGGATAACACATAGGCGAGCTACCATCACAGCAACCACCTGATTGATGGAACATCAGCTCGCCATGTTTGGACTTGAGTAAATCGATTAATTCTTTGCAGGCTTCTGTGGCTGTTACTTTCATGATGATTTCCTTCTCGTTAAAAGCATGAACGTTAAGAGCATAGGGGCTGAATATAAAAAGCCGCATCATTTTCGCTCACGCTATATATAGCCTGTGATTGAAGAAGATGCGGCTTACTGCTTCACTTAAGTGTGAATAAAACCATAATTTAGATAACCATCTTGATTACTAACAATCACTAAGACAGTTATCATCTTATCAAGCCACGCTAAGTGCTCAATCACATTGCGTGGCAAGCTAAGTCGTATAAATTCTCATCAAAAGTTAAGATTTGCTCTAGAAGAAGCCCATCTTTTTAGGACTATAAGAGACCAGCATGTTTTTGGTTTGTTGGTAATGATCGAGCATCATCAGATGGTTTTCGCGACCGATACCTGATTGCTTATAGCCACCAAAAGCAGCATGCGATGGGTAAATGTGATAACAGTTGGTCCATACGCGGCCTGCTTGAATACCCCGCCCGAAGCGATATGCCTTATGAACGCTACGTGTCCAAACGCCAGCACCGAGGCCATACAAGGTGTCATTGGCAATTTTCATCGCTTCTTCGTCATCTTTAAAGGTAGTGACAGCAAGCACAGGCCCAAAAATCTCTTCTTGGAACACGCGCATGTCGTTTGTACCTTCAAAGATGGTTGGCTTAACATAGTAACCATCTGATAAGTCGCCATCATGCTTGGCTTGCTCGCCACCGACCAAAACCTTCGCTCCTTCTTTTTTACCAATATCAAGATAAGAAAGGATTTTTTCTAACTGATCTGAGCTGGCTTGCGCCCCAATCATGGTATCTGTATCTAATGGATTGCCCATTTTGATGGCTTCGACACGAGCGATACAACGTTTGATAAATTCATCATAAATGCTTTCATGTACCAGTGCTCGAGACGGACACGTACAGACTTCGCCTTGGTTTAACGCAAACATAACCAAGCCTTCGACGGCTTTGTCTAAGAAGTCATCGTCTTCATCCATTATATCGGCAAAGAAGATATTGGGGCTTTTACCACCAAGCTCTAGGGTGACAGGAATGATGTTTTCGCTCGCATACTGCATAATGAGGCGACCAGTTGTGGTCTCGCCAGTAAAGGCAACTTTATTGATACGTGGATTAGAGGCCAGTGGTTTACCTGCTTCAACCCCAAAACCATTGACAATATTGAGGACGCCTTTTGGCAAAAGGTCAGCGATACCGATGGTTTCCAACATATATAAAATAGAAGCGGGCGTTTGTTCTGCTGGCTTCATCACGATACAGTTACCTGCCGCAAGCGCTGGGGCAATTTTCCAAACGGCCATTAAGATAGGAAAGTTCCATGGGATAATTTGACCAACGACGCCAAGCGGTTCATGGAAGTGATAAGCAACCGTGTCTTCATCGATTTGGCTAATACCGCCTTCTTGCGCGCGGATGGCACTGGCAAAATAGCGGAACTGATCGATGGCTAGCGGAATGTCTGCCATCAAAGTCTCGCGCACGGGCTTGCCGTTTTCATAACATTCAGCGATGGCAATGGCTTCTAAGTTGGCTTCCATGCGATCAGCGATTTTGAGCAACAGATTAGCACGATCGGTGACGCTGGTTTTACCCCAAGCATCTTTGGCAGCATGGGCGGCATCTAGCGCTTTTTCGATATCGGCTTCTTTCGAGCGGGCAACTTGGCAAATAGTCTTGCCATCAATAGGGCTAGGGTTATCAAAGTATTCACCATCGACTGGTGCGACCCACTCACCGTTGATGAAATTGTCATATTTTTCGCGGAATTGGACGGGACTGTTTTCAGTATTGGGATAGGCGTATAACATTAACGACTCCTTGTTGTGTATTATGGTTATTGGATAACAAATATTTGGCCTTCCTAACCAAGTATGACTCTATCGTACTGAGCTTTTGTGCGGAGGAATAATGACTTTTTATAATGATATATTTCGTCTCACAAAACTTCTGGTTATGTGGTATATGATGGTGAAAGTGGTTCGCAAAACGGGTGTAGCTGTTATAATCATGGCAGCTGTTTTTGCTTATAGTGAATATTCAATAAAATGGGTACACGTCATTGCAACGCGTGACTGCTACAAATTTTTCTTACTTGCTGTGCCTATGCAGATAGAGCCTACAAAAAATTTATACCAGCCCCGTTGACACTTTTTATATTGACCTGATCACATATTATTTTTCTCATGCTATTTTTATTATTACTACTCATTTAATTGGTTTGGATATATGCGTCAATCTTCTGCTCTTGATATCTTAAAAACAGGTCAAAATGTCTTTTTAACGGGCTCAGCAGGCTCAGGTAAGACCTATACCCTCAATCAATACATTGATTATTTGCGTGCACGCCGAGTACCAGTGGCTGTGACTGCTAGTACAGGTATCGCCGCCACCCATATGAGTGGTACGACTATTCATAGCTGGTCGGGGATCGGCATCAAAGATGAGTTGTCGGATCGTGACTTGAGCAATTTATCGCGCAAACAGTTTTTGGCTGATCGATTAAAAGACACGGCGGTATTGATTATCGATGAGATATCGATGCTGCACGCCAAGCAGCTCAACTTGGTGAGTCAAGTGCTCAAGTATGTGCGCAAAAATGACAAAGCGTTTGGCGGTATTCAGGTTGTGGTTGCAGGCGATTTTTTTCAGTTACCACCGATTGGTAGTAAAGGTGAAACCAACCGCGAGAAATTCGCCTTTATGTCAGAGGCGTGGCTCGATGCCAAGTTCCATATTTGCTACTTGAGTGAGCAGCACAGACAGGTCAGTGAAGCGGCCAATGGCGGTTTGGATTTGGATGATATTTTGAACCAAATCCGCCGTCAGGAAGTCACTTTTGAGGCCATCGCTGCGCTAGAAGCCACCTTTGATCAAGACGTCGATATCAAGCGCACGCGCCTTTATACGCACAATCTCAATGTCAACAAAATCAATGATAAAGAGCTTGCCGCGCTAGAAGGTGACATGATGCGCTTTGAGGCGACGTCGACTGGCGATAGTAAGCTGGTTGAGACATTGAAAAAAACGGTACGGACTCAAGACGACCTGATTCTTAAAATTGGCGCCAAGGTCATGTTTATCAAAAACAATTCTGAGCTTGGTGTCTCGAATGGCACGATGGGCGAGCTGATAGGATTTGCTGCCGTCAAGATTGAGGATAATCAAGATAATAGTAGTGCGTTGATTGAAGACGATGAAGACGTGGATAATGGCACTGAAAGCGACACTGACAACGCTACTGAAAACGATGAAGCGTCGGCAAAGACTGCCAAAACAAAGCCAAAAAAAGACAGTGATAAAAAGCAGCCCAAGCCTAAAAAAACCACCACACAGAAAATGCCTGTGGTGAGACTCAATTCAGGACGTGAAGTAGTCGCGGAACCTGAAGAATGGATCATTGAAGATGAGACAGGTGAGGTGCTGGCAAGCTATGAGCAAGTACCGCTATGCTTGGCGTGGGCAATCACCATTCATAAGTCGCAAGGGATGACGTTAGATGCTGCTGAGATTGACTTGTCTCGTACGTTTGAGCTTGGGCAAGGTTATGTGGCGTTGTCACGGTTGAAGTCGCTGGCAGGCTTGCAGCTGCTTGGTATGAATGATATGAGCTTGCAACTTGACCCATTGGCACGCGGTGCTGATAGACGCTTTTTGGTCTTGTCTGATGAAGCCGATGCCAATTATGCGATGCTTGATGAAGAAAGTATGACGCAGGCGCATGAAAAATTCATTCTTAAATCAGGCGGTACGCTGAGTAAGTCAATCATCGATGCCTATGCCAATCTACAAAAAAAGCGCCGCGAGCAACTGCAAGCGCAGCAAGACAAAAAACAAAAACTTGGCAATCAAGTCTCTGATAAGTCGGACAGTACGCTGTTAGCCACACGAATACTGTTAGAAGAAAGTTTGTCTATTGCTGAGATTTCACAAGCACGCCAGCTGTCTCAGTCGACCATCATGCGCCATATTGCTGAGCTGAGGTCTCAAGACTCAAGCTTGTTGTGTGATCATTTGCGCCCAGACGATGAGGTGATGACAGCGGTTGGCAACGCGTATATCGCGATCAAGGTGGCCAATAATCCAAATGACTTTAATGATGACGGCAGCATCAAACTGCGTCCGATCTTTGATCATCTTAAACAGGGTATTGATTACAATACCATTCGCTTGGCTCTCATCTTTATTACGCCATAACAGCTCACACGTCTTTCAATGCGTTCATTACCTATTAAAGACTCTTGGTGAAAACCCTATTGGTTGATGCATGAGGGCGCTTCGTCTTTCGCGCTCCGTGTTTATGCTTTTTTTTCTTATTCCCCTTTAAAGCGATCATTTGTTATGCCTGATTTTTCTAGTGCCAATTATCAATTGACATCCGATCCAGTCGCCGCCGTATTTCGTGCCACAGGTGAGCACACACAGCCACTAAGAGTCGCCATCAATGGTTTTGGGCGTATAGGGCGCAATGTATTACGCGCATTGTTAGAGCGTTTTGAAGTATTGGGCCGCGCCATCCATGTGGTCGCTATTAATGACTTAGGGCCAGCAGATATTTTATTGCATTTGCTAAAGTTTGACAGTACGCATGGGCGCTTAAGTCGATTGGGAGTCAGTGCTGAGATTGTAGAAACTCACATCAATGACGATAATAAAACTCAGCTTTGTCTGACTAAGAACAATCTGACCTATTGTATTACGATGCTCTCAGAGCCTAATCCCAAGCATCTACCGTGGCAGGCGCTTGGCGTCGATGTGGTATTAGAGTGTACAGGGCACTTTCGCTCTTATGAGCAAGCGCATCTACATATTGAGGCAGGGGCACACCAAGTCATTATTGGTGCCGCGCCTTTTGACGATGTAGATGCTTGCATTGTCATGGGCGTGAATGCAAATGAGTTGACACGCGCTTTACCGATTATCTCTAGCGTTTCTTGTACCACTCAGGCGCTAGTACCACTGATTGATACTTTGGATAAGGCATTTGGGGTAAGGTCAGCAATGATGACCGAGATTCATGCAGTCACAGCCGATCAAACGGTCTTAGATCAAGCGCATCGTGATCCCAGACGCGCGCGTGCTTCTGGTTATAATATTATTCCCACCACATCTAGTAGTATTGCGGCCACTGAGCGTGTGCTACCAGCGATGATAGGTAAAATAAATGGTCACTCGATACGGGTGCCAACCATCGATGTTGCTGCCATCGATGTGACTTTTGTGTTTGAGCAAGCTGATGTCAGTATTGAAACAGTGGGCGAAGTGCTGAAATCTGCTAGCCAAGCGCATTTGCTCGATATCATGGCGTATACCGATGAGCCATTGGTTTCCAGTGATTTTATCCATCAGACCGAATCGCTTATTATCGATGGACAGCAGCTGATGCGAGTGGGCGATCAATATAAGGTATTTGCTTGGTATGATAACGAATGGGGCTATGCCAATAGACTACTGGATATGTGCCTGCATCTCGCTTCAAACGAGTAAAATATGAGCAATTATGAGGTATCAGAAAATTATTTTCATTTTTTTAGAATATAGGCTTGCATTATAAAATGATCTGTATATAATGATGCACCAATGGAGACGTGGCAGAGCGGTTGAATGCACCGGTCTTGAAAACCGGCAAGGGTTCATAGCCCTTCGAGAGTTCGAATCTCTCCGTCTCCGCCAAATTCGAAAAGCCCCCAATCATCACTGATTGGGGGCTTTTTTTATGCGTATATAAAATGGCCGCACATTGAGGTTAGTTTTATTTATATTGGACTGACTATACTAACGGTTACTTCACAAGTGACTGAGCAAATTCGATCGTTTCGCCATCTTCTAATACAAGAGTGCCTTCACTAATTTCAATGGTCATGTCTTTCGAGTTTTTGATGGCTCGCATGACGTTGATGTCTTCAATGCTACTTTCAATGACTATTTTTCCAGATTGCTCTGGCTGAATGGATGGCTCGAACTCAATCAATGGAACGTTAAAGTGCTTGCCTTTCTTTAAATTGGCATCTTGCATGGTCAACGTACCCTTAAAGCTTCGGATAGCGACTTTACCGTGGTTTGATAGCATAAACTGTAGCTTTACTTGGTTCAAACTATCGCTATCGCTACTTTTGACGGGAAGTAGGGCAACAGGATAATTCAGAGTTGGGTTGGTGGCTTGTTGATGCGTCACAATAGGGCTTTTTTTACCCGTTGGGTTATTAGGATGCAAACGCTCATATTCACGCTGTTGTATGAGCGCTTTTTCAATAGTAGTACGCGGCATCGCGCCCGACTCATAAGCTTCGCTCAGCTTCATGCGCAGCATATATCGACTCAGCAGTTGCTGGTCAGACTCAGGAAGTTGCTCTAAGGTTGCCCCCAACTTTTTTTGCCATTGATCTGAGTCGGTTGGTATGGTTTGTTTGGTCGGGTCTGTTTGTGGCTGCGAGCAGCCAGGAGCGATTGCTAGTATCGATAAAGTCATCGTTAATAACAAAGCTTTGTTGAAACGCTGATATGAATTCATTATCGTACACCTCCTAGTAAATGCTCATCAATAGTAACAACTGTTTTCTTAATATACCGTGTTTGATTGTCTGTTGTGTTTAATTATGGCTAAATACTGTAGGAAACTTAATATAGCGATAAAGAAATAGGTGTGGCGTAATTCATAGAGAAAAGAGGCACAAAAAAAAGACTGAGCGCCTGTCGGAGCACTCAGTCTTTTTTAATGATGGTCTGCTATATGTGCTTTTAGTCGTTGTCTTGCAGCTCAGATAAAGGATGAGTGATGTTATTATTGTGCGTGTCTACGATAGCCTGATCAATGATGTGCTGACTCACACCGCGCTTGCGTAGCGTTTCGATAAAGACTTCATCGTGTGCCAAGGTGTAATCCTGATGGTCACGATCAAGACCTTGGCGGAT
The DNA here is from genome assembly GCF_052850615.1 of Psychrobacter sp. 1176_08. Taxonomy (NCBI): domain Bacteria; kingdom Pseudomonadati; phylum Pseudomonadota; class Gammaproteobacteria; order Moraxellales; family Moraxellaceae; genus Psychrobacter; species Psychrobacter sp. 1176_08. The sequence goes on from NZ_VXCU01000003.1 coordinate 30,099, forward strand.
GTATAGGCGAATAAGCCCTTGAATACGTTTAAAGCCCAACTCTGTCGACGTTGATTCTAATAAGGCAATCATCTCTTCAGACAGGCGAATACTGATCGGGCGCATGATTTTTTGCGGATGATCAGAAAACTTATTTTTTACACGTACAGGTATCATAATAAACCATTACTTTTAGTGAGTAGGAGTAAAGCACTCAGACAAAAAACAAACCAATCAAAACTAACCTTACCATACAACAAAAATGCTTAAAAGAACACCACGGTTGCGCGAATATTATGATCAGTCATTACAAAATGGTGGCAATAAAAAAACCTTCATCATTAAGTGATGAAGGTTTTTAGTATATGGCTCTCCAACCTGGGCTCGAACCAGGGACACACGGATTAACAGTCCGTTGCTCTACCAACTGAGCTATTGGAGAATAAGCTGTCATAACAGTAAGCAGTTTAAGCTTTATAAAAGCCTAATCGCTTGGCTTGTTTGCGTTATGTGGGGCACATTTTAGCCAAGTCGTCATAGGCTGTCAACCTTATTATGCTATTAATTATGAATAATATCGAAATTTATCAAAAATAGTCTTTTAGCCTTTATTCCACATATTATCTGGGACGGGTTTTATCCCACGTATTTATCTAGGTATTCCTTTATTAGTGCGGGTTTGAGGCACGTAATCCATGCCAATTTTTTATAAAAAAGTCGCTCGGTAAGGTCTGATTTTTCCATACATATTTGAGTTGAAACCGGTAAATAGCTGATATTTTTGAGTTTTAAAACGATTCAATACCATGAAATACCATATTCACCCTTCACATTACAGGTTTCTTGCTATAGAATACCGACCGTATGGTTTCTTTTGATGGAAACTTTAATCACTGATGCTCAATTTGAGACGGGTACTTTTAACATGAGTCCAACGACTATTGCTTATGTCTATCTTGCCGCTGCCATCACTTGTGAAGTCATTGGTACGACTTTTCTTGCAAAATCAGAACAGTTCACACGTTTGGTACCAACGCTCATTATGTTTGTGCTTTATGCACTCTCTTTTTATGCACTGACGCAAACGCTAAAAGTAATACCGCTCGGCATTGCTTATGCATTGTGGGGCGGGTTGGGAATTGTACTGACTTCGCTCGCGAGCGTGTTTATCTTTAAGCAAAGTCTTGATGCAGCAGCAGTGATCGGTATTGCTATGATTGTTGGTGGCGTTATAGTAATGAATTTATTGTCTAATTCTGTGGTGCATTGATATGAATATAGAAACGGAAAATGCTCATAAGCGTAAAAAACAACCAGAAGTGGTTCGACGAGCCTTACTAGATCAGGCAGCACGCATCACGCTGGAGCAAGGGTTGTCTAAGGTGACATTTCAAGCGGTCGCTGATGCAACTGGCGTGACCAAAGGTGGCGTCATGCATCACTTCGCCACCAAAAATGCACTGGTGCTTGAAGTATTCAATGATGCCATGGCTAAGTTTGAAGCAGAAGTAGATGCAGCGATGGCCAAAGATGCTGTGTCTTATGGCTCTTTTACTCGTGCCTATATAGATGCCACCATCAGTTTGGGCGAGAAAGGGCAAGAAGAGTTCGATAATCAAGCGACACTATATGTGTTGATGCTGGGCGACAGTGAGCTGCGGGCATTATGGGCCAAATGGGCAAATGAGCAGTTGAAAAAGCATGAAGCCACAGACAATACCGAAACCTTATGTATGGTGCGATTGGTTGCTGATGGTATTTGGCTCTCTGATTTTTCAGGCATCAACATATCGGAAAAACAGTCATTACGTGACCGCTTAATCAAAATGACGCAGCGTGATTTTGATCAATAAAAGTAGAGCGATCAATCACCGTAAAACACGATAATTTTATTTTAATATGCAAACAATGGCGAACTATTTGGTTTGAGTGATTAATTAATTGATCAGTGAATTGATTAATAAATAACGCTTACCAGTCGTCGTAAGGAGAACATACTCATGACAGATTCAATCAACGTAACAGACATCATTGATTTACAGCAAACACAAACCGCCTATATCAACGGTCGCTATCTGCCAGTCGATGCATCGCTTACCACGTTTGAAGATATCAATCCAGCGACTGGCGAGGTCTTGACAACCATTCAGCAAACGACCCTAGAGCAGATTAATGACGCTGTGCAGGCGGCTAAGCAAGGTCAAAAAATCTGGGCTGCAATGACACCCGTCGAGCGTAGCCGTATTTTATTAAATGCAGTGGATATATTACGTGAGCGTAATGATGTGCTGGCATTGCTCGAAACAAAAGACACTGGTAAAGCGTACTCCGAAACCAAGTATGTGGATATTGTCACCGGTGCCGATGTTGTTGAATATTATGCAGGCCTTGCGCCAATGATAGAGGGTCGTCAGATTCCATTGCGTGACAGCAGTTTTGTATACACGCGCCGTGAGCCACTGGGTGTGGTCGCAGGTATTGGTGCGTGGAACTATCCTATTCAGATCGCAATGTGGAAGGCCGCGCCAGCATTAGCCGCTGGTAATGCGATGATCTTTAAGCCTTCTGAAGTCACGCCTTTAACGGCATTAAAACTGGCAGAGATTTTCACAGAAGCAGGACTGCCCAATGGGGTGTTTAATGTCGTGCAAGGCAATTACGAAGTCGGCGAAGCACTCACTCAGCATCCAGATATCGCCAAAGTATCGTTTACGGGTGGCGTACCAACGGGCAAAAAGGTTATGTCAAGTGCGGCTTCCTCGTCTCTTAAAGATGTAACGCTAGAGCTTGGTGGTAAATCGCCATTGATTATATTTGATGATGCCGATATCGATATGGCGGCCGACATTGCGATGATGGCGAACTTTTATAGCAGTGGCCAAGTATGTACCAATGGCACACGCGTATTCGTACCAAAAGCGCTACAAACCAAGTTTGAGCAGGCTATTTTGACTCGTGTTGAGCGTATCAAGCTGGGCGATCCGATGGATGAAAACATCAATATGGGCCCATTGGTGAGCTTCCCGCATATGGAAAGAGTGCTAAATTATATCGAGCAAGGTAAAGCCAGCAGCGCACGTTTGCTTGTGGGCGGTGATAGAGTCACGAATGGCTCACTAGCTAACGGAGCGTTTGTCGCGCCGACGGTCTTTACCGACTGTAGTGATGATATGACTATCGTCCGTGAAGAGATCTTTGGCCCTGTCATGTCGATATTGACTTACGAGACTGAAGAAGAAGTCATTTGCCGTGCCAATGATACGGATTACGGTCTGGCAGCAGGCGTGGTAACCGCTGATCTAACACGCGCTCATCGTGTCATTGCTCAAATCGAAGCAGGCATTTGCTGGTTGAACACGTGGGGCGAGTCGGCAGCACAGATGCCAGTTGGTGGTTATAAGCACTCAGGTATTGGTCGCGAAAATGGCGTTGAAGCGCTTGAGCATTATACGCAGACCAAATCTATCCAAGTAGAATTGGGTGCATTTGAGTCCGTATTTTAAGAATTTTATTGAAAAAACACTTAGACAATAGGGTTTTATTGAGGCGCATGTGCTTTTTTATTCAATCCTACTGATAGTAAATGACGTATTTTTCAATACTGACCTTTTTTAAGATTATGGAGTATTTTATGACATCAACCACACCTGAGTATGACTACATTATCGTCGGGGCAGGTTCTGCAGGGAACGTCTTGGCCACTCGCTTGACGGAAGATGCCAATATCAAAGTATTACTACTAGAGGCGGGTCGCCCAGATTATCGACTGGACTTTCGTACGCAGATGCCAGCCGCGCTTGCCATGCCTTTGCAAGGAACCACCTACAACTGGGGTTATAAGACCGACCCTGAGCCTTATATGAACAATCGCGTGATGGACTGCGGCCGAGGCAAAGGTCTTGGCGGCTCGTCATTGATCAATGGCATGTGTTATATCCGCGGTAATGCGTTGGATTTTGATGATTGGGCGAAGCTAGACGGTCTGTCAGATTGGACGTATCTGGACTGCTTGCCGTATTTTAAGAAGTCAGAAAATCGTGATGTTGGCGAAAATGACTATCATGGCGCAGGTGGCCCTGTTGAGATGACCACGTCAAAACCTGGGGTCAATCCACTGTTTCAGGCGATGATTGAAGCGGGCGTGCAAGCTGGGTTCCCGGCTACTGATGACTTAAACGGCTATCAGCAAGAAGGTTTTGGTCCGATGGATCGCTTTGTGACGCCTAATGGTCGCCGTGCGTCGACTGCTCGCGGTTATCTGGATACTGCAAAAACGCGTAGCAATATCACGATTTTGACGGGTGCGTTGACGGATGTCATCTTATTTGATGGTAAGCGTGCTGTCGGTGTTAAAGTCGAGCACCAAGGTCAGACCAAAAACTTTTATGCTGCTCGTGAAGTCATTGCCTCATCAGGTGCCATTGCTTCACCGCAATTGTTGCAGCGTTCAGGCATTGGCCCTGGTCAATGGTTAAAAGACTTGGGCGTGGCAGAAGTCTTAAATCTACCAGGAGTGGGTAATAACCTTCAAGACCATCTTGAGTTATACATGCAGTATGAATGTAAGCTGCCTGTCTCCATTGCGCCTGCCAACAAGTGGTGGAACAAACCTGCTATTGGTGCGGAGTGGTTATTTAATGGCACAGGGCTTGGCGCTTCCAATCAGTTCGAGGGTGGCGGCTTTATTCGCACGGATGAGAAGTTTACACATCCCAATATTCAGTATCATTTCTTACCACTTGCGGTTCGTTATGATGGTCGAAGTGCCAGTGATTCGCACAGTTTTCAGGCACATGTGGGCTCATTGCGTTCACCCAGTCGTGGCCGTGTCAAGCTGACCTCAAAAGATCCAAGCGCCCATCCAAGTATTTTGTTTAACTATATGTCTCATGATCAAGACTGGCAAGAGTTCCGTGCGGCCATGCGTATCACTCGTGAGATTATGCATCAACCTGCGCTTGACCCTTACCGTGGTCGCGCGCTCTCACCAAGCGAAGACTTGGTGACCGACCAGCAGTTGGATGACTATGTACGCGAGCATGGTGAGACGGCTTACCATCCTTCTTGTACCTGTGCGATGGGTGAAGGTAATGATGCTGTCGTCAACGGCGAAGGGTTGGTACATGGTATCGATGGCTTGCGTGTCGTTGATGCGTCTATTATGCCCAATATCATCAGTGGTAATCTGAATGCCACCACCATTATGTTGGCAGAAAAAATAGCGGACAAGATGAAAGGCGTGCAACTGCCACGTTCGACAGCAGATTATTATGTTGCCAATGGCGCACCATTGCGAGCCGAACCGATGCGTGACTATAGCTCTATCGTATAAGAAGCCTATTTTAATTGGCTGTAAAGATTATCAGCAAAATAGTGAGATAAGACAACTTCAACAAAAAGACCTTTTCAAACAAAGGTCTTTTTTATCAGCGCTGACGTAGCTCATGTATTAAATGAATTGGGATTAATATAGTTGGCGTTGTCTCGGTTATTTGTATAACCATTTCTTATTTATTGGTACTGCTTTGTGCGTCATGCATCCAGAAGGTTATAACGGACAAAGCACTATCACAGTGTCTAATTTACTTATTGAGGTCGTTTATGTACAGCTCGCCATCAGAAGATGCGACAAAACCCTTAACCCTAAATAAAGTCGTGTTTTTAGGCTCCGCTATTATTTCTATTTTATTAATAATTTGGACCATTGTTTTTCCAGATTATAGTCAAACGCTACTTAGCTCAAGTATGGCATTGGTATCAGCGAATTTTGGTTGGTACTATATGCTGGTCGTGGCCGCTTACAGTATATTTGCGTTGTTTGTTGGTTTTTCTAAGTATGGTGATATCAAACTTGGACAAGACCATGAAAAGGCTCAGTTTCCCTTTTTAGCGTGGGCCGCCATGCTGTTCTCGGCGGGTATCGGCATTGACTTACTGTTTTTTGGTGCATCTGAACCCTTGATGCATTATTTGACGCCGCATGCCGGGCTTGAACCTGCTAGCTCTGAGGCTATGCGTCAGGCGCTTGCACAAACCTTTTTGCATTGGGGTTTGCATGGTTGGGGTATTTACGCCCTCATCGGTATGGCACTAGCGTATTTCGCTTATCGTAAGAATATGCCGCTTGCGCTGCGTTCACCCTTGACACCCATATTTGGCGAGCGCTTGATTAAAGGCTGGCTTGGTGATGGCATTGATACTTTTGGTGTTGTATGTACATTGATGGGGATTGCAACCAGTCTGGGTATTGGTGTTTTGCAGGCCAATGCTGGATTGACCCATGTATTCGGTATCGAATCTAGCAAAACCGTTCAAGCTTTAATCATTGTAGGTGTCGTGGCTGCTGCTGCGGTCTCTGCGATGACAGGGGTTGAAAAAGGCGTACGCCGCTTATCTGAATTTAACATGCTGTCTTCAATATTGTTACTGCTCGCCATATTGATTATGGGCAATACCGTTTACTTGTTAAATGCGTTTACCCAAAATATTGGTCAGTATTTTCAAACAATCGTTGCAAAAACGTTTGACGTTTATGCTTATGATGGTGCCGCTGGTGCTGAGTGGAAATCAGCGTGGACAATATTTTTCTGGGCATGGTGGGTGGCTTGGGCACCGTTTGTAGGCTTGTTTATTGCTCGTATCAGCCGTGGTCGCACCTTACGTGAATTCGTGTTTGGCGTGATGTTTATCCCGCTTGGTTTTATCTTTGCATGGTTCTCTATCTTTGGGAACTCAGCGATAGACTTGGTTGCCAATGGTGCCACTGAGCTTGGTGAAATCGCGGTCAATGATGCAGCCATGGGTATGTTTGCGCTGTTTGAGTATTTTCCGTACAGCAGCGTCTTATCATTTGCTGGTGTGATTATTGGTTTGATATTTTTTGTGACTTCAGCTGACTCAGGCGCTCTGGTATTGGCAAATCTGAGCTCAAAAGGCATGACCAATGATACAGATGCGCCCGTCTGGTTGCGCTTGTTTTGGGCGGCAGCAACGGGTCTTATCACCTTGGGCTTATTGTTTGCTGGTGGCTTTGCTTCATTGCAGTCGGTCTCTGTGATTGCTGGTCTGCCATTCTCATTGATCCTTGTGCTTTATATGATGTCGATGTGGAAATCATTGAAAGAAGAGGGCAATAAACGCAAAGCCAGTACGATTGGTACAGCAAACGTCCTCGACAGTGGTAAAGGTTGGAAAGCTCGCCTGCAACGTATTGTGAGCTTCCCTGGACACAAGCAAGTCGAAAGATTTTTGCAAACGGTAGTGATGCCAGCAATGACCGAAGTGGAAAAAGAGTTTGCAGCAGGCGGTCTTAAAACGGCTTTAGATATTCGTAATCTTGATAGTATCGGTCAAAATATCGATGCAGGCATAGGTCAGGACAGTGGTCAGATAGATGGCCTAAAATTGCGTGTTGGTCATGGTGATGAAGATGACTTTATTTATGAGGTCAATTTGATCAAAGCTGAACGCCCGAATTTTACACTGAATACGTCAAACAAGCAGGCAGAGTTTTATTATCGTGCTGAGGTGTTCTTAAGTGAGGGCTCGCAAGAGTATGACTTGGTTGGTTATACTAAAGAGCAAGTATTGGTTGATATCCTAAATCAGTATGAGCGTCACTTGCAGTACTTACATCTTGAGCGTTAACTCTCTGCTTCGGTGAGTTACCAATGTATGTACAGTAAGTTTAAGTAGTATTTATAAATAACAACCCCATAAGCTACTTTTGGCTTATGGGGTTTATTTTTGAGAACGGATGAAGGAGATATGAAGTAAAATAGAAAGAGGCGGTCAATACACGTCAAAGACATAAGCCAATCAAAGGTAAGAGCTAAGGACAAACCTGTGACAACATTAAAATATATCGCTCATTATTCTGAGCAAATACAGACGCAAGCGGCGCTGCTAATCAGCGATGGGAGGCTGGATGAGTATTTAGAAAAAAAGTACCCAAATCAACATGAAATAAAAAGTGACAAAGCACTGTATCAGCATATCAATGAGATAAAAAATCAGTATATGCGTAACGTCGGCCCTTTATCCAATGTCAGTTATAGCAGTAAATTAGCCGTGCTGAAACATGCACTAGGTATTCATACCACTCAGTCTCGAGTACAAGGCAGTAAACTCAAATCACACAATAGCATCACGGTGGCTAGCCTATTTAAGGACGCACCGCCTGAGTTTTTACGGATGATTATTGTCCATGAATTGGCGCACTTCAAAGAGCATGATCATAACAAAGCTTTTTATCAATTATGCTGTCACATGGAACCCGATTATCATCAGTTTGAGTTAGACACTCGCTTATGGTTGCACTGGCGAGAGCAATAAATTTTATTATTGTGAGCTTAAATTTTAATTTCAAAATCCTTACTTAAATATTTTTCGGTTTTTTCGTCACTTAGTATCTGCCTTTTTATATTATATTTCCCTTATGTTATTAATAACATAAGGGAAATATAATATGTCTGCGCTTTCTTCTCTTTTATTAAATAAGTCGATAGGAACCTAATAATAAGTTCTCTATTCACTTGTTCATTTCAAATATCTTATCTTTTGGTATAAATTCATAACAAAGTGCGTTAAATCCATTGCACCGATCTTCACGCGTCTATAGAAAACGACATCATTTTTGATCATATGCTATGGGCATGTAGATGGGTACTTGATTGCCAAGCCTGAAGACAAAAACAAGAATGAGAATAGGTTGAATTTTGCAGTATTAATAAATGAATAGCATTCTACTCATCTTGGCACAATGCGCCCTTTCGGGTGCCATAGATAAAATATAACAAGTGAGCGTCTAATGAAGGGGAGAAATCGTAGTGTTCAAAGAGTATATAAGGGATATCTTATATTTATCAGAAAGTTATCTAGATTTTCAGTTTTATACTTTCTTAATCTAAAAAAATACTCTTGGAATATTTTTTTTATTGAGTAAAGCGAAATAGATATGAAGTATTCTTTAAAAAAGAACTCCTCGAATGAAAATAATTCATTTATATTTTAAAAAGATGAATAAATCTAATCTGTGAAATAATTTCAAAGCAATATTGTAACATCAAAAAATTCTATTTTAACAATTTTTTTTGATAAAAATACTAGACTTTTTTCATTTTATGAAATTTTCGATGAAAGGTCGCAATGGTGGTATGAGTGGTCTTGCCTGTATCTATATAGATACATTATATTCGAACCGTATTAAAAGTGTTAACTAAGCTTTTCTAATTGTTTCAGTATTTCTTTTTTTATATGAAACATAAAGTTTCTTTTAATTATTTTTGGACTAGTTTTTATATAAAACCTAAAGTTTTTGTTCCTGCTTTATTAGCTATAGGTTTTTTACCACAACCCAGCCAGCGCCCTTAATTTTCATAGGATGAAAAAGTATGAATCGTAGCTATAAAGTTATTTGGAATCAATCACTAAACTGTTTTATGGCCGTTGCAGAATATGCAAAGAGCCGTGGTAAATCATCTAGTAATGTTGTCAGTTCTACGTCTACTGCATCGGCTGTCGTATCATCAGGTGCGCGATTATTACGCTTGAGTAGCTTGACGGTGGCATTGGCAGCGGCTGGTCTAAGTATACAGGCGAACGCAGCAGATACTTTTTTCGTTGGGGACACGGGTACTGCTATTGTTGGTGATCAACAAGCACTCAATGTTAAGGGTGGTGCAGATACCAATAACCTAAGCGATAACAATATTGGTGTGATCGCTGCTGATACTACTGGTGATATTAATCGAGATAGTCTAACTATAAAACTGTCTAGAACCATTACTGGTCTTACTAGCGTCCAAGCTGCAAATACAACCATTAATAACATGGGTGTTATAGCTTCTGGTAATGCCGATGGAATCTATTTGACGGGTAATCAAAACAATGGAGTAACCGTATTTAACGGTAACAATGATGGACAAGCGATTACGCTTACCCGTGCAGGTCTAAACAATGGTGGTAATCAGATTAACAATCTGGCAGATGGTACTATCAATGACACCAGCCTTCAAGCGGTTAATGGTCGTCAATTAAATACGACTAACAATAATGTCGCAACCAATGCAGATAATATCGCTAATCTAACCAATGGTACAGCCGGTATTGTTCGTGAAGATAACGGTACAGGCGCGCTCACTGTTGGTTCTACTGCAGCTGCAACTGCTGATAATGCGATTGCAATGGGTGTGGGTGCAAAGGCTACTGATTTAGAAACGATTGCTATTGGTAGAAATGCTTCTGCCGCAGGTGGTGCATCAGTTGCTATCGGTGATAGCACAGTAACTACCGATATAGATTCAGTAGCTATAGGCAACGATTCAAAAGCCTTGGGTGCGCGTACTATTGCTATTGGTGATGATGCTGTTGCTGGTGACGAAAACATTACTATCGTCGATGCTATTGCTATTGGTACAGGCAGTCGGGCTACAGGCTCATCTAGTATTAGTATTGGTACCGGGAATCTTGTCTCTGGCAATAATTCAGGCGCTATCGGTGATCCTACAACTATCACAGGCACAGGCAGCTACTCATTAGGTAATGATAATACTATTAATGCTGATAACGCCTTTGCGATAGGTAACAATATTACCATTGATGCAGGTTTGGATGGTGCAGTAGGTATCGGTAATGATACTACTGTGGCTGAGTCTACCGTCGCAAGCTTCACACCTACTGGTGCAACCGTCGTAGGAACAGCAGTAGGTAATAATGTTGTCAGTATCGGTGCTGCAGGCAGTGAGCGCCGATTAACCAATGTTGCCGCAGGCGGTGCTGATACCGATGCTGTCAATGTCTCACAGCTAAAAGCAGTTGATGATAGAGTTTCCGGCATCGACTTCCCGATACGTTCAAGCAATGCTCAACCGTTCACAACAATAGCAACAGGAATTGATGCTCTCGCAGTTGGTTCAAGCGCTAGTGCAACTAACAATAATGCTAGCGCTGTCGGAGAAACTGCTTCTGCTACAGGTTCTGAGTCAACCGCATTGGGTGCAGCATCGCAAGCGTTTGCTAGTTCGGCCACTGCAGTTGGTTTTGGTGCAAGAGCGGACCAGTACGGTGCAACTGCGATAGGTGTGAGCTCGCGCGCTCAAGGCCAATACAGCACAGCTGTTGGTATTAATGCAAGAGCTACTGAAGAAAGTAGCACCGCATTAGGTCGTTTTGCTGAAGCCACAGTCATCGGCGGTGTTGCTTTAGGACAAGGCTCAGTGGCAAATGTTGCAGGCGGAGCTACGGGTTTCGTTCCAACAGTGGCGTCAACTCTTGATCAAGCTGCAATCACCGCGACTAACAGCACTAACTTAGGTGCGGTGTCAGTCGGTACAGGATTAGCTGGCGGCAATCGTCAGATCGTCAATGTAGCAGCAGGTACTAATGACAGTGATGCAGTGAACGTCTCACAACTAAAATCTGTTGAAAACGTAGCAAACCAAGGTATCAACTTTGGGAATGGTAATACAAGTAACAATTTTGCGTTAGGTGAGACCATTAGCGTGACAGGCGATAACAACTTGACTGCTACTACTACACCTAATGGTGTACAAGTAACGCTCAATCAGCAAGTTGAGCTTGATAACAGTGGTAGTGTCGAAATAGGTACAAGAGGAGGATTTACTGGCAATGCCACAACAGTCGATAGAGATGGTCTTGTAACAGGTACATTATTCAGAAATACCACAGTTGACCGTAATGGTGTATCTGTAGATGGTTTGTTGGGTGCTAATGCAGATCTAGCAGCTAACGGTCTGACCATTGCTAATAGTTTAACTGGTTTTAATGCGAATCTAACAGCTAATGGTTTGACCATTGCTAATGGTCCAAGTATAACCAGAGCTGGTGGCATCAATGCTGCAAATAGAAAGATTGTCAATGTCGATAATGGCACTAATGCAAGTGATGCAGTGAATTTCGGTCAACTTACTGACACTGATAATATCGCAAGAGGTAACCTTGCAGCATTAGGTGGTAATGCAGCATATGACGCGACGAATAATGCTTATACTCCGCCAAGCTACTTCCTAGATGACGGCAACAACACGGGCACTAATGCACCTGCGTACAATGACGTGGGCAGTGCTCTTGGTAACTTAGATGTTCGTACTACTACTAATACTAGTAATATTGCTGCTCTAAATACTAGAGTTGATGGCATCGATTTCCCGATACGCTCGAGTGGTAATCAACCGTTCACAACAGCCGCAGCGGGTCCTAATGCTCTTGCAGTCGGTTCAAATGCGAATGCAAATGGAAACAGTACAACTGCTGTTGGAGAGAATACCAATGCAACAGGTTTACGTAGTAGTGCAATCGGTACCAATGCACTAGCAGATAAGGAAGATAGCAGTGCGTTAGGTGCCAATGCTCGTGCTACTGATATCGGTAGTACTGCACTAGGCTCCAATGCAAGTGCAAGTGGACTTCGTAGTAATGCCATTGGTTTCAGTGCTGTGGCAAATAAAGAAGATAGCAGTGCATTAGGTGCCAATGCTCGTGCCACTGGTATCGGTAGCACTGCACTAGGTAATAGTTCTGATTCAAGAGGTTTACGTAGTAATGCGTTAGGTGCCAATGCTTTTGCAGATAAGGAAGACAGTAGTGCACTAGGTGCCTATGCTCGTGCCACTGGTATCGGTAGTAATGCGCTAGGTTCATATGCTAAGGCAAGTGGTCTACGTAGTAATGCCATCGGTACCAATGCTCGTGCAGTTGCTGAAGATAGTACTGCAATCGGTACCAACTCATCTGCTACAGCTATCGGCGGTGTTGCTTTAGGACAAGGCTCAGTGGCAAATGTTGCAGGTGGCGCTACAGGTTTTGCTCCAACAGCGGTGTCAGCTGTTGATCAAGCTGCAATCACCGCGACGAACAGTACTAACTTAGGTGCGGTATCAGTCGGTACAGGAGCAGCTGGAGGCAATCGTCAGATCGTCAATGTAGCAGCTGGTACCAATGATAGCGACGCGGTAAACGTAGCGCAGCTAACGTCTGTTGCGAACATAGCCAATCAAGGCTTTAATATCAGTGCAGACATTGGTGCCACGGACAATGTTCAGTTGGGCGAAGCGGTCAACTTTACCAACACTGATGGCAACCTCGTTGCAACTGTGTCAGACAATGGCATCAACTATGACTTGGCTGAAAACATCAACCTAGGAGTTAATGGTAGCGTCACGACTGGTAACACCGTGACTAACAATACTGGCGTAACCATTACTGATAGCACTAATACAGCTATTAAAACCACCATCACCACCGCAGGTACTAATGTGACTGATGGCAATGGCAATACTGGTAACTATGGTGCTGCTACCACAGTCTTGACGGATGACTCAGGTAATACCAATGCGAGCGCTGCTATCGGTAACGCTATATTGAATAATGATGGTGGTAATATAAGCGCAGCAGCAGGTAACATCATATTTAATGATGAAGGTGCGAATATAAGTGGCGCCGCAGGCAACCTCATAGTCAATGACCTAGGCGATACTAACACTAGCACTGCGACTAGCAACATCATCTCCGATGATGGTGACAATATCACTACTACCTCAGCAACTGGTACTAACGTCACAGACGGCACCAACACCAGTACTTATGGCGCTGATGGTCTAGTTGCCGCAGATGATGCTGGTAATAGTACTATCGTTAACCAAACAGGTCTTAGTTTTACTAATACTAATGGTACAACAACTCCAAGTATCACAGCAGCTGGCATTGATGCTGGTATGACTCAAATTACTGGTGTCAAAAGTGCTGGTGATATTACTAATATTGCCAATGCTAATAATGCCACCAACGCAGGAGACGTGAATGCTGCTATCACTGGCGTCACAAATCTAGGCTTAACGTTTGCTGGTGATAGTGGAACAGATGTACAGCGTAATCTTGGTCAAACTTTAAACATTACAGGTGGTGCAACTGGCAATCTAACTACAGGTAATATCGGCGTAGTTGCTAATGGTGCAGACGGCCTAAGCATACAACTTGCTGAAGCCATTGATCTAGGAGCTACTGGTAGTGTTAGATTAGGAGACACTAATGTAAACAGTGCTGGTATCACTATACTGAACGGTCCAGTTAACACAGTTATTCTTGGTAGAAACGGACTTAACAATGGTGGTAATAGAATCACTAACGTAGCTGATGGTGCTGTAGCAGACGATGCGGCGACCTTTGGGCAAGTAACAGCTGTTGAGGCAAAAGTAGATACTTTGGGTAGCAACACTGCTACTAACTTAGGTGGCGGCGCTATTTATGATGATATGACTGGTAGTATTAGTGCACCTACCTACACTCTAGATACAGGAGCTAATACAGGTACTACGGCTGATTTCAGTGATGTAGGTAGCGCGCTTAGTAATTTAGATGGTCGTACTACAACTAATACAGGTGCTATCGCCGACATTCAAACGCAAGCAAACCAAGGTTTTAACGTTAGTGCAGCAGGTGGTACAGCTGATAATGTGCAGCTAGGTCAAACTGTTGACTTTACCAATACTGATGGCAACCTTGTGGTTACCAATGATGTCGATAATGGTATCAACTACAATCTAGCAGAAAACATTGACCTAGGCATCAATGGAAGCGTCACAACAGGCAACACCGTTACAAACAACGCAGGCGTCAAAGTTGATGACGGCGCAGGAAACGCAACTACTATCACCACAGGCGGCACTAATGTTGTAGATGCAGCTGGCAACAGCGCTGACTATACGGCTATCGGCTCAATCTTAGATGACGGTAACGGCAACACCAATGTGAGTAGTGCGACAGGCAATACTATCGATGATGGCAATGGGAACGTTACCAGCATCACAAGTGTAGGAACTAACGTCACTGACGGCACTAACACAAGTAATTATGGCGCTAATGGTTTTACCGCGACCGATGCTGCTGGCAATAACGGTATCTCAATTAATCAAGGCGGAGTCAGCTTTATTAATGGCGCAGGTGCACCGACTGGTCCAAGCGTTACTGCAGCTGGTTTCAATGCTGGTGGAACAGTTATCACCAATGTTGGAGACGGTGTAGCAGCAACAGATGCTGCAAACAAAGGCCAAGTTGATGCAGTGTCTGATGGCTTAGCAGATTTAACAGCAGGTGCAGTTCAGTACGATAAGAACCAAGACAACACTGTTAATAAAGGTAGTATTACCTTAGGTGGCACTGGAGGCACAACGATAACTAATGTTAAAGCTGGTAATGTCAGTGCTGGTAGTACAGACGCCATCAATGGTAGTCAGTTACATAATCTTGGAAATGGTGTGGCGAGTATTATTGGTGGTGATGCGGCACTTGATGCGTCAGGCAACCTAACTGCCAGCAATATTGGCGGAACTGGCAAAGGCAATATCAGTGATGCTATTGCAGCAGTCAATCAAGGCAATGCTCAAGCCAATGAAAACATTCAAGCCAATACAGACAGACTGGATGCAGGATTAAGTTTCGGTGCTGACAGTGGCGCTACTATTAGTAAGCCGATTGGCGATACGACAGCATTGAAGTTTGAAGGTGGTAACAACATCACGACAACCGCTACCAGCAGTGGTATCAAGTTTGATTTGAATGGCAATATCGATGTGGATAACATCACAGCTGACACAGTTACTACTGGTAATACAACGGTCAATAATACGGGCGTAACCATCAAAGATGGTCCGAGTATGACAACAGCAGGTATCAACGCAGGTGATAAAACCATTACTGGTGTTGCTGATGGTATCGAAGTTAATGATGCGGTCAATCTTGGTCAATTAACCGCACTTGATAATAAGCTGAGCAATAGTGTCAATGAGTTGGGTTATAAGATTAACGAAGTAGAAGATGATGCAAATGCAGGTATTTCAGCTGCCATGGCAATGTCTTCACTACCGCAAGCTTATATCCCTGGTAAGTCAATGGTTGGCGGTGGTATCGCCACTTACAACGGCCAGAGTGCAGTTGCAATTGGTGTATCCAAAGTATCTGATAATGGCCGCTGGGTAATCAAGGTAAATGGTACAGCAGATACCCAAGGAAATGCAGGCGGCGCAGTTGGTGCAGGCTTCCATTTCTAATTGAACCACATGACTTTATGGCAGCGCTTTTAATTGATCAATGAGCGCTGTCAGCTTACTCATAAAATATATTAAGGGATAGATAATGAAAAAATCTGTATATCGTTATAGCGTGTTAGTCACGACCGCTTTGCTATTCACAGCAGGCTGCACTCAAAAAAACATCATGCCAACTTGGCATTTGACGCCTGGTGCTCAGCATGGTTCAGTGGATGCCAACAATCTTGTGTTTCCTGATGCACAAACAGCATGGCAAAAAGGTGGCACTATTGCCACTCAAGATGATATTGCTAAGATCAAAGTGGGC
Organism: Psychrobacter sp. 1176_08; assembly: GCF_052850615.1. NCBI lineage: Bacteria > Pseudomonadati > Pseudomonadota > Gammaproteobacteria > Moraxellales > Moraxellaceae > Psychrobacter > Psychrobacter sp. 1176_08. Next base: position 46,449 of record NZ_VXCU01000003.1, read on the forward strand.
ACGACCAAAGATGAGATTTATAAATTAATCGGTACACCGCACTTTAGCGAAGGTTTTAATGCTCGTGAATGGGATTATATTCTCAAGTTTTATGATGCCAATAACAACGTAGACACTTGCCAATATAAAATCATCTTTGATAATACCTATGAAGGTCGTATGCGTGATGATGAGTTTGGTGCCACTGAGTTTTATTGGCAGCCAGCTTCTTGTGCCAAATATAGTCAAATCATTCGCTAGTTTTAATAAATAACCGTAGTCAAAAAAGCAAGACAGCACATGTCTTGCTTTTTTTCGTTTTATTTTAGAGAAAACAAACGCCTGAGCTTCATGACATCTTGTGTTATTTTGATGAGGATTTCACCATATAGTTGGGCCGAAATAAAATAGATACGTTAATAGCTATGTGCTACCGGTATAAAATTTCCTTGCGTGCTGATAAACAGGGGCTGCGCAACATACATCTCAGTAGCACTGTATCGGTTTTAAAGTAAATCGACTTATTTTTCACAAAACTGTTTTGGTGTGATTGCGTATAAATACGCGCCAAGCGTCCTTGTTTCGTCTATGATGGCAGATTCTGACGGTTCTTATTTTTCTCATGTCTAAAATCCACTGTCATCTAAAAACTCCCTAAAGAATAGTATACAAAGGTTATGAGTAATGATTAATACCAAAATATATAAAGCGATTTACACCTTGGCTGAAGACTTGCTAGAAGCGGATCGTAAAGGCAATCAGACCGAATTCGATGCATTATATGCAGAGCTAAAGGCCATTTGTATTGATAATGAAAATACCGATAAAGACCATCCAGAGCAATGGGAGACGCTTGCAGACTTTACTGAAGACTTGGATGAAGCGTTGGTTATCTATGAAAAAGCACTGGTGAAAGCGACAGCTATAAATTCAAAAGATCATATGTCATCGATTGCGTTTTCGATGGCGGTTCTACAGCTTGAGATGGGCGACACAGAGGCTGCCATCAAAAGCCTACAGAATGCCAAAATCAGTGCCAATAAAATTGAAGACAAAGAGTTCAAAGTTGAGATAGATGAGATGCTTACTAAATTGTTGCCTGAGTAGTCGAGTCGTAAATCATAAGCGATCAATGACAAGCTTACCAACAAGAAGGCAGATTGCGTGGCTAAGAGTGCTATTAGTCAAATGTGCGACCAAGTAAGTAACATCGCCATGCCATTTAAAAGGTCATCTAAACGCTCACCTGATAGGATAATTGATGAGTGATGTGTCAAAACAGCAGACAAGTCACAATAAGCACGCATGGCTTATCCCTTTTACGTGCTTGTTGGTTGGGGGCGCGCTAATAGGTATCTCTACCAATCTAGCAAAATATGCAAATGAGATAGGGGTCACGCCACTGGCTTTTTTATTTTGGTCAATCACAGGCGCAGCCATTATTTTATTGGTAGTGGCGATCATCAAAAAAGAATTGCCTCCTCTAACGGCGCGCAGCTTTGAGTATTATTTTGTTGCCGCTTTGGTCAGTGTTGCCGGTTCTAATTTATTGCTATTTTCTGCTATTCCGCATGTTGGTGCCAGTTTCGTTGCGTTAATTGTCTCGCTGCCTCCGTTGCTCACTTATCTGGGTGCACTAATGCTGCGTATGGAACGCTTTAATATTATCCGTGCGTTGGGTGTGGCAGCAGCACTGACTGGGGCAGGAGTACTGGCTGTGCGTAAGTTTTCAGCGCCAGATGCCAGTATCGTTTGGATTTTGCTGGCACTTTGTGGGCCTGTTCTTTTGGCAATTGGCAATATATACCGCACGTTACGCTGGCCTGACCAAGCATCGCCGAATGCCTTAGCTCCTGGTATGTTAATAGCGGCTGCGTTGCTGCTATTTATGTGTAGTGCGCTGCCTGATTTTTCAGTCCATGTGTCGTTGGCAGGATGGCTGCCCTTAGGAGTGATAGTCGTACAAGCAGGTTTGTTTGCCGGTCAGTTTTTACTGCTATTTGTCCTACAAAAGACAGGAGGCCCCGTTTTATTGAGCTTATTGGGTTCGGTTGGTGCAGTGGTTGGTGTTCCTGTGGCTATTTTTTTGCAAGGAGAAAATCCGCCAGCAGGTTTGTTTTTGGGTGCGTCATTGATCGCGCTTGGTGTGGCTTTGGTGACATGGGGCGGGGTAAAGATGTCGGCCAAAATTGTTAAAAAATAACGTATTAGCTGATAGGGCAAGTGCATATTTTACAGTGTGATGAGGGTTTTTATCTTGCTCTATTATTTCACATTAAGTATGAGTGTTTAATAATTGGTTACGATTATCTATAATCATTTTTTGTGCATAGTAAAAAAAAGGAGTATAAATACCGTGGTTATTTCCATCATGGATTAAGGCTATGAATGCAGCCACGCGTTATCGATTGTTAAACAATTTTATGATTTTCATTAGTATTATTGGTGTCGCAGTTGCTTTATTAGATAGCGGTTTTACCTTACCCACGTGGCTACAACAAGTTTTTCATATCTTTTATTTGGCCATTATCTTTCTAGGCTTTACGCTAACCGCAGGGCGCTATATCTATACCAAAAAACCGCTGACCTTGAGCAAGGTAGCGGTTTTTGATTTTTTTACCAGTATTGCCATTATTATCCTGTTAGGTGCGCACTTTACGGATTTGGTACGCTTAGGACTGTCCGGCCCTGTTGATGGGTTTGTTGCCATAAAAATTGCAGTATTTGTCACCTTTATTCGTGAAATGTCTGATCACGATTTTAATCTCAAACGTACCTTTTTAAACCCTGCCCAGTTTTTTATCTTAAGCTTTTTGTCTGTCGTATTGATTGGCGCATTATTACTGATGATGCCCAATGCCACGACGCAGCCCTTGTCTTTCATTGATGCGCTTTTTACGGCAACGAGCGCTGTCTGCGTGACGGGTCTGATTGTGGTGGACACCGCAACCTATTTTACGACTTTTGGGCAAGTCATTATCATGGGACTGATACAAATCGGTGGACTCGGTATTTTGACGTTTGTGACGTACTTTAGTTACTTCTTTAAAGGTGGCGTCAGTTATGAGACGCAGGCGAGTATTAGTGAGATGTCGCACATGAGCGGTATGAGTGATGTGGTCTCGACACTCAAATCTATCTTATATGTTACCTTTGTCGTTGAGGCAGTAGCGGCCGCACTGATTTATGTCAGTATCTACAATATCGAAAGTATGGACTGGTCAGAGCAGCTGTTTTTTTCTGTTTTTCATGCTGTTTCGGCTTTTTGTAATGCGGGGTTCTCTACATTTAGTGCTGGACTGTACGATGATTCGCTACGCTTCAATTATCCATTACAACTGATCATTGTGACGACTTTTATCTTCGGTGGTATGGGTTTTACGATCGTGGTCAACGTACTGCGTTATTTGCGTTATCGTGCCCAGCGACTGCTATATCGTAATGATCAGCGCTGTGCCTATCAGCCTTGGTTGCTTAATATCAATAGCCGTATTACCTTGATTATGACAGGTGCGTTATTATTGATCGGGGTTATTGGGGTGATGATTTTTGAGTACAACAGTGTACTTGCTGAGCATACCAGCTTTTTTGGTAAGCTCGTCACAGCGTTTTTCACTGGTGCGACGCCACGAACCGCTGGGTTCAATAGCGTTAATATGGGGACGCTTGCGTTTCCAACGATTATGCTGACGATATTTTTGATGTGGATTGGTGCATCGCCCAACTCAACGGGTGGTGGTATCAAGACCAGTACGTTTGCCATTGCGCTATTGAATACTTTAAGTCTGGCGCGTGGACAGAACAAGGTAGAAGTATTCAAACGACAAATCGCTGAGATATCTATTCGTCGCGCGTTTTCTATCATGTGGTTGTCATTACTTGTCATCGGTACAGGCGTGACGCTTATCAGTTACGATCAACCAGAACTTGATTTGATAAAAGTGGTCTTTGAGTGTTTTTCAGCTTATAGCACAGTTGGTCTTAGTTTGAACTTGACAACGGAGCTATCAGATTTTAGTAAAATCGTGGTTTCTGTCATTATGTTTGTTGGGCGGGTGAGTATGCTGACCATCTTTATCGCGCTACTCAAAAACAGACGTCCGCGTCATTATCATTATCCGACAGAAGAGATTACGATTAACTAACGGGCAGTAAATAGGCTGTCAGTTAGGGGTCAGTGTGGTGGTTTTAGATTTAACAGTCGCTAAATCAGACGGTTAAAGGGTTTAAAAAATAACGAAACAAGGCTTAAGGTCATGAAATATATCATCGTAGGATTAGGCAATTTTGGCTCATCGTTAGGAATAGCACTGACCCGTCAAGGTCATGAAGTGATCGCCATTGATAGTAGTATGCAAAAGGTTGAGGCCTATAAAGAAGTCATTTCTCATACCATTTGTATGGATGCAACAGATGAGTATACCGTGAAAGGTTTACCCATTAGCGATACCGATATTGTTATCGTGGCCATTGGCGAAGACCAAGGCGAGAATGTGATGGTGACGGCTTTATTTAAAACCTTAAAAGCCAAGCGTTTGATCAGCCGAAGTATCAATCCATTACACGAAAAAGTTCTGCAAGCCATCGGGGTGGATGATCTTATCCATCCCGAAAAAGAAGCGGCCAAGCGCTGGGCAAAAAGGCTGTCGCTGCGTTATTTTGTAGACTCGTTTGAGCTGAGTGATCACTTTAGCCTGGTAGAGATTAGCATTCCAAGGACACTGATTGGTCAAAGTGTGGGTAAGCTAGAATTCGAGCAAAAGTTTAATATTCGATTGCTTAGTACCCTGCGCTATGAGTATTATGAAGACAGCTTTGGTCGTACGCAAAGCAAACCTAGCATTCGAGGATTGGCGGTGCCTGAGCAGATATTGCAAGATAAGGACGTACTGGTCATCTACGGCGCAAACGACGACATCAACCAGTTTTTGCGTAGCGTTGGTGTCAAAATAAAATAGACGATTGCGATGGCAGTGACGTAAAACGGCAAAAGGGAACACTTATGAATAAGTACAATATGTCCATCTTATTGATCGCGACCACGGCACTATTGTCAGGCTGTGGTCAGTCTGCGCAAGATCCCAATGTTGTCTTATCAGAGAGCCATGAAGATCCGATTGAAGCATTGGAGACGATATCGGATGTGGATCACAGTCGGCTTAGCTACAAGCAAACCTTTTATGTGCCGATTTATTCAGACATTTATACCGACAGAGACAATCGCAAAGTCTTATTGTCAGCGACGCTAAGCGTCCGTAATACCACCCTAGATAAATCTCTCTACGTCAATAAAATTGACTATTATGATACGGGTGGTACTTTAATTAAATCTTATTTGACCAAGCCCATAAAGCTTCCTGCGATGGCAACGCTGAATTACATTGTTGAAAAAGAAGAAGACAAAGGCGGTTCAGGGGCTAATTTTATCATCGAAGTTGAAGGCGTTGATGAGACAGTCAAACCTGTCATTGAAGCGGTTATGATTGGTAATTTTAGCAATAAAGGCTTTGCGTTTAGTACAGAGGGTACGCCTGTTGTACATTGATGAATCAGGATAGCAGTCTCTAGTAAAAAAATCGCTAAGGGAAGAGCATGTCTGCAACTAAAGAAGAAATCACGGCCTTTATGGCAGTAGAGTTCCCACAAACCAAATGCGTCGTTGAATCAGTGGATGAGATGGGGGCAACCTTATCGCATGATATCGGCATCAACGAGCTGCGTCCTGGCGGTACGGTATCGGGACCTGTGCTCATGAGCATTGCCGATGTGGCTATCTATGTGGCGATACTTGGTAAGATTGGCATTGTACCATTGACAGTGACAACAAGCCTCACCATCAATTTTTTGCGTAAACCTTCAGCAGAGGCGCGTATCATTGCAGAGTGTACGTTAATGAAAGTCGGACGCACGCTCATAGTGGGGGAGGTGTCGCTTTATTCAGAAGGGACAAGCGACTTGGTGGCTCATGTTGTGGGTACGTATTCTGTACCACCCAAGCTCGCTTAACGGTTCTCAGAGAAAATCCAATGCCACACGATGCTTGATGGGTATGTAACAGAGTATTGATATCAAATAGGACAAAAATGGCACACATAAAAACCTCGATACCTTCAAATGATCGAGCACTATCGAAGGATAGCGAAGCCAATATAAATAACATCAGTACAGAACAGGCAGCTTTTACAAGTTTGCCTACCAATATTCAAACTGCCTTAGCGCAAAACAATCGCCTTGTATTTATCGCCAATAATCCATCGATTGGTACGGATCAACTTGAGGCATTATTGCAGCCTGACGATGTGTTGGTATTATTCAATCACTTTATACATGCAGAGTTTTTTGCCAACCATCCGCTCGCCAGTATACTACCCAAGCTATTGTTTTTTCGTCAAATTGGCGACAGTAAATTGCATTTTGGCTTGCCGCCGCGCAGCAATAATGTGTCGGTCATCAAGCGCATGGCAAAGTCAGCACCTTTAGGCATCTTGCTGAGCAATCAGTCTTATCAATTTCCCTCGCCAGATGACGATCCAAGTCCGCATGATGATCCAATCACTGATGAGCGTATACTAACTGTCCCACCATCTGTGCAAGCGTTGCTACAAAACACGCAGCATCACGGTGTTTTATCAGAGCAGCATCCAGTCGTTGCTGATTATCCATGCTTTGCCGATATTCACTCATCGGCACCTTCGTCAGGGTTTCTACTGTATCGATTGTTACTTGCGGCTCGAGCGCATTTGCAGCACATTCAAAACACAGAGTTGCCACTGAGACTGTTGATGCTTGGGTTTAATGATAACGATAAGACGGCTCATTTTTGGCAAGGGCATAATTGGGAGTTTGAACGCCAAGAGATGAGCGCACCACCGCCAGAAGTAGAAATCATTCGCCAATACTAGCTATGCAAGACGAGTCACTCAAGACGACTCAGTTAAGAATAGAGATTTGACATCAAACGTATGCTGCGTGAGGGCAATGAGCAGATTCTATTTCAGTATGACTGGGCTTACGTATCAGAGTAATTGGGGTCGATTGATTGGCCTGCCAATTGATCAGTCCCATGTCTGCAAACGACAAAAGCCATCCATCCATCGGCCAGCATTGCCATTTATCATAGAAGCGATTGGCGTTAATGACAATACTGTCTAAATGATTGAGCGGCGGCCTATAGACACTATGCTGCTGGTGATAAACCACGTCAGCCGTGAGATAAAAATCAATATTGAGCTGGCGTGCGGTAAACGCCAAGTCCGTGTCTTCTGCCCCATAACCTGTATATTGGGTGTCAAATCCGCCAAGTTGCTCAAATTGCTGGCGAGTAATAGCAAAGCATAAGCTCCAAAATGCACCATAATCGTCAGTTTTTTTCATTGCTGTTTTTTTAGTCGCAGTTTGATTCAGGGCTAAAGGAATAGACTCATTATCATCAAAATTATCACGATAAGGGTTGTATACAGAGAGCCTATTTAAGCAAGTCATAGAGAGCGTACCGCACTGTAATTTGCTGCTTTCTTCTTCTGATAACGGCCGCGTTAGATAGCGCGGTTGCCCCATCAATAGCCCATTCGGTTGCGCTTGCAGTTTGGCACCTAACTGCTCAATAAACGTCGGTGCGACGATACAATCCACGTCTAAAAATATTAGCAAATCATGAGTAGCGCGAGCAGCTCCCAGATTGCGATTGTGACCAATATCAAATCTTGTCTTGGTAGGTACGTCGGACATGTTGTCAGTTGACGCATTGATGGTTGTGGGAATTTGTACGATGTTTAAAGGGAACTTAGCCAAGCATTTAGGGTCAGCGTCATCATTGACGATAATCAATTCATCAGGCTGTATGCTGCCATGCGTGAGGCTGGCTAGTAAGTTGTAAAGGTGACGGTTTCGTCCATAACAAGTCGTGATAACAGTTACTGGTTTACGATTGAGACTCGTATCTGAATTGATCGTAGATATAGGAATGGTTGTTTTTATTGTCATCGCTCATTACCGTTATTTTATAATAGGACTAAGATTCAAAAGGTTCGTCATCAGAGTATCAGACCAAAGCCAATGTTAAGAGTCAGGGCGCAACTCAAGCTGCGGCAACAGCCATTCGTTGAACCAAGATTTAGCGGTCGAGTAGGTTATAGTACTATCCATCAATGCCTGAGCCGCAAACGAGTCTTCAATAGGAAAAAATGATGATCTATCATCATTCAAGTTATCTTGTGTTTGCGCAGCAGTGATTTTGGTAGGATAAGCGGAGGTAGATTCAGCACTCATCGAGTATACGAATTGTTCCCAGCTCAGCGCCCATCCTTGGTCTATCAACGCCTGCGCCATGGTTGCTTGCTCTTGGTGTGGACGCTCATCAGGCAAGACTACAAGCGGCGTTGCACAATAATAGGCTTGCGCCACGGCATTGAGTCCACAGGCCATCAGCAAATAATCGCTGTGATACATAAATGGTGTCACATCATTCACGTGAGTAGCCACATCAACGTAAGCTCTCATGTCATCATCTATCGGTCCAAGCGATATAATAAAATAGTCAGGTAATAAACGGCGCAGCTCAGGCAGTTTTGAGTCAATGGCTTCATGTCCGCCGTAGCCTTTGACGACAGTGATGATGGGTTTGGCTGCAAATGAAGGACTAACGTTTGGATGGTCAGCAGTCAGTGTCGTCAGCGTTTTAATAAAATCCTCATGGCTGGATGTGTCTTTTTTGGTGAAATTGATAAAATCAAGGTACACCGTTTTTTGACGTACCCAACTGGGCGTCATAGCCGCTTCGATCGCTTGAGGATAAGGGGCTAGCAGGGCCAGCGAGCCAGCAAAAGCCTCAAGGTGAGGTGTATCGTCCCGAAGGCCCGGTAGCCTCACATAGAGATAGGGAATACTTGCCGTTCGGCATAGCATGGCCACTTCAACGCTGACATCAATAATCATCAAGTCAATGTCGCGCTGCATAATCGTATTTAGTATTTGATGGCTACGCTTCTGAATATCAGCATTACCAATAGGAGAGTAATGTAGACTTGCTGGTTGCCAATACTCGCCTGCACGTCCTTTTAAGACGTCATCTGTACGCTCATCCTCTGGATAAAGGCGGACAATCTGCTGCTCATCAATAGCGTTAAAAGCATACGCTTCTGGAGCCAAGCTGGTAAATACAGTTAATTGCTGCCTTTTTTGAATCGGTAGTAGAGCGGCAAGCTTGTCTATTTGTCGGCAGTGACCTGATCCATGATGATGTGCATAATAGCCAATACGCATCATTATTCTCCATAGGCCATAGTAGTGAGGTCATTAGTTGAAGCAGTCAATTGCTGTCTTTCATCCCTTAAATGGTTAAAGGTATTTGGTATCTGTCTAACATCGTCATGTCGAGCATTGCTTTGAATACTCTCTTGAGCATCGGCGTAAGTGCTGGCTTGAACGCTTTTTTGCCCATTAGACTCAAATATCTGCTGCCTTTTGCTTACCGCTGTTTGATATAACGCAAGGTAGCCTTCCACCATCGCTGATACGGAACAAAACGCCACAGCGCGATTGCGACAAGCTTGACGTGATATGTGTTTAATCTCAGAAAATCCTCTTATAAAAGCGGCTTTGTCCTCTTTTGGCACGATGATACCTGTATCTGGTATGATGATTTCTGCACTGGCACCTACGTTAAAGCCAATGACAGGCGTACCGCAAGCCAGACTTTCTGCCAGTATCAACCCATAAGGTTCATCCCAAGTGCTTGTAAATAGCATGGCTGTCGCTTGGCACAAATACCGATTTACTTCATCTTTTGTGACATGACCCACATAGTCAAACAGTGGTGACTCGTTGTATTTGCAGTCTTCTGCCAATAAGGGTGCCACGTACTCGTTGAAGTACTCTTCGTTACTTTTCGGCCCAGCAATGATGAGTTTTTTACCCGCTTCCATACAGTATTGCATTGCCAAATGCGTGCCTTTTTCGGGACAAATGCGCCCGTACCAAAAGTAACTTTCATGCTCGCTACTGGCATCGCTAGCAGTATCAACGTCGATATTGGCTACAAAAGACGCCACATCGATTCCGTTATAAACCACCTGTGAGGGTACGAATTCAGAAAAGAGTTGCTGCTGATGTTGACTGATAGCCGTAAACTGAGTTTTGGTGCCATGACGTAACGTCAGAAGCGCCAAGCGCAGCTGGGGAAATATAGGCGTGTGGAAAGTCGTAAAAAAGCGCTCACCAAACGCTTGACCGGTCATCATTGGGATATGGTGCAGACTGTGATTGTGCACAATATCAATCTCACCACGCGCATCACGATCGATCAAATCACGTAACGCGCTTTGATAGACCAAATACTGATACAGCTCCTCGCGGCTCATCCCTAAGGATTCATGCTCATTATCATAGACCGTCGCATCGAATTCATCTCGCGTTAATAAGGGGACTAATGTCGCCTGTGTTTGACTGTCTTTATGCGCATAAAGCAATACCTCATGACCTTGCGCTTCCATCTCATCACATAGGAGCTGGGTAATCATTTCAAGGCCACCCGCATATGGCTGGGCGATTGGGTATAGGCAATGAGCGATGATGGCTATACGCAGTGGTCGGTTTGGTAGAGCAGTAGGACGAATCTCAGCAAGATTAGCAGTCGTTAAAAAATCAGATGACATGTCACAAGACATAAGAACCTCAAAATAAAATAGCAATGAATGTACGCTAAAAATGAATCAAAATAAGTACTAAACAATCAGTACCACGTTTAAAAAACAGATATAAAGGTTTGTACGTCTAGTAATTGATGGTTTTTTTATCTTCAAAAACTGCTGTGATATCAGCTGTTTTTATAGGTTTGATTTGCTTATGTAAAGTGGTGATAGCAGGTTTTGATTTGGTGCTGATACTGGGTGCTTTTTGCTCGGTAGCAATAAAATTATCCATCACCACTTTTGCCGCTGCCAGCTTCAACAAACAGACAGTCACTGCACAGAAGAACAATATGGGTGAATAGAGCGGTGAAAAAGGCGCAACACATATCGCTGTTATGAGGTTTAGGGTCAGCAGCAGTTTTGGTAAGGCGGCAATATTCGCCAGTTGCACAGAACGACTGGTCTGAATAAATTCTTGCTTTGGGGTACATATAAAGGGCTTGGTACGTCCCCACAGCACGGGTAACCACGATAGTGCGCCAAGCTCCCAAAAGTTGAGATGCATCAGCCATGCCCGCAATTTTGTATGCGTGCTGGTCTGGTGGTTTTTATCAATTTGCTTGTTAAGCGGTGATTCATCATGACAGTATGCCCACAAACGCCTGCCCAAAAAGATCGCGTAACTGGTATACACCAAATATAAAGGCGTGAGCACAGACATATCCAAGTGACGATTGAAAAGTGCTATGCCAATTACTAACAAGGCGCATATTTGCAAAAAGATAAAAAACCCTGTGAAATTGACCCAAGCACTGAGCTGTGAGAAGTGAGCACACGTATAAGCTAGGCGCTCACTCACACGTAATGGGCTGTCAGATTTTTTGGCTGACAAAAAAAACGGCTTCGCTGCGTAATCTTGCAATACTTGCATGTTGCCATAGATCCAGCGTCGACGCTGAGACATCAAATCGTTCAACGTATTGGGCAATAAACCAGTGGCAATAACTTGTGATATAAATTTACTGTGAAAGCCTTTTTGGTGCATGAGGACACCCATCTGCGCATCTTCGGTAATTGATGCTCCTGACCAACCGCCCAAATTTAAAAGCGCTGAGCGGCGGATAACTGCATAAGTCCCTGTCGATAATGCACGATCTTGATTAAAAGGGCGATATAGATGATGATTGAAATAATGATTCAGTTCGCTCTGCGTATCCACTTGCCCACCATTGCGGTAAAACTGCGGGAACTGAAGTAGGGAGTGTTCAGGATGGCGTTTGATGGCATCGGCAATGGATGATCTTGCCTGTGGTAACGCTTGGTAGTCACTATCGACCACCACGAGATGGCTACAGTTTGGATTCATCAATCCCAATGCCAAATTCAATGCACCTGCCTTAAAACCTGCGACAGCGTCAATATGATAAAAATGCACTTGCTGCGTGGGATCTAAGCTGGCACAAAACGCGGCCAATGGTCGATATAGTGAGGTTGCCGTATTATTATTATCGATAATAATGATTTCGTCTTGAGGGGCTTTAACAGCAAGTAGGGATTGAATGGTAGCAATAACCAGTGCTGGTGGTTCAGCGCGTGTCATGAGTTGAAAGCTTAAACTAGGCCCTTGGGTGGCTGGGGAATGCGTTTCTTGTAGCGATTGTTTTATAGAAGTGCTCGCTATGTTTTTTAGTATTTTTTTACGAGGTACTCCATTGCTGACCAACATAATCTGTCCCTATATATCATCTAATATGTACTGCTTCATGAGCAATAGTTACGAAATATAAATATGCAATTATCTGATTGATTATTATTAGCATATCCAATATGAAAAGTATCATAGCCTAGGGTTTGACAATACATTACTACTTAAGTGTTTAATAAACCTCAATAATGTAAGTCTGAGTAATTATTGTAAAATTAAAAATATTTACATAATCATTACTACTGCTTAAAATTTTTGGAAAATAAGAAAGAGATTAATATCGATACATTAAATTTAAGATAAAGTAATTAAGAAATAATAATATTACAAAATATGAATATTTGAAAAATGAATGGATCTAATATATAGGTAAGTTACAGTCCTACTTTTACTTGCATAACCATAGTTGGTTGTATATTTATTATGTGATGTGAATTTCAATCTTGTTGTCTTTTAAGTTGCGCTCAATTTTTCAACAGAAAGTATTTAGCATTGATACTCCTAAAACCCTCAATCCGCGATAGGATTGCTGTCTTCTATCAATTTGTGTGTCTTTTGTCACTATATTGTCATAACCACATCGTATCCTTAAGCCCATTATAAATTGCTACTTATCAACCTTTATCGCTCCTCCATTGCTGGATGCCGATCCTAGGAAGTACAGACGTAGCACATACAGATAGGGTGTTTTTATGAGGGGAGCTGGTCGGCTTGGTAGTATCACCACACGCATGCTGATTATCTTAGCGTTGGCGTTTGCGCTCATTACTATGATGGTGTATTGGGTTATTGAGACCCAAGGAAAGCCACGCATATTGGCGATGACATCGGAAACTGTGGTTGAAACTGGTAATGAAGTGATCAACAGCATCATGACGAGTATCAATCACGTCGATGGCTTGGCAAAAGCGACCAGTGCCATAGCTGGCGGATTGCCCAAGCAGGACGCCTTGTATAAAGAGGCTTTTAATAACCTCATGAGCCAAACCGATCAGAGAATCGTGGGCGGCGGTGTGTGGTTTGATCCCAACACATATACTGAGGGACGAGATCGCAAGTCATTTGTGTGGATGCGTGATCAATCTGGTGTCATGCAGCAGACAGAGCGCTATAATCAGGTGCTACAAACGCCCAATGCCTACTATCGAGACTGGTGGTATATCCCTGCGATGTATGCGCGTCATGATCATTGTGTATGGAGCCGAGCGTACTTTGATCCGGTGAGCAATCAGCCAATGATGACCTGTGCTAAAGCCTTGTATGACAGTCGCAATCAAGCCTTTGACGGGGTAGTGACGTTCAATCTGCTGCTCGATAACCTCGATACAGCCATGAAAAAATGGCAAGAAAAGCTTGGTGGTTACGTATTTTTAGTAGATTTGGACAATCGGTTTTTAACGTTTCCTGACCAATCTATTGTCACTCAAGTGACCGAAAACAACCCTCAAGGCGAGATGGTGACCGCGCATCAGTTGGCAGAAAAAACGCCTGGTTTTGCGCCCATTGCTGATAGTCTGGATAGTATCAATCAAACGCTTATTGATGAAGCCGTTGCCAAAGACGAGAACCGTTATACGTTAGCAGCACGCAGTATTTTGAGTACCACCAATGTGGGTAAAATCAGCGAGCAAGAGTCTAAGCTGCTCTCAGCGCTGCTTCTACTAAATATCGATCAGACCTTTAATTTGGTAGACAGTCATTTAGTGGACACCATCGATGTACCCAATGATTTTGTATTACAAGAGCCTGCCACCGCTTTCGTGTTTCGTATGCCATTCACTTATTGGAAAATGGTCATTGTCAAACCAAACAGTGACATGATGAGTGTTGCCAATGCGCTGTCCAATCAGCTGATACAGGCAATGCTATTGGGCTTTCTGCCTATTTTGCTTCTGACCGCATGGGTGTTCCGTCACTATTTTACGCGACCATTGAAACGTATGGCGTCGGCAGTAGCGGACATGGGCGCTTTGATTGAACAAAAACAATATCAAAAACTCAGCGATCACAAATTGCCCAATTCCAATGTGAGTGAGATTCAAATCATCAGCGATCAAACCAATCAGTTGATTGATCGTGTGGTCGAAAACGAAGGTGCGCTTGCCGAAATCAATGTCCATCTCGAAAAGCAAGTCGCCGCTCGTACTCAAGATTTGCAGCAAGCGATGGATGAATTAAAAGCCTCGCAAGTACAACTGGTGCGCTCTGAAAAAATGGCCACGCTCGGTCAAATGGTGGCAGGCGTGGCGCATGAGGTCAATACGCCGCTCGGATATGTTCGCAGTAATATGGAATTGGTTGGTGACAATCTGGTGCGCTTTGATGAACTGCTCAGCCATACCGATCAATTATTACAAGCGCTAAAAACACCTGATGCGAACCAAGAACAAGTAGCACAGCTTATGGATCAAACCTTGCAGTGCTGTGAAGAAATCAAAGCAGACGAGGTAAGTGAGGACTTGGCAGATCTCATCAAGGATGGATTATACGGTGTCGATCAGATTGCGGAGTTGGTACTTAGCTTGCGCGACTTCTCTCGAATCGATGAGTCCAAAGTAAAGGACGTCGATATCAATGACTGTATCAATACTTCGCTCGTCATGACACGCAACAACCTTAAGAGCATGGCGGTTACGACCGATTTGGCGCCGCTACCTTTGGTGCAATGCAATCCTTCTCAAATCAATCAGGTGCTGCTGAATTTATTCAACAATGCTGCTCAAGCCATCAAACCTGACCGTAAAGGTGAGTTGCACATTACCTCATCTGTCGATGAAGCACAGCAAAAAATAATGGTTCAAGTCGCCGACAATGGGCAAGGCATCAATGAAAGCACATTGGCGCGTATCTTTGAGCCATTTTTCACTACCAAAAAAGCAGGTGATGGTACAGGCTTAGGACTTGCCATCAGCACTCAAATTATGGAGCAGCATGGCGGCAGTATCAACGCTCATTCGGCCGTGGGCGAGGGCACAACTTTTACCATTATACTGCCGATACAGCCTAAATCTCGTGAAAATAAACCCTCACAAGCTTTGTTCGAAAGTTGAGATGTTTCTAACCATTTACTTAAAGAAATTTACTTAAAGAGGGTGTCATGCAAAAACCAAAGATCGCTTTTATCGATGATGAGCCGCGCATTTTACGCAGTCTAAAAATGCACTTTCGTCAGTCACATGACGTGTTTATCACCACGGATGCCAATGAGTTGATGCAGTATGTCAATGAGCATGAGGTGCAAGTGGTCATCAGTGACCAGCGCATGCCAGATAAGCAAGGCACCGAAGTATTGCGCGAGGTTAAAGAAGCCTCACCCAATACCATTCGTATTTTGCTGACAGGTTACGCCGATCTTAATGCAGTGATTGATTCAGTCAATGAAGGTGAAATCTATCGTTATATTACCAAGCCGTGGCAAAATGACGAGCTCAAAAAGGTCGTCAACAAAGCCACCGAGATTGCCCAGCAAACGCAGGATATTTTACAAGAGCCTAGCCAAGCAGATGATATTCAGCACAGTGCAGCATACAGTAGCAATACCAAACGCAACATTTTGGTGTTAGACGATAATGAAGATATCTATCAACAAATGAAGCAGCATTTCAAGCATACCTATAGTGTCAGTTGGGCAAGCAACCTTGAGCAAGCAGCAAAGCTATTACAGAAAAAGAGTTTTGGCGTTACGATAACCGATGCCACACTGAATGGTGAAAACATCACGCCCATCGTTTATGCATTAAAAAACATCCAGCCTGATCTGATGGTGCTGATGCTGACGGAATTTAAAGACGCACATATGGTGATTGACCTGATTAATAAAGGTCAGGTATATCGTTGTCTGCCGCGCCCGACCAATTTTACGATGATGAGTATCAGCCTTGATCGCGCCTTTGACCATCATGAAAAATTGGTAAAACAGCCCATATTGGCTACCCGGCATCATGTTGAAGAGGTAACAGAGTCAGAAGCATTTAGCTTTTCTGACAGGCTTAAGGGGTTTTTTAACAAATTCAGAGGGTGGCGTATCAGTCGACAGTAATACGGTTGATTCTAAATAAAACAGAACCAGTTTGGTCGAAATAAAATAGCCACGTGCTAATGGTATGAATGCTTCTTGCGTGCTGCTAAACAGAGGCGGCGCAGCATGCATACTAGTAGCACGGTATCGGTTTTAAAATAAATCAACTATAGTCAATCCAGTATAAAATACATACAGTGCTGCCAACGTCATATTTTCTTGCTTGCTGTGCCTTCGCAGACAGAGGCGACGAAAATATATCGTTGGCAGTCCAGCATCATTGTTGTACCTTTTTTATTTAGGATTAGCTATATAACGAACGGCGCAAAATAATCGTCCGTTCTTAAGCCATTTCTATCACCCCAATTTTTTTCTCTAGCTCTATGATTTGTAGCTTATAACTTTTATAGTCATCTTTTTGGTTCGCTTCTTTTTTCTTCACCGCTTTTTGAGAGATAAGGCTGTATAGCGAGGTCAACCCTTTTTTAATGCTTTTGATTTCTTTTGAGGATAAGCTCATATTCTTATCAAAATCAGGAGATTTGATTTTTGCGCATAATTCAAAAAGCGTCAGGTTAAAGTTTTGATAGTGCTGCTGTATGAAGTCTTCTGTTGACTGGTTGCTATATTGAATGTTTTTTTGCATCAAGATAAGTAAAGCACTATCAATCAAATTCTTTTCATAATCTGTCAAACACAGGTAACTGCTCATTATATCGACTCGCTGTTATTGCAATAGAAATCTTCATGGATATCAGTAGAATACGATGACCACATATACTGTTTTTATCGGGGATTAAAAGTGTGTCACATCGCTGGTAATCCAAAAGAATCCACGCATTCTATAGAACAAAAATGAACGTATAATGACAATCGATGAGGTAAAAGCACGCTACTGGTATCAACTTCCCTTGCGTACTGCCAACATCATACTTTCGTAGTCCCTGCCTGCAAAAGTACAGCGAACAAAAAAATATAACATTGGCAGCAGGGTATCATTGTTGTACCTTATCTGACCGTGATGATAATAAGTGTGGTGACATCAATGATAAGAGAGCTTAAAACCTTTGTAGCCGTTTGCGAATTGGACAGTTTTGCCGCGGCTGCTCGGCATATCAACCTGACCCAATCGGCGGTCAGTGCCCAGATTAAAACCTTAGAAGACAATTTGGGGTTGTCATTATTTACCCGCTCTGCCAGAGCCATCACGCTCAACCCGCAAGGCACCCGTATTTTGCCTATCGCCAAAGAGATTTTGGCGCTTTATGCCACCATGCAGCTACCCTCAGATACTGACATTGCGAGCTACTATGGGCAGCTTAAAATTGGCGCTATCAACTCAGTACAAGTGGGTATTTTACCCGAGGCGCTAAAGTCGATTACTTTGCTCGCCCCATTAATGCAGACAGAGATTGTCCCTGGGCGTGCGATAGAGTTATTTGAGAAACTCGAAGTCGGGGAGATAGATGCAGCCATCACCATACAGCCCTCTTTTGCCTTGCCAAAAGACATCGTGACCCAATCTATTATGACGGAACCTTATGTGTTGATCAGTCCCAAAAAATGGCCCTTTCACAGTCTCAGGCAGACGCTTGAGCAGCACCCTTTTATCCATTACAGCCTACAGTCCTCAGCAGGGGCAAAGCTCAGTAAGTTTTTTAAAAAACAAGACATCAAGGTCAATACCATCATGGAGATTAATGACTTAGATGCCATTGTTAGGATGGTGGAGTCCGGTTTAGGCGTGGCTTTGATACCTTATGCTGGACTCTGGATTCGCAGTGCAGCGCCCGTACAAATTCATTATTTGGGCGATAACAGCTTGGTTCGAGAGGTCGTACTGGCTTATCGGTATGCTGATCGCCAGCAGCCACCAATCACTGCATTAAAGCAGGTGCTGGGACTGTAAGCTTCTCCAAAAGACGTATCTTACATATAGCAATGCTCAGTAGAGCAACCGTATCTATAACATAATTTGCTAAGCACGAATATTTTTGGGGCTGAGAGCAGAATATTTACGTTTTTCTCGCGCTCTATTCTCGGTTACGATGGCTCTGCTTTTTAGTAACGCCAATATTTCTTAAGTACATAAACTTTCAAGTGCATAAAGTTTTAAATACATAAGTATGGTGCGTTGACTGATTTAACTGACCTTATCTCCAAGAAGACCAAAAATATGAAAAACATCGACAACCTGACTGATGACAACATCCTAACTCGTATTGAGAAAGATTTATTGGGCGAACAAGCCGTTCCTGCAGAGGCTTTGTATGGTATTCAAACACAGCGCGCGTATCAAAATTTTAATATCACTGGCACGCCAATCAGTCATTTTCCGGATTTGATTAAAGCACTGGCCAT
Organism: Psychrobacter sp. 1176_08; assembly: GCF_052850615.1. Classification (NCBI taxonomy): domain Bacteria; kingdom Pseudomonadati; phylum Pseudomonadota; class Gammaproteobacteria; order Moraxellales; family Moraxellaceae; genus Psychrobacter; species Psychrobacter sp. 1176_08. The sequence goes on from NZ_VXCU01000003.1 coordinate 65,140, forward strand.
GGTAAAAGCAGCTGCTGCCAAGGCCAACTATCAGCATGGTTTGCTCACCGAAGAGAAGCTTGGTGCCATTACCGAAGCATGTACGGATCTGATCAAAGGCGAGCATCATGATCAATTTATTGTTGATCTCATTCAAGGCGGTGCAGGCACGTCGACCAACATGAATGCCAACGAAGTCATTGCCAATATTGGCCTAAAAAAGATGGGCTTTGAGTATGGTCAATACCGTCATTTGCACCCCAATAACGATGTGAACCGCTCTCAATCGACCAATGATGTCTATCCGAGCGCGGCACGTTTAGCGATTGTGTTTGCGGCAAAACCGCTGAAAGCAGCCATTCTTAACCTACAACACAGCTTAGCGGCTAAAGGACAAGAATTTGGCGGTATCCTCAAGATGGGGCGTACCCAATTACAAGATGCGGTGCCGATGACGCTCGGTCAAGAATTCAACGCCTTTGCCAGTGACGTGGGCAGTGAAATAGCGCAAATCGAACAGGCTTGCTTACAACTATGCGAATTGAATTTAGGTGGTACCGCTATCGGGACGGGTATCAATGCGCCTAAAGGCTATGCCAGTTTGGCGATTAGTGAGTTGGCTGACATCAGTGGTTTACCAGTGACACTTGCTGATGATCTGATAGCAGCCAGCGCTGACATGGGTGCCTTTATTACGTTTTCCGGGGCGCTCAAGCGTCTATCCATCAAGTTGTCTAAATTGAGCAATGATTTGCGTCTATTATCGAGCGGACCACGCACAGGGTTGGGCGAAATCAATCTACCTGCTATGCAGCCTGGCTCGTCTATTATGCCAGGTAAGGTCAATCCAGTAATTCCTGAAGCCATGAACCAAACGGCATTTCAGGTGATGGGTACGGACACGACGATTACTATGGCAGCAGAAGCAGGACAGTTACAGCTGAACGCAATGGAGCCGCTGATTGTCTATAACCTACTGAACAACGCGCGTCTGTTAGAAAAGTCGATTCGCATGTTGGATGATCTGTGCATCAAAGGGATTACGGCCAATGAAGCCCGCTGCGCACAGCATGTCGAAAATAGCATCGGTATCGTGACGGCACTGGTGCCACATATTGGCTATGAAAACGCAAGTCGTATCGCAGGACATGCATTACTAAGTGGGTCAGGCGTGGCGGAGCTGGTCAAACAAGAAAAACTACTTAGTGATGAAGAGCTAGCAGCGATTTTATCACCGGACACGATGGTCAGTAGTATATAAAGATCATTGATATAAACATATTTTGCCATGAGAACTAGCATCGACTGAGGTTAGTTAGGCTTTCATAAAAAAGGGACATTGATTGGTCCCTTTTTTATTTGTGAGTTGTTTCATCAGAATGCGATGCAAACAACAGATGAATACTATCTTCTTTGTCTATGGCCTTTGCTATGAATAAGTAGAGATTCATTGACAATATAACTAATAATGATTATCATTTGCCTCATTATTTTTACTATTATTAACATAAAAGACACCATAAAGATCGTTGTTTTTACGATCGCTTATGGGTAAGTGTTTTTATCCAAATATCTATCAACGTAATTTGCCTCGCCATATTCCGTTTTAAATATCCTAATTCGGTGTCATCACACGCCTTCAACAGTATAAAACCCAATGTTCAAATTTATAGTCACTATCACTTAACAATAGAAATTCAATTCTAGGAATAGCAATGAGCGGTTTTAGCCCAAAAAAACAGTCGTTTTATGTCTTAAAAGATAAAAAGTTTTTACTCATACTGATGCCTTTTTTCTTAACGCCAGCCGCTCATGCCGATAATTCAGCGATGAATGCCACCAATTCAGAACAAGAGGTGTTGCCTGAAACTACTCTAGATCCTATCATCGTCACAGCATCTCGCTCAGACGTAGAGCGAGAAAAATCGCCGCAAACTGTACAAATCATTGAGCAAGATGAGATTGAACAACAGCTACAAATATCCTCTAACTCATCCGATGTGCTGAGCAATTTATTACCTTCTTATACACCAAGTAGAGGGAAGATGAACGGCAGTGGCGAAACCTTGAGAGGTCGCACGCCTTTGATTATGATAGATGGGGTGCCGCAGTCTAATCCGTTGCGACCAACAGGTAGAGAGGTTCACTCTATCGACTATTCCATGGTAGAGCGAATTGAAGTTGTCCAAGGCGCGAATGCGACCAATGGTATGGGTGCTACAGGCGGTGTCATCAACATCATCACAAAAAAACCAAAGTTAGGTACAGCCAATCAACACTTTGGTATTCAAGCCACAGTACCTACCGACACCGTTGACTCAGATACCTTTAGTTATAAAACCAATTATGGTGTGAATGGTGTTCAAGGCGATGTCGATTACTTATTGTCGTTGTCCTATGAAGACCAAGGCAAGTATTTAGATGGGGCAGGTCGTCAAATCGGTGTTGATAACACTCAAGGCGATTTGATGGAATCCCGAGCATATGATGTGCTTGCAAAATTGGGCTATCAGATTGATGATGATCAATATATTCAAGCCAGTATCAATCGTTATGAGATAAAAAACAAAAACAACTATACCAGCGTGCCGGGCAACAGAGAGCAGGGTATTCCCACAACTTCTATCAAGCAAAAACCGCCCGGTGATGCGCCTCACAACGATGTATGGACGTCGAGTATCCGATATGAAAATACCGATATCGCTGGCATGAAACTGGATGCCATGGTGTTTAATCAAGAGTTTGAAGGACTATTTGGGGCGACCAATTCAGCAACCTTTCAAGACCCTAATATTGCGCCAGTAGGTGAGCTGTACGACCAATCACGTACCAAAGCTTCAAAAATTGGTAGTAAGGTTAGTTTAACCAAAGACGACTTAGTGCAAGGACGTTTAAAGGTAACCGGTGGTTTAGACACACTCTACGATAAAGGCAAACAAGACTTGTACGGCACAGGCAGAACCTATGTGCCTTTGTCCACCTACACCAGCTACTCACCATTCCTCCAAACTGAAATTGCTGCCACCGATAAGCTAACCCTTCATGGCGGTGTTAGAAGAGAGATTGGTACTTTAGAAACCGATGACTATAGGACACTACCACGCTATAACAACGTGCTTGTCAAAGGTGGTGAATTGGATTTTAAAGAAAATCTCTACAATGCTGGAATTGTCTATTCTCCTATAAAGGATATGGCGCTTTTTGCCAATTACAGTGAAGGGTACTCTATCCCTGATATTGGTCGAGCATTGAGAGCGATTAACACCCCAGGTTTAAGCATAGAGAACCTCAACCAGCTCAAGCCGATTTTGACAGAAAATATCGAGCTGGGCACCCGCGTCAAACTCGATAATATTAATTTAGATTTGAGCGTTTTTGAGTCAAGCTCAGATTTTGGTGATCGTTCTCGTTTTGATAAAGAAACGGGTGCTTTCTTGATGGCTCGAGAAAAAACCCGTATCCGTGGTTATGAGACGAGCATCTCGCAAGCTTTTGATGATCATAAATTAAAGCTGTCCTATGCACATACTGACGGTAAATATGATACCGATGATAATGGTTCTCTTGACGGTCGAATCGGCGGGCTAGACGTCGCGCCAAATCGCTTGATTGCCTCATGGGGTGCAAAATGGAGCGATAAGATTAATTCATACCTACAAGTCAATCATGCTTTTGACCGTAACTTTGATGGTCAAAATTTAGACTTTGATGGTTATACGTTAGTGGATGGGTCTATTTCTTATAAGTTGCCAAAAGGGGTTGCCAATCTTGCAGTGTCCAATCTGTTGGATAAAGAGTACATCACTTATTACTCACAAAGTGCGCTTGATGATGATGATCGCTATTTTGCGGGTCAAGGTCGCACCGTGACAGTTGGTTATTCGGTAGACTTTTAGTCAAGCCTCTATTATGTAATAGGGTGCTGCTGAGATACGCGTTTGAACGATAGATACAATGAGAGAGAAAGTGGTTTGGCTATAAAACTATTGATAATGAAAGGTGATATAGAGCGATGTTTTGATCAAAAACATAAAGGCAAAGCGCTGAGTGTGATGTGCTTTGCCTTTATTGCGTTACATTTAGGGTTTTGTGCCGTATCCGCACACGCAGCTGACAATACCAGTACCCGCACAGTCAAACATGCGCTTGGTGAGACGGTGATTCATGGGCAACCAAAGAGAGTGGTGAGTCTATTCCAAGGCGCAACAGACACACTTGTCGCTTTGGGTGTCGAACCAGTCGGTATGGTCGAGTCTTGGGCGCAAAAACCCATGTATTCGTACCTACGCCCCCAGCTTAAAAATGTCACTTATGTGGGGCTAGAGACGCAGCCGAGTTTAGAAGATATTGCATTATTAAAGCCGGATTTGATTATCGCTTCCAGATATAGAAGTGAAAAAATCTATGGCATTTTATCGCAAATTGCCCCCACGATAGCGCTAGAAGAGGTATATGACTTTCGTCAAACCCTAAAAATAACAGGAAAGGCACTTGGCAGAGAGAAGAAGACCAATCAACTGCTTACTGATTGGCAAAAACGTATCATCGATACTCGTCACAAGTTACAAGGGCATTTTGGCAAAGACTGGCCGCAAAAAATATCTTTATTAGACTTTCGATCTGACCATGTGCGTTTATACACGCCCAATAGCTTTTCAGGTTCCATCTTATCGGATTTGGGCTTTAAATGGCCACAGGTTGTTGAAGACAGCCAATGGGCGCCGCAAAAATTAGTGAGTAAAGAGAGCATTCCTCTTATCGATGCAGATATGTACTTTGTGCTGATGAAAGACGATGCCGCAGTCAAGAAAAACTATCAATCTTGGTCGCAGCATTTATTGTGGCAGCGAACAAAGGCTGCCAAGACCCATCATATTTATCATGTTGATAACATTTATTGGAGCTTGGCAGGCGGTATCATTAGTGCAAACCACATGTTAGATGAAGTAGATACTATTTTTCATCCTCCCTATCAAAGTCCGACTCAAGGCTCAAATCAAGATCTAAATCAAATCCCACATCAAGGAAAGTTGCAATGATTTCTTGGTGGCAAAATGCCCAAAAACCTTTATTGATATTAATCCTCGGAACGACACTGCTACTTATCAGTTTTGTGTTGAGTTTATGTATTGGGTCTACTTTTATATCGCCACTCACAGTCATGCAAGCCTTATTCAATCCTGACTTATTCAATCTCGATCACATATTGGTGACGACGACGCGCCTATCGCGAAGTGTGATTGCGCTGGTCGTCGGCGGTTGTCTTGCTGTGTCTGGCTGTCTGATGCAAGCGTTAACACGCAATCCTTTGGCGTCCCCAAGTATATTTGGTATTAATGCAGGTGCAACGTTCAGTATTATTATTTGCTCGATGATCTTTCAATTGGATTCGATGCAGCAGTATATGTGGGCAGCATTGCTGGGTGCGTTTGTGGCAGGCGCTATGGTTTATGCAATAGGAACGATGGGTACAGGAAGGTTCAACCCGATTAGGATTGTATTGGCAGGCGCTGCCATCACCGCGCTTTTTGGCTCATTTACACAAGCTTTATTGGTTATCGATCAAGAAGGCTTGGACAGTATTTTATTTTGGCTGGCAGGTTCGGTGGCGAATCGTCAGTTGGATACGCTTACAACCTTATTGCCCTATATCGGCGTTGCACTGATAGGGGCTTTTTTACTTGCCAAGCCTATCAATATTTTGATGGCGGGTGATGAAATATCCAAAGGGCTGGGGCAGCGAACAGCCTTGGTTCAAATGACAATGGGACTCGCTGTTACTGTGCTGGCAGGGTGTGCGGTTGCAATGGCAGGCAATATTGTTTTTGTGGGTTTGATTGTGCCACACATTGTGCGAAAACTGATGTCTACTGCTATCGCGCACGAATGGCTGATTCCTGGCTGTATGATATTCGGCGCTTTGTTGCTATTGATTGCAGATATGGTGGCCCGCGTGATTATTTTTCCTCAAGAGATTCCGATAGGTGTGATGACGGCCTTTCTTGGTGCGCCGTTATTTATCTATTTGATTCGGCGAGGCATGCGTCATGGTTAATACGTACTCGTTACGGATAGGTTCTTTTTCTCGTATCATCAATACTCGCACGGTGGTCATCGTGACAGGTCTGATTTGTCTAACGGTCGCTCATTTACTCGTGTCATTATGCATTGGCAAAGTGCCGCTGTCGCTATGGCAAGTCATTAGGGTACTCAATGAGTTAGGAGTGACAGATAAAAGTGGGATTGGCTTTATCGTTGATACGCTAAGGTTTCCTCGCATTGTCATGGCGGCTCTTGTAGGCATCGCCTTGTCTTTGTCTGGATTGATATTGCAAAGTATCGTTCGAAACCCGCTGGCGTCTCCTGATATTTTAGGAGTGACGACTGGAGCATCAGCGTCTGCCATCTTTTTTATGTCTTTTTTAGCGCCTATTATGAGCATGCAACTACTGCCTGTCTTTGCCATGATTGGGGCTTGGTTTACCGCTTTTCTCATTTATCTGTTGGCGTGGAAGCGTGGTATCACGCCGATGCGTTTGATCTTGGTTGGTATTGGTCTGTCCGCTGTGATGGGCTCTATAACGACACTGCTATTGGTGCTGAGTCCGCTGACTTCTTCTTTGTCTGCTTATGTGTGGTTGACAGGTAGCGTTTATGGCACCATCTGGCAAGATGTGCGCTATTTTGCGATATGGTTATTGGGTTTGCTCCCTTTTTTGATGCTGGCTTCACGCTGCATCAGTTTGCATGAGCTTGATGATAGCATTATGACAGGTTTGGGGTTGAAGCCTGAGCGCGAGCGGATGTTGTTGCTACTGTTGGCTGTGGCTTTTGCTGCCATCGCGGTCGCTTTTGCTGGAGCGATTGCGTTTGTAGGTTTGATTGCACCACATATTGCAAAACAACTTGTCGCTCGTACTTTTGCAGGATTAGCGGTCACCAGCGCACTGGTTGGTGCCAATTTGGTGATGTTGGCCGATCTGATTGGACGAACAGCATTTTTACCCTTGGATTTACCAGCAGGTGTCTTTGTGGCGGTCATGGGAACGCCTTTTTTCGTTTACCTTTTAATCAAAAATAAATAACCCCGTAAAGGACGCAGCTATGAATCCATTACAAGGTCAGTCATTGACGCTTGGCTATCATCAACAAGCGATCATTGATCAGTTAGATATTGACATTCCGAAAGGAAAAATCACCGTCTTTGTGGGTAGCAATGGGTGTGGAAAGAGTACCTTATTAAAAGCGTTTGCAAGGCTTATTAATCCCAAACAAGGTCAAGTCATATTGAACGGCGCTGATATCCAGCAACGCTCCACGTCACAAGTAGCAAGAGAGCTATCAATTCTTCCTCAATCTCCGCAAGCGCCTGAATCAATGAGTGTTTATCAATTGGTGCGTATGGGGCGCTACCCTCATCAAAACTGGCTCAAACAATGGTCAGAAACGGATGAACAAAAAGTCATGGAGGCGCTAGAGCGTGCCAGCTTATTGGACTTAAAAGACCGCTCTGTGGATTCTTTATCTGGCGGACAAAGACAACGAGCATGGATTGCCATGACGTTGGCACAGGATACCGACGTTATATTATTAGATGAGCCAACGACCTATTTAGATCTTGCGCATCAAATCGATGTTTTGGACTTACTCTATGATCTCAACCGCGAGCAAAATAAAACGATTGTGATGGTATTGCACGATCTAAATCTGGCCTGCCGCTACGCTCATTTTATGGTCGCGATTGCGGACAAAAAAGTATTTACCAAAGGTGATCCTTCTGATATTTTGGATGCACAGAATGTGCGTCATATTTTTGGATTGGATTGTCATATCACCACTGATCCCATATTTGGGACGCCGATGTGTATTCCGTTTGGTAAAGGCAATAAACGCGCTTCTTTGGCGACAAGCGGTCAAATTGATGACCAAAAAAGTGTCCTGTCATGACTGCTTATTCTACTGACGCTTTCGATAATGCTAAGCGGTGGCAGCATCTTTGTCAGTCCTTTGGCTTAATGGATGCCACTCAGAGAAATCCTGCAACGTCTATTTGGCTGCCGCAACTGCTCGATCATGAACAATGTGAAAAACTGCTATATCACCTTACCCCAATCATCCATTCACCCTCACTCAAAGTCACCGCTTCCTTATTAAGTAAACGTTATGCTTATTTGGCCACGGCAGCCAGTTTTTATGCTATGACTGTTTATGATGCAGGGCTTGATATGTCAGCACAAAACTGCTTTTTGGATTATCAGTATACAGACAGATTATGGCAGTCAAAAATGCCCATCCATGATTGCCGTGTTAGCCATCCTACCAGCAGTAAGGACAGGGAAAAATGGAGAGAAATGGTGGTCAAAAACCTTTTTGCCAATCATTTGGCTTTACTATGGCAGGTCATGGTTGATGTGACAAAAATCCATCCGCGCATTTTGTGGGAAAACACAGCAGTGCGGGTATATTCGCTATACGAGAAAAAAATCACCACCACATCTCCAATAATCCAAGAAAAAGTCAAACAAGATTATGCGTATTTGATAAAGGAAGCTGCGCCTGAGATATTTGGTATCGATCATAATCCATTAAAACGCTATGACGTTAGAAAAATAAAACTGACTGAGGATAGTGGCTTAATTCGGTTAAGAAAAAGTTGCTGCTTTTATTATAAAGCCACTGATCCTATGGAGTATTGTAGTAACTGTCCATTATTGGTCGTGAAGCCTAAGAAGAAAAAGAGGTAGAAGCTATGACCTAATGTTTTATAGGTATAACACTATGGATATTAATGGTTTGATCTGCTTTTAGTAAGCTATAAACAGGCTTAGGATACACAAATAAGTGGTGTTTCTAAGCTATATCGCGAACTATGATATAAGTACAAAACCAAATAATGGATGAAAGCATGAAAGACTTAGCGTTTAAAGATCATTTCTCCAAAGGTTCTGAAGGGTATGCCACTTATCGCCCTTCATATCCTCTTGACCTAATAGATAAGCTTGCTGAACTATGTGCTGCTCAAAACCGTGTGCTCGACTGTGGGTGTGGTACAGGACAGCTTTCTGTATTGTTGGCCGAAAGGTTTGACGAAGTGATTGCCACTGATGCAAGCTCAGCCCAAATCGCCAAAGCCAAAAAGAAAGACAATGTGATCTATCGAACCGCGCTGGCTGAGCAAAGTGGATTGGCAGATGAATCAGTAGATTTGATTACCGTTGCTCAAGCCGCGCATTGGCTAAACTTAGAGAAATTCTATAAAGAAGTGACGCGTATAGCTAGACCTAATGGTATTTTAGCTCTAATTACCTATGGTGTTTTGCATGTAGAAGGGGCAGTTGATGCCCTTGTTCAGCAGTTTTATTATCAAACCATTGCACCGTATTGGCCAGCAGAACGACAGCATGTAGAAAATGGTTATCAAAGCCTGCCTTTTCCATTTGCAGAAATCAAAGTGCCTACTGTCAATATGCAGGAGTTCTGGAGTTTAGACGAACTTATTGGCTATTTTAATACGTGGTCAGCCGTCAAAGAAGCAAAAAAGGTACTGGGCTTCAATCCAGTCGATCAGCTTAGAGTCGTTTTGCTACCTGAATGGGGACATCCTGAAACTAAGAAAAAAGTCACTTGGCCATTATCCATCCGTGCTGGCAAAATAAAGAATCAATAAGTTTGGAGAAGGTAAGGTAGCGATAGATATTTTGTAGGCATCAAAAAGGCTCATTGGCTCGTCCTAACAATATGACATCGTTTTTTACCGCACTCTCTAGGTTAAAGCTTATGCCAATCTTCAATCGCTTGGTATCCAGCTTCCAGTCCTACCGCATAGCTATAACGGATTTTAGCTTTATTTTTGGACAATCGACTCGCCATATTTTTTAAGTCAGGTGGACAAACCTCTAAGAGATTCTGTGATGATGAAGTCTGTAAAAATTGTACCGCATCATTGTAGCGCTGGGTTCGTGTTAATAGACTTTGGGAAAAACCAGATTGCTGCTTAGCAAAATATTTGGCCAATAGCTGGTCGCCTTTGCGGCTTGATTTAGCGTAGTTTTGCGGGCGCGTACGTATGACCATGAGTTTAGCGACATTATCTTGCTTAGCTGCCCAATGTACAGGCAAAGCATCCGCTACACCACCGTCAAAATAAGGTTCGCCGCATATCTCAACCGCTTGCCGAGTCAGTACTGGGATAGAACTTGAAGCTCTTAATCCATCCAAAATATTGTCTTTAGACGCTTTGATATAAGTGGCTTCTCCTGAGATAGCATGCGTCAATACCATGTAAAATTCCGCAGGATTGGCAAATAACTGTGCTTGATTCAGTGGATATTCCTGTTCGACTACGTTCCACATCCACTTTAAATCCAGTAAGTCACCACCTCTAAAAAAACGACCATAGTGAATAAATTCAGATCGGAGGGAGTGATCCAAGTAAATGTGTAGGGTACGACCTTGTTGTGCTGCCAAATAGTTAGCAACGTTGGTTGAACCTGAAGAAACCCCCACACAAAGATCAAAAGGATTGAATTGTTGTTCTAAAAAGGCGTCTAAAACACCACTGGTAAATGCGCCACGCATGCCGCCGCCTTCAACCACTAGGGCTTGTCGATGTTGTGCTAGCATTGAAAACCTCGAGTCAATGATGAGTATATTCTAGTGAATATTTTTCTATTTACTTTGTTCTAGATCTTTTAGTATGGCACAGTCTGCGTTTTCATCACCTGAGCAATGATCAGCAGAGAGCTGTAACGCACTCACGATATCTTGTAATTGAGCTATTTTTTGGTTTAAAGTTTCTATATGCGTCAGTGTCAATTGTTTCACATCCGCACTCTGTCGATCTGTGTTTTTCCACAAATAGAGTAGCTCTTTCATCTGTTTGGAGGAAAAACCCAAATCGCGAGCTTGTCTTACAAAGCACAAGTTTTTGATATCTTGCTTAGAGTATATGCGATAACCTGCATTCGAGCGTTTTGCGCTATCAAGCAGTCCTATCTGTTCATAATAGCGAATCATTTTGGGGGAGATTCCTGATTGCTCCGATGCCTGACCGATATTCATATCTGTCCTCCTGATATAAAAAGAGTGAAAGCCAAACGACTATTTTGCACAGCGACTTTAAATAGCGGTTTTAACCCTACATAGCGACTCTAATCCTATATTAACAGTGTCTACGCTTTAATCGCTGGTATCTGAAAATACTTTAAGCGTAAGGCGTTACCTAATACAAAAACAGAGGACAGTGCCATTGCGCCTGCGGCAAAAATTGGTGACAACAAAATTCCAAAGGCTGGATATAAGACCCCTGCGGCAATTGGAATTAAAGCAACATTATAGAAAAATGCCCAAAATAAATTTTGTTGGATGTTTTTGATGGTGGCCTTACTTAAGGCAATCGCATTAAGAACCCCTTGTAGACTACCCGACATTAATACCACGTCCGCTGCTTCGATCGCTACATCTGTCCCTGTCCCAATCGCCAGACCAACATCCGCTTGAGCGAGAGCAGGGGCATCATTGATCCCATCGCCAACGAAAGCCACTCGTCCATACTGTTGTTGTAATTGACGTAACGCATCCACTTTACCATCAGGCAGCACTTCTGCGACCACTTGGTCAATATGTAATTTTGCTGCAATTGCTTGCGCAGTATGCCGATTGTCGCCTGTAATCATTGCAACTTTCAAGCCCAATTGATGCAAACCTGTAATAGCGGCATAAGTGGTGTCCTTGATGGGATCTGCAACGGCAATAATGGCTGCCAACTTTTGGTCAATCGCGACATAAAGTGGGGTTTTACCTTCTTGTCCTAAGCGTGCCGCTTCATTTTTTAAGGGTGTGATATCAACTGCCAACTGCTGCATATAACGATCAGCGCCGATGTAGATAGCCTGATCTGCAACTTCTGCTTTGATTCCTAATCCAGTCACCGACTCAAAGACGGTAATGGATAATAAATGGAGATCTTTCTGTTCTGCGGCCTGAACAATGGCCACCGCAATTGGATGCTCAGACTTTGCTTCGACCGATGCCACAATGCGCAAGACTTGCTCATGATCGAACCCTTGCTGTACATAAAAATCTGTCAAGGTTGGTTTACCTTGAGTTAATGTGCCTGTCTTATCGACAGCAATGACTTCAACGTCCCGCAAAGCTTGTAATGCTTCTCCTTTACGGAACAACACCCCCATTTCTGCACCGCGACCTGTGCCAACCATGATAGAGGTAGGGGTTGCCAATCCCATTGCACAGGGACAAGCAATAATTAGGACGGCAACTGCATTGACAAGAGCAAACGTCAATGTAGGCTCAGGACCAAAAACAAACCAGAGCATAAAAGTTAGAGCGGCTAAGAGTAATACGATGGGTACAAACCACATGGTGACTTTATCAACCAATGCTTGAATCGGTAATTTAGCGCCTTGAGCCTGTTCAACCATACGAATGATTTGCGCCAATACCGAAGAGTCGCCAATGGCTGTGGCTCGAAAATTCAATGTGCCATTTTGATTGACGGTTCCTCCTACCACTTGATCACCTATTTGCTTTTTGACAGGAATTGGTTCACCTGTGATCATGGATTCATCAATATAGCTTTGACCTTCAACCACTTCACCATCGACAGGAACACGATCGCCAGGACGAATCTCAACAATCATTTCTTTGGTCACTTCTGCAATAGGTACTTCAATCACTTGTTTATTATCGTAAACACGCGCTGTTTTTGCTTGCATGCCTACTAGATGTTGAATAGCTTGAGAGGTACGTCCTTTGGCTTTTGCCTCAAAATAACGCCCTAACAATATCAAACTCACAATCACAGCTGCCGCCTCGTAATAGACATTCACAGTGCCTTCGGGTAAGATTTTTGGAGCAAAGGTTGCTATTAGAGAAAAGCTATAAGCTGCCAATGTACCAACCGCTACCAATGTATTCATATCTGGGGCAAAGCGCCATAATGCCGGAATACCTTTTTGATAAAAACGCCTCCCTGGAAAAACGAGTACCAACGTCGTCAAAACACATTGAATCAGCCAGCTTGGTTGCGTACCGATATTTTGCATGACCCAACTATGAAAAGCGGGAATCATATGTGAACCCATTTCTAGAACAAAAACAGGAGCGGCCAAAATCAAAGAGATGATTAAATCTCGTTTGAGCTGCTGCTGTTCCGTGGCTTTCTTATCTTTTTGTTCACTCTTATTTTGCTCAACCTGCTTAGCATGGTATCCCGCTTTTTTGATCGCTTGAATCAGATCACCACTATTTATCTGAGTATTACCTTGCACCCATGCTTGTTCGGTAGCAAGGTTGACGTTAGCTTGTTGTACACCTTCAACCTTTTTTAATGCTCTTTCTACTCGTCCCACACAGGAAGCACAAGTCATGCCTTCAATCGAGACGATCTCGCTATAAAGATAAGGCTTAGTATTTTTTGGATTCATAACAACCTCTATCATTTCAATCTGTTATCAATAGCATATAGGTTGACATGATGGTAAGGTCAAGCCTGCTTTTCAAAAAATATGTTTGACCTTGCCATCAATGATAAGACTTAAGCTTTGTCATGAAATAAACACTCATTTGGAGAGAGGAGATGAAACTACAAATTGGAAATATGAATTGTGGCAGTCTGTTTTAAGTGATCTATTAACTGAGTAAGAGGTCTGTTTGGCTGACTTATTTGGGGTATACTTTTTGATATACCACTGGCACTTCTGCAAGGTAGACCAAATGGTATGCCGACACTGACTCTCATGGCTCAATACGTGAGTCAAAGTGCTGCACTTATTCAATAACACTCAGAAGATCGCAAGGACAAGCAATGACAGAGATTAATGGCAAGCGGTTATCTTATCTTTATGAGGCGGTAACGATGGGTACGATTAGAGCTGCTGCAGATAAGCTCAATATTGCGCCCTCGGCCATCAGCCGACAAATATCTCTGTTAGAAGAAGAGTTGACATGTACTCTGATTGAACGGCACCGCAAAGGGGTAACGCCGACAGAAGCGGGTAGTGTTCTCTTACGATTTTATCGAGAATCACTTTCTGCTGAAGAGGCTTGTGTGTCCAAATTACAGGCGCTATTGGGATTACAGCGGGGGCATATAAAGTTAGCCGTGGGCGATGGTTTTATTGCGGATTTGATGCTTGGCCCATTGTCTGAGTTTTCCCGTTTATATCCTGAGTTAACACTGTCAATCAGTACGGGTGGATCAAACGAAGTGATTCGTCAGGTTGAAGAGGATGAAGCACATATTGGGCTAGTGTTCCATTCCAGCAGTCATCCGCGCATCCGCTCGCAGGTAGTCAGTGATCAGCCAATGTATGTTATTGTCTCGCCTGACCACCCATTGGCTGATCGAAATAAACCGATGCGATTGGAAGCGCTTTTAGAATATCCAGTGGGACTGGCTGAGAGTCGTTTTGGCGTCCGTCAGTTATTAGCGATGGCCGAGTTTCAACAAAAGATTCGATTTAATCCTATCTTAACCACTGACTCATTTAATGTACTAAAGAATTTTGCTCGCTCCAATATGGGGTTTACTTTTTTACCATATTTTGTCGTGTCCAAAGAAGTCGAAGACGGACACCTGATTGCAATCCCCATAGACAATACGCTGCTGGCAAGCGGTGAAGCTCATCTTGTCACGCGGTTGGGTCGTCATCTCTCTCAAGGTCCGCATGAATTGCTACAGCATCTGAAGTTATGGATGAAAGATTTATAAGCAGCCTATAGTCAGTGAAAAGTAATATCGATACATCATGCAACGCTCATATCAATGCCCCTATTAATATTCTGGCTTGCTGCGTGTGCGTAGACAGAGGCTGCAAAAGTTGATATGAGCCGTACCGTAGCGCTTTTATTGTTTTTCAACTATACCTTCCCATCAGGCCAAGCACAGACGATTCGTCAGTGCCGTGACCCATGAGACAATACAGATGGATACCTTTTACAATAAGGCTTGGGCCACTACGGCAGAACCCAAGAAAGTGCCAGTGAAGGTAAGTAAGGCAACCACGGCAATTTTAAATCCAGATTTTTTAAACAAATTTACTTCCATCTGAGAGATAGCAAACCCTGCGTAGGCAAGTACCGGCGTAATAAGCTGTAACACGCCTAACTTATCTGTTTCTACTAAGACATACTCGCTCATTGGAAACTGTGGCAGAGATATCAAAATAGCCACAATAGATATCCAAGCGATAGCGGGGACGTTGACAGGAATGATTTCCTTTAATAAGACGCCAACGATACAACACGCGAACAGAATTAACATGGCAGGTAGGGCAGAGATTGGATCAACGCCTTGTCCCACCCAATTACTGAGTAATAGAATGATACAGATAACCGCTAATAGAGACAAAGACTGCGTGACTGATAAGATAGATTGCTCTGGTATCTTTAAACTAGGATCTGTTTGTATAGCAGCAGTACTATTATTCTTTTTCTTAAACTTGCTAGTGATTTTATATAAAAACTCTGTGAATGGTAGGGCAATAAACAAACTGACAAATAGCCCTGTCGCGTAAGTCAGAAGGTTAGAGGTCGCTGCAAAGGCAGTAATAGTCTCCGCTTGCTCAGGCACCGTTTCCGCGAGCGCTGCTGAACAAGCACCCATCATACTACCACTACCAATACCACAAGCCATCGCCAACGCACGGATATCCATAATATCCATGGAGGCAATAATCCCCGCCATTAATGAGAAATAAATGGCGCCAAACAACGTGCCCATCACGTAGACACCCATGACGCCGATACCTTCGGGACTTTGGAGCCCATACTTATCGGCAATAAGCGCGATATTCGGTTCACGAGCAATTGAGTGAGTGGCACCAATAGCCTCTCTACCCATACCAAACACCAATACAGCCACAGGTAAGGCAATAAGGGCAGTCGTTATGTTGCCCAATTCTTGTAGTAAAAGGGCGGGACCTGCGGCTATTATTTCTTCTACTTTGGGACCGACCCCAACACCAAATTTTGCAATAAAAGGCATGATACTTAAGAGAACCGCATAACTTGCAAATTTTGCTCGGTCTTTAGAGATAACCGCTTTCATCGTTGGGATGACATTTGGGTTTAATAGTAGGGTAAATATGAAGGCGTAGAGTAAAGGCAGTAAGACCAGTACGCCAATACCAATGGGAATCTTAATAATCCCTATCCATTCTGCAAGTAGTGATGTGACAATCACTAGTAAATGCAGCTTCCAATCAAATAAGTACTTAGTCATCGTACTTGATAGCACACTGGTATTATTCATAGCAACTCCCTTTGCAATTTATGGTTTCTACATAATGACTTCTACGTGTTGTTACTACTTAATTTATGCAGACATTTTTGGTAGTTGAGATTCCACTAAAGAAACCCATACTTTGATACCTGTCTCAATTGCATCGTCGTTAAAGTCATAAGCGGCATTGTGTAGGGGTTTAGACGGACTACTACCATCAACACCTAACCAAAAATAAGCGCCTTTGACTTCTTGACTCATAAATGAGAAATCTTCAGAAGCCATGGATGGCTCTACATCCGTATTGACCTTATCAGCACCGAGCGCGTTAGTAGCAGCTTCTTTGATTTCAAGATAGGCTTGACTGTCATTAGTGGTGACTGGATAGCGAATATGGTAATCCATCTCGCCTGTGACACCATATAAAGGCGGTAGTACGGTCACCATTTCTGTCAGCATGTCTTGCATGGACTGGCGTACGTCCATATCAAAACTACGAACCGTTCCTTTTAAAATAGCGTAATCAGGAATGACGTTGGTTGTGTCACCGCTATTCATCTGCGTGACGCTAATGACACCTGATTTGAGCGGAGAGATTCGACGAGAGACAATAGATTGAATATTAGTAATCAATGCCGCACCTGCTGCTATAGGATCTGCTCCTAAATGCGGCATCGCTGCATGAGTGCCTTTACCCGTTAACGTAATTTCAAAGGTATCAAAAGACGCCATCATAGGGCCGTTATTGACCGCAATCTCTCCCACAGGTAGGCCTGGCCAGTTATGTAACCCGTAGACGGCGTCCATAGGGAACTTATCAAACAACCCATCGTCAATCATGGCCTTGGCACCGCCTAAGACCTCTTCAGCAGGCTGAAAGATAAAGTAAATAGTGCCGCTAAAGTTTTTATGTTGGCTTAAATACTTTGCCGTACCGAGCAGAACGGACGTGTGACCATCATGGCCACAGGCATGCATACAGTTTTCATGAGTGGATTTATGCTCAATATCGTTTTGCTCTTTTATCGGTAGCGCATCGATATCTGCTCGTATGCCAATAGTCGGGCCTGAGCCGTTCTTTAGAATACCGACGACCCCTGTACCGCCCAATCCTTGATGTACTTCAATTCCAAAGGATTTTAACTTATCGACAATAAATGATGAGGTCTTAAACTCTTTAAAACCAAGCTCTGGTTGACTATGAATATGCTGACGCCACTGTTTTACTTCACCTAGTAAGGTTTCGTTAATCGACATGTATTTTCTCCTGAGGTACTATTGGATTGAATAACCAAATTGAATAGCAGAATCTTTTGCGGTTTCGACCCAGACACTTTTCGTCTGTGTATATTCGAGTAAACCTTCGTAGCCACTTGATCGACCATAGCCGCTCTCACCAAAACCACCAAATGGCGACATGACGTTGATTGACTTATAGCTATTTACCCAAAAGGTTCCTGCATTTACCTGCGCGGCCATCCGATGCGCGCGGCCGACATCAGCCGTCCAAACAGCGCCCGCTAAACCAAACCGACTGTCATTTGCTATCGCGACCGCTTCTTCTTCTTCTTCAAATGAAATAACAGAAACCACAGGTCCAAAAATCTCTTCTTGTGCGACTCTCATATTATTTTTTACATTGGTCAAAACGGTTGGCTGATAAAAATAGCCGTTTTCACCGCCAACAATGTCACCTGCCTTTCCGCCTGCGGCAACAACTGCACCTTCAGCAATACCGTCCGACACTAACGAATGTACGTGATTAAATTGTTTTTGATTATTAATTGGCCCGACCATCGTGCCTTCATCCCATGGCAAACCCACAGGTAACTTACCGGCTGCTGAGGCAACACGTTCCACGACCTCTTGATAAACATCACGATGGACCAATAACCGAGCACCCGATACACAGCTCTGTCCAGCCGCAGAAAACACGGCAGCTTGTGCGCCCACTACCGCACGATCCAGATCAGCATCTGGATAAATGATATTGGCTGACTTTCCGCCCAGCTCCAACACGCAAGGGATGACACGTTGCGCAGATGCCGAAGCGATGAGCGCGCCAGTCTTTGGTGAACCAACAAAAACCACTTTTTTAGTGGCCGGATGAGCAATGGCGGCAGAACCTGTGGTGTGTCCCAATCCATTAATGACATTGACTAAACCACGCGGGATACCTGCTTGCTCAAGAATGTTAACGAGTGCCGTTGTGCTTAGTGGCGTTAATTCAGAGGGTTTTAGTAAGACGGCATTTCCTGCACAGATGGCAGGCGCGATCTGCCAGCCTCCGGTAAATATAGGTGCGTTCCAAGGGGTGATTTGAGTCACGACACCATACGGCTCATGACGAGTATAATTCAAATGACTTGTTGGTACGGGAATCACTTGTCCCATAATTTTGTCACACCAACCAGCATAGTATTCAAACATCTCGGCAACTTTTGCCACCTCAACTCGGCAATCACGAATAGGTTTACCTGCAGAGATACACTCTAAGCGTGCCAACGATTCTGCGGCTTCGCGTATTTCCATACTGCACTTCCACATTGACTGACCTCTGGCACTGGCTGTCATTGACCACCATACTTTTTGGGCTTTTATGGCAGCAGCGGCGGCGTCAGCAACAATATCTTTTCCCGCATCACGATAGGTTAAAAATACCTGACCAGTCGCTGGATTAGTCAGATCGATGTTGTCTCCATT
Source organism: Psychrobacter sp. 1176_08 (assembly GCF_052850615.1). NCBI lineage: Bacteria > Pseudomonadati > Pseudomonadota > Gammaproteobacteria > Moraxellales > Moraxellaceae > Psychrobacter > Psychrobacter sp. 1176_08. Next base: position 84,065 of record NZ_VXCU01000003.1, read on the forward strand.
CCCTGTCACCAATTCTCCATCAACCCAGCTGCCAAATTCAGAAGTACCCAGTAGTTCATTAAGCAATATGCCAACTTGCTGCTCGCCATTTCCTTCTACGATAAAACTCATCATCTATTCTCCTAAGCCAGCATTTTTTACGATGCAGTTAAAATCATCCTGATCAGGTATGTTTGCTTCGCTTTGCGACCAAATCTCGGCTACCTGTTGCGCCAAAGGCAACTCTAATCCCATCTCACCAATCATATTTTTTGCTAGACGCACATCTTTACGCATCAGCTCCATAGTGAAACCAGAATCAAAACTTTGATTGAGAATCCAGCGAGGGAAATTCACTTCACTGATCGCACTACGGCCTGAGCCCGCATTCAAACCAGCAATAAGGTCTTCAGGATCAAGTCCTGCCTTGGTACCCAAAGCGATTGCTTCGGCAGTGGTCACGAGATGTGCAGCACACAGAAGATTATTAATGAGTTTAGCGGCATGTCCATTGCCAGACTGGCCCATGTAGACCACTTTTGAGCTCAAAGCATCTAGATACAACTGAGCGCGTTCAAGGGAGCTACGTTCACCGCCCACCACCATGACCATAGTACCGGCCTCAGCACCTGCTGGACCGCCACTGACAGGGCAGTCCAATAGTTGATGGCCCAATTGATCTAGCTCTATAGAGAGTGCTCGTGTTACTTCTGGTTCTGAGGTAGAGGTGTCAATAATTAAGGTTTTGGGCTGAGCATGGTCGATGATGCCACCATCGCCTTTAATCACTGCTTGTACATGCTTTGCCATTGGCAAAGATAGAATGATGACGCTAGATTCAGCACACAGTGCTTTGATATCTGCAACAACGTTTACGCCGATTTCCTTAGCAGCTTGGCGTTGGGTTTCTCCTATGTCCGTGCCGAACACATCAAAACCCTCACGAAGCAAAGACTGAGCCATACCGTTACCCATACGGCCCAATCCGACGATACCTATAGTGTTTTTACTCATACCCATTCCTTTGTTTTTGTATCTTCTTTCAGTTTTATTGTAACCAATCAAACATCAAGAAAAACTACAACGGATAACCTTTTGTGTTCTAAAAAAGGCAACACGAAGACAAGCAAGTTGATTTACTTTTCACATCTTGTGGTTTCTATAAATTGGTGAAGCGCTTATAAAATAGGCATAGCGGTCACAACGGGCTGATGAATCATCTAAATGACCACAGTATGTAAACAGGATTTTTTCGCTATAGCCTTGATATAATAGGTATAAAAAAACCCCAATCGTTAAACTGAGGCTTTCTAAATTTGGTAGGCATAAGCAGATTAGAATTGTTAATAATACCTTCTATTGTATCAATGTAGAGGCACGAAAATATGTAGAGCGAAAAACCGAATATTTTTAAGGTTCCAGTCCTCATTATAGATACAGCCACATCACAGACTCGACAGCAAAACACTGGTTTCGCTATTCAAAATGCCATCTATTTCTCTCACTTGACGCAGCACTTCATCAAATTCTCTCAAACTTGTCGTATGTATCTCTGCTACCAAGTCCCATGCCCCATTGGTTGTATGAAGCTTGATCAGTTGCGGGATCCCTCGTAATTTCCTAATCACTTGTGACGTAGATTTGCCTGTTACTTCAATCATCATCATTGCTTTGACAGTTTCTTTATCTAGTGCCTCATGCACTCGAATCGTAAATCCTAAAATAGCGCCGTTATGGATTAGTCTATCCAACCTGTTTTGGACAGTGGCACGTGAGACTTTGAGTTTTTTCGCAAGGTCTGAGATGGTTGCTCGACCATCTTGTCGAAGTTCAGATATCAGTTCGCTATCTAAAGAGTCATAAGTGTAGTACGCCATAAAAGTGCTTCCTTCATCAAGTTTTGACATTATGCTAAGTGGCACTTATCAATATGTCAAAAATACATCAATATTTAATAAGTTATTGACATTTTAACTGACAATTATAGTTGATAGCATATTGATTGTCGGTTTAACAAATAATATTCATGGAATGGAGAAAAACTAATGTCTAAATTTATCGTATCACAGAAGCAAGGTGTGCCATTTGTTAGCGTACAGGCGATGGCTAAAATGATTAGCAATCATGGTATAGAACAGACCATAACAGAATTGGTAGATGCGTTAGAGCAAGATTTTTCTCGCTGGGATCAGTTTGAAAAATCCAGTCGTTTTGCCTCCCACTCAAAAGATGGTGTCATAGAGTTAATGCCTGTCAGCGATGGCGACATGTTTGCGTGCAAGTATGTTAACGGTCATCCTATCAATACCAAGCGTGATTTGCAGACGGTAGCGGCTTTTGGCGTGTTGTCTGATGTTGACACAGGCTATCCGATTTTATTGACAGAAATGTGTATTTTAACGGCACTGCGTACAGCGGCGACCTCGGCACTGGTTGCCAAACACTGTGCGCCTAAAAATGCTGAAACGTTGGCGCTCATTGGTAACGGTGCTCAAGGTGAGTTTCAAGCAATGGGTATGAAGGCAGTGGTAGGTATTTCAAAAGTGCGCTTGTATGATGTTGACCCAGCCGCCTCTGAAAAAGTAGCGCATAACCTTGCCGATTCAGGCTTAGATATTACTATTTGCAAAACCGTAGAAGAAGCCGTTGAAGGTGCAGATATCATCACTACCTGTACCGCAGATAAGAAAAACGCCACCATTCTGCGTGATGACATGATCAAAAAAGGCGTCTATCTCAATGCCATCGGTGGCGACTGCCCTGGCAAAACGGAGCTGGATGCCAACATTTTACTAAGAGCCGATCATGTCATTGTAGAGTTTGAACCACAAACTCGTGTTGAAGGCGATATTCAACAGCTTTCTCAAGATTTTCCTGTGACCGAGTTTCACCGCATCGTAAAGGGTGAGAAAGACGTACGCACCAACGACAATAATTTAGTGGTATTTGATGGTGTTGGTTTTGCCTCAGAAGACTTTACGGCTTTAGTATTTTTGCGTGATTTGATCAAAAAACAGGACGCCTATGAGTTACTTGATTTGATTCCTCATCAACAAGATCCTAAAAACCTCTATTCGGTAGTGAAAGCGCATAGCAAGGATCGTAGCGTAGCGACGATTGAAGCTGAGTCTATGGCATAAGTGGCTAGAGGCTATATATTTGATCCACTACAAAATAAATAGAGCGCTGCTGAGATAAATTTTGCGCCGCCTCTGTCTGCGAAGGCACAGCAAGCCAGAAAAATTTGTTTCAATAGCGTGTGATATTGGGATATATCTTTTTTATGTAGGACTGACTATAGCCAAGTAGTTAGGAAAAATAGATTTAAATGATGAAAAAATTGTTTTATTTAATGGAGACAGAATAATGAATGATTTAATGAAAAACGTGCGAATAGTAGAAGTGTATTCGGATGTCGCAGGGTACAAAAAAGGCGCGTCTCTAGGCATTGATGCATTGCGCGCCTCATCAAAAGAGCTCAACGCAGAGTATTATGAAAAACTGCAACTTGACAGTATCAAAAATGACTATATCCATGAAGAAGAATCGCCATTTAAACATGCAAAATACGCTGATGTGATTGAGCCTGTTATTTCTAAATTGGCACACAAAATAAAAGAGATTAGAGAAGAGAATCAATTTCCGATTGTCATTGCAGGCGATCATTCTAGCTGCGCAGGTACGATGCATGGTCTAAAAATGGCGCATCCTGATGCTGAGATCGGTGTGGTGTATATAGACGCTCATGCTGATTTTCACTCTCCGTATACCAGTGGATCAGGAAATATGCACGGCATGCCTTTGGCAATGGCCTGTGCAATCGATAACTTGGAATGTAAGCGCAACGAGCTTTCTGACGAAGAAAAAGCGTACTGGGAGCGATTGAAGTTTATGGCATCTGATGAGCCATCAATCAAGCCAGAAAATGTGGTGTTCTGTGCGGTTAGAGATTATCAAGAAGAGGAGATGGAATTAATCAAAAGACATAAGATTCCTTTATATAGCGTGGCTGAAATAACCAAAAAAGGCATCAGCGCCACAGTAGCAGAAATCTTCAAAAAACTAGAATACTGCGATCATATTTATGTGTCATTTGATGTGGATAGTGTTGATCCTTTATACGTTCCAGGAACAGGCACGCCTGCCATGAATGGCCTGTCTTATGAGCAAGCCATGCAGCTTAATATAGAGTTGATTAAGAATGAAAAAGTATGCTGTTGGGAAATGGCAGAAATCAATCCCTTGTACAATAACTCAAAAGACGACTCAACGAGAATTTTTAAGATTTTAGAAGAAGTTACGCATTCACTTTTGAATAATTACTAACCTAAATTTTAAAATAAGTTAAAGAATCCAATCTAAAACATCATTATATAAGATTATTTAGGTTGGTTAAAAAGGGACGAAAGGTAACAATAATATGGATATTATTAAAGCCAGTGCTTCAGATCAGGATGTCAGCAGTAACAGTATCAACATCAAACAATTTTTAAAATTCTTCATACCCTCTATGATAGGGTTGATCGTCTTTGTATTTCCTATTCCCTATGTGGATGGTAAGTTTGTCAGCTACTCAGACGGATTTACCATTCCTATCGCTGTGCTAAAGGATTATATACAAGGTTATATGAGCGACTTTTTACCATTGCTCGTTGTCATCTCAATTATGATTACGGTGGTTGGCAGCTTATATACCAAAATCATGAAACCTGCATGGATTTTAAACAATCAATTTTTGAATAATTTACTGAACGTCAAAACATCTTGGCTAATTCTTAGAATGCTTGGTGCATTTTTTGTTGTTGTGACCTATTTTAAATTTGGATTTGAGGCAATATATTCAGACAGTATTGGCGGTCTATTATTGTATGAGCTCATGCCCATACTTTTTATCGTTTTTTTCTTAGCAGGATTATTGCTGCCGCTATTGCTAGATTTTGGCTTATTAGAATTTGTTGGCGTTTTATGCACCAAAGTCATGAGACCGTTATTTGGTTTACCAGGTAGGTCATCTGTCGATTGTTTGGCATCATGGTTAGGTGACGGCACGATTGGTGTGTTACTAACGGATAAACAATTGCAAAGTGGGTTTTATACCAAAAGAGAAGCAGCGGTGATTGCAACAAGCTTTTCAGCGGTTTCAGTGACATTCTGTTTGGTGGTGATTTCTCAGGTCAAGCTAGAAAGTTACTTTATCAATATGATTGGCGTGGTTGCGTTGTGCGGCATCGTTTGTGCGCTCATCGTACCAAAGTTATTCCCTTTGTCTAAAATTGAAGATACGTATATAACAAAGAACGATGAAGTAGATTGTGAAGCCATTCCCGAAGGAAGAACGCTATTCAACTATGGCTTACATAAAGCCGTTCAAAAAGCGGACAAGAGCCCCAGTTTTTTGACCTTTTTAAACGATGGGTTAAAAAATATCTTGGATATGTGGATAGGGATACTACCGATCGTCATGGCAATTGGAACGTTAGGGTTGATTGTGGCAGAAAAAACGCCCGTATTTGATTATTTGGGTATGCCATTTATTCCATTCTTAGAGCTATTAAATATCCCGTTTGCAGCAGAGATGTCAAAAACGATCATGGTAGGTTTTGCAGATATGTTTTTACCCGCTATCATCGGCTCTTCCATAGAATCAGAATTAACGCGGTTTGTCATCGCTTGCTTGTCAGTCTCTCAATTGATCTATATGTCGGAAGTCGGCGGATTGATTTTAGGAACAAAAATCCCCGTTAGCTTTGTTCAGTTATTAGTCATTTTTCTATTAAGAACCGTTATTTCATTACCGATTATTGCATTATGTGCTCATATGATTTTTTAAGGATATTCAGCTGTAAATTTGGCTTTGCAAGCAAGTTTTTTAAATAGGGCTGTCTAAAAACTAGTTGTACCACGTCTGAACAGAAATCAGCAGCAAAAAACCACCTATCAAGGTGGTTTTTTGCTGACATCGAACTACTTACAAGATAGGTATTGGCTTTTAAGAGTATGTCAATCTGAGCTATGCTGAGGACAGCATAATAAATATGGTTTGATTTTTATCGTCAGACTACGTAATTAACATCTCCCAAAGTTAATTGTACGGATTTGACGGTAGGAGTCAGTACTTGCTCGACGTTATCATTAATTTGTTTTTTACAACTCACTCGGATATACAATATTGGTATAACTGTAATTATGGACGTAAAGCGTTATTTTTCATACTCTCAGCCTGAACATATACTTAGAAAACATGTAAAATAACAAATATTATATTAATTAGAAAGACAAGATCGTTTAGGAAAGTGAAAGTAAGAATGAACATAATAAATCATAAAATGCTAGAAGGTTGTATGAGCGATACTCCTTCAGACGCTCTCATAAGATTGATATATATCAGTAAGGTAAATACCAATAAGATGTCTGTGTTTAAGCATATACAGACTCACTCGGAGAGCTTTAATAGAGGCAATAATATTAGAGGTTTTTTGTGTAATAACGAAGAAAGCTTTTTACAGTGCCTAGAAGGTTCAAAGGGTATAGTATTCTCTCTTATGCAAAGAATTTTCCAAGACGTTAATCATAAAGAGGTAGACGTCATTTTTGCTGAAAAGGTAGGTGGTTACAGCTTTTTAGATTGGCGCATGCATAGCCTTTATCTAAACGATAGTAACTGGGAAAAGATTTCAAATCATACTCAGCTGAGCGATATTTCGCCATTTAAACCAGAAACTTGGCCGAATTGGTTTGTAGAGCATTTTATAGAATGTGTCAAGATAGTGAATTATTCCAACATAGATGAGGATTTTGATCACATTACGTTTGATACTTTAGGATATTCTGAAGTTGAAAAAAAGTTGGCAAATGATGGCTTGTTCTTTTACATCTTTCTTGGTTTACTCATTTGCTCGATAGTGGCTATTTTATTATTTAAGTATGATGTCATTTCTTAGCACTATTTATCGACGTAAATTTTAGTACTCTAGTAACACTCATGATCTGGTCGTGATGTATGACCTTGATTAATATAAAAATTTTATTTGTAATGCGTTGCCAAGTTGATTAAAGAATAGTACCACATCAGGTATATTCATCGTAAACGTGGTGTGGAAGTTGCCATTATTTTTTATAAAGCCACAACAAATGCGATAGTTTCCCATTGATATATACGTTCTAAAATAGAGTTACCAAATGTAGTTTTCAAATCAATAAAATACCTATAGTTTACTATCTGTAATAGGTGGAATTTTGCAGTAGAGGTCAAAAAAGAGTTTTAATTTAGAGTATTTTGAAGGGCTGGCCACCATCGCTTTTCTAAATGACTTAGAGCGGATTGAATAATCATTACTATGAGCTGATGAAAACTCCATTTCTCCTATAGCCCATATTTCACAGACAAAAAAAGCCCCGATCGTGAGATCGGGGCTTTCTAAATTTGGTAGGCATAAGCAGACTCGAACTGCTGACCTCTACCATGTCAAGGTAGCGCTCTAACCAACTGAGCTATACGCCTATTTAGGTTGAGCATTTTAGCAAGTTTTGAAGACTTTGCAAGTCTTTTTTATACCAATATCAAATTATAATCAAAATACCAAGAAAATAGTCTCATTAGCACCCGCATGCTTACTAAAACAATAGCCATGACCTGATTTTGATACAATGTTGCGAGCAACAACATACTTGAATGGCAGAACCAGATAGAAGTGTTACCATGGATATCAAAGAGTGATAAAGACGCACAGTTAATAAATAAGATTAAAATATATAGGAGAACAAAATGGGCTTATTAGTCGATGGTCAATGGCAGGACAAATGGTATGACACAGATGCCAATGGTGGACGCTTTAAACGTGAAGACTCAGGTTTTAGAAATTGGGTAACCGCCGATGGTAGCGCAGGGCCCTCAGGTAAAGGCGGTTTCAAGGCCGAAGCCAACCGTTATCACTTATATGTGTCTTTGGCTTGCCCTTGGGCACACCGAACCACCATTTACCGCAAACTAAAAGGGTTAGAGGACATGATTTCGATGTCTGTGGTGCACCCATTTATGGGAGACAAAGGATGGACGTTTGCAGAAGGTGAGGGCGTCGTTGCCGATCCGTTATTTGACGCCGACTACTTATATGAAATTTATACGGCTGCCAAGTCAGATTATACAGGGCGCGTGACAGTTCCTGTTCTATGGGACAAGCAAACAAATACTATCGTAAGTAACGAGTCTGCTGAAATCATTCGTATGTTTAACTCAGCCTTTGACGAAGTAGGGGCAGCAGAAGGTAACTTTTTACCATCAGAGTTGTTGGCAGAAATCGATGAGATCAATGCGTTTGTCTATTCTGCAGTAAACAATGGGGTGTATAAAGCAGGATTTGCAACCACTCAAGAAGCTTATGAAGAGCCGGTAACAGAGCTGTTTGATGCGCTAGATACACTAGAAGCACGTTTAGCAGAGCGTCGTTATTTAATAGGTGATATTTTAACAGAAGCTGACTGGCGTTTATTTACCACATTGGTTCGTTTCGATGCCGTTTATGTCGGGCATTTTAAGTGCAATATACGCCGTATCGTTGACTATCCAAACCTTTGGGGGTATCTACGTGAGTTGTATCAGGTATCAGGTGTGGCAGAGACAGTCAATATGACGCATATCAAGACGCACTATTACACCAGCCATGCCAATATCAATCCTACCCGTATCATACCAGTGGGTCCTGTTTTGAACTTCAATGAACCGCATGATCGCGCGCGTTTGTAATATAGTTGGCTCGAAATAAAATAGATACATGAATAGTCACATGCTACTGGTATAAACTTTCCTTGCGTGCTGCTAAACAGAGGCTACGCAAAATCCATCTCAGTAGCACTGTATCGGTTTTAAAGTAAATCGACTATATCTAAGCCAAAACCCATTGGGTGTCTAAAATTGGCCGAATAAGTGGATTGATTTTGTTTGGTTAAGTCAGCTCAATAATGAATAAAAAATGCGCCAGCTGATCTCAGTCAGCTGGCGCAATGCCTTCAAAACTCATAAAAGTACGTCTAAAAGCTAAGCGTTATTTAACTGTCTGGCCGCTTCTAAGGCAAAATACGTTAAGATGCCATCAGCGCCCGCACGGCGGAAACCAATCAAAGATTCTAAAATAACGGCGTCGCTTAGCCAACCATTTTGAATGGCGGCCATGTGCATGGCGTATTCACCAGAGACTTGATAAGCGAATGTTGGTATACCAAAAGTATTTTTCACTTCGCGGATCAAATCCAAATACGGCTGACCTGGTTTAATCATCACCATGTCAGCACCTTCATTGATATCCATTGCCACTTCATGCAAGGCTTCAGCACGATTACCAAAGTCCATTTGGTACTGTTTTTTATGTCCGCCTTTTAGATTGCCAGCACTACCAACGGCATCACGGAATGGACCATAGTAAGCGGATGCATATTTGGCTGAGTAGGCCATGATGGCGGTATTGGCAAAGCCTTCTGCTTCAAAAGCATGACGCATGGCTCTGATGCGACCATCCATCATATCGCTAGGAGAGATAATATCAGCACCAGCACGAGCGTGTACCAAAGCTTGCTTGACCAACACCTCAACAGTTGCATCATTGACGACATAACCGCTGTCATCAAGTAAGCCATCTTGACCATGTGACGTGTACGGATCTAATGCCACATCAGTCATGACGACCATTTCTGGCACGGCATCTTTGACGGCTTTGACCGCGCGTGCAGCAAGGCCGTCTTCATCATAAGCTGCCTTGCCATCAGGGGTTTTTAGTGAGTTATCAACGACAGGGAAGATATCAATTGTCGTCACGCCTTCAGCCAACAATTCCTTGGCATAGTCGATGAGCAAATCGATGGACAAGCGCTCAACTCCTGGCATGCTTGCAATGGCTTCGCGTTGATTGGTGCCTTCTAATACAAAAACAGGGGCAATAAAATGTTTAGGATGTAGCTCAACTTCACGAATCATCGCTCGAACGTTGTCGTTATAACGCAAGCGACGTAAGCGAGTTTCAGGAAATTGGCGATTAAAAGTATAAGTCATGATTTTTCCTTATTTAATTATCAGTCACTGCTATCGTAATATTAAAATGATGGTCTTAAATAAACGGCCTCATTTAAACAACTCAGTAAGCGGTACAGCATTTTATTGAGCGTATATTATAGTGCCACTACTATACCCAATAGCTGGTGACAAAAGCAAAAAACCCCACCAAGTCGGTAGGGCTGATTGTATTTAGCAATGGTTAATGTGAAGATATATTAACCTTGTAAGAGTAAGCGATTATAGACATTATTCAGCAATTTGTGTGACAGGCACTTGCTCAACATTGTCTTCATTTTGAATGGTTTGTCTAGTCACCACACCTACAGCTGTCTCTTTTTTACCATCATCATTGACATCGACAACCGCGGTAGGTTTAAAAGTAGTGACTTTTTCGCCTTGCGCTTGTTTGATGTTAGCCACTTCTTGCGGTGATGCGACACGTGCTGAGCCAGCTGCATCAATAGCATTGACGGCTTTTGCTTTATTGGTATTGGTCGGCAACGTCAGCACCTGAGCCAAATTGGTATGCTGCGGTACTGGTATGATCGTTGGTACGTCTAGATTGGCACCGCCACCCAACACTTGATATAGCTCAATTTGGCTAACGATTTTTTGTAATTCCAAATCTAAAATACCTTGCTGCGTTGAGAACAACGAACGCTGCGCATCAAGCACATCTAGATAGTTATCGATACCCGCTTTAAAGCGTGCATCAGCGATTTGATACGTCTGCTCAAAGTTATCTTGCAGACGATATTGTGACTCTAGCTGTTCGCCAAGTGTGGCACGCGTTGCCAATACATCTGACACTTCGCGGAAAGCCGTTTGAATAGAGCTCTCATAATTTGTCAGAGTTTGTTCACGTTCAATCTTAGCCACATCATAATTGGCATCTAAACGACCAGCGTCAAAGATAGGCACACTAATACTTGGGCCAAACGACCAACCAACTGAGCCGCTTTTGAATAAGTCATTTAGACTACCGCTACTGACACCGATACTGCTTGCCAAACTGATAGAAGGGAAGTAAGACGCTCGTGCGACTTCCAGATTGGCGCCAGCTGCTTTTAAGTTATATTCCGCTTGTAATACATCAGGACGATAGCGTAGCAACTCACTTGGTAAGCCAGCGTTGAATATTTGCTGACTGGTAATATTGCTAACGGCAGGCGTTGGAATCAAGTTGGTCGGAATGGGCCCACCAACCAAAAACTGTAGCGCGTTGCGTGACGTCAAGATACTGCTTTGCGCACGTAACACGGCAAGCTTGGCGGTCTCCAATGATGCACTGGCTTGCAAAGAAGGCAGTTTTGGATCAATACCTGCCTCAAAGCGTTTACCCGCAATAAACAGTGATTGCTCACGGCTTTCAACCGTCGCCTCTGCCAGTTTTAGCTGAGCCAAGCTGTAGCTTAGATTGGCATAACTTTGTGCAATATTACTAATAAGACTGATCTGAGTCGAATCTTTAGCCGCTGTTGTGGCCAAAAAGTTCTGTAATGCTTGATCTTTTAGGCTAGAGATTTTGCCCCAAAAATCAAGCTCATAGTTTGCCAAGCCAAGATTGACGCTATAGCCATCACTGGTGACGCTTCTTTGACGCTGGCGAGTATAACCTGCTGAACCATCAATACTTGGTAAATCATTGATATCAGTAATCTGATATTGTGCCCGCGCTTTTTCGATGGCCAGACGCGCACTTTCAAAGTCTTTGTTATTTTCAAGACCTAACGCAATCAAGCCTTTTAGACGATCGTCACTATAAAAATTCTGCCAACGCTGACTGGCAATACTGGGTTGCTCAGCCGTACTTGCCGTTTCCTTGTCGAACGCACCATAAGTTTGTCCAATCGGAATATTCGGCTCTGCTAGGACAGGGCGCGTATCAGCTTTTGGGATAGTATTACAAGCTGCCATACTCATCGCTAAGGCGGTTAAACCTAGTAAACGACTGCTGTTTCTGCGGATCCGTGATAAAGCGGGTTGCGTCGCGGTAGTAACGTTCGTTACCGCGACTGAGTTGATGGTAAATATTTTTTGGGCACTCATTGTGTATTATCTCCAAAACTTACAGGCTGATAACTCTCAGAAGGCGTTGGGTTATGTGGATCAGGCGTACCATTGCCTCCATCTCTATCGTTTGGCTTGTTGTTCTCGTATTTGTGCGGGAACAGACTACGTACCCAAATATAGAACATAGGGATAAAGAATATACCTAAGAAGGTAGCGGTAACAACCCCACCAAGTACACTAGTACCAATGGCATTTTGACTGCCTGAACCAGGACCTGTGGCGATGAATAATGGCACAACACCCAGTCCAAAGGCAAGCGAGGTCATGATAATAGGACGCAAACGTTGACGCGCCGCTGTCATGACAGCCTCGGTAAGACTATACCCTTCCTCTTGGTGCTCTTTGGCAAACTCAATAATCAAAATAGCATTTTTCGCGGATAGACCAACCACGGTGAGTAGACCTACTTGCAAATAAATATCGTTACTAAACCCGCGTAGCAATGTAAATATCACAGCACCCAATACCCCAAGAGGAATAACCAATAGTACTGAGAACGGAATCGACCAACTCTCATACAGGGCAGCCAGACATAAGAATACCACTAAGATTGAAAGGGCATATAGCATTGGCGCTTGTGCACCTGATTTTTGCTCTTCAAGTGACATACCCGTCCATTCATAACCCACACCTTCAGGCAAATCTTGGATCATAGTTTCCATCGCGCTCATTGCTTCACCAGTACTTAAGCCCGGCGCTGCGCTACCTTGAATGTTCATTGATGGCAGACTGTTATAACGAGTAAGACGTGGTGAGCCAGATTCCCATTCACTACTGGAGAATGCGTCAAATGAGATCATATCACCGCCATCATTACGTACATACCATTTGCCGATATCATCAGGATTAGTACGGCTACTTGGTTCTCCTTGAACATAAACGCGTTTAATACGTCCACGATCAACGAAGTCATTGATGTAACTTGAACCCCAAGCCGTAGAGATAACGCTATTAATATTGGCCAATGACAAGCCATAAGCGGCGGCTTGCTCTTGGTTGATATTCACTTTCAACTGTGGCGCATCTTCTTGACCGTTCGGACGTACACCCGCAACTTGATCATTTTGCGCTGCCATACCTAGCAGCATGTTACGTGCTTCTAGCAAGCCTTCATGTCCAAGATTGCTTGTATCCTGAATCATCAAGTCAAAGCCACTGGCGTTACCAAGTTCAGTAATGGCCGGTGGTACAATGGCAAATACTTGTGCCTCATTTAACTGAGTAGTGAAGTAACCCATGGCGCGACCCGCAACACTTTGCGCGGTGTTTTCTGCACCAGAACGATTCTCCCAATCTGACAAGCGTACGAAAGCCAGACCCATGTTTTGCCCTTGACCCGCAAAACTAAATCCTGCAATCGTAAAGACGGATGCGATATTATCGGTCTCTTGCGTTTCATAGTAGTCGCTGACTTTATCCAATACGTCCTGCGTCTCATTTAGTGTAGAACCGGCAGGAAGCTGAACCAAGGTGAACATAATACCCTGATCTTCTTCTGGTAAAAACGAGCCTGGAATACGTAAAAAGACGACAGCCATGATACCGATGATGGCTGCATAGCCGATTAGATATAGCCATTTAAAACGAATACTTTTACCAACAAAGTTTTCATATGAGCGACTAAGCTTAAAGAAGCCGCGGTTGAACCAACCAAAGAATCCTTTTTGCTCTTCACTATTGCCTTTTTCATGACTTTTGCTACGTTTGAGCAACGTCACACATAGGGCAGGGGTAAAGATAAGCGCCACTAATGCTGACAACACCATACTGGTAATTAGAGTAATAGAGAACTGACGATAAATTACCCCGGTTGAACCACCAAAGAAGGCCATCGGCACAAATACCGCGGATAAAATCAACGCAATACCGATAACGATTTTACTGATCTCACCCATCGACTGTGTTGTGGCATCTATGACAGAGATATGGGGGTCTTCTTCCATGATACGCTCGACGTTTTCAACAACGACGATGGCATCATCGACCAGTAGACCAATGGACAGTACCATTGCAAACATGGTAAGTACGTTAATACTAAAGCCAGCCACATAGAGTACGGCAAAAGTACCAAGTAAGACTACAGGTACAGCGAGCGTTGGAATAATCGTTGCACGCCAGTTCTGTAGGAAAATGAACATGACGATAAATACGAGCACAATGGCTTCAAGTAGCGTCATCACAACTTGTTCGATAGATAAACGAACAAATGGCGTCGTGTCATATGGAACAACGGATACTAGACCAGCTGGGAAGTTTGATTCCAGCTCTGCCATACGCGCACCAACGGCTTCACGAGTTTCAAGTGCGTTTGCACCGCCCGCCAATGAAATACCAATACCCGCTGCTTCTTGACCGTTATACAGTGAGATAACGCTATAGTTCTCACTACCGATTTCAACATCGGCAACATCACCCAAACGCACTTGTGCGCCAGAAACATCGGTTTTTAGTAAGATGTCTCTGAATTCTTCAGGAGTTTGTAAGTAGCTTTGGACAGTAACGGTGGCATTGATAACTTGTTGGTCGGTATCAGCAGGTGCTTGACCTAGCTGACCTGCAGAGACTTGCGCGTTCTGCGCACGTACTGCTGTAACCACGTCAGATGGCACCATGTTATAGCTACGCAAGCGAGCAGGGTCTAACCAGATGCGCATGGCATAAGTTGAGCCAAACACCTGTACTTCACCCACACCTTCGACACGGCTGATCTGATCAACGACATTTGAGTTGACATAATCGGCGATATCACTGCGGTCCATGCTACCGTCTTCAGAGACGAAAGCCTGTACCATCAAAAAGCTGCTAGAAGATTTATTGACGTTAACGCCCTGACGCTGTACCGATTCAGGTAGCGAGCTCATAGCGGCCTGTAGCTTATTTTGTACTTGCACCTGTGCTGTATCAGAATCTGTACCGTTTTCAAAGGTCAGTGTGACAGAAGCACCACCATTCGATGAGCTTGATGACGACATATACATAAGCCCGTCGAGACCTTTCATACGTTGTTCAATAATCTGTACAACTGAGTTTTCGACGGTTTGTGCGTTAGCACCAGGATAGCTTGCACTGACTGAAATAGTCGGTGGCGCAATACGTGGATACTGTTCAATCGGTAGATTAATAACCGATATCACCCCGATGAGCATGACCAAGATAGCCAATACCCATGCAAAAATAGGGCGATTAATAAAAAAACGTGACATAGTATATCCCTAAGTCTTCCTATCTTTGAATGGAATTATTGAGCAGCGGCTTCTGTTTGTTTTTCGCTAGAATTATCATTGCCAGCTGGTTTCTTATCCACTGTCTTTGCAGCCTGTTGCGGCGTTTTGGCAGTCGAGGCGTTTTGTGCAGAAGGTGCTGGATTGGCATTTTCTAACGGTTTTACGACCACTTCTTGTTCAGGTTTGACCTTACTGCCACCAATGACAACAACCTTATCGCCTGCTTGCAAGCCATCCGTTACTACCCATTGTCCATTGTAAGTACCATCGATAGTCACTGGACGTACTTGAATTTTATTGTTTTGATCAGTGATATAAACTTGCGTTTCCCCTTTAGGTGTACGCATTACAGCACTTTGCTGAACCAATGCTGCATTACTGATCACGCTTTGTGTCAAGCGGGCAGTTACATACATACCTGGTAACAACAGATTATTACTATTTGGGAAGATAGCTCGTAAAGTAACAGCGCCTGTTGACTCATCAACTTTTGCTTCAGACAAAGCAAGCTTGCCGCGTACTGGATACACTGAGCCGTCTTCTAATACCAACTCAACTGAGTTCATACCTGGCTGTGCCTTGCCTTCAGATATTTGCTGACGTAGCTTTAATAGCTCAGATGAGGACTGACTGATATCAACATAAATAGGATCTAAGCGCGAAATAGTGACTAGCGGATCAGCCTGACCTGCGCTCACCAATGTACCAGCAGTCACGCTAGAGCGATCTGTACGACCAGTAAGTGGCGCACGTACAATAGTACGATTAAGATCTAAGTTGCTCGCCGCTAAACCCGCCTGAGCCGTTTGAATACCAGCCCTTGCGCTTTCGATGCCCGCTTGTGTTTGTCCAACAGCAGCGGCAGCGCTTTGTACCGCTGCTTGCGCGGTACGTACTTGTGTTTGCGCTTGATCATACTGCTGCTTTGAGATGGCATCAATGCTTACTAAGCCCTCTAAGCGCTGTAGATCATTTTGCGCTTGCGCCAATGATGCCTGACGGCTGGCGAGCTCAGCCTTTGCATTGGCGTTATTTGCCTGTGCTGTCTGATAGTTGGCTTGTGCTTGTTGCACAGCTGCCTGACCACTGGTGACAGAAGACGCATAGTTATCGGTATTAATACGGTAAAGTGGTTGGCCTTCTTTAACGTTACTTCCTTCACGGAACAGTACTTCTTCAATGACACCGTTGACCTGTGGGCGAACGTCAGCCGTTTGGTAAGCTGCGGTACGTCCAGAAAAAGTTTGTACTTGAGGAACGGTTTCTAAGGTGACAGTCTGCACGTTGACAACCGCAGGCGGCATCTGCTGCTGTGCGGCTTGTTCACCAGCAGCGTCCTCGTTTTTGTCACAGCCGATAAGTACAGCTCCAGATAGTACAGATGCTATTACAAGCGCAAGAGTAGAGTGCTTCATCAATGTCCTCGGCAATATGTATGAAATAAAGAATGACAGTATAAAAAATTGTCAATAAATCTTAGCGTATCGAATATTAAAATTAGTATTTACCCCAAGCACTTATACTATCTTTGCTTAATTAATTCTCAATAACACGTAATAGGCGGAATTTCCTACTAAAGTGTCCAATAGATATATATGTTTAGTATTGGTGTAAGACTTTGTAATGCCGAAAGTGTAGCTAAGCTACAGATTCAACCGATAAATTTAATGAGTAATTATAAACTATAGGGGTAACCCCACAGTCAAGTAATTGAATATAAAATTTGAGACAAAAAATGACAACGGAGGGGTTTTAGGGCGAATAAAATATCGCTATCGCAAGCACTGGCTTTACTAACAGCTATTAAGGAGGCATACAATCTTCAATTGAAACCTATTGTAAAATTTTGTGAAAACAGCAAAACCGTATGAGCATTAAGGTCTTAAAACCTCTGTAAATCAGCTTTGTAAACAAAAAAATAATTTTGGCAACCATTAATTTTGATTAGAGCAATAATAGCGTAACCGCAGTACTTGAGAGACAACATTTATCATGCTACTACTGCTCACCGTCAAAGCAAACATGGCTACAATAAGCGGGCGCTCGCCAATTCAGTTAGCTGATAGAGACCTTTGCGATAACGATTGTCAGGCAAGGTTGCCAATGCTTGTTGTGCTAGTTTGGTTTCTTCGAGCGCTCGTTGTTTACAGTAATCCAGCGAGCCTGAATGACGTACCAGCTCGATAAGCTGTTCTGCATTTGGGGTTTTGCCTGTTTGTACGGCAACACGTAATTGATCGTAGCCTTTAACATTGCTGTTTTTTAGCAACTCGAGCGCCTTGATAGTGGGCAGGGTCGGTTTGCCTTCTGCCAAGTCATCACCCAAATTTTTACCCATTAAAGCACTGTCGCCGCTGTAATCAAGGACATCATCAATGATTTGGAACGCATTGCCAAAGTGCTGACCAAAGTCACCTAACGCTTGCAGATACTCTGTTTTGCCTTGCAAAATAGCAGCGCCTTGGGTGGCCATCATAAACAGACGTGATGTTTTTCCATCGATAATTCGTAAATAGTCTTCTTCCGTTGCAGCAGGATTGTGTTGATGTTGTAGCTGTAACACCTCACCCTCAGCAATATCACAAGTGCCATCTGAAAAAATCTGTAACAAAGGCAAGCTTTGAAAGCCGACCAGTAGATTAAAAGCGCGAGCAATCAAATAATCGCCGACCAATACAGCAGTGGCATTGTCCCATGTCGCATTGGCTGTTGGCTTACCACGGCGCTGTCCTGACTCGTCAATCACATCGTCATGAACCAAAGTAGCCGTGTGTAGCATCTCAGTAATCGCCGCTAAATGCATGGCATTTTCTGACGGCGCATCATCAAACATACGGGCGCATAGCAAAGTAATCAGCGGACGCATACGCTTGCCGCCAGCATCGATAACATGCTGAGAGACGCTCATCACTAGCTGAACTTTCGAATTTAGGCTACCAAATACTTGCTTGTCCATAATCTCAAAATCATCGGCCACAATGTTTTGGATATCAGCATAGCTCAGTGTCGATTGAGGCTTGGAAGGGATATTATTTATAGAAGTGCTGGTCATAATAAATAGTCATATTAATAAGAATAAAGAAAGTGTTTATAGCCTTGGTTTTATGGTAGGTAAGGCAACGTTTTACCTATAATAACATAGCTCGGTATCCAAATTGTCGGTTAAAGCACGCTAATAATGAAGCAATAAATTTTTATCAAAATAAAACTGGTTATCTAAAAAAATTGGGTGTGAATTGCTAAAATAGACTCAACTATTTAAGATGAATTTGTTGCGCATATTATAAGTATTCGATAAGGCAATAAAAGAACAAAAGGCTATAAGTAACTGATTATATGAGTTATAATAGCCATCTTTAGGCATATGACACTATTGAATGCTATTTAATGCTATGGTATGACGTATTTTTATACTGGATATCAGGTTTGCTATACTTATAGACGGTATTTTATTCCTTAATATAAGATAGAATTTTTAGTGTCATTACATTATAAAGACAAGCTGCGCTACTTGCTTTTCTAAGCAAAAAGACGTAAAATCTTGCCTTTAATTTTTCCCTGTCGTGTTCGTCGTAAAAGCGTTGGTATGATATCAGCCACGGCACACGGGTTAAACGGAGTCATACAATGTACGCAGTAATCAAAACTGGTGGTAAACAGCACCGTGTAGTTGTCGATGAGCTTTTGAAAGTTGAACTACTAAAAGCAGAAAAAGGCGAAACAATCAAATTTGAAGACGTGTTGATGGTTGTTGACGGTGAAAACGTCAAAATCGGTCAGCCTGTTGTTGATGGCGCTAGCGTAGAAGTTGAAGTTGTTGAGCATGGTCGCGGCGAAAAAATCCGTATCATCAAGCACAACCGTCGTAAGCATTATCACAAAGAGCAAGGTCACCGCCAATGGTACACCTTGTTAAAAATCAAAGCCATTAATGCCTAATTACTTATTTAGCTATCATTGCTAAACAGCGCACTAAATGCTTAAGAGTTGTCGCATTAGCGATAAGTCACATTAACAAGGAGATTTTCTCATGGCACATAAAAAAGCTGCCGGTTCGACTCGTAACGGTCGTGATTCAAACCCAAAAATGCTAGGCGTAAAAATCTTTGGTGGCCAAGCCATCACTGCTGGCAACATCATCGTTCGTCAACGTGGTACTGAATTCCACGCAGGCGAAGGCGTTGGCATGGGTCGTGACCACACTTTATTTGCACTGAATGACGGTGTTGTAAAGTTTGCGACCAAAGGTAAATTTAACCGTCGTTATGTAACGGTTGAAAGCGTATAATCGCACATTTTATTTGACTCACTCGTAGAGTGAGTTACTGAAATGACCAAAAGCTCCTATTGCCATCTGGTAGTAGGGGCTTTTTGTATTTATCGAGTTGCCTATTCTTTGGCAAGAAAAGCGATAAAATAGCGCAAAGGTATGTCCTGTAGCCTTTAGCACAGTGTGACTATACTGGTTACAAGTGTGTATGGCAGCCGTAGTAATGATTGCAAATCATGACTAGGCGCGTAATAAAAAAACTGGCACACTGTCTACGTCGTTTATGAATACCAGCGTTTTGTTGGTCATCTAAACAATTATAGAAAACAAAAATTTTATTAGAATATTTTATTTTTAAGTAATTACGTATTTTGAGAGAGGATTGATGATGACTTTATTAACCAAGCAATCAGTTAAACAGACAACTTTAAAACAAAAAATGATGAGTGGCGCTTTAACAGGTGTATTGATGACATCGCTTGGCGTGGCAGCACCTATGATGGCATTGACTCAATCTGCAACTGCTGCGCCTGCCGACAACTTAACAGCGGCCAAGCGTTTGAATAAATTGCTGACAAACACAAAGAGTATGACGGCAAATTTCAGTCAGACAACTAAAGGTGCCAGTAGTGGTACTTTTTCAGGTACGATGAATGTACAACGTCCAAATAATTTTCGCTGGGAAACAAAATCGCCTTCAGAGCAATTGATTGTTGCTAACGGTAATTCTATGTGGATATATGACAAAGACTTGGAGCAAGCGACCAAGCAAAATGTCGATAGTCAAGTTGGTAATACACCAGCGCTCTTACTTTCAGGTGATCCAAGTAAAATTGATAAAAACTTCAAAATCACTCAGCCGTATGACAACAAAAACTACTATGTACTGTATCCAAAATCAGATAGTGCTAGCTTCAAGAGCTTATCTATCAGCTTTAGTGGCGGTAAACCTGTCATGATGGTGTTGAACGATACTTTGGGTCAGACGACCTCGATTAAATTTAGCAACATTAAATTGAACCCAAGCATCAGTAGCAGCCAGTTCAAATTTACGCCACCAAAAGGTGTTGACGTTATCAATCAATAACTGTTAAATACCGGACGTGATAAGTTTTATACTTTAGTGTTTTTCATGATTAGTTGAAGCAAGTGTAATAAAAAAGGACAGACCTGAAACGGCCTGTCTTTTTTGTGGGTATAAAACAATCATCTGATATAATTGAACCATGACGTGATAATGTATTTTCAAACAAAACAGTGCTGACACTATGACATCGATTGAATGGCTTCCATATCAGGCATCGTTGGTAGCTCGTTCAAATGCGTCAATCCAAAAGCATCTAAGAATTGAGCGGTGGTATGCAGTAGCGCTGGGCGACCTAACGTGTCTTTGTGGCCTTTTTCGATGATCCAGCCTTTATCAAATAGCTGCCTTAATATATTGCTGGATAAAGTAACCCCGCGTACATGCTCGATATCGCTGCGTGTCACTGGCTGCTTGTAAGCAATAACGCTTAACGTCTCGAGCAAGGCTTGGCTGAGGCGTTCTTGACGCTGAGGAAAAACGCGCTGTATAAGGGTGCTGTAGTTGTCGGCGATTTGCAAGCGATACCCACTAGCCGTCTCATGCAGCTTTAACACACCGGTGTCTAGCCGTTCTTGTAATAGTCCTAAAGCGTCTGCTAATTCTTTTGTAGACACAGACAGATGTTTCTTCAACGCACCAGCAGTGAGCGGCGCTTCTGAAGCATGCAGTAGTACTTCAATATGTCTACTTATCTCTTCTGAGTTTTCGCGTTTTTCAGACGACATAGGCACAGAGATAGACATTGGTTTTTGTGCTTTATTCTCATACTTTGGGTTATCAACATCTGCCATTAGCTAGGTACTCTTTTTTCACAATTATGTTATCAGTCATAACAATCTCTGCAATGCTGATTATTTTTATGATACTCGTTATTGTTACACCAGCCATTGAAAGGTTAAATTTTCAAATTTAGCATCTGCATCAGCTTGATGGTTATCAACAACAGCCTCTAAAAGGTCATTATCCGTATCATCACTCACCAAACCAATAAGCTGCCGCTTCATCAATTCGAGTACAGCGACAAAACTGACAACAACTCCCACCTTGCCTTGTGACTTATCTAGTAGATCATAAAAGGAGCGAGCACTTCCAGTACTGAGCTGTCGACTGATACTGGCAATACGGTCAGCAAGCGGCACGGTATCAACTTTGATGGTATGCATCTGATAGTCGGGCTGTAACTGCATTTTGAAGAGGCTATCAATCAACAAGGTAGGAGAGTAATTGGGTAATTCAGTTTTCATCACGTCTTGACTTGGCATACTCACCATCGCCAAAAACACATCTCGCTCGAGACGCACCAAGTTGTCTAAACGCTGACTGGCCGCTTTAATCTGCGCATACTCTTCTAGACGTTCAATAAGCTCTGCTTTGGGGTCGCGCTCATCAGTCGGCGTTTCTGGCTTGGGTAACAATAGCTCAGTTTTGATGGCAATGAGAGTGGAGGCCATCAGCAAATAATCACCTGCCAATTCAAAATGGGCTGTGTCCAGCTCGCTGATATAAGCCAGATATTGCTCAGTGATGGGCAATATTGGCAGCTGGGTCAAATCAACGTTGTTCTTTTTGACCAAGTATAATAAAAAATCCAGTGGCCCAGCAAATTGCTCTAACCAAATAGCAAATGCTTGTGGTGGTACATAGAGATCTTCTGGAAGGTGTTGTACGGGCGTCTGGTAAATGCGCAAGGACATATCGTTAGTCTTTGAGTGCTCTTTAATATTTTTTACGTCATTATCATTCAAGAGTTCAGGCATATAGTAAGCACTCATAGACAAAGCAGCTTTCTCAAAAGCTGCTTGTTTTAGTTATAGTACACGTGATCATTTATTTAAGCTTAGCAAGCGGACGAATACCAATGGCTCTACGCGTTTTATCTAGCTGCTTACGGCTATGACGACGCGCTTTTTCTGCCCCCATCTGCAAGATTTCTTCTAGCTCTTTTGGATTGGCCATGAGTTCTTCATAACGCGCGCGGAATGGGGCAATCTCGGTATTAATTTTGTCGAACAAGGCTTGCTTGGCATCACCCCAGCCAATACCTGCCAGATACTGCGCACGCATATCGGCGATTTCTTCAGGCGTGGCAAACGCTTTATATATCTCAAACAGCGCTGAGTCGTCAGGATCTTTTGGCTCATCAGGCAACTGTGAGTTGGTCACGATTTTCATGATAGCTTTGTGCATTTGCTTTTCGGAGCTCACTTGCGAATTAGGCTCGCCAAATAAGGGAATGGTATTGCTATAGCTTTTGCTCATTTTACGACCATCAAGTCCTGTCAATAACGGAATGTCGTTATCAACGACAGCAGATGGTAAGGTAAATAGAGTCTTGTAGCGATGATTAAAGGTGCCTGCAATGTCACGCGCCATCTCAATATGCTGGACTTGATCGCGACCAACTGGGACGTGCGTGGCATTGAACATCAAAATGTCAGCGGCCATCAATACAGGATAACCAAACAGACCCATGGTCACGCCTTGATCAGGATCGACATCGGCTTTCTCCATATTAATATCGACTGATGCTTTATAAGCGTGAGCGCGGTTCATCAGACCTTTTGCGCACGAACAATTCAAAATCCAAGCCAGTTCTGGAATCTCAGGTACGTCTGACTGACGATAAAAAGTGACGCGTTCAGGATCTAGGCCACACGCAATCCATGTGGCTGCAATCACCTTTGTGGACTCATGAATAATAGCTGGATCATAACAACCAATAATTCCGTGATAATCAGCTAAAAAGAAAAACGCTTCATGATCGCTATTTTGGATCGATTCGATTGCTGGACGAATGGCACCGACATAATTACCCAAATGCGGGATACCAGTCGGTTTGATGCCAGTCAAGATACGCTTGGCTTCGGTTAAGCTGGCAGAAGTCTGCTCATTAGGAGTGCTGTTATTACTCATGTGGAATCCATTACTTTATTTATCAAGTTATTATCAATGCATTGGTCATTGTGTGTTTTGAATGACGCAAAATATTAGGCACAAATTATAGCAAATTTCCCTAGCGTTTTTCTTGGGAATAAGGTTCTACTTATAGATATTGGTACGTCCATTGGGTCCGTGTTTAAAACGGCGATGAAACCACATCCACTGAGTAGGATCAATACGAATTAGTCCTTCTAACACTTCATTGACGCGAGTAGCATCAGCGACTTCGTCGTTGCTTGGATAGTTATCCAGCTCAGGCGTAATGGTTAGATGATAGTGGGGACGTTTGCCACGTGGCAGATTGTCTGGCGTTTGACGATAAGTGTGCAATGCCATAACAGCAGGTGGGTGATCTTTGCTGCCCAATTTGGCCATGCGACGTGACGCAGTAATCGTGGCAGCGGGCACGCCAAAAAATGGTGCCATGACCCCTTGTTTTAGGCCATAGTCTTGGTCAGGGGAGTACCAAATGACGTGCCCAGCCTTGATTGAACTGACCAAACTGCGCATATCACGGCTAGAAATTTGCTTACCAAAAATGCTGGTACGACCATTATAAATAAACCAGTCGAGCAGAGGATTGTTCTGTGTGCGATACATACAATCGACAGGAAAAAACTGGGCACAAAATAAGCCACCCAAATCAAGCATCGTATAATGAGCCCCTAATAAGATAACCGGTCGATTGTCTTTTTGAGCGTTGACGATGTGTTGTAGTCCAGAGATAGAAACAGTACGAGTGAAAACATCTGGACGAAACCATGCGCATAAGGTCTCGAACACACCGATGCCTTGATTGACAAAGACTTGTTTTGCCATTAGTTCACGCTCAGCTTCAGGCTTTTCTGGAAAGGCAAGCTTGAGGTTGATTAACGTATCACGGCGACGCGAGCCTGCAATTTTATAACATAAGATGCCAAGCTTGCGTCCCAACCAAAACTGCCAACGAAGGGGCAAATACATCATGGGTAGCATAATAAAAAACAGTAACCAAATACCCCAGTATTTCGGTAATAAAAACTGTTTTTGAAAGGGCTTTTTCTCAGCGTGTGCTGTACGCTTATGAGTTTGCTTAATCGTTGGCGTGCCAGTAGGTATGGCAGGCGATTTGATCGACTGCTGAATACTTGGTGATATATGATTTTTTGAAGAAGATTTGCTGGGGTCGTATTGTTCAGGCGCTTTCATAATATCCTTTTGCAGCACGGTTTATGGCATCGGGTTATAGCTATCTTATGGCATTGAGGCTAATGATAAAAATTTAGTATTATGATGGGGTAGCGTCAAGTGCTTTGCAAGTCAAAATCGCTAAGAGGCATCTGTCAGGCATAATTAACTTCGATGCACTGGTGAGGAAAACAACAGCTTAAATTGTAAACCAACGCTATCTAAATAACCCATTGTCACTCCAAGAGCTATATATAGACATAAAAAAACCTTACAAGCTGTGACCAGCTTATAAGGTTTTGCAAATCTACACGCTTATTTAAGACTGATACTGTGGCTCCGAGAAAAAGCCAATAGAAACAAGAAAATAAGCGAGAGCTTTGATTAACGTTTTGAGAATTGTGGACGTTTACGTGCTTTACGTAGACCCAATTTCTTACGTTCAACTTGACGTGAATCACGAGTAACAAAACCAGCTGCTTTTAGGGCAGGCTTTAAAGTTTCGTCAGCTTCGATTAATGCACGTGTGATACCGTGGCGAATTGCACCCGCTTGACCACTGATACCACCGCCTGCAACAGTCACATACAAATCGTATGAGTTAGCAGAATCTAGTAGTTCTAGAGGCTGGCGAACAACCATGCGTGAAGTTTCGCGGCTGAAGTATTCGTCAAGTGGCTTACCGTTAACAACGATGCTGCCAGTACCTTTTGATAAAAATACACGAGCAGTAGACGTCTTGCGGCGACCAGTTCCGTAATTGCGTTCCATAAGTATATCCTTAGATGTCTAGTTCTTTAGGTTGCTGTGCAGTATGTGGATGTTCAGTACCCGCATATAGCTTTAGCTTCTTGATCATTGCATAGCCAAGAGGGCCTTTTGGAAGCATACCCTTAACTGCTTTGTGTAGAACATCTTCAGGCTTATGTGCAATCAGCTTCGTGAAGTTGGTTTCTTTAATACCGCCTGGGTAACCAGTGTGACGATAATACTTTTTGTCTTGTGCTTTTTTACCCGTTACCGCGATTTTTTCTGCATTGATGACAACAATGAAGTCACCAGTATCTACGTGTGGAGTATAAGACGTCTTATGCTTGCCACGTAAGCGACTAGCGATTTGAGTAGCCAAGCGACCAAGGGTTTTGCCGTCAGCATCTACGACATACCAGTCATGGGTCACTTCAGCTGGTTTTGCACTAAGTGTTTTCATGATAAAACCTTAAAATTAGAATTCGTTGAGAGTTTAGCTGGGAACGGGGCTCTCAAAAAACAGACTGCACATTATAAGCAGTAGCGCCTACGCTTGCAAGCTGCATTGGGGTTTATTTTTGCCTTATATACATTTAACTGCAGCGTTGGGCCAGTTTTTAAGCGGTTTTAGACATTTTTAACAAATACTACACAATTATGACGATGATAGTCGATAAAGTCCAGCGACAACTTGTCCAACTTTGGTTTGTTTTAAACAGTCAAAGCCAACTGCTTTTAGTGTTGCTTGGTGCGGTGCAGTCACATTTTTATTAAGGGTATTTGCCAGTTGTATCAATTGATCTTCTAATTCTTTATCAGCTTCGAGATAAATCAAGGTATCGGTATTGATGAGCGACTGGGTGATTAATGCCATCAAAATAGGTTGCCACAAATCCTGCGCATAAGGCGGGTCAATGAAAACCAAATCAAAATGACGTGGAACCAATTGATTTTGAGTCAAGACTTGCTCAGCTGTGCCCTGAATGACTTGATAAGTGGTTGCATCGAGTCTTAGTTGGTCAGCACTTTGACGTAGCATATGACTCTGCGCTGGATTGACTTCAATAAAAGTTGAGTGGGCAGCGCCTCGTGATAATGCTTCAAATCCTAGTACACCGCTACCAGCACAACTATCAAGTACATACGCACCATGAATATCAGCCAGCAGCCAATTAAACAACGTCTCACGCAAACGATCTGGTGTTGGACGTAGACCGTCAGCCTCGACGAAATGGACGATACGACGTTTAAACTGACCGCCAATGATACGTACATCGCCTGCTGCTGTATTTTTTTTGACTTTAGTGTTTCTCTTTGGCTCGCGGCCGTTTGAAGGTTTGGTCATAACAGGTCTCTTTCACCGTCTCTTACTCAGATGTTGATGCAGCAGCTGCTAGGGCTTCTTTTTCTTCTAATGCTTTTGCCTCTTTATCACGAATAGCATCACGCGCCGCCTTGTCTAATGCTTTTTGGTGTTTGATGGCACGAAGCTCATCTGCGGTTGGTGGCAAAATAGGATTGGTTTTACGTTGCAATACCCAATAATCAAAAAGCTCACGACCGATGGGGGCGGCCACGGCACCACCACCACCACCGTTTTCGACCAATACAGCAAGAGCAATCTGAGGATCATCTACAGGTGCAAAGCCATTGAACCAAGCGTGATCCCAGTGACGCGAATCTAGCGCGGCTTTATTATAACGTTTACCTTGGGCAATAGATTTGACCTGCGCGGTTCCAGATTTACCTGCTATACGATACTTTGGATTATAAGCGCGGCGTGCTGTACCACTTTTCACAGTTGCTTCCATTGCCTCATGCATGCGTACCCAGTCAGAGGGCTTACCATTATAATCAATTTTGCCATCAGGTTTGGTGATGACGTTGACTTTTGCTGCCCCGTCACTGCTTTTTAATAGGTGAGGGGTAATGTGATAGCCCTTGTTTGCCGTCATAGCAGTTGCATTGGCAATCTGTAGTGGCGTGGCTAAGAAATAACCTTGTCCAATACTGACTGAGATGGTTTCGCCAGGTAACCACCCTTTATCATAAGTGTCTTTTTTCCATTTGGGTGATGGCATGATTCCTGATTTTTCGTTGGGTAAGTCGATACCAGTCTGGTCACCAAAACCAAACCGCACCATCCAGTCATGAAGGCGCTGGATGCCCATCTCGTAGGCCAATTTATAATAATAAGTATCAACTGACATGACGATCGATTTTTTCAAATCCACTGTACCGTGACCGCCGCGTTTCCAATCGCGGAACCGATGTGAATCTCCTGGTAAGCTAAAATAGCCTGGATCGTAGATGGTGGTGTCCCAATTGCGTAAACCATAATGGATACCGCCCAAGCCTTCAAAAGGTTTAATGGTTGAGCCAGGAGGATACATACCTTGTAATGCTCGGTTGTATAATGGTTCGTCAGGATCTTCTTGTAGTGCGCCGTAGTCTTTAAAAGAGATGCCTGAAATAAAAGGATTGGGGTCATAGCTTGGGTTGCTGACAAATGCCAGTACATCGCCATTCTTGGGATCAATGGCGACAATCGCACCGCGACGTCCATCTAGCTGTTGTTGAGCCACAGTTTGTAAGCCGTAATCTAAACTCAAAGTAATGTCGTTACCAGAGACAGGCGGCTTAGTATCTAATTGCCGTAAAATATTGCCGTGCGCATCAGTCTCTACAGATTGATAACCCGGCTGGCCCAATAGAATATCTTCATAATAGTCTTCGATACCAATTTTACCAATCAGGTCAGTACCCGCGTATTTGTCTTTATCGATGCGTTTGCTCTCTTTGTCATTAATGCGGCCCACATAACCAATGACATGTGCAAACAACTCATCATAAGGATAAGAGCGTGTCAGCTTACTTTGAATAGTGACGCCGCGAAAAAAAGGCTTACGCTCGCTAAACTGAGCCAGCTGCGCCTCAGTTAAGTCGATTTTGATGGTGACAGGATCGTTCTTACTTTTGCTGATACGAGCCAAAATATCAGTAATGTCTTTGTCTGTCAGATCAAAAATAGGCGCAAGTAAATGTAGCGTGCGCTCTGGGTTTTCAACTTCGTCAGGGCTCAGCATGGCTGTAAAGACAGGCTGATTGTCTGCCAATATGATACCGTTACGATCATAAATATAACCGCGGCTGGGCGGCGCAGATATCAGTTTAATGCGGTTGTTATCTGCCTGAGTGGTGTATTTATCGTGGGCGTAGACTTGTAAATAACCATAACGCATGATCAAGCCACCCAAACCTAAAAATATTAAAACCCCAAGGATAATAATACGAGAGGTAAAAACACTATTGGTCTGTTCAGTGTTGGGAGTTAGCGGTTTATTCATATAAAGTAAAAGCCCAAACAGTCGGTGAGTCAATAAAAGAGATACATGAGCGGGTTTATGAACCAAGGTGCGGTGAGCATAAAGGATAATGCGAAGGATTTCAATCACATAGACTGATCTTGTTTGCAATTATGATGCATTAATTAAGAGGCAGAAAAGTAGAGAAATAGGTATTGGCATTTACCCGCGGATTATAGCAGAACAAATAACAGGACGCAGTATTTGACCACTTATTTTGTCACTGTCAATGGTTTCAGCAGGGATAGGCCAGTTGAAAGCTTTATCAATACAGTTAAGCGGTAAAACTTGTCATCTCTAGTCACAACTTGGCTAGGGTCTACCTGTGCTAATAGGTAGCAAGTATGCTAAAATCAGGCGATTTATTTATAGTCATTTTTTTATCTTATAGACACCATTATGGGCGGAGCGTATTTCTTAATACGTTCTAATTTGCTAAAGATAGTTTATTAGCAATGATAATCAACCAGAGGCAAGATAAGTCATGGATGCAACTTCATTGTGGCAGACGATAGCTGAGCACCCAGAGTTTTTTGCCATGTTAACCATCCCACCAGTGACGGCATTTGTTACTTGGATACATGTATGGATGGCGCTTAAAATGCTGTTCTATCCCATCAAGTTTTGGGGTATCCGTATTCCAAATTTCCCGTTTTTTGGTTTACCTGGTATTGGCTGGCAAGGTATCGTCCCACGTAAGGCTGGTAAAATATCGGGCGTCATCGTTGATCAGACGCTATCGAAGCTTGGGTCGCTTGATGAGTTTTTTCAGGCAATGGAGCCTGAGCAAATGGCGGTATTCATTACCAATACGGTTGATGAAAATCTTGAGGTATTGATTGATGAGATCATGCTGGATCATTCACCAGCCTTGTGGGGCAATCTGCCTTACGCTCTAAAGCGTCGTGTCTACGCTCAAGCGCATCAAGAATTGCCCAATATTATGCAGTCCTTGGTGACCGACCTGACTTATCATGTCGAAGATTTGGTTGATATGCGTAAGATGATTGTCAATACGATGGAGAGTGATCGTCGTTTGATGGTGAATATGTTTTTAAAAGTGGGTCAAAAAGAGATCAATTTTATTTGGCATATCAGTGCTTTGATTGGTTTGGTTTTCGGTATTATTCAGATGTTTATCTTTTTGCTGGTGCCACAGCATTGGACGGTACCGTTTTTTGCTGCGATTTGGGGCTTTTTGACCAATTGGATCGCTATTTGGATGGTGTTTAATCCAGTCGAACCGCGTTTTATTCCTTATTTAAAGCTTTTTACTGTCCAACGCCATTTCCCATTTATTAAGCCACAGATACCGCATATCGCACAGTATCGCCTACAAGGCGGTTTTATGAAGCGACAAGAAGAAGTATCTGAGGTTTTTGCTGAGATCGTCGTCAAGGATTTGGTCACACTTGAAAATATCATGAATGAGATGATGTATGGTGAACGTGCTGCACAGACGCGAGATTTGATGAAATCGCATCTCTATAAGGTACTAGAGTCGCCAGTCATTAGTACTACATTGCGTGTGGGGCTGGGTCGCCGAGAATATGGTCAATTAAAAAATACCATTATTGATAAATCTATTATTGCAACCATGGTACCGCTGCGTGATCCTGAACTGAACGAAAGCCGTGCCAGTAAGATATTTGGTCTGTTCCGTGATCGAATACGTGCATTGACGCCCAATGAGTTTCAAAACTTATTGCGTCCCGCATTCCGAGAAGATGAGATGACTCTAATTATTTTAGGGGGCTTAACAGGATTCTTGGCGGGTTGGCTGCATCTTGTCTTGGTGTTTTTTCCATCCATGCAATAATCAATAAGTTTTTTATTTTTTACACACATCAAATACAGAGTGGATACAAAAACGTGACAAGTTAACGCTAATGTACCCTGCTGTAAGTCTCTGATATTGCTGTGGCCATCGTCAACAGCAATAGCGAATATCGGACAGTTTTACTACTCCAAATTACCAATCCCTAAAATAAACAATGATCGTACTAAGGTAAACAGGGTTAGACCGTATGTTAATCACAGAATTGGGTTATTTTGCCTTGCTAGCCGCCTTTATGTTGGCGATTTTGCAGGTGGTGTTACCGACTATTGGTGTCATGCGTGATCACGTTGCTTGGCAACGTCTTGCGCCAAGTCTTGCATGGGCACAATTTGCTGCCATGATTACTTCGTTTGCTGCGCTGATGGCAGGCTTTTATTATAATGACTTTAGCTTAGTCTATGTCACTCAACATTCTAATACCTTATTGCCTTGGTACTACAAATTATCAGCGACTTGGGGTGGGCATGAAGGCTCCCTACTGCTTTGGATGACCATTATGGCGACTTGGTGCGCCTTGGTGTCTTATTTTAGCCGTGGTCTACCGTTATCCATGCGTGCACGAGTATTGGTTATTTTAGCTGGCGTGCAGGCAATGATGCTTGCGATGCTTATTTTTACGTCTTCGCCATTTGAGCGCACATTGCCCAATTTGCCTGTCGATGGCGCAGACTTAAACCCTGTATTGCAAGATTTCGGTTTAATCATTCATCCGCCCATGCTTTATATGGGTTATGTGGGCTTAGTTGTGCCATTTGCTTTTTGTATGGCGGCATTATGGGAAGGGCGTTTGGATGCAGTCTGGACTCGCTGGTCGCGTCCATGGGCATTGGCTGCTTGGGGCTTTTTGACCGTTGGTATCGCGCTTGGTTCGTGGTGGGCTTATTATGAGCTTGGCTGGGGCGGTTGGTGGTTCTGGGATCCAGTAGAAAATGCTTCTTTGATGCCATGGCTGGCAGGTACGGCGTTGCTACATTCGCTGGCAGTCACTGAAAAGCGTGGTGTATTTAAAGCATGGACAATCATGCTAGCGATTTTTGCTTTTGCACTGAGTTTGCTTGGTACTTTCTTAGTACGCTCAGGAGTCATTACCTCCGTACACTCATTCGCTGCTGACCCAACGCGTGGTCTTGTCATCTTAGTGATCCTTGGTGTGATCATCGGGGGCGGCCTATTGATGTTTGCCATACGTGGCTGGCGTTTGACGGTTGAAAGTCAATATCAGCTGATTTCACGTGAGTCATTTTTAGTCATTAATAATGTCATTCTTCTGATTGCGACCTTGGTTGTTTTACTTGGTACGCTATATCCCATTATCGCTGACTCTTTTAATTTGGGTCAGGTATCAGTTGGTCCTCCTTACTTTAATGCACTATTTGTGCCTCTTACTTGGTTGCTATTGATAGCGATGGGCATGGGGTCTAATATTCGCTGGAAAAAAGACAGTCGCCCGCTTTTGGGTGCTGGCATGATCATCGCAGTAAGCAGTCTAGTATTAGCAGCGATTATTGCCTATTTTGTCAGTCCATCAGAGATGCTCAATATTGGCGTGACCTTAGCGATCAGTTTTTGGGTACTGCTATGGATGGTCGTCGATCTTAAAGACAAGACCAAAAATGCATCCAGTCGTTTGACAGGTTTGCGTCAACTACGTCTGAGCTATTGGGGTCAACAGATAGCGCATATCGGTGTGATTATTGCTGTTATTGGTGTGGCCTTTACAACTACGTTGAGCATTGAGCGTGATGTGGCATTGGCACCAAATGATAGTGTCCATGTTCAGGGCTATGATTTTGTCGTAAAAGGTTTCCGTGAAGTCAAAGGCAGTAACTTTGATGCCACACAAGCGGAGGTGGCCATTAGCAAAGATGGTCAAGAGGTGACTACCTTATATCCTGAAAAACGTAACTTTATTATCAGTATGATGCCGATGACAGAAGCTGCGATTGACGCCACTCTTTTGCGTGATGTATATGTGGCGCTTGGTGAGCCTATCGCCGAAAACAGCAATGAATGGGCGTTCCGTATTTACGTCAAACCGCTGATTCGTTGGATATGGCTGGGTGCGCTGATTATGGCGTTCGGTGCCTTGCTAAGTATTATTGACAATCGTTATCGTATTAAGAAAACCAAGACACCGATGCAAATCATGCCTGAAAAGTCTGGCGCTCGTCCCGTCACTGAGTCTGAAATACCCGTGACAAAGATGGGAGGCAATTAAGATGAGCACGTCAAACAATTCTTCTGATCAAAAAGCTGGGCACCATGAGGTAAATAACCCTAAAACCATGAATAAAAAGCAGCTTAGATTGTGGTTTTTGATTCCATTGATCGTCTTCATTGGTTTGATTGTCATGTTATATATGCGGCTAGGACAACCGACTGATATTGTGACCAATACGGCGCTTGAGCGTCCAGTACCAGCGTTTGAGCTTCCTTTATTATCCGATACCAGCCGTATCATGACCAATGAGAACTTGCCTGACAAACCTTTCTTGATGAATATATGGGGCTCTTGGTGTCCCACTTGTGTGATTGAACATCCTTTTTTGATGCAGCTAGAAGAACGTGGTGTCAACCTGGTGGGCATCAACTATAAAGATGAGATTGGTGATGCCTTGGGATATCTAAACCGAGGTGGGGATCCGTTTTCAATGTCGATTCAGGATTTATCAGGGCAGTTTGCCTTAGATTTAGGCTTGACAGGTGCACCTGAAACGTTCGTTGTCGATGGTGAAGGGATTATTCGTCAACATATTATTGGTGAGATTAATGAGAGCAACTGGCAAAGTCGAATCGCGCCTTGCCTGATGATACTCAATGATGCCAATAATAATAACGTCAGCCCAGATACGAAGCAGATTGGGGAGGTGTGTAAGTGAAAGCCAATGTGAAGCCTATTATCTTACAGCTGGCAAGCTTAATTATAGCGTGCCTGCTGAGTGCCACAACTTATGCTGCAATTGATGTCTACGATTTTGACTCTGAACAACAAGAGGCTCAGTATCGTGGTCTTATCGAAGAGCTGCGCTGCCCAAAATGCCAAAATCAAAACCTTGCAGGTTCTGATGCACCAATTGCCCAAGACTTAAAGCAAAAGACCTACGATATGGTAAAAGATGGTCGTAGTGATGGTGAAATTCGTTCTTATATGCAGGAGCGTTATGGTGATTTTATCAGCTATAAGCCACCTGTACGCCCATCAACATGGGTCTTGTGGTTTTTCCCACCATTGTTGCTCATCGTTTTGTTGATAGGATGGTTTTGGCAAAGCAAACGGCGTCAGCTTGTTGCCAGTGGAGAGAACGGAGTAAAGGTAGAAAGTACCGCTGCTGCTCTGTCTGTTGCCGAAAGAGCTCAACTTGACCGCCTCTTATCACGTACTGATAGTGGTAAAGAAGATGATCACGATACCACAAGCCTTGAGGACAAAAAATGACCCTATTCTCTACTGTCGGCTTATTCATTGCTTTAAGCTTACTTATCGCTCTAGTATTTGCGGTAATTGCCATTATACCGTGGCTAAGAGCCTCACGTGCGCAACAAAATCCTGTGGACAATCAATTATTAGATATCAATGTTGCTGTGTTTCGCGAGCGTCTTGCAGAACTCAAAACAGATAAAGACAGTGGTGTCATTGATGACAACCACTATCAAAACCAAAAACTCGAGCTTGAGCGCCAGCTTTTGGACGCTCAGCGTGAAGTCACGCCCATGGTGGCACCTGGTATAAAAAGCCGGTTAATTATCATAGTTTGGGTGCCCGTATTGACAGCTATGGCCTATCTAATGGTCAGCGATCGTACGCCCGTATTTGAACTTTGGGCAAGCGAGGACAAAGTTGGTCAAGTTGCCGATGATTTATTGACGGGTAAAATTGATCAGCCACCAGCTTGGGCAATTGAAGATGGCACACAATTGATCAGTGCCATGCAGACCAATGTCTATCGCCATGCTGATGACCCCAATCGCTGGATGCGCTTGTCAGAGCTATTTCTGTCATTAGAAGCAACTGATTCAGCGATAGAGTCTTTATCGCGCGCGTATCGTTTATCGCCAGACAATGAAGAGATTGCCACTACTTATGCTCAGATCAGCTTCTTTGCCAATAAAGGCCAATTAGACGATAGTAGCCGCCGCGTGCTGCAAGATGTATTGGCTAAAAACCCAGACCATGAAGGGGCACAAATGCTAATGGCAATGGGAGAGGCACGTAGTAATAACTTTGAGCAAGCACAAGGCTGGATTAAGCGTCTGCGTGGTAATATTGCAGCCAAACCAGGCGACCATTCTCAAGCGCTACAAAGTTTAGATGAATTAAGCGCCAACGTGAGCGCGCAGCAACAGCAAGCCTCTGAAGGTGTTGAGGTGACAGTGAGAGTTAATGCAAGCTTGCTGCCACTGGTAAAAGGTGATGATGTATTGTTTGTTGCGATACGTGATGTAAAAGGTGGGCCACCATTTGCTGCTAAGCGTCTACCTATCAGTGTGATCAAACAAGGTGAAGCAGTTATTAGCTTAAGTGATCTTGATGCCATGATGCCAGAACGTACCTTGCAATCTGCCAGATCTGATAAAGTGCAGCTAGCCGTTATCGCTCGTATTAGTCATAGTGGTACAGCAAGCGCAGAATCAGGAGATCTATCGGGTAACCCGGTTGTGATTAGTGCTGATCAAGACCAAGTCAATGTGGAAATTAATCAGCAAATACCATAAGATGTCTGCTGTTAATGCACATTGCGAATGCCTTGTTGCACGTTAAACGAGCGTGCAACAACGTTATATGAACAGATAAGTCATAGCAACTTATCACAGCAATCGTGAAAATACTTGAGGTTTGTAGAGTCACAAGGTAAGGTGGTTCTGCAATCAACCAATCCCAAAGTTTTATCAATCCCAAAATCCTATCTATTAAGGAGAGTCGCATAATGATGCGTATTATTTTGCTAGGTCCACCAGGCGCTGGTAAAGGCACTCAAGCCCAGTTTATTTCTAAAGAATTTGATATCCCACAAATCTCAACTGGCGATATGCTGCGTGCAGCGATCAAAGAAGGCAGTGAGCTTGGCAAACAAGCCAAAGATATCATGAATGCTGGCGGTTTGGTTTCTGATGACCTTATTATTAACCTAGTGAAAGAACGTATCGCTAAGCCTGACTGTGTCAACGGTTGTATCTTTGATGGTTTCCCGCGTACTATTCCGCAAGCCCAAGCGCTTGCAGATGCAGATGTCGCGATTAACCATGTGGTTGAAATCAGTGTTCCTGATGATGAGATTGTGAACCGTTTGTCTGGTCGTCGCCAGCATCCAAATTCAGGTCGTGTTTATCATATTCATCACAATCCACCTAAGCAAGAAGGAATTGACGATGTGACTGGTGAAGCCTTGATTCAGCGTGAAGACGATAAAGAGTCGACGATTCGTGATCGCTTGGCTACTTATCATGAGCAAACGTCAGCCTTGGTTGGTTTTTATCAAGAAAAAGCTGAAGAGGGCGATGACGCGCCTAAATACAATAAGTTTGATGGTACACAAGGTATTGATGACGTTAAGCAGCAGATTTTGTCTGCATTAAAAGGCTAATATCCTACGATATACCAGCTGTCATAAAAATGAGACCTCGACTTTATACAGTCGGGGTTTTTTTATTGAAAGCTCATTGACAGTTTTTTTCAAATTTAATGTCAAAACATAACTAAAAAAAAGCCGCCTACCCAAATAGGTAGGCGGCTTTTTGTCAAATGTATCACTGCTACAGTCAATACATTCTCACATCAATAATTAAGCATTGCCTTCAGCATCTACTTGAGCTTGCTGTTGGCTTTGTGCGTATGCTTGATCGAAGTTTACTGGTGCAAGCAATAGTTGCGGGAAACTACCACGTGTCACGATATCACTGATGACTTCACGAGCATATGGGAATAAAACGTTAGGGCAGTATGCACCCAAAATTTGACCAATTTGATCTTCAGGAATATCTTTTAATAAGAAAATCCCTGCTTGATGGACTTCGGCAATAAATGCAGCTTCATCAGCATTTTTAGCCGTAACGCTTACTGTCAAAATGATTTGATAATGATCGTCATCAAGTTTTTCAGCATTGCTTGAAAGGTTGATATCAAGCTCTGGGTTCCACTCTTTGGTGAATACTTCAGCGCCTGGTACTTCAAGTGACATATCTTTTACGTAAATGCGTTCTAATGCCAATTGTGGTTGTGCGTCAGCCATGATAATTCCTCTAAAGTTAAATCAAATAATGGATCAAACGGTCGTTTTATAAAATAACATTGTAATATAAATCGAGAGTGTATCTCGACATTTTTTAGCATTGCCTTCTATTCATAATCTGTCCATCTTTACCTAGATGAAGACAGACAGTCAAGAAGAATGATCAATTAACCCGCTAGTAGTTCGTCAAGCTTGCCTTGCTGGTTCATTTGATTCAGCTCATCAAAGCCACCAACAAAAGTCTCACCAACAAAGATTTGAGGAACCGTACGATAGTTATTGGTTTTTTTCATCAAAGCTTGGCGCTCTTCACTGCTCATGTCGTGCATACCAATCTCTTCGTAGTTAACACCTTTAGATTGTAGCAATTGCTTAGCGTTTGAGCAGTATGGGCAGATAGGGGTCGTATAGACTTTAACAGATACAGTCATGATAAATCCTTATTTATAAGTTTATGAGGTAACCCTGTTGTTATAAACAATCATTGGATAAAAATTATTATAAGCCGTTACCGTCAGTTAGGTTTGTTGATACTCAGTATTAAAGTGGGGATAAGCCTTATAAATTCAAGTTAAGCGTATGTAAAAGGTTGAACAGTAGCATAAATGCCACATAAAAAAAGACACCTCTTAGTAAGGTGTCTTTTTTACGCGCCTATTAATTAACTCATTAACGATCAACTCTCAAATAGCCGCTAGACAAATAACTACCAGTTAATAAACCATCAAAAAGTACGTATTCGGTGCTTTGTCTAATCATTTATGCAAACTTGGTTTGGCTTTGCCTTTATTTTTAGACGATACATCCTTTGGACCAACCAATGGCATACCAGCACCTTGCCAGCCACCAACGCCACCGTCTAAGCGGTAAACATTTTCTTTACCAATCATCTGAATCGCAGCGCCTGCTTGCACACCCATATCACAAATAATAATCACAGGCTGCTCAATTGCGCGAATCTCACTGACACGATCTTTTAGCTCAGAAAAAGGTATGTTGCGACTGCCTTGAATATATCCTGTGGCAAACTTCTTTTTGTCGCGAATATCAATGATCTGCGCGTTTTGAGAGTTAACCATCATACCAAGAGTGTTGGGCGATATTTTTCTGCCGCTACGTTTGTTCTCAATGGCAAAAAACAGTATAGCAAGCACGGCTAATATACCAAATAAAAACGGGTGGTTGCCCACAAATTCCAGCGCACGATCCAAACCATACCTCCAAAAAAATAAGTGTTCTATTAAGCTGAGAAGACAGCCTAACGAATTGAACAAGGCGCTATTATACCGATAAGGTCGTCTATAGTAAACGTGTGATGACCACCCTTGCGTTTAACCCTTAATAAAGCAATGCTTAGTAAGGTTTGGTATCCGCTTCTTCTCTGAGCGTAACCAAGTTTTCAACGCGGCGTTGCAAGACTGTACCATCAGCCACTGCTTGCCAAAGGGCGCAGCCTTTACTGTTATGGGTATGGCGACAGTCACGGAATTGGCAATCGCCAGCCAGTGGCGCAAGCTCAACGAAGCCTGAAATGATGTCATCAGGGGTCAAATGCCAAATACCATATTCACGAATACCGGGCGTATCAACGATACCGCCTTGGGTTAAATCGTCTGGATTGAATGGTAGCAAGCGGCTAGTCGTCGTCGTATGTTGTCCAAGTTGAGAGTTTTCAGAGATGACATTGACGCTTTGACCTGAGTCAGGCAATAGCGCATTGATCAAACTGCTCTTACCAACGCCCGATTGGCCAGCAAAGATAACCAGCTTTTTGTCTATGTAGCGCTTTAATTCATCAAGGCCTTTTTGCTCATCACTATCCGCAATGTTTTCAGGGCAATCAACAGAGGTCAGCACATTTTCGTACCCGAGGGCGGCATATTGCGCCAGCAGCTTATTGGTATCGACGCCATTTTCTTGTGCCAATAGATCGGCTTTGTTTAAGACCAATAATGGCTTGACGCCCGCATGATGGCAAACAACCAAGTAGCGATCTATGAGCGTAGGAGCAGCAGCTGGCAGGGGCGCGAACACGATAGCAAGGATGTCAACATTGGCAGCAACCGGCTTGAGCTTATGATAACGATCTGGGCGCGAGACAAGAGAGGTGCGTGGCTTAACCGCTTCAATACGTCCAAAGCCCGTATTAGAATCCGCGCTCCAGCGCACATGATCGCCTGCCGCAAGCATAGGCAAGTTGGTGCGCACATGACAGCGCCAGATATCGCCCAATTCAAGAGTCTGCCAGAACGGCTCTGGATCATCAGGCGCAATCTCCGGCTGCACGGGTATCACGGCTGGCAAGCTGGTCACTTGGACTTCTAGCTGCTTGCCATAATGCGCCATGACTACACCATCCATCAAACTGTCATCGATGCTATCTTGACTTGCCAGCTGTTGCTTGTCAATACGACGAATCTGTTGCTTGGTGAGTTTGCGTTGCCGGATTAATGCCATGGGTTTTGACCTATTAAAAAAATATTGCTAAGTGTAGCGTGAAAATTTGCTAACATACAGCCTAAAGCGCCTATGACAGACAGTGGTTTTGTAATGTTTTACTTATTCTAAACCCACAGGCGCTCAGTAATTTTGTCTCAAACTTCATTGAACATAGGATATTTTATGACCACCGGCGACCATCCCAATAAGATTAAAATCAAAAATCAAGGCAAAAAAGGGTTGGTATGGATTGACCTAGAGATGACCGGACTCGATACCTTAAACGATGAGATTATCGAGATTGCTACCGTTGTTACTGATGAGGATTTGAATGTCCTTGCTGAAGGCCCTGTTTTTGCGATTAAGGTATCGGATCAAGTCTTAAATAAGATGGATGATTGGAATACCAAGCAGCATGGTCAGTCAGGATTGGTCGATCGTGTACGCCGTAGTACCGTGACGCTAGCAGAAGCAGAAACTGAAACGCTTAAGTTTTTAAACAAATGGGTCGATAGTGGTAAATCGCCCATGTGTGGTAACTCTATCTGTCAAGATCGCCGCTTTATGGCGCGTCAAATGCCAGAGCTTGAGAAGTTCTTTCACTATCGCAATCTTGATGTGTCTTCCATCAAAGAGCTTTGTTTCCGCTGGCGTCCTGATATTTTGAGAAGTTTTGAGAAAGGTGGCAGCCATTTGGCATTGGATGATATCCGTGACTCTATTCGTGAGCTAAAACACTACCGTCAGCATTTCTTTAAATTGATGCCTTAAGACTAATAAGAAAAAAACCATTTGCAGAGATAGTAACGTATGACTGGTACAAATTTTTTTTGCTTGCTGTGGCGTTGCTGACAGAGGCTGCAAAAAATTTATTCCAGTCACACTCTCAATCCCAATGTATCGCTTCTAAAATAAACTAGCTATCGGCCTATCGGCTAAAAAAATGGAAAGAAGCAGTCATCAAAAGAGGGTCTGTTGCATAAACGACAGACCCTCTTTATTTTAGAGTAAATTGTGTTAGAGCAAATCGTTTTGAAGTGAACGCACGCTACTAAAAGATTTTAAAATTAAATTCTATTAGATCAAATTGAGCGTCATCGTTTGAGTTTTGTGGCGAAGTAATGACCCCAATCACGGCACTGACTGTTGATTGACGTTTATCTTTATCGAACAGACGCCAATCACCAAGTACATACCGTTTTTTACCATTAGCGATTGGGTGAATAGCGGGTCTGTGGGTGTGCCCGTGTAGTAAGGCATCATTATTTGTCATGACGGTAGCGACTGCATCATCATTA
This sequence comes from Psychrobacter sp. 1176_08, assembly GCF_052850615.1. Taxonomy (NCBI): domain Bacteria; kingdom Pseudomonadati; phylum Pseudomonadota; class Gammaproteobacteria; order Moraxellales; family Moraxellaceae; genus Psychrobacter; species Psychrobacter sp. 1176_08. Next base: position 124,769 of record NZ_VXCU01000003.1, read on the forward strand.
ACATCCATAATATAAGCCGCTTTATTGGCATTATTTTGCTGACTGTTTTTACGCATTTTATCCGCGATGGTCAAGCGTTTTTCTAAGGGTTTATTGAGCAAATACCACTGTGTCATACGATGACGCATGACTCGGCGAAACAGCTGATACTTTTTATCATCAGTGCACAAGGCATCGCCATGTTCTAAGCGATAGTTTTGCTGTCCGACTGTTAAGTTATAAGGCTCTTCAATCAACTCACCACCGAATAAATGACAAAACCCTCGACCCAATAGAAAATCACGATTGCCATGCATAACCAGTATCTCACAGCCCTGTATGCGCAATTGTTTTAACTTAATGATAAGGGGCGTCAACCAATGCCCTTGACGTGCCTCATCTGACCTTTTCTCTTTTAATAGGGACAGATACACATCATCACCCAGCCATACCTCAAACCAATCACCTAAAATGAATAAGCGTTTGAGCGCGGGTAGAGCAAGGCAGTCATCAAGCAGCGCCAAAAAAGCCTGCACTAAGGCAGGCTCATCTAACGATAAATGCAGGTCGCTAATCAAAACTTGCCGTACCTCATGAGGTCGGGTCGTGATTAAATGATTAAAACTTTGCATTTATCTGGGTCCTTATAACTTATCGAATAACGAGTATTACCCAACAAGCTTTATTGAGTAATACTCATGAATTCACAGTGGCTAAGCCGCTGCTACTAAATAACTATTACTGAGTAACGATAGTCGCTGAGTTAATAACGACTGGCTCTTTTGGCACATCAGCATGCATGCCAAAACGACCCGTTGGTACGCTTCTCATCTTTTCAATCACATCCATACCGCTTGTGACTTTACCAAATACAGTATAGCCCCAACCTTGCATATTTTTGCCAGAATGGTTTAGGAAGTCATTGTCTTTTACGTTGATAAAGAACTGGCTAGTGGCTGAATGCGGATCTTGCGTACGTGCCATTGCGATAGTGCCTTTATCGTTCTTTAGGCCATTGTCCGCTTCGTTTTCGATAGGCGCATTGGTTGGCTTTTCATTCATTTCAGCGTCCATTCCGCCGCCTTGAATCATGAAGCCATCAATGATGCGATGGAAAATCGTACCGTCATATTGACCTGATTTTACATAGTTTAAAAAGTTTTCTACCGTCTTTGGCGCTTTTTCTTCATTGAGTTCGATAACGATTGCACCCATATTGGTGTCAAGTTCTACTACTGGTGGCATGTCTACCATGAGATATTCCTTTTTTAATTGCAGTACCTTAAATGGCACTGTCAAGTGGTGGTTAAAAAGTTGGTTGATAAAAAGTCATGGGTAGTCTAACGGCTTTTTTATCCTGTGTCATGTATCAGGCTGTTAATGCCTTTGCAAAAGCTGATAGAATAACGCAACTTTATACATTTCCGACCATTTTTAATCATGCGAGCAAATAGTGTGGTTTTATAACCCACTGTTTTTATGGCTCAAATTTTCATTACCATTTTATTTTTTAGCCAAAAGTTTGATTCGACTTTTCCATGATGCGTGATGGCACGTGTCATGAATTGACAATTTGCGTTAGGAGCAATACCCCATGAGTGAGCACTCAAGTAACCCCGTACAAAAAGATGAACAAAAAAACGACTTTATTCGTAATATCATTCGTGACGATGTCAATGCGCAAAAATACCAGCAAATCGTGACCCGCTTTCCGCCTGAGCCAAATGGCTACTTGCATCTTGGTCATGTAAAATCTATCTGTCTGAACTTCGGCGTGGCAGAAGAGTTCGGCGGTGTATGTAATTTGCGTTTTGATGACACCAATCCAACCGCAGAAAAGCAAGATTATATTGATAACATTGAAAGTGATGTTAAGTGGTTGGGTTTTGACTGGGTGGGAGAAGCGTATCATGCGTCAAGCTATTTTGATCAGTTATATGCATGGGCTGTGCAGCTGATTGAGCAAGGCGATGCGTATGTAGACTTGCAATCACCTGAGCAGATTAAAGAGAACCGTGGCTCGTTTAGTGAAGCCGGAACGCCTTCGCCCCAACGTGATGCCAGTGTTGCAGACAATTTAACACTCTTTAACGACATGAAAGAAGGCAAATACGCGGAAGGCAAAGCAGTTTTGCGTGCCAAAATTGATATGGCAAGCCCAAACATGAACTTGCGTGACCCTGTTATCTACCGTGTCATGCATCAATCGCATCATCAAACGGGTGATAAGTGGTGCATCTACCCCATGTATGATTTTGCTCATCCGCTGTCTGATGCCATCGAAGGCATTACTCATTCATTGTGTACACTAGAGTTCGAAGATCATCGTCCTTTTTATGATTGGGTGATTGCAAAAATTGGCTTTGACGTGGCGCCGCATCAGTATGAGTTTAGCCGCTTAAATGTCGATCACACGATGACCAGTAAGCGCAAATTAAAACAACTGGTCGACGAAGGCATCGTCAGCGGCTGGGATGATCCACGTATGCCGACCATCGCTGGCATGCGCCGCCGAGGCTATACGGCAGAAGGTCTACGAGATTTTTGTGATCGCGTCGGTGTGACCAAATCCGACAGTGTCGTCGATTTCCGCTCGTTAGAATTTAGCGTTCGTCAGTCGCTAGAAACCACGACAGCACGCGGGATGGCGGTGTTAAAGCCATTAAAAGTGACGATTACTAACTTTGCAGAAGCCGTCAGTGAGTGGGAGTCGCAAAAAGCCGAGAGCGTCAATGCACGCTTCGATGATGCTGCGCAAACCCTTTGGTTGACACAGCCGAATCATCCTAACGTTGATATGGGCGAACGTGAAATTCCTTTCACCGAAACGCTATATATTGATCAAGGCGACTACGAGATTGAACCACCCGCAGGTTATAAGCGTTTATCACCAGAGAAACCAGAAATTCGTTTGCGTAATACCTATGTATTGGCAGTGACCGAACATATTACAGATGACAATGGCAATATCGTTGAGTTAAAAGCAATGATTGATCCTGCGACGTTGGGTAACAATCCTGAAGGTCGTAAAGTTAAAGGCGTCATTCATTGGGTATCAGCGAGCCAAGGTGTGCCTGCAACCGTACGTATGTACGAGCAACTATTTAGTGTGGAAGACCCAGGCAGTGTGAGCGATTTGCATCAAGCGCTCAATCCGAACTCAATGACTGAGCTACAAGCAGTGGTTGAACCATCATTGGCCAATGCTGACGCAGGTACGCGTTTTCAGTTTGAGCGTGAAGGATACTTTATTGCTGATAGCGAGGATCATACCAGTGATAAGCCCGTATTTAATCAAATCGTAAGCTTACGTGACACTTATAAGCCTGCTTAATGTAGCAGATGGCTCAGAGTATATTTTAAGAAAATACTGAACAATAGTAGTTTGCAAACCAGCCCGTTTCTAGTACGCTAGGAATGGGCTTTTTTGTGGACAATGATAAAATTATTGACAGTAATCTTTGAGGAAATAAGCATGGCAAAGTTTTTGAACAGCAGTGGGACGACTTACCATTTAGAAGAATTGATTAAAAATGCGTCTGACAGATTGATTATTATTAGTCCTTACCTTAAGCTGAATGAGCGTATCAAAGAGTTGCTTGAAGACCGCAATCGTTTGAAAATAGATATTCGCATCGTCTATGGCAAAAATGACTTACATCCTGAAGAAATAAACTGGCTAAAAAATCTAACGTTTATCCGTACCAGTTTTTGCAGAAACTTGCATGCTAAATGTTATTTGAATGAAAACGAATGCATCATCACAAGCTTGAATCTTTATGAATTCAGTCAGGTCAATAACAATGAAATGGGCGTACTGATTTATCGCAATGATGACGCCAAGCTCTATGCCGATACTTATGAAGAAGCCCAGCGGATTATTCGTATCAGTGATGAAGTCAGAATGTCGTTAGAAAAAGTGAGTGAGTCTGAAAGCAAGCCTGACTCTAACACTAAGACAGCAAGCACGACGTCTCAGTCGCCAGTGATGTCAACTGCGCCCACAATCGAAACCACGCCTAACTATTCAAAATTGACGACAGCCAAGCTCGCTAAAGAACTCGGCTTTAAGACGCAAGAATTGAATGATAAATTGCTTGCAGCTGGTTATCTAGAAGCGCAGGAGGGTGAGTTGGTGTTAACGGACGCTGGACGTGCCGCTGGTGGTACGAGCAAAAAGGGTAAGTTTGGTGAGTTTTGTTTATGGGATTCGGGTATGGTGGTTTAAGGCTTTTACAGATTGGAATTGAACTTTTAACAATGTTATTGCTTAGGTATAAAGGGAATAACGGCATTACAATCCGTCACAAGACATTCATAATGAGTTTGTTAAGATAAAGTCAGTTTTTACGGATGTGCTTTGCATTTTTATAGCTGAGCACATCAATGATAATAATAGAGCGCGAGGCCGAAGTGTCGATACAAGCGTTCATCAACACAGCTAAGGAATAAAGCATGGCACATTTACGTTTAGGCGATACCGCACCAAATTTTGATGCTGCGACTACAGAAGGTAACATCAATTTCCACGAGTGGGCAGGTGACAACTGGGTGGTATTCTTCTCACATCCAGCAGATTTTACTCCAGTATGTACCACTGAGCTTGGTCGTGCAGCTGCACTAAATGGCGAGTTCCAAAAGCGCAATGTTAAGCCGATTTGTATCTCTGTCGATAGCCTGGAAGATCATAAGGCATGGGCAAGTGACATCGGTGAGACTCAAGGTACTGAGATGAACTTCCCAATCATCGCTGATCCTAACAAAGAAGTGGCTGAATTGTACGACATGATGCACCCAAATGCGGATAGCACACATACAGTGCGTAGTGTCTTTATTATTGATCCAAACAAAAAGGTGCGTTTGACCCTAACGTATCCTGCCAGCTGTGGTCGTAACTTTGATGAAATCATTCGCGTTATTGATGCGCTACAATTGTCTGATGAGTACAATATTGCAACGCCAGTAGATTGGAAAAATGGTGACGACGTGATCATTCCACCAAGCGTAAAAAACGAAGACATCGCAGCCAAGTATCCGAAAGGCCATAAAGAGATTAAGCCTTATCTACGTACAACGCCTGCGCCTAATAAATAATTCAAGTATGTATGGATATTTACTGAAGATATAGAGCCCTATAACGTAATGTTATGGGGCTTTTTACTATTCATATAACAAGTGGTAGTAAGGTTTTGCTATGATGACGAGAGCAGTGGATTTTATTTAAACAGTAGCTCTTACTCACTTGATCATTTATCAGCTTGTCTATGAATGCATTGAGCGGTAAATGTGATACTTATAATATTAGGGTTCTAATCAGAAACTATCCATTCTCTCTATAAACTATAAAATTTAACCGTGCTAAGTTAGTTTTTTATTCCATTTTACAAGGAGTTTTCCATGAAAAAATTATACATCACCCGTACAGCACCTAATCCACGTAAAGCCCTTATTTTATTGGCATCAAAAGGAATTGATGTTGATGACATGGATGATATCGATGTAGTGGACATTGATTTTGCTAATAATGAGCAGATGTCAGAGGCGTTTACTAAGATAAATCCTATGCAGACAGTGCCAGTGTTGAAGTTGGACGATAATACGATACTCAATGATTCTCAGGCAGTTTGCGAATACCTTGACCGCGTCTATGGTGAGCGTTCCGTGATGGGCAATGATGTAGTACAGCGCGCGCAAGTGTGCTCAATGCGCCGCATTGCTGAATTTGAAGTCTTGTATAACTATATGCTCGCGTTTCAACACAGTCATCCTTCAAAAGCGCAGCGCGTTGAACAAGTGCCAGAGTTTGTTGTGCCCTCTATTGCACGTTCAAACAAAGCGTTGGCTTATTTTGAAACGGTTTTAGAAGGTCGTGAGTACTTAGTAGGGGAGCAACTAAGTTTTGCTGATATCGTTTTATACCTTGGGTTGGATTTTGGCAAACTACTTAAAGTGGATCCTAGTGCTCAAGGTAAAAATCTTGCGCGTTTTTATCAGAAAATGAACGACCGTTTTAGCATTGCAAACATGTCAAAAGCAAAATCCACAGATGAAAATAAATAAGACAAAATATTTACTTATTTGGAATTATTTATAAGTCACATCTTCACATAATGGTAATGACTCTTGATTTACTCAAGTTGACTGCACAGATAGTGGTGCCAATTAAAGTAAAGAGAATCATTACCATATGTTTATAAAATCAAACATTTTGTTACAATGACAAAAATCACTAACGATATAGTGAGTAGATTGTTTCGCCCCGAAAAGGTGTATATAACACTTTCTTGAACTATAAAGCGTTTAAATTGTAAAAAAGGCCATCGTAAGGCATGACTGTTATGACATTATCTTTTAGGACACTGTCTTTTAAATTGGGAATATTACCAAGTATGTTGGTAGCAAGTTTGGCGTTAGGCGCTTGTCAAAATTCTACGTCGACTAACGAAAAAGAAAAGATAGAACATGCTAAAGCGGTCGATAATGAGGTCATGGCGTCTGATGCAGATGAAACGACTGATGAGCCTATAACAGACAATAAAAGTGCTGAACAAGCAATGATCTCTACTCTATCAGATCATCGATGGACGCTTATATCTGTCATGGGCAATAAGTCCCAGCCACTGAATGAGCTGGCAGCGGTTAAAGATGAAGTAAGACTGTCTTTCAATCAGTATCAAGGTCAGAACACCTTAAACTATAGCGTCGGTTGTAATACGATCAGTGCCAATTATCAATTACAAGGATCGGTTTTAAGCGTTGATGACAGTATGAGTACTAAAATGCTATGTGCTGATCTGAATGCCGCTGAAAATAGCTTGATTGATCTGATGGAAGGCGATAGTCAAATAGTAGTGACAAAAAATGATGCTTCTCAAGAAGAACAGGCAGTATTGACTCAGCTCACGAATGAAGAAACCACATTGGTTTGGGAAGGTCAACTTACGGATCAAGCCAAATATAATAGTAAAGGTGAGACGGTATTTTGGGCCGTGAATGCCAAGAAAACGTCTTGTAATGACAGTACTTCTGAGATGTGTTTGCAAGTCAAACCCATTACCTATGATAATCAGGGAATTAAGAGTAGTGAAGGGCAGTGGGCGCCATTTGCTGGCGTTATTGATGGTTATCAGCCGGATGGTAAGCATGACGAAGTGCTACGCATACAGCGTTATGCTTTAGATGCGGACACAAATACTGCGGCAAATGATAACCGTCTAGAGGCACCAAGTGAGGCGTATGCTTATGTATTGGACGCTGTGATTGAAAGTGCAGTCGCTGAGTAAAAATATTTGGCCAGTCTATTCTCTACTACACTTATCATATTTAGAATTAAAAAACGCGCCTAGTAGCGCGTTTTTTTATGGTGACAGGCTTTTATCGCAGATTGCCGAGATCTTCTTCAGTCAAACGCCAGCGTCCTTTTTTCTTAGAAGCCCCGCGTCCACGCATCGCACTATTAAGTATCAACTTATTCATCGAATGACTGGAATGCGCATGACAGATTGCGCAGGCAAGTCCATCTGCGGCATCCGCTTGTGGCACTACGTCTAAAGACAGTATTCGACAAACCATCTCTTGTACCTGCTCTTTGGCGGCCGCGCCATAGCCACACACGGCTTGCTTGATTTGGCGCGCCGTATACTCTGAAACTTCTAAATCTAGGGCTACCATGGCTGCAATGGCAGCACCTCGTGCCTGACCAAGCTTAAGCGCAGAGTCAGGGTTCTCTGCCATAAATACTTGCTCAATAGCCGTATAAATTGGCTCATCCGCATATTTTAGATGATGCTGAGTAATACGCGTTAAACCATTAAAAATGCGCTTAAGGCGCTCGGGCATCTCTTTAGTGTCTGTGCGAATCGTACCTGCATCAATATAGGTTAGCTTATCGCCAGTTTGTTGAACGATGCCATAACCTGTCATACGTGAACCGGGATCAATACCGATAATAATTGCCATAGTCTTCCGTCTTACTTACATTTTGTTTTATGGCTTAAAAATAAGCTGTAAGTTTGATAGTATAGCAATCAATCCCCATATACATCATATGTTAGCCATTTTAATTTGTATGGCACTTAATTTATTGGTTTTTATTTTATAGGACGACACTTTATGGGTCAGATAGTTGGTATTGCCATCGTTTGGTTTATTATCGAAATGCTATTGTGGTATTTACTTGCACAATTTATAAGCGGCTGGTGGGTTTTCATATGGTTTATTATCGCTGCAGTCATCGGTATTTCACTCATTCGTAAAGGCATGGCATCCCTTAATCCAATGGCGCAGCAAATGAAAGCTGGCGGCATGATGAATCCTGCAATGCGTCCACAAGAATCTACCATGATGAAAAGTGTGGCCATGGCTGCGGCAGGTATTTTGTTACTGATTCCAGGTGTGCTTAGTGACCTTATTGCCTTATTGGTGGTCTTACCACCAGTACAAAAGAAACTAAAAGACGTGGCCAATAACTATGTGATGAACAATCAGCAAAAAATGATGGAGATGATGGCCAAGCAGATGGGGGGGCAGATGGGCGGCGGTCAAAATCCATTCGGTAATATGGGTGGCCAAAACCCATTTGGCGGTGCAAGTGGTATGAACAAACAAAGTCCATTTGGTCAGCAGCAGAATCCATTTGGTGATGTGTTTAAACAAAATACAACCGTCGACGGTACAGCGAAAAATATACCCAAAGATGTGAAAAAAATCACAAAGTCTGCCAATGATGAATAGTATAGTAGCGGTCTGATAAGTTTTAAATAAAAAATTGGCATAAAAAAACCCCTTTCGTTTATAGCGAAAGGGGTTTTTGATTGGTGGCTATTAATTTTCTACAAATATGCATTTATAAACAAATCAATGACGAACCGAATAGAACAACCGAAGTGCCGCCGTAAGATGGTGACCCATGAACCGTGAAGTTCAGGGCGGATGCGTCATCACCTCGGCAGGTTTCCTGATACACTGCAAGCAGTGCAGGCATACACAATGAGGCGATAGGTACCACATCCTGGTAAAGCATTATCGGCTCAGGGAATAAACATCTACTAGCCAACACTTCAGAATATAATTATCTTAACCAATGGCCTGAATGATTGCAAGCTTGATTTACAGATTGATACGTGGCTTCAGTAGAGAGTAGGGTTAACCGTAAGTTTTACTACATTTTGCAGCCAATAAGAATACAAGAAATAGGACTACTTATTGAGTGAACATAGGGGTTGATTTTTCAGCTATTTTGAGATGTGTGTTAAGATAGGAACTTTCAAATTTCCAATACAGCACTTTTCAATTCCCAATACAGTATTGTAAGCGTTCATTCACTTGAGGAGCGGTAGTCCATGACCAACAATCAGCAACAATCAGAGTTTATCGACGACAATCAAACCAAGCTTGTTAATGGGCAAGATGGCGAGCCACACAAAAAACTGCCACGCGTTTTAATGATACTAGATGGTTTTGGACATCGTGAAGATGATAAAGATAATGCGATTGCCGCTGCCAGTATGCCCAATTTGGATAAAATTTATCAAAAATATCCACATGGGTTAATATCCGCGTCAGGTGAAGACGTGGGATTGCCAGATGGTCAGTTTGGTAATTCAGAAGTGGGACATATGAATCTGGGCGCTGGTCGTGTCCTTTATCAAGACTCTACTCGCATATCAAGCGAGGTTGCCAATCGTGACTTTTACAAAAATGAAGCGCTGGTGAATGCGGTAAAGGCAGCCAATGAGCTTGGCGGTAATGTACATATTATGGGATTATTATCGGATGGTGGAGTGCATTCACATCAAGATCACATTGAGGCCATGTGTCATTCAGCCTTAGTACATGGCGCCAAAAACGTTTTTGTTCATTGCTTCTTAGATGGACGCGATACGCCACCAAAATCTGCTGATAAATATGTTGATCGTTTACGTGCGCATATTGATAAACTAAATGCACATTACGAAGGCGGACGAGTGCAAATTGCGACTATTATTGGACGCTATTACGCGATGGATCGTGACAATCGCTGGGATCGAGTACAAAAAGCGTATGAGCTGCTCACAGAAGGCAAGGCAGATCGTCTAGCAACTAGAGCGGATGGTGCGGTACAAGCTGCCTATAAAGCCCGTGAAACGGACGAGTTTATCAGTCCGACCACGGTAATAGGGCGCGATGAGGTGCCTTATACCATCGATGACAACGACGCACTTATCTTTATGAATTTCCGTGCTGATCGTGCACGTGAGCTTGCGCAAGCCTTTGTATTACCAGATCATGAATTTTCTGGTTTTGCCCGTCAAAAGCAGCCCAAGCTTGCAGCGTTTGTGATGTTGACTAAATACTCTGATGTGTTGGCTGACAATTCAAAAACGAGCATTGCTTATTATCCAACGTCTTTGAACAATACACTTGGCGAATATCTACAAGATCAGGGTAAAACTCAATTGCGTATCGCTGAAACTGAAAAGTACGCTCACGTAACTTTCTTTTTTAGTGGCGGTCGAGAAGAAGAGTACGAAGGCGAGACACGCATTTTGGTGCCTTCTCCAGATGTGGCAACATATGATCTACAGCCTGAGATGAGTGCACCTGAAGTGACGGATAAATTAGTCGCTGCTATTGAGTCGGGCAAATACGATGTACTGGTTGTGAACTATGCCAACGGTGATATGGTAGGACATACAGGGGTTTTTGATGCAGCGGTTCAGGCTGTAGAAGCATTAGATGTTTGTGTCGGTCGCGTGGCAGCAGCAGTGCAAGCTGCTGATGGCGATATGCTTATCACTGCTGATCATGGCAACTGTGAGCAAATGCAAGATTACGAAAGTGGACAAGTGCATACTCAGCATACTACTGAACATGTACCACTGATTTATGTAGGTGAACAAAAATTACAAGTACGTAGCGGTGGTAAATTAAGTGATATTGCACCAACTATTTTGGCATTAATGAACATGGGTACGCCAGCTGAAATGACCGGTGAAAGTCTGTTAGTGCCAATCTCATAAGTCAGTTCTATGTACTATAGTCAGCGTAAAAAAAGGAAAGGGTATGTATTATCCTTTCCTTTTTTCATAAACCTTGCTCGATTTTTAATATTTTTGATGTTAAAAATTATGAAGAAGGTGAGCACTGTCATAATAACCAGTAAACTTGGCAAGGTTAATATAGGTGACACTGGTTATTAGAATTGTGAGCACTTGCAATACTACTCTAGTTTAGAGCTGCCCTTGATGCTATCTTACAAGCAAATACTCACTGTTTTTACTCAATAGCAGTTCTCTACCTTATAACTGTTCTGTACATTTTACTATCTAAACGAGTTCTCTTATGCATCCTATCTATTTTATTCGCGCATCTAGGTCCAAGCGATTGAGTAAACTTGCGATGAAGACATCTATAGCGACTACTGCTGTTAAGCGGGCATTAACAGTAGGTGTATTTGGACTAGGGGCTACTGTATGCGCACAAGCGGCAACCGTGCCTGTTAATCAGCCTAGCGATAACCCTACGGCAAGTTTACAACTCATCAGTTTAAACGCTGATGAGATAGCAGTCGAAGACAATGGGGATGATTTATCAAGCATTGCTGATATGTTAGATGCTGCAGACGATTATGACGATTCAATAGACAGCGTGCCAGATGAGACGGCGTTAATGGATGACACAAATGACATTGATACGAATATTCCACCTGAGGTTGCCAAAGTCTCCTTAAATGCTATTTCTCCAGAGACACTCAAAACCTTTGTGGCTGTCGTAGATTTGGTACGCCGTGAGTATGTTGATGCGGTTAATGATGAAGAGCTATTCAACAACGCAATGAGTGGTATGCTTACAAAGCTTGACAGTCATGCTGAGTTTTTAGATGCTGAAGCTTACGAAAATCTTCGAGCATTTACAGAAGGTGATGTAGGTGATATTGGCATTAAGGTGGATTACCAGCAAGAAGTAGGGTACTGGGTCATCACAGAGGTGGTCGATGATTCACCCGCTGATAAGAAGGGGATTGCTGTTGGTGATTATCTGCATCAAGTCGGAGAGTTCAAGCTGGATGAAGATAAAGAGAGCAATGACGTTGAGCAGCTTTTAACTGGAATCGCTGGTACACAAGTTGATATTGTCACCTCAAAAGCTGGTCGCCGCAAGCATACTACTACATTGCAGCGTAACCATAGCCATCCTCAAATCATTGAAACAGAGCTTGTCGATGGTATTGCGATGATTAAATTACCTGCCTTTCAGAACAACAGTCGCGAGAAGTTATTGGAAGGTTTAATCAACCTAGATGCTCCTGTCACTGGTATTCTGCTCGATATGCGCGACAATCCAGGTGGCGTGTTGACCTCCGCGATAAATGTCGCCAGTTTATTTATGGAAGATACTGACGTGGTACAAGTACAAGCGCGTCAAGATGGCTCCCGTGTATTGTCTACTAAGGGCGATGCGATACTCAAGCGCTTACCAATGGTTGTGTTGCAGAATCGCTATTCAGCATCTGCAGCAGAAGTACTGGCTAGCAGCTTACAGGCACAAAAGCGCGCCACGATTGTGGGTGAGGTCAGCTATGGAAAAGGCTCCGTACAGTCAGTCGTACCGCTTAATGATGAGCAAGCTGTCAAGCTCACCGTCGCCAACTATATGACCGCAGCAGGTGGTAAAATTGATGGGATTGGTGTCAAACCAGATGTGACTTTATCAGGCAATGAAAGCACTTGGGAACAACAAGCGCTGGATTTGCTAAAAGCGCGTGTGCTTGAGACAGGCATCCGGTTTGTCCGAAAGCCTGCATCAGAAGTCACTGTGGCAGAAGAAAATATGACTAAGTAGAACATAGCAGCGTTATGGCTGCTATGTTCTTAAACTATTGTCATAGCATACTATTCATCAACTTCATCTTCGGCGATATCTAGTTTCTTCATGCGATAGCGTAAAGATCGGAAAGTCGTTCCTAGTAATTTGGCTGCCTGAGTTTTATTCCAGCCAGCTTGTTTTAAGGCGGTAATAATCAGCTGTTTTTCTTGTTCTTGTAGGTAGTGCTCTAACCCTTGAAAGGGCAGTTGAACGTCAGCCAGTTCGCTCAAGTTTGCCTTTTCACCTACATCCGGTTGATTTGATGCTTGAGTAATTGTCTCTACATCGTGACGGAGATTTGCATTGCTAAATGCTTCTGTTTGGCGACTGGCTTGACGCTGTACCATTGAAGGATAATGTTGCGTATTAGTACGGTACGGGTGCAGGTTGGTCGTCGTTTGCTCAGGGTTTATGGTCTTATCTGTGGATCGGATAGTGCCTTTGTTATCTTCTATTGGTTGAGTGGTAATAGGCGCATTGGCTGTTTGATCAAGGTGCGTATCACTATCAGTATGATTGTGACGAGCTTGAGAAGCGGTTGGTTGATAACCCATACCGTCTTCTAGATCAGGGAGGCCCAAATGACTGATATCAATCAAGGATGTTTCTGCTAGAGTCACTGCACGCTCTAGTACATTACGCAGTTCACGGACGTTTCCAGCAAAATTATGCTGTTGCAATCGCGCGCGCGCCTCAATTGTTAACGAGGGCGGTGTTTCCAATTGCCATTCATGAGCAATCATTCCTAAGAAATGCTCAGCCAAAACAGGTATGTCATCACGGCGAGTATTGAGTGTCGGCAACTTTAATTCAATCACGTTGATGCGATAATACAAATCCTGTCTAAACGCACCCTCTTGTACAAGTTGACTTAAATTTTTGTGAGTGGCAGAGAGTATGCGAATATCAACGGGTATCTCTTTTGTGTCACCAATGGCTCTCACAGTTTTTTCTTGAATAGCACGCAGCAACTTGACTTGCATTGCAAGTGGCAAATCCGCGACCTCATCTAAAAATAACGTGCCACCATTTGCCTGTTGAAATAAGCCTTGTTTGTCAGCCACGGCACCTGTAAAGCTGCCTTTTTTGTGACCGAAAAATTCTGACTCCATTAGCTCGGATGGTATCGCACCACAATTCACTGGCACAAAACTGCCATCTCTACGCGGACTGATATCATGAATCAGTCGAGCAACCACTTCTTTACCTGTACCTGACTCGCCTGATAAGAATACAGGGGCTTGTGAGCGTGCCAGCTTTAATATGGTATTTTTCAAAGGGGTCATTACGGCAGAATTACCGATCAGTCGAGCGTCTAACAGTTTTTGTTCAGGTGAAGATTCTGGTGTGGCATTTGCCTCATTGTCTTGATGGATAACCTTTAAAGCGCTTTCTACCAGTTGACGTAGACGCGGTAACTCAAGCGGTTTGTTAACAAAATCAAATGCCCCAAGCTTCAATGCCTCTATGGCAAGATCCATACTACCATGTGCAGTGATAACCGCAATGGGACTGTTAGAGCTGTTACTGATTTCTTTTACCAATTCTAGCCCCGATCCATCAGGTAGCTTCAAATCAGTCAAACAAAAATCGTAATTGTTTTCTTGCCAATATGCTCTTGCTTGCGCCAACGTATAAGCCACATCGCTTTTGATACCCATTTTGGTCAACGTTATCTGCATTAATCGGCACAAATCCACTTCATCATCAACGACTAGTGCGGTAGTTGTCATACATCATCTCATTGTATTCAATAGCTATTAAATGTTAAAAATCGACATACCATTCGGATAAAATATCTGATAGGAAGAGAATTTCTTACTCACAAAACACTTGTATTGATATTGCTTTTAACCATTTATACATAAGTATCAGAGTTGACAGCAGGCGCTATTAAGCGGAAGCAGGTTTTCTCGTGCTCAGGAACGTAAAGCAGACGGGCTTGGTTGGCCTCACAAAATGCTTGTGATAAATACAGCCCCAATCCAGTGCCTTTTTGATCCGTGGTAAAAAATGGATTGAACAGATGCTGCAACTCTTCGGCTTTCACGCCTGTGCCACCGTCCAATGCATCAATTATAACATCGTTATCGACACAATAAACCTCAATCTCTACATAAGCATGGGGGTGAGCATAGCTACTGTGACGCAGACCATTATTGATTAGATTGATTAAAACTTGCTCTAACTGATGGGTATCGAACGAGATAATAGGCTGTGTCTTTACGTGTAAGAAAACATCATGACCTTTGAAGTAGTTTTCCAAAAATACTGGAAGCCACTCAGCCAATACAATGGATTGCTGATTCGCCTTTTGTTGACGAGACAGTTTTAGGACATCTTCGATAATACGGTTCACACGTTTCGTTTGCGAAAATATCATTTTATAAAGCTCATGATTGCCCGCCATGTCAAGATAAGAGGAACTGCTCTCTTGATTATCACTTGCAGCATTTTTGGCATCGAGCTCAGCCATATCCTCCATTAGCAACTGACTGGCTTGCGATATAGCAGCCAACGGGTTTCTGATTTCATGAGCAATACTGGCAGTTAGCTGCCCCAAAGAGGCCAGTTTTAACTGTTGCGCGCTGGCGTGTTCTCGGCGCAAATCTTCTAAAATAACAAGTTTGCTGTCGTCTTTTAATGGCGTGATTTGCACACGTAGCTTGCCAAATACAGAAGCATTTGCTATGGCAGGCAAGTCATAGGTAAAGCTGCGTGATTGACCGCTTGCTACTGACAAGCACGCTTTGAGCAGCTGTGTATGTTGTTTACTAAGCTTTTGCTGAAAGTTATGGAGTAGAGCCTGCCGTTTATCATTTTGTGTATTATTGATAGCTGTAGAGAGGTCTTGGGCGGCTGGGTCATGCGCCATACTCAGCAATTGATGTGCAGCAAGATTTGCTAAGACAATACGTTGTTTGTCAATGACAATGACGCCGTTTACCATTTGTGTGATGACTTCTTGATTGATGACATTGAGTCGTTCAACTTCTCTGGCATGACTTGCTGCTACTTTTTCAAGCTGTACTAAGCGCTGTGAGAGAGACCAACTCAAAATACCAACTGCCAAAAAGCTGGCTGACATGAGTAGGGCGTCGCTTAGATTGGCCAAACTCATACTATTGGCAATGGCATAAAAAAACTGTTGATAAATAACAAAGATGATTGCCAGTAATGTGATGATTAACGCTTGTGAGCTATGTAGTAGCATAAAGCTGGCTGCTACAACAACCATGTATAACATGGTCAACTGTAAATCAGGTGCGCCAGCGGTATAAAGAAGTAAACTTAAAATGACGACGTCTAACACCAAACCAAAGGCTAGCTGACGCCGCATTTTTTTGGACACAACGTAAAACAAACCCAGCAAAATTAGGCTCAATAACACGTAAAAACTGAGTACCGTTTGCTGCAAGAAGCTTGGTAGCAATGAGCTATTATCAGTGCGCGCATTGATGTATACCATCAACATAAAAAACACGCTGACAATAAAGCGATAACTGCTATAGATCAGTCCCAATTTACGTAATTGCGGAAGAGGCAGCGTATCATCACGATGTAAGTACTGGATGACAGTCGAGACGATGTCAGTAACAGGTTTCATAATTGAACCGTTATAGAAAAGTTGCTAAGAGAATTATTGAGAAAGCTACGGTTGAATCAAACCATGGCGAATGGCCAAATGCGTCAACTTAACATCACTATCAACGCCAACTTTTTCATAAATACGATAACGATAAGTGTTGATGGTTTTTACACTGACAAACAGCTGATCGGCGATTTGCTGAGGGCTTTGACAATTAACCACCATCATTGCGACCTGCTTTTCACGATCACTGAGCAAATCAAAAGGTGAGTTTGCATTATCTGATAATAAAACATCTGCCAATTGTTCAGCGACATCCTGACTAAAGTAGCGTCCGCCTTTATAAACTTTTTTGACGGCTCTGATCATCTCATCTAGCGGTGTGCCTTTAGTGATGTAACCATTGACACCGGCTTTAATGAGCATAGAAGGGTAAGGCTGAGATGCCATACTACTCACTGCCAATATTTTAAGTCCTAAATCAAGTTGAATTAAACGTTTGGTTGCTTCAAGACCACCAATATTAGGCATATTGACATCCAGTAAAATCACGTCAGGAAGCAATTGTTTGGCAAGCTTGATGGCCATATCACCACTATCTGCTTCGCCCACAACCTCGATATCGGCACTATCTGACAACATACGGCTAATACCCATTCGTACCAAATCATGATCATCTACTACCAATACTTTAATCATAACTGTGCCTTTTATTATTTGTCAGAGTGAGAGTTATTACACATACTGAATGATAGATAAATTTATGTCATCTAAATGATTGTTTCAATTTTTGAAAACGTGAAGTAATGTTAAAGAATTATAAAGATATCATTCTTTAACATGACAGAACGTGAATGATTATAGCGGTTAAAATGAGCATATATTGCTGAAATATAAACCAATGTTTCTAAAATATAAATTATTTGTAGCAAAGTTTGAATTAGTTCAAAATAAATTACTAAATTGGCTTTGAAGATTAGACTTCAATTCAAACCATGATACACTAAAAATACCAAAACTCTATACGAGTACTTACAAACACATCCATAAACGCTACGTACGTTCTAGGCGTCAGAAAGCATGTCACTGACGTGATAACGGAAGCAGGAGGCATAATGAAGCAACTACCATTAACCAAACAGCAGCTAATCGCCGCTATGATTTCATTGAGTTTGGGCAGTGTTGCACAAGCCGCACTTACTATTAATGGTAGCACTGATACTGGCTCTAGTGCTCGCATGAGTTGGGGTGGGGCGGATAGCTTATCAGAAGCACGCAACATCATGTACAAATCCAACGGTTCTGCCATTAAAAAAGTCGATAATGGCTATGGCACGACCAACCTCACTAATGCTAATAGCAATAACTTTGCTAGCAACAGTAACCGCTATAACACCACGTACCGCGGTGCATTCGGAAGTAGTGACATGATTCCGATCAGTACTGATTCGCGTAGTGTGGCTGTAATCGATGCTGAGACTGGTGAGTCGATTTATGAAAAAGATGCTGACATTGCGCGTCCTATGGCTAGTATCAGTAAATTGATGACCGCTATGGTGGTGCTGGATGCTGGTCTTGATATGCGTGAAGAGATCACGCTTGATCCTGAAGATTTCGTAGGTCCAAAACGCGCGAGCTCGAATCTTAAATCAGGTGATCGTCTAAACCGTGCCGAAATGCTATTGATGGCATTGATGAAATCAGAAAATCCTGCGGCAAAAAGTTTGGCGCGTAATTACCCAGGTGGCTATAGTGCCTTTATACGTGCAATGAACCGTAAAGCTCAAGATTTAGGGATGACCACGGCTTTCTTTGGTGATCCGACTGGTCTTGATAAGCGTAATGTTGCCTCATCAAATGACCTGGTCAAAATGGTACGTGCAGCTGGTAATTATGATGTGATTCGTCGTTTCTCTACGACCAAAAGCTATGATTTCTTTGTGTCCAACTACTCAAATGGCAACCGTACCTATAAAGCCAATAATACTAGCATGCTGGTTCGTGCTGGCGATTATCCGATTGGTATCTCAAAAACAGGCTTTATCAACGAAGCCGGTCGTTGCGTCGTTATGGAAACACGTGTGAATAATCGTCCAGCGATTATCGTTATTTTAGGGGCTAACAGCTCAGCTACGCGTTGGGGCGATGCCAAAAATATCCTAAACAGTTTAGCGACTCGCCGCACCGTATAAGTTCACAGACTTAACGTTAATTAATAAGGCTGTTATATCATATAACGGCCTTTTTATTGCGCTGAGATTAAGGATGCATTATATGACCCAATCAATCATTTCTACTATACCAAAGCTGTATCTACTGACCAACGACGATGAATTTGAGCTTCTCTATCAGAAGTTAGAAGCAGCGCTGGCAACAGGCCTTATCGGATTATTACAGGTTCGGCGCAAACAGGTATTGCAATTGCCAAATGGCAAGTTGAGGCTCTATGAAGAAGCTTCTAAGGTTGTTGATTTGGCTCGCGCCCATAACGTACCAGTCGTGATCAATGATGACATTGAATTAGCGGCAGCGCTTGGCGTTGGGGTACATCTTGGTCAGCAAGATGGCAATATCGATGATGCCAAACGGCGATTAGCTCCAAACCAAGTCATTGGTCGTACTTGCCACGGTGATGTAGCTCTTGTTAAGGAAGCGCAAAACGATGGCGCAACTTATGCAGCAATGGGCGCAATATTCACTTCTACAACCAAACCAAACGCCAATATTATTTCTCGTCAGCATCTAACTGATGGCTGTCAAGAGGATATAAAGATATGCGTAATAGGCGGTCTAACGGCAGAAAATGTGTCAGAGCTAACAGGTCTGCCAATCACTTATGTAGCGGTCGTGGGAGATGTGATGGATTTGTCTGTGGCGCAAATTGCTAATCGTTGTCAGCAATGGCAGCAAGCATTTTCGAATTGGAAAACGCCTGCAGTATGATAGTTTGAGCTTAAGCGGCATGCTCCATGCATAGAGTCGCGTAAGGTAAGGCTTCCAAACGTTGTGCTTCGATTGGCTCTCCGCATACTTCACATTCACCATAAGTGCCGTTTTCAATACGGCTTAATGCATTTTCGACATAGATTAGACTTTGGCGTGCCTCGCTCTTAAGGTTTTGACGCATATCGTTTTGGCGATAAGAGATTGCCTGATCTTCCCAATGTTCATTGAGATCATCTTGTGGGTTTTGAATGTGATCTTCAATTTTATCAATTCGAGTCTCATACTCTTCTTTTAAGGTTAATAAACTTTCTTTAGCACGGTTTAAGTCAATACTCATAGTAATTTCCTAATAGGTTGTTTTTATTATTTACACGCCTAGCATAAAGGGCTTTATCGGCAACTACCACCACGAAATGTTACGGATGATTAAAGAGACGTTTAAACTTTTATGACTTTTTTGTCTACATAACTTGCATACAGGGCTAGTACAAAAACTAATGAGGTTTCAGTTTACTGCACGTTTTTTTATGGCTCTTGACAGAAAACTGGTAGAATACATCGCCGTCAATTCTTGCTGGTTTAGCCCCTTTAATAAAGGGATAAAATAAGCATAGATATGAGCGATAAAAAGTTTAAAAACGAATTGATAGAATCTACAGAATTTGCGAAATCAGCGGGTAATATGAATGTAAGAAGTAAGCGCTGATAAGCACCTTTCACAAAAACACTTTAGTAATGATAGTCACCTTAGTTTTTCAATAGACAGATTAATCGATAGATTGATGTATAGGAGCAGGTAATGAATTTTTTGCGCATGAGTGAGCTGAGCTTAACGGATAAAGTAGTGTTGATTCGAGAAGACCTAAATGTACCTATTAAAGATGGTAAAGTCACGAGTGATGCACGCCTGCAAGCAAGTTTGCCTACCATCAAATTGGCATTAGAAAAAGGCGCTGCTGTTATTGTTTGCTCACACTTAGGGCGTCCCACCGAAGGCACGCCTGAAATGATCTACTCATTGGCACCCGTGGCAGATTATTTGACAGACAAACTTGGATCAAAGTTATCGACGCCCGTTAGTCTCAATCGCGATTATCTAACGCAAGGCGTGTCTATTAAAGCTGGCGAAGTCGTACTACTCGAAAACGTGCGCTTTAATGCAGGTGAAAAGAAGAACGATGCCACTTTGGCCAAAAAATACGCCGACTTATGCGATGTGTTCGTAATGGATGCTTTTGGCACAGCGCACCGTGCGCAAGCATCAACTGAAGGTGTCACCCAAGCCATGCGCCAAGCCGACAAAACCGTGTGTGCAGGCCCACTATTGGCAGCTGAACTTGATGCATTGAGCTTAGCACTTGAAACGCCCGCGCAACCAATGTTGGCTATTGTTGGTGGATCAAAAGTATCTACAAAGCTAGAGGTTTTGCACAGTTTGGCAGAAGTTTGCTCACAAATCATCGTCGGTGGTGGCATTGCCAATACTTTCTTAGCCGCTCAAGGTCATAGTGTTGGCGCTTCTCTCTACGAAGCGGATTTGGTTGATACTGCTCGTGAGATCATGACTAAAACTGACATTTTATTGCCAGAGTATGTGGTCGTCGCCGATAAAAATGAGATTGATTTCGATGATTTCACTGGCTCATTACAAAAGGCAACCGCCACTATTAAGTCGGTCGATATGATTGGCGATAACGATATGATATTGGATATCGCACCAGAAAGCGCCACTCAGCTTGCTGAAGCAGTTATCAATGCGAAAACCATTTTATGGAACGGGCCGGTAGGTGTTTTCGAAGTAGATGCTTTTGGCAATGGTACGCGAATTCTAGCCTCAGCGGTAAAAGACAGTGCCGCTTTCTCAATTGCAGGCGGCGGTGATACCTTAGCAGCCATTGATAAATATCAGGTAGCCGATGGGGTAAGTTATATGTCTACAGGTGGTGGTGCTTTTCTAGAATTTGTAGAAGGCAAAGTACTCCCAGCCGTAGCAGCGTTGCAAATCGCAGTATAATCCTTTAACGGATTTCTTGATTTATTAACATTAGATGTACAGTTGGTGGTAAGTATCTAAGTTAGGCTATAAAAATAATGTGGTGACAAGCTGGTTTTAAAATTTATTAGTAAGCGTTTTGGAAGTGGCCGGTCATTAATTATTATTAAGTAGTAATTATTTGTTTCTATAATGAAAATTGTGATTGCATGTCTCATTTGTGCTCTATAAAATAGCGCAACCATGTATTTTGACATGCTTTATTGATGAGAGGTTTATTATGTTAAAACGTCATTTATTACTTGCTAGCATATTGGCTGGTACTTTCGCAGTTACTGCTTGTAGCCAACAAACAGAAGACAATGCCGAAGCTGCTGTTGAGTCTGCTGGTGATGATACCGCTGCAAACGCTGACGCTGCTGCTGCTGAAACTCAGGAAACAGCTGCTGAAGCTGAAGTTGCTGCACAAGATGCAGGTGCTGAAGTTGCTGAAAGCGCTGAAACTGCTGGTGCTGATGCTACCGATGCACTAGCAAATACTGGTGAAGCGGTTGTGGTAGGTGCAAATGAAGCCGTTGCCAATACTGCTGAAGTGGTTGCCGATGGCGCATCTGCTGTTGAGAATAAAGCCAGTGAAAATGCAGTAGAAGCAGAGCAGCAGTACTAAGCATTTGATGAATGACCAAGCAAGTCGCAGATCTATGATTCGCTAAAGCACAATAAAGGTCGTTCATTTCCTTATAAGCCCTCAAAATACTAGAAAAGCCTTGGTAATTACCAAGGCTTTTTGCATTGCCAATTTTTAATTCCATTTATTGTCGTTAAGTGCAAGGCTTGTGCACAACAAAGGCTAAATCTGCAAATAGATAGATAAACAAATAGTGTGGCAACGGCTACGAAGACCGCGCATTTTTTGCTATAATTGTCGCGTACTAATGACCCTGTATTGCTTATTCCAAAGACGAAGGATAACTGTGCGTGACTTATCACGCGTTAATCGTTATCACGTCAAAGGTTTCGGGTTAGTGATTCTCACGTTTTATTCCAAAAGCGGTTGTTTGAAAAGTTGTTTTTAATTCATTATTCAAAATTTAATCAGAGAGCGTTTTATGGCTTTAATATCCTTGCGTCAACTTCTAGATCATGCTGCTGAACATAACTATGGTGTGCCTGCCTTTAATGTCAATAATTTAGAGCAGATGCGTGCAATCATGATGGCTGCGGATGCTTGTGACTCACCTGTCATTGTCCAAGCCAGTGCTGGTGCCCGTAACTATGCAGGATCCGCATTTTTGCGTCATCTGATTATCGCAGCTATCGAAGAATGGCCACATATACCAGTGGTCATGCATCAGGATCACGGTATGTCTCCTGCTATTTGCCAACGCTCAATTCAACTTGGTTTTTCATCCGTGATGATGGATGGCTCGCTTGGTGAAGACGGTAAAACGCCAATGGATTATGATTATAATGCCAGTGTTACCCGTGAAGTAGTTAAGATGGCACAGGCTTGTGGCGTTTCCGTAGAAGGCGAGATTGGCTGTTTGGGAAGTCTTGAAACAGGTATGGCAGGCGAAGAAGACGGCTCTGGCGCAGAAGGCGTATTGGAGCACGATCAGCTATTGACCAGTGCTGACGAAGCTGAACAATTTGTTAAAGATACCAATGTCGACGCACTGGCCATTGCTATTGGTACCAGTCATGGCGCTTACAAGTTCACGCGCCCACCAACAGGCGATATTTTATCTATTGAGCGCGTAAAAGAAATCCATGCCCGTATTCCGAATACTCACCTTGTGATGCATGGCTCATCGTCAGTGCCACAAGAGTGGCTAAAAGTGATCAATGAAAATGGCGGTGATATCGGCGAAACTTATGGCGTACCTGTTGAACAAATTGTAGAAGCGATTAAGCATGGCGTACGTAAAGTGAATATCGACACCGATTTGCGTTTGGCGTCAACTGGTGCTATTCGTAAATTCCTTGCAGAAAATCCAAGTGAGTTTGATCCACGCAAATACTTCAAAGCCTCTATGGTAGCCATGTCTGATATCTGTACCAATCGTTTTGAAGCATTTGGTTCAGCAGGTCAAGCCCATAAGATTCGCCCGACCAGCCTTGAAGGTATGGTTAATTTTTATCAGTAATTCAGACCAAGAAAAGCTGGTTATTGACGATAATATGGCATGCTCATGGCAGCCCCTATAAGAGGTAGTAGTGATGATTGGATTGATTACCGGACAGGTGCAGTATCTGATGGCACCCATGGTTTGTATCATGACGACCTCTGGTGTGGGTTATGATATCGAGCTGCCATTACCGTCATTCTGTCAATTGCATCTCAATGAGCAGGCCAGTATTTGGACGCATTTTCATGTGCGTGAAGATGCGCAACTGCTTTACGGTTTTATTGATCGTAAAGAGCGCGATGTCTTTCGTCAGTTGATTAAAATCAATGGCGTAGGAGCAAAAATGGCGTTAGCCATGCTGTCTGCGATGTCAGCTGCTGAACTGAAGATGCATGTGGAACAAGAGTCAGAGACAGCCTTGACTCGTATTCCAGGTATTGGTAAAAAAACAGCACAACGCCTACTGATCGAGCTTAAAGACAAGCTTAAAAACATCGACGTTGATAATTCATCCCTCGAGTTCACACATCAGCCTATCGCTGTGTCTCACGAAGGCAGTATTGTCGCTGAGGTAGAAGGGGCATTGATCAGTTTGGGTTATAAGGAAAGAGAAGCTCAGCAAGCCATCAAAGCGGCAAAAAGTAATGGCGATGTGTTCGCCGATACGCAAGGACTTCTAAAGGCCACGTTAAAACAGCTCTCCGGCTTTTGATGTTCCCAGATTTGATTTGACAAAAGTCATCATTAATAAGTATCAAAACAATAAGCGACATTAGATGTCGCTTATTTTCGTTCTGGCAAGGGTTTTCTGAGGTTTTGCATGACTTATGCGTAGCGTTTGGTTATGCTATTTGGTACTCAATTTTTTTAATATAATGATAGAACTTATGATGCAAGATCGTTTAATTAATCCGCTAGAAGGAGCCAGTGATGCGCCAGACGCCAATATTCGCCCAGCATTACTGGCAGAATACATTGGTCAGCCGGTTGTACGTGAGCAAATGGAGGTTTTTATTGGCGCTGCACGAGGCCGTGATGAGGCGCTGGATCATACGTTGATCTTTGGTCCACCAGGTTTGGGTAAAACGACGCTTGCCAATATCATCGCTCGTGAAATGGGTGGT
Source organism: Psychrobacter sp. 1176_08 (assembly GCF_052850615.1). Lineage (NCBI taxonomy): Bacteria > Pseudomonadati > Pseudomonadota > Gammaproteobacteria > Moraxellales > Moraxellaceae > Psychrobacter > Psychrobacter sp. 1176_08. The sequence continues at coordinate 149,375 of NZ_VXCU01000003.1, forward strand.
AATCTGCGGTCAACCTCAGGCCCTGTCCTTGAGCGACCAGGCGATTTGGCAGCGATGTTGACCAATTTAGAAGCAGGTGATGTGCTATTTATCGATGAGATTCACCGCTTAAGTTCGGTGATTGAAGAGATACTTTATCCAGCCATGGAAGATTTTCAACTTGATATTATGATTGGTGAAGGGCCTGCTGCACGCTCTATTAAGCTTGATTTACCTCCTTTTACATTGGTTGCAGCGACGACAAGAGCGGGGTTATTGACATCGCCTTTACGTGATCGCTTTGGCATTGTTCAGCGTCTTGAGTTTTATAATATTGCTGATCTGACAACGATTGTCAGCCGAGCAGCTCGTCTCATGCGTGTACCAATGAGTGAAGACGGTGCGATTGAGATTGCTCGTCGTGCTCGTGGTACTCCTAGGATTGCCAATCGCCTGTTACGCCGTGTGCGTGATTATGCCGAAGTTAAAGGTGATGGTAGCATCAACGGGGCAATAGCGGGTAGTGCGCTGGATATGCTAGCGGTTGATAGACGTGGTCTTGATCATTTAGACAGACGTTATATTGAAATACTGCACGAGCGTTTTGATGGGGGACCTGCGGGCGTAGAAGCCGTCGCAGCAGCCATGGCGGAAGACCGCGGTACGCTTGAAGATGTGATTGAACCCTATCTCATTCAACAAGGATATGTACTGCGTACCGCTCGTGGACGTGTATTGACTCAAATGGCCATTGACCAGATGTTATAGTACTGCACTGTAAAAAATGACAGATGATGTGTTTATATACTGCAGTGGCAATAAGGTTAAAGGGTTGGTAAAAAATGCTCGTGCTTCCATTAATAGCACACGCATTTTTTATTGGGATAAGAGTTATTTAGGCAGAAGCAGGTATAGGGTGGGGCCAAATCTTACCTGGATTTAAGATATTGTTGGGATCAAGGGCAGCCTTAATTGCTTGCATTAGCACCAAAGCGTTTCCATGCTCTTGCTGCATATATTTTTGTTTGCCTTGACCAATGCCATGCTCACCTGTACAGGTGCCATCCATCTCAATAGCACGCTTGGCGAGTCGTCCTATAATATCTTCAGCTGTTGCTATTTCTGTAGGGTTATCCGTATCGACCAGTAACAGAACATGGAAATTACCATCACCGACGTGACCAACAATAGGCCCAATCATACCAGACGCTTCGATATCCTTTGCCGTTTCACTGACGCACTCAGCTAGACGTGAGATAGGCACGCAAGCATCGGTAGATAAGGCACTGGCTTTAGGTCTCAGAGCAGAACTGGCATGATAAGCATTGTGCCGCGCTTGCCAAAGACGTTTGCGCTCAGCTTCATTGGTGTCCCAAGAAAAATCCTTACCACCAAACTCTTCGATGATCTCCGTAAATATTTGCGCTTGCTCTTGAACACTTGCTTCCGTGCCATGAAACTCTACAAATAACGTTGGAGTTTCGGTCAGACTCAGATTATCGTACTGATTACAGGCTTTGATTTGCAAGGCATCAAGCAGCTCAATACGAGCAATAGGCAAGCACATTTGAATGGTCAGCATCACGGCTTGACAGGCGTCTTCAATGGTTGGAAAATGACAAATGCCGCTGCCAATACACTCACTGATGCCAAATAGTTTGAGCGTAATCTCTGTGACAATACCAAGCGTTCCTTCTGAACCTATCATCAATCGCGTTAAGTCATAACCGGCCGCTGATTTTTTGGCGCGTGTCCCTGTTCGCACAATGTCGCCATTTGCCGTGACCACCTCTAAAGCAAGTACCACGTCTTTCATGGTGCCATAACGTACAGCATTGGTACCTGACGCGCGAGTGGCAACCATGCCGCCAATACTGGCATTAGCACCAGGGTCTATCGGAAAAAATAATCCAGTATCACGTAAGTAATGATTCAATTGTTCACGCGTCACGCCCGGCTGTACAGTAACAGTCAAATCCTCGTTGTTGACCTGCAAAATAGCATCCATGGCATGCATATCGATGCAAAGTCCACCAAAAGGTGCATTTAATTGACCTTCTAAAGAAGAGCCAATACCAAAGGCAATCACTGGCATATGGTGTTGATTGCAAATCTCTACCGCAGCAGCGACGTCGTGTTTATCCTGTACAGTCAATACGGCATCGGGCGGCTGATTGGCGAGCCATGTCATGGTATGACCGTGTTGCTCACATACTGCTGTATTGGTACTGAGCTGTTGACCGAAGCGGATTCTTAAATCAGCAATCGCAGTACCATAATCTGGTTTTATACTGTCGTTCATAATAGAGTCTGGCAGAGAAGACATGACTGGCTCCTACATGTAAAAGGTATTTTCAGCCAAGCAAACAAAATATAAAGCTGAGTGATCACTTACTTTATATTTTGTTTGAAAGACAAGCAAACGAAGAGGTAGAAACCACACTCAAACGGAAGGAGCGTTTATTATAAAATATCGTGAAGTCATAACAATTCACGAACACTATTGTCATAAAGTACTATCGTCGTAAAATATTGTCGCCGTGAATAGTATCAATAAATTAAGCTAGAATACGCCAAACCACCATTAAGAGTGCCAACAAATAAAAGAGTGGTGCGAACCATCCAACTTGTGTTGCAATCGCAATAAACACCGCAAATCCTGCCAGTGTTATCCAGTCACGGCGGCGATCATTGAGCATATCAGCCCGTATTTGCTGTATTTCTCGCAGTTGACTGTCTTGACGTGAGCCTTGTGAGGCCAGACTTTGTAATCCTTGATCGAGTAATTTAGGAATATCAGTGGTAGATAACAAAAGCTCTGGTAACTGTGCTCTTAGCTGTTGCAAGTTACGCATAGGGTCTAGTTGTTCTTTAATCCAGCTGCTTAAAATAGGTTTGGCAAGTGACCAAATATCAAGATCGGGATAGAGATCTCGCCCAAGTCCTTCCACATGGACTAAGGTTTTAAGGAGCAGCATTAACTGTGGTGGAATACTCATATGATGGCGACGCGCAATGTCCAAAATCTGCATCAATACACCCGCAAAATCGATGTCATTAATGGATTTTTGTAGCATTGGACCGACTGTGCGTTTCATATCGCGCATCAATGCATGCTTATCGGTATTGGGCGGTATCCAGCCAGCACGGCTGACAATATCGACCATTGCCGTAAAGTTGTTATTCATGACTGCCAATAACATACGCGCTACGATCAGTTGATCGTCTTTTGACAAGGTGCCCATAATGGCGCAATCGAGTCCGATATAGCGCGGATCATGACCTAAGTCTACTGCTGACATATCAGTACTGAGTGTTTTTACAGGGGGTGTTTCTACAAAAACATTGCCCGGATGCATATCGGCATGAAAGAAATTGTCACGAAAGACTTGAGTAAAAAATATGGTTAAGCCTTTTTCTGCCAGTGCGGCACGGTCATAACCAAGCTTATCAAAGACTTCTACTTGTGAGATAGGAACACCTTGAATACGTTCCATTACTATCACATTTTTGGCAGCATCGTAGACTTCAGGCACATACATCAATGCCGAGCCTAAGAAGTTGTTACGCATTTGCGTGGTATTGTCTGCTTCAAGCGTCAAATCTAGCTCGTTGAGCATGACTTGACGGTAATCTTCGACAATATCGATGATATGTATCGCCCGTGCTGCTTCAATACGCGCGGATGCCCAATTGGCAAGCTCACGTAATAGCTCAAAGTCATCAACGATGGTGGTACGAATATCGGGACGCACCACCTTGATAACTACTTCACGCCCATCATGCAAAGCAGCGGTGTGCACCTGAGCGATTGAGGCGGCCGCTAAAGGTTTGACGTCGAAACGGGCAAACAACGTCCCGATACTTTGGCCAAGACCATGTTTGGGATCTTGTATTTGCGCAATGGCGACATTGGAGTCAAATGGTTTGACCTTGTCTTGTAGTTGTACCAGCTGCGCAATGATTTCAGGCGGTACCAGATCACGACGGGTAGAGAGCAGTTGTCCCAGTTTTAAAAACAGGGTACCCATGTCTTCAAGCGCAAACTTAATGGCATTGGGTTGATGTTTTTTACCCCAAGCGGCTGGGTGCAAGCGAATTAACCGTGCAACAGGTTGCAGCTGCGGCGCTTCTTCTACAGAGAGGTGCGTGTCAATACGGTAAGTTGCGGCAATACGCCAAAGCTCTAGTAAGCGTGCGCGATGAGATAATAGCATGTGATATAGGTACTCTAAAGAAAGTCGAAAACAGAACGGGGCTGTACTTATTTATAGAAAATGCTTAGTCAGTAGTAATAATCATCGATTATTCATCCATTGAGCCTGCTCATTTTTGATAGCAGCCAATCTGGCTTCTTCACGCTCAATATCAGAACGCAGCTTTAGCAGTTGCTGCTTGAGGTCATTCACTTCTGCCACCTCAGTGGGATCGGCTGCACGGTTACCTGCGACGTCATTGGCCCAATCACTCACATCATCAAAAGCGCGTTTGGCACTATGGCGCCAGCTGCCTTTGAGCTGCGATATCAGCAGATGCAACTGACTTGCCATCGGTCTACCAATAAAAGGCTCTAGTTGAGCTGCGACATCTGGATCAAAGCCTGCCACCAATTGCTTGAGTTGCATCAAGACCTTATAGTCACCAGCAATTGGTAAATTGCCTTCAGCACCGCGCATTAGATTCAGTAATTGCGCTGGGTTATCAACGCTGATGACACAGTCAGGACGGCTATGACCCATCCGCGCGCGCTCCATACTGGCTTTTTGGCGTTCATCCATCTGACCACTTGGTTCAAATACGCTCTCTGTCGTCACAGGCTCGAACCGCAGCCGATCATGAGTGAATAAGATATCTAAGTCAATTTCAGGCACAGCCATGTTTAGTCGTAGCACTTTTCCTGCGAGCGGTGCCAATCCAGCTTTGGTAATCTCGTCACTTGCAATCGCAAAGTTAATTAGCTTTTCGGCACCTGCCAAAAGTAGGACAGTTAGCATAAGGCTCTCGCATCTTTGGTTGAGCGCCTGTAAAAGACGCATCGTTTATAAAATCAGTGGTTACGACCAGTTGAGATTGTCAGTTTTATTCTCTTATTGATTTTTTATCATTACGCTTTAAAACCACGATGCACAGCGACAATACCAGCGGTTAGATTATGATAATCACAGTTCTCAAATCCAGCCTGTTGCATCATTTGTTTCAACGTCTGCTGATCAGGATGCATACGGATTGATTCAGCCAAATATTGATAACTCTCAGAGTCATTAGCAATAATTTTACCCATCATTGGTAATGCGGTAAATGAGTACAAATCATATGCTTTCGACAGTGGCTCAAACACAGGTTTTGAGAATTCTAAGATTAGTAATCGACCGCCTGGTTTGAGTACACGATACATGGCTTTTAGAGCCGCATCTTTGTCGGTGACGTTGCGTAGACCAAAGCTGATGGTGACCAAATCAAAACTCTCATCATCAAAAGGCGCTAAGGTTTCAGCGTTTGCTAGGACAAAATCTACGTTGTTGCAGCCAGCATTGATTAAGCGCTCACGACCTACTTCTAGCATGGCGGCATTGATATCTGATAATACAACGTGCCCGTTTCTACCCACCTCACGGCTAAAGACTTTGGCTAAGTCACCCGTACCGCCAGCGATATCAAGTACATGCTGACCAGAACGCACGCCTGATAAGCTGATCGCGTAGCGTTTCCATAGGCGATGAATACCAAAAGACATCAAGTCATTCATGATGTCGTATTTTTTGGCAACAGAGGTAAATACATCAGCCACACGTGCTTGTTTTTCTGCCTTGTTGACTGTTTTATAGCCGAAATGCGTTTCCTCATTGCCATCAGTATCAGGCGTATGCGGGTTATTGATGTCATCACGCTGATTAAACAGTGTTTGCTTAGGAATTTGAGTGTTGGCGCTACTGCTGACGGTATTATTTATAGGTTTATTCAAACTATCATTATTTGTATTATTGTTTGGCATAGTGGTTTGTTGGCCTTGTGGCGCTCCAGTTGGTAGATCTTGTACTTTGGTAAAATCATTGGTATCGAATGGGTGAGAACTGTCTTTTTTCACCGTCTCAGAGGCCTTGGTAGGTAGAGGAGATTGTCGTGCTTGGGCTTGCGCACTGATGCTTTGATTATGAGCAATGCTGTCTTTGACCAGTTTGTCTTGGAGGTGACCATTGGTAGACGTCGTCTGGTCATGAGGTACGTTATTGTTATTGGTAGTATCGGTCATAGCATTGTCCTTTATTCAGTATTGTGACTGTATTTTATGCAGGTTGTTTTTATGCAGATTTTTTATAAAAGGTATAAAGTAATCGTCAAGTCAGCGAGTTATAAACTCTATGATACACCAAACGCTAATGGCTTACCGCCATTATCCGTATCATGCACTTGGTCAATGATTTCAAGCTCGCGCTCACAAAACGGTTCAATGAATCCGCCAACACTGTCTAGTGGACGCATCGCGACAAACCCAGCGTTAATAAAATCATATAAAGGATGATAGTTATAACGGTAGGCAGTACCTTTGGCTAGAGCAAAAGCTTTTTGCAGCATAAAGGAATTAATATACTTATCTGTGCGATAGCAAACTTCCTTTAAATGTCCAATTTGCACACGTCGAGCGTCTGCTTCATCGACAGCACGATAAGCGGCCAACATATTGTCTTCATTGACGGCTAAATCTTGACTCAAGAGCCACTCCGCTAAATGCAAATCCAATTCTATCGCTAAAATAGCGGCCTGTATCGCCATACTGCCTGTTTCTAAAGCAGCTGCTGGTGCAAAACGCTCCAATTTTTGAGCTTTAGGGACAATACGTTCTAGCTGCTTGGCCAATAATTTAAACTCATCGCCGCCATACAGTTGGGTTAAAAAATAATCTGCCATCAGTTGGTTCTGCGGCTGCTCAAACAGTGCTTGATGAGTGTGCTGAATACGAGCACGTTGCCAAGCTTGTACCTCATCAAGTTTGGTATTTAATGCCACGTCTTGATGATAAGGTAATGCCCAAAAACGGGCCAAATGCTGTTGTAAATCGGCTAAAGCTGCCATGACAAGTAAACCTACGTAAAATTAAAGAGAAATAAAAAATGGCAATCATATGATGGTTATTCTTATGCTTATCGTTGTCTATTAAAGCACGCATCTAAGATTGTGTTCACCTTAAAAGAAAACAATGCAGAATACAAATGCCAAACTGTTACATAGCATCGTTATTTACTGAATGAGTCGAGTGCTATGATTAAGCTGACATGCTTTCAATTATAAAGGGATTGTAGTTATGAGCCAAAAGAATAATAAGACTGAAGCTGCGATACCGCAAGCGGTCAGTGCTCAGTTTAGCGAAGACGTTATTGAGCAGCGTTTAATACCAAACCCTTTGAGCCAGTTTTCTATGGACAAAGATACTCTTAGATTGGCTTTGGTTACTGCTCAATATGCTCTGCGAGCAACGCGGCAACGAGCCCCAGTCACCACCAATAAGCCAACAGGGATATTGGTACTGGTTAATGGGATGGAGCAGGCGGGCAAGGGGACAGCCGTCAAGCAACTTCGAGAGTGGGTAGATCCAAGGTTACTAAAGGTGGAGGCGACCGTTGGTGGCTGTCCTCTAGCGTATCAACCGATTTGGCAGGCACACACCAAGATGATGCCGCGTCATGGTGATGTGATGGTATATTTTGGTAACTGGTATGCAGATTTACTCTATAACACCATGCGTATGGCCATAGCAGAAAGTAAAGATACGGATGAAAGCTCAGAAGATAACGAGTATAAAAAGGCAGGTTGGCAAGCCTATTTTCAGCAGCAACTTGTCAAACTGCAAACGTTTGAAAAAGACTTAGTGGCCAATCAAACCAAACTACTTAAGTGTTGGTTTCACGTCGACGTTGAAACACTACAAGCTCGCCTGAACGATACAGAAGCAGACCCACAGTTTTTGTATCAAATTGATTGGCACAATGAAAAAGTGATTGAAACCTTTAACGAGGTAGCCGTAACGCTGCTACGACAGCAAGATGATTGGATTATCATAGATGGCAAAGATAAATCTCAAGCGGCCAATCATTTTTGTCATGAAGTACTACAAGCAATGCAAAATGCGCTAACGAGTAGTCAGCCAAGTACGACAAAAAGTCAGGTAAAGCAATCACTGTCCAATAAATCAACGCTTCATAAGTCAAAATCTGATAAAACACTTGAGTCAGCGTTTGAACCAGTCAAAATACCTGCGTATTTAAAAGATATCGAAAATTCAAAAATAGAGAAAGCTGACTATCAGAAAGCGTTAACAGCAAAGCAAGCACGTCTTGCCGAACTGCTTCGCGCTCGTAATGGTCATCACGTGATTTTTGCATTTGAAGGCATGGATGCGGCGGGTAAGGGTGGCGCCATCAAAAGATTGGTTGCGCCTCTGGATCCTCGTGAGTATCAAATTTATAATATTGGCGCGCCAATGCTATATGAAGCAGAGCATCCTTATCTATGGCGTTTTTGGACAAAACTGCCAAATCAGCAAACAGATCGCATCAGTCGTATTGCCATTTTTGATCGTACTTGGTACGGGCGCGTATTGGTTGAACGTGTCGAGGGGTTCGCCGCTGATAAGGAGTGGCAGCGCGCTTATGATGAAATCAATCGTTTTGAGGCAGATCTTGCAGCAGTGGGCACAGTTGTTATCAAATATTGGCTTGCCATTGATAAAAAAGAGCAGCTAAAACGTTTTGAAGCCCGCGAAGAGACACCGCACAAACAATTTAAATTAACAGAGGATGATTGGCGCAATCGTGATAAATGGTCAGACTATGTTCAATCTGCCGCTGATATGCTAGCACGTACTGACACAGCCGATGCTCCATGGTGCGTGGTAGCAACCAATAACAAACGTCAAGCGCGTTTAGAGGTTCTAGATCATGCGATTAAGCAGCTATCAGTAGCCTACGGCCTATGATAGCTACTTAATGTCTATTCTATAACTGAGATTTTATCGCTACGTATACGTGACAGTCAGGCTTTTCATCTCGAAACAGCCCACGCAAAAAGGGTATAATTGAGTATTGAACGAAGAAATTATCCATACAACGCATGGATAGTTACAAATCTCGCAATATCATCATGCATTGTGCGCTTATATTTAATATAATAGGCGCGTTATGACTTCTGTTAGACATGAAACAATCTTATTGAACAGAATGTTCTTATCGCTGGATATGGTTGACCTAACTGTGTTGGTCAATATTGCAACAGACGCAATTACCGTATCATTAGCACCATTACAATAGTATCACTACGAAATATCTAAGCCGCAAGATGCTGTAATCAGATGATTTGGCAACGCTACTTGCGGCTTTGTGACATATTGGGTGATGTGTTTTTTGCTTTATCTCGTCTTTTTGATTTAAGTAAGAGAAATAAGTAGATCGAATGTTAAAAGTAAACAAAATCGCTGGATATACAGCGTAATATCATCAACCGCATATAATTTCAATCAGCTTACGCAGGACGTATCAACGTATGGGTATTAGCAACAGTTCTACAGAACCAGCAAAATCAGTTGGCTCTATGAGAATAAATCTATTTTTTGCCATTTTACTGATTGCGATGACCGCCTACTTTTTGTGGTGGGGTCTAGATTACACAATGCGTCAACAGATGACGCTTTTTATTGTTGCGACCGCTTTTGGTGTCTTTATGGCATTCAATATTGGTGGTAATGATGTCGCTAACTCCTTTGGTACCTCTGTTGGTGCAGGAACACTGACGATTCCGCAAGCCTTAGGTATAGCAGCGATATTTGAGGTCTCTGGTGCAGTACTGGCAGGTGGTGAAGTGACCGACACCATTCGAAGTGGAATTGTCGATTTAGACGGGTTGTCAGTGTCACCCAACCAGTTTATTTACGTCATGTTATCAGCACTTATCGCTGCCGCATTTTGGTTGTTGTTTGCAACCAAAAAAGGATTACCTGTTTCAACCACTCACGCCATTATCGGCGGTGTCATTGGTAGCTCAATCGTATTAGGTATCACGTTAGGTGGTACTGATATGGCTCTATCTACAGTAGATTGGGGCACTGTTGGGACAATTGCTATTTCTTGGGTATTGTCTCCTTTATTAGGTGGCGTTTTTTCTTACCTTTTATACGGACAAATCAAGAAAAATATCATTGAATACAATGATAGAACAGAGGCACACATTGCAGTGCTCAAAGGGGACAAAAAGACCTTAAAGCAAAACCATAAAGAGTTTTTGGACGGCCTCACTGAGTCAGAGCAACTGGCTTATACGTCAGCGATGCTGCGCGATCAAGAAATCTATAAAGATGATGATTGCGTTGTTGAAGATTTGGAAACCGACTATTATAAGCAGCTATATGAAATCGAAAACGAGCGTGGCAGCCTTGATACGCTAAAAGCACTCAAGCAATGGGTGCCTATCATTGCAGCGGCTGGCGGGGCAGTGATGACGTCTTTGGTCGTGTTCAAAGGTCTTAAAAACGTCAATAGTGGTATGACGACGCTGCAAGGTTTTTTAATCATGGGCATGATTGCGGCGCTCGTATGGTTAGCAACCTTTATTTATACCAAGAGTATTCGCGGTAAGCATAAAGAAGATTTGACCAAAGCGACGTTTATTATGTTTAGCTGGATGCAGGTCTTTACTGCTTCTGCTTTTGCCTTTAGTCATGGCTCTAACGATATCGCTAATGCCGTGGGTCCCTTTGCTGCCATCATGGATGTCATTCGTACCAATAGTATTTCTACAGAAGCCGCTGTACCACCTGCTGTGATGTTGACATTTGGTGTGGCGCTTATCGTGGGTCTTTGGTTCATCGGTAAAGAAGTCATTCAAACGGTGGGTACAAACTTGGCAAAAATGCATCCTGCTTCTGGGTTCTCTGCTGAGCTGGCGGCAGCGGCTGTTGTTATGGGCGCCTCTACCATGGGTCTACCTGTATCGAGCACGCATACGCTAGTTGGGGCTGTACTTGGTATTGGTATTGTCAATAAAGATACTAACTGGGCGCTTATGAAGCCAATTGGCTTGGCGTGGATTATTACGCTACCTGCTGCAGCTATCATGTCTGCCATCAGTTATCTGGTATTGAGAAGCATTTTCTAAAGCAGCGCTCAACAACGTAAGTCTCATGAATGTCAGCGATTAATAGCTGATTACTTACCAAAAAAAACGCCTAGCGCTATCTTATCGCTAGGCGTTTTTTATATCCGCTTAATGGTTAAGCTGTGCCAAACTGCTGGCGTTTTTTGGCAAAAAAGCGATCTAAGCGATCCATCGCATTTTCTAAATCATTCAAATTTGGCAAGAATACCAAGCGAAAATGATCAGGCTTGTCCCAATTGAATCCCGTACCTTGTACCATTAATACGTTTTCTTCGATAAGTAAATCCATCATAAATGCCATATCATCTTCGATAGGATAAACCTTAGGATCAATCTTTGGGAAACAATAAAATGCGCCTTGCGGCATGGTACAAGAAATACCTTTAATTGCATTGAGTCGCGATACCGCAAGCTCACGCTGTTTGTATAAGCGACCAGTTTTTGAAGTCAAATCTTTCATGCTTTGATAGCCGCCCATCGCTGTTTGGATGGCATATTGCCCTTGGACATTAGAGCACAAACGCATAGATGCCAGCATATCCAAACCTTCGATGAAGTCAGCAGCATGTTGCTTGCGACCGGATACCATCATCCAGCCTGCACGAAACCCTGCAATACGGTGTGATTTTGACAAGCCGTTATATGACAGAACAAGTACATCGTCAGTCAAGGTGCTCATCGGTGTGTGTACGGTATCGTCATAGAGAATACGATCGTAAATCTCATCAGCCATGATGATCAAGTCATACGCTTTGGCGACTTCGATGATTTGCTTGAGTAAGTCGTCGCTATACAGCGCACCTGTTGGATTATTAGGGTTAATCACCACAATGCCTTTTGTTTTACTGGTGATTTTAGATTTTATGTCTTCGATGTCAGGTTGCCAGTTGTCTTCTTCATTGCAACGATAATGCACCGCTGTACCGCCAGATAGATTGGCCGCTGCAGTCCATAGAGGATAATCAGGCATTGGAATTAATACTTCGTCACCATCGTTCATCAAAGCCTGCATGGTCATGACAATCAACTCAGAGACGCCATTGCCAAGATAAACATCACGAACATCGACTGCTGATAACAACCCTTTTGATTGGTAATATTGCAGTACCGCTTTACGTGCTGAAAAAATACCTTGTGAATCTGAGTATCCTGTTGCTTCAGACAAATTCATAGCCACATCTTGCAAAATTTCATGAGGCGCTTGTAGGCCAAAAGGTGCAGGGTTGCCGACGTTAAGCTTTAAAATGCGTTTGCCTTCAGCTTCCATTCTATTAGCAGTTTGCAATAGGGGACCACGAATGTCATAGCAAACGTTTTGTAATTTATCAGATTTTTTTATTGTGTTCATAGAGTGACCATTCATTGCATTGTTTGGTGAATATTGACGAGTATCAGAAAGTGATGCTGATGTATTTATTAAAATTTTATTCTTATTATCGGTTGGCAAACTTGCTGACATAACGCTATTCAGATTTGCATGCTGTTGTGACTGATCATCGGTAGATGCTGCACTATTGGCAGCATCATTCTGATGTTCCCCGCGTAATAGGTAGCCTTCGCTGCACCCCAAAATACGTGCAAGGGTTGGTAATTTGGATGAGACAATACCGTTTGTTCCACGCTCCCAATTAGAGATGGCACCACGGCTGACTTTGGCACCTGCGGCTGTCATTGCTTGTGCCAATTGTTCAGCAGTAAAACCTTTATCGCGGCGCAACTGTACTAGACGCGCAGCCTGTGTACTATTGCTTTTGTCATCGATCATAATTACCTCAGTGCTTTTAATCCATTGATTTGTAATAAAGAACTGGTTACAAAAATAGAAAGTGTTAGTTTTAGCGTCATATCAATGCAAGATATTATTGCATAAATTATGATAACGCAAGCCTACATGCAAGTTATTTTAAAAATCATATTAATTGCAAGAATAACTTGCATTGTATACTTAAATATCTCATCTAAAGTCCTAAAATTTTTCAAAATGGTTTTTATTAAAGTTATATATCGAGATAGTTGTCCACCCTTTGGTACTTAATCTAGATTTGCTTCTTTCATAAGCCCTATTATTCGTTGTTATCAGTATCATTCTTGTACAGCACGACTTGAATATTGGATAGATAACCAAAAGATAGAGGTTATCGTTTAATAGAACGGTGATGCTTTGATAGCAGGTTAAACGTAGTAGAGCAGATAATAAATATTTAAATAAGGACACATTATGCAAGACAATCAATTAAGCAAAGAAGAAATCAGCCAACTGACCGATGCTGACTGGAAAGAGCGTTTAAGTGCTGATGAGTATCACGTCATGCGTGAAAAAGGCACAGAGCGTCCATTCACAGGTGTTTATAATGATGCGACTGATGATGGCGTCTACCGCTGTAAAGGTTGCGGTGCCAGTTTGTTTGATTCAAGCAGTAAGTTTGATGCGGGTTGTGGTTGGCCAAGTTTCGACCAAGGCGTCGATAACAGTGCTATAGATGAACATGTCGATAACTCATTGGGTATGACTCGTACAGAAGTGACTTGCAGCAACTGCGGCGCACATTTGGGTCATGTGTTCCCTGATGGACCACGTGAGACGACTGGTATGCGCTATTGCATTAACTCAGTGGCTATCGATTTGGACAAATCTGAAAAATAGTTTTGAGACCAACTATGATTTGATAGTAGCTTTGAGATGACGCCTTAAAAGAGCAAATAAAGGAAGCACGTGTTGCTTCCTTTTTAATTATTGGCGCTGTATATTAATATTATTAAAGAATAGCGTTACCAATCAAACAGTATTACCTATCAATCAATTTAAGGATAAATGATGAGCACAATTTATGATTTCACCGCCGAGAATATGGATGGAACGTCGCAAGCATTTTCGGATTATAAGGGTAAGGTATTGCTAATTGTTAATACTGCAAGTAAGTGTGGCTTTACGCCGCAATTTGAAGGATTAGAGGCACTGTACCAACAATACAAAGAGCAGGGATTGGTAGTCGTGGGCTTTCCTTGTAACCAGTTCGGTAGCCAAGATCCAGGTAGTAATGAAGAAATTGGTGCTTTTTGTCAAAAGAATTATGGGGTCAGCTTTCCAATGATGGCAAAGGTCGATGTCAATGGGGCAGATGCGCATCCAATCTTTAAATGGCTCAAAGACCAAAAGGGTGGCTTGTTAACTGATGGCATTAAATGGAACTTTACTAAGTTTTTAGTGGACAGTAATGGTCAAGTCGTCGATCGTTATGCGCCAACCACCAAGCCTGATGCAATCAAAGCCGATATCGAACAAGTATTAACTGGCAAATAACATCATAAGATAAAAATAGTTGGTTTTGTATGAAAATATAAAACCAATAAAAACAGATGCTTGCTATAAATACTGATAAAAATATGCAAAATATTTAAAAAAGTAGGAAATAGCGTTTGACAGCCATGCGTAAATCTATATAATACACACCCACAGCAAGGGGACTTAAACAACCCTAGCTGATTAAGTTAACTTAAGTGTGACAACTTATATTAACGAAGCAATACAGAAATTCTTTTTAAAGAGTTTCTCTTGCAGAGCTAAAAAAGCAGTGCTTTTTTTATACGCTCTTCAGGGTGATTAGCTCAGTTGGTAGAGCGTCTGCCTTACACGCAGAATGTCGGCGGTTCGAATCCGTCATCACCCACCACTTATTAGCAAGTGGTTAAAGAAGCTAAAACGACCTAAGCAGCGGTAGTTCAGTTGGTTAGAATACCGGCCTGTCACGCCGGGGGTCGCGGGTTCGAGTCCCGTCCGCTGCGCCATATTTAAAACGAATTTAAACTGTAAAGTTTAAGCAAGTTTCGCCTCAAACATAACTTTGTTTGGGGTTTTTTGTGTCTGTAGTTTTTATCTCTTGTCTGAATAGCAAAAATTTCAGACATATCTCTTTAGTATTTTTCAATATCTTGTCTATATCAAGAAAACATTCCCAAAGTTTTCTACGGCTTTCAATTCTTCTTCTTGGTTTTAGTCATCAATATTACCTTTTATACCATAACTTATACGACTTTTTCTCAAGTCGGTTTTCTGTAACGTGACGTTGACAAGCATACTGCCTAGTTGATATATCTGTGCGACTCATAAAGTGATATATGGCTAAGGGACAAGTTGTGAGTAAAAATAGGAAGTGGGGGATGGATATCGGTCAACGACACATTATCATACAGCGCCGATATGAGGCTCTAGGTGCACTCAATGATTTATTAATCGCTATTTGGTTTCTAATTGGAAGCTTTTTCTTTTTAAATGAATCACTGACTCAAGATGGTACTTGGTTGTTTATCGTAGGAAGTGCGCAGCTGATCATTAAACCACTTATCAAGTTGACGAGTCTGGTACATGTCAAAAAGGCATTTAATAAGTTAAATCAGCACAATGATTATGATCAGTAGCGTTGTTTTAGCAAATGATATTAAATGGGTGCTTTCTCTATATTTCTTAAATCAAGACAGGCATCACCTTGTAGCAAAATGATCAGATGAATGGAGATAAAGTGATGAATCGTAATAACCAAAAACAGATGAATCCTTATGTGAAGTTTACCTTGATGATTCTGACATCAACCGTGGTGATGTATATCATGATGTACTTCAACACCTATGAATGGAATCATATTTATTTTAGTGAGACTAGAGCCTATATGGCGCTATATATGGGTGCAGGAATGGCAGTTATTATGCTGGCATTTATGGCTAATATGTATAAAAAGACCAAGCTTAATTTGATGATTTATGGTCTGAGCGTGATAATGTTTGCTGTGGGTATATGGGGCGTTAGATCTCAAGCCACTGTTAATCAAGTCGATTGGATGAAAGCTATGATACCGCATCATTCTATCGCCATCTTGACTAGCACGAGAGCAGATATAGAAGATCCGCGTGTACGACAACTCGCTGATGATATTATCGAAGCGCAAAAACGTGAAATTAAAGAGATGCAAGCACTAGTCGAAAAATTAGAATAAACTATTTGAAACAAGTCATTTTTATAAGTGATACTTACTACTTTTTCAAACTGTTAAATCTCAATGGTTTGCTGATTTTTATAGGCATTACGATAATCAAATTGTAGTGATTACTATAGTGATTAAGGATACAACATGAAAAACATTATACATTCACGCCTTCCTGTTCTTATGGTAACCATCAGCACTGCATTGCTGTTCAGTGCTTGCCAGCCTGCTAATGAAAATACAAATGTGGCTGAGAAAGAAGCAGTCGCGTCTGACCAGAATACGGTAGCAGATACTCCTTCAATGGATGCTCATGCTGGACATGACATGTCAGATGATACGATGACAGATATGCACCAAGCATACAACGAGTCCATGACTCATATGCATGATGAGATGATGGCTGGTATGAAATACAATGATCCAGATGCTGCATTTGCCCAGGGAATGCTTGGTCACCACATTGGCGCAGTTGACATGGCAGAGATTCAGCTCAAATATGGTGCCGATGAAGAAATGCTACAATTGGCACAAAACGTCATTGATACTCAAAAAGTAGAAATTGAGCAAATGCAGAGTTGGCTAGCTAGTAATCCTGATGCTACTGAACCAATGACTGACACGAAAGCTGTGCAAAAAGCATACGCTGATGGCATGGACGCGATGCATAGTGAAATGATGGCTGCTATCGCTGATACCAATCCTGATAGAGCTTTTGCTCGTGGTATGTTGTCACATCATGTTGGGGCAGTTAATATGGCAACTGTAGAGCTTAAATATGGTAAAAATGAAGAGATGCGCAAACTGGCGCAAGCGATAATCGATGCTCAGCAGCCTGAAATTGAGCAAATGCAAGACTGGTTAGCCAAGAATAAAGAGTAGAAGGTTAACATCTCTTTTGAAGAGTATTTTAAGCAAATTTTTTTTGAAGTGCGTTAGCTATAGTGACTATTCTAAAATCATAGTTAATTATTAAGTGCTGATATATAGATGGTTTTCTTCCATTGATTAATAAAATCCATAAAAAAACCCTCAACAAAGTGATGAGGGTCTTGGCAAATGCCATAATCGAATCAAAGATGATTCAAAAATTTACTACTAGAATGTGGCTCTCCAACCTGGGCTCGAACCAGGGACACACGGATTAACAGTCCGTTGCTCTACCAACTGAGCTATTGGAGAATAGGCTATAGACATTTAATGTCTTACAACGAGCCTTAGAAGTCTCTAACGAGTTCTTGCTAAGTGGGGCGTATTCTAGCAAAGATAAAAAATACGTCAAGCGTTTTTTTGCATAATTGATTAAAATTATCATTTTAATGACGTAATATTAAATTTTTATCCAAAAATCTTAAAATGCGTATAAAAAAGACGCCACATAGAGAGCATATGGCGTCTTTACTTATCAAAATATTCTTGAGATCAGTGACTGTCTAAGATTTATTCAGCAACGTCTAAATCGGCAACCGCTTTTTCGATACGAGATAAAGCATCCTTCAACGTTGCCTCATCGGTTGCATAAGAAATACGCATGTAGCCGCCAAGACCAAAAGCATCACCAGGTACGACTGCTACACCCACTTTCTCCAATAACCATGCTGAAAACTCAGTACATGACGATAGACCAGCAGCTTTTATCAGAGGTTTGATTTCTGGATAGACGTAGAATGCGCCGTCAGGACGTAGGCAAGTAATACCTTTGATATTATTTAAACCATCCACCACCAAATCACAACGCTTTTCAAACGCTGCAACCATTGGCTCTAATACACTCTGATCACCACTGATCGCAGCTTCTGCAGCCACTTGGCTGATAGATGTTGGGCATGAGGTTGACTGTGATTGTACTTTTTTCATTGCACCAATCAGCTTGGCAGGGCCACCAGCATAACCAATACGCCAGCCTGTCATTGCATATGCTTTCGAAACACCATTTAAGATAATGGCGCGGTCTTTAAGCTCAGGGGCTGCATTCAAGATGTTGTAAAACTTATCACCCGTCCAGCGAATGTGCTCATACATATCATCTGACGCCACATAAACGTGTGGATGTTTTTTCAATACTTCAGCGATGGCTTTTAGCTCATCTAGCGTATAAATCATACCAGTCGGATTAGATGGGCTATTTAGTACCAGCATTTTGGTTTTGTCAGTGATAGCGTCTTCTAATTGCTCAGCGGTAATTTTGAAGTCTTGTTCAGCAGGACATTTAACAATGACAGGCACGCCTTCTGCGATGATAACCATGTCAGGATAGCTGACCCAGTACGGTGCTGGGATGATAACTTCATCGCCTGGATTGATGAAAGCTTGTGCAAGGTTAAAAAATGATTGCTTACCACCAACTGACACAAGAATTTCGTTAGGTTCGTAGCTGATGTCATTGTCGCGCTTGAACTTCTCAATGATGGCTTTTTTGAGCTCTGGCGTTCCATCGACAGCAGTGTATTTGGTAAAACCATCGTTGATTGCATCAATTGCTGCTTTTTTGATATGTTCTGGTGTATCAAAATCTGGTTCACCAGCGCCTAAACCAATAATATCTTTACCAGCCGCTTTTAGTTCTTTGGCTTTATTTGTAATCGCTAGAGTCGGTGATGGTTTGATGCTATTAACGCGGTCAGACAGTTGTAACTCGCTCATGAGAGATCCTTTTTATATTGGAGTAGGTAAATCTATTACTAGGGATAGCGCTTTTTAAATTATTGTGCAGGTACTACGTGTTTAGTGACCATCGACAACGATAGGCGCTTTGAGTGTAGCAGTGGAGATTGTAGCATGCTGTTATTGCACTGTCTTATATTGGCGGTAACAGAAGATGACGACTATATGAGCGCAAACATATAAGTTAGAGGAATACTATGATGATAGATAGCGTACATAAGATTTGACATGACTATACGACACGATTTCGAAACCACAACAATAAATACGTCTCCTTACGCTATCATTATTTAGATATATTAAATAAGATGAATAAAACCTTAAAAATATTTGACCAATATCTTGAATATTGCAATCAATCATAAGTAGGTGAAAAATAACTACTCAACGATTGAGAGAATGACAAATATCTGACTAAAATTATAATTAAAAGGACGCTTACTATGACAGCATCTACTGAAAAACAGTACATTCTCATCACCGGAGCAACCTCTGGTATCGGTAATCAACTGGCTAAAGATTATTTATCAGAAAACCATCATGTTTATGCGGTTGGTCGTGATGATAATGCACTGGCTGAGCTTAAGTCATTGGGCGCCGAAACCATTGAGTTGGATTTGATGAATCAAGAAGAGGTGATTGAAGCTTTTAGTAAAATTGGCAGGGTTGATTTGGCAGTTTGCGGGGCAGGCATGTGCGAATATCTGGATATGCCAAACTTTGATAGTGCTAAGTTTATGAAAGTCATGTCAGTAAACCTAGGTACGTTATCGCATGCCATTGAAGGCGTCTTACCCAAGCTGATTGAGTCAAAAGGTCGCTTGGTTGGTATTGGTTCAGCCTCAGCCTATGTACCTTTTGCTCGTGCAGAAGCCTATGGAAGCTCAAAGGCAGCTGTTCATTATTTAATGAAAACTTTACAAATCAGTCTGGCACCGCATGATGTTGCGGTTAGCCTTGTGGTGCCAGGGTTTGTTGAAACCCCAATGACCAAACAAAACGATTTCCCAATGCCATTTATTCAAACCACGAAGCAGGCGAGTCAAGCCATTCGTGATGGTATTGATAGCGGTCATGAAGTGATCGAATTTCCCAAAAAGCTGACGTTACCACTAAAAGCGCTAGGAACATTACCAGATTTGGTCTGGCAGCAAGTCAGTGAAAAGATCAATAAAAAATAACGCATGATGACTGCCAAATAGGTAGTTTAATAAGTAAAAATAAGTCAACCATACGGATAGGAACGCCTCTATGTTGTTTCATCGCTTAAAGCAAGCACGTAACTTAAAGACAGCGAAGCAAAATACTAAAACGATAAAAAGCGATGATCAGCCTCAATCTAGAAAACGTATAGCCATCATTGGCTCAGGCGTGTCGGGACTGACCTGTGCGCATTATTTGATCAGCGAACACGATGTGACTGTGTTTGAAGCCAATGACTACATCGGTGGGCATGTAAATACCATTGATGTGGCGTTACAAGATGGTAAAAAGTCAAAAACCAGTAACACAGAAAGTAGTGCAATAGACACAGGGTTTATTGTCTTTAATGAGCGTACCTATCCGAATTTTTTTCGTCTGTTGTATGATTTAAAAGTGCCCTTTCAAGCGACGGATATGAGCTTTTCAGTAAAAAATACAGCGCGTCATTTTGAGTACAATGGCCATACGCTAAATACCTTATTGTCGCAGCGTAAGAATGTATTGAATCCAAAGTTTTGGCAGTTTATCAAAGATGTTTTACAGTTCAATAAGCACATCAAACAGCTTCGTCAAGACTATGAAGCAGCGCGTGTACAAGGACAAGACGTTAGTACCTTTACCGAGCAAACGCTTGGCGGTTATCTTGCTCAAAAACGCTACGGTAAGCTGTTTTTAGATAACTATCTATTGCCGATGGTTTCTGCCATTTGGTCAACCAGTCTGGATGAAGTGCAAGATTTTCCATTAGTGTTCTTTGCACAGTTCTTTGATAATCATGGTTTGCTAGATGTGGTCAATCGTCCGCAATGGTTTACGATCAAGGGTGGCTCAAAGCAATACATCAATAAACTGATACCACGTTTTATCAAAGCAGGCGGGAAGGTGCGAGTAAACAGCCCAGTACAGTCTGTGTTACGTGAGCATGATCAAGTAATATTGACAGTCCAGACCACGAATAACTCAAAGAACCGCAGCGAAAATCTGGTATTCGATGAAGTCATCTTCGCTTGTCATGCTGATACTGCGCTCAAAATTCTCAAAGATGCCAGCATGGATGAAACGGACGTTCTGAGTCATTTTCGTTTTACTGGCAATACGGCAGTACTTCATACTGATACCAGCGTCTTACCTAAAAAACCGTTAGCTTGGGCAAGTTGGAATTACCTGATAGACGAGAACGACTTGAGTACAGGAGTAAGTGACAACGCTAACCAAAATACGAGCGACAGTAAAATACCAGTCAAACCTGTGCTCACGTACCACATGAATATTTTGCAGCGTCTTACCAAAAAGCATAATTATTTTGTGACTCTCAATTATGATATCGATGACAAGCAAGTGATTAAGCGTATCGACTACAGTCACCCTGTATTTGATAAAGCAGCTATTGCTGCTCAAAACAAATGGTCAAGTATCTCTGGCAATGGCTTGCATACGCATTTTTGCGGGGCTTATTGGTTCAATGGATTTCACGAAGATGGCGTACGCAGTGGTTTACAAGTGTGCCAATCACTTGGCTATGATATCGACATAAGAGAGGAAGTTGATCCGACGCACCTGCCTGATGCAGATAGTGCAAATACACCATTTCGTTATAAAGACTTACCGATAAAAGCGGATACAAGATTGCGTAAATTAAATAAGCGAGAAGTCGCTACGGCAACGACCAATCAAGAATTGGTTGAATATATAGATCATTTACAGAACTCAACTACTGATACCCATGCAACTAAGAAACGATGGTTATTTGGGCGCCGTAAATTTAAATGATGACAAAAACGACTGATAAGAAGCACTCGTAAAAATTGTCTGTGACAAAAGAGAATGTATATGACCATACCCTTTCAGTATTCTGATGTTCCAAAAAGCCACAAAGCTTTTGAGGGTGCTACGGCCCTGTCACATCAGTTGTTTGAAGGGACGACTTGGCACAGTCGACTATTGCCAAGTGCGCATAAGTTTGCCTATCCTTATCGCTATTGGGGTGTGAATATTAGTGCATTGGTTAGAGGAGAGGAGTTGCCTGAGATAGGTGTGCCCGTTTTTAACCAGAGTCAAGCTTTAAGAAAACAGCGGCCATCGGGTAAACTCTCTTTGAAGCAGCCACTGCTAAAGAATTTGCTATCAAAAAAGCTGCCATTGTTCTCAGCGCGCAAAAAAGCATTGCAGCATTTTTATCCTAACGACTACTTAAAAGGGTTCAATAGCCTAAGCAATAATAGTGCTAATGATGATTTGAATCACGTACAAGCATTATATCAGCGTCTAAGCCACGCATTTACTATTCATGCTGGTAGCGCGCCAGTAGGTGATATGCTTGGACTTGTAGTTTGCCGTAATGCTGGTTTTTACTTTAGTCCCGTCAATTTTTATTTTGGTTTTGATGAGCAGCAAACGCCTACTCACTTATTGGCTGAGGTCTCTAATACACCATGGGACAAACGCCATTGTTATGGATTTTTATTGGAAGGTGAAGATACTGAGTTTTGTCATGATAAAGACTTTCACGTGTCACCTTTTAACCCTATCGATCAGCTATATCGCTGGCAGGTTACGGTTAAGCAAATTAAAAACGAGCGGGCACATTTACAATCGGATTTAGGTTTGCAGGTTCGCATTGCTATTGATATCAGTGACGAGCGCGGTGAGGTACTAAAAACGGGCATCAAAGTATCAGGTGTACCAATGACAGATGACACTGTCCGCACAAGCTTAAAAAAAAATCCGCTGATGAATATCACGTCTTTAATGCGTATTTACTGGCATGCGTTCAAACTTTATGCAATCAAAAAAGTGCCCTATATCAACTATGATGAAAAATTGGCAGATAGTAAACAAAGTAAGGCAAATGCTAAAAAACCGCACTCTTAATGAGTGATATTAAAAAAACTAACAACTGTCTGAATATTTAGAAAATATTTTAAACATAAGACTCATACATAAAATACCTTAAATAAGGATCCGCATACGATGCCAGCACGACCGACCGACCGCGCACCTATCTCAGCAGTAGAAAAGTTATCTGAACGGTTGAATAAAGTAGTAAAACAAAGTGTTATCTTGCAACCCGTCAATGATGGGGTCAATCAATTGGCAAGAAAGCTTATATTTCGAGCATTAACACATATTCAGTTCGGTAGTCTGACTTTAATCGAAGCCTTTGGTAAGAAAGCCCCTACCAAAAGTAGCTTTGGTAACGTAGCAACCAGTTTAGCAAGCAGTTCGGATGTCGGCCGTCATTCACTACACGTCACGCTAACGATTCACGACAGTGCTGTCTATCGTCAATTATTATTCGGTGGTTCTATCGCACTAGCAGATAGCTATATCAACGCTGAGTGGGATACGGATGATTTGACCGGTCTGATTCGATTAGCGGCTCGCAACTTAGCAGTGCTAAATAAGCTAGAAAATCGCTTTGCTGGTGTGAGTAAGGCATTTGAAAAAGCCAAGCATCAGCTACGCAGCAACGATAAATCTGGTGCTAAATCAAACATTCTTGCACATTATGACTTAGGCAACGATATGTATCAGCGTTTTTTAGATGAAACGATGATGTATTCATCGGCTGTATATCGTACGCCTGACGTATCACTTGCTGATGCTCAGCAGCATAAATTGGCACTTATCTGCCAACGATTACAACTGACCGCTGATGATCATGTGATAGAAATTGGCACAGGGTGGGGTGGTTTCGCCATTTATGCAGCCAAACATTACGGCTGTCAAATCACAACCACTACTATTTCTGATGCACAGTATGATGAGGCGCAGCGTCGAGTAAAAGCGGCAGGACTATCAGATAAAATCACCTTACTTAAGCAAGATTATCGTGAGTTGACAGGGCAGTACGACAAGTTGGTTAGTATTGAGATGATCGAAGCCGTTGGACATGAGTACCTGCCAACTTTTTTTGCCAAGTGCAACAGTTTGCTTAAGCCGACAGGATTGATGGTATTGCAAGCGATTACTTTTAATGACCAAAATTACCAAGAGTATCTAGAGTCAGTGGATTTTATACAGACTCATATTTTCCCAGGGGGGTGTTTACTCTCAAACCAAGAGCTCAACAATCAGTTTGCTGAGCAGACGGACATGGTCATCAAACAGCTGCACGACTACGGATTTGATTATGCATATACGCTACGCGATTGGCGCGCTGCTTTTATGGCTCAGCGTAAAGAAATCGAAGCACTGGGTTATGATGATGCCTTTATACGCTTGTGGAATTTTTATTTCTGTTATTGCGAAGGCGGGTTTTTAGAGCGCACAATTGGCGTGGTACAATTGACAGCAGTCAAGCCGAATAACATCGATACGATGCACTTTGTTGATTTGCCCGTCCTTGATAGCTCTAATAGTTAATAAGGTAGTTGTCATTATGGCCAATGATAATAACGACGGTGCATTTAAATAAGACGCTGGTTGCCTTGTGAGCAGCGATTAACATACTCTAAATAAAAGGACGTTGATATGGCTTATGTATTTATCTATCTTGCCGCTGTCGTCATATTCTTGGGCGTTGATGCAGTTTGGTTGACGACCATGAAAGGGGCTTTTTATGAGTCACGTATTGGTCATTTATTGGCTGATGAACCAAATATGATCGCCGCTGGCGTGTTTTATATGTTCTACATACTGGCACTTTGTATATTGATTTTATACCCACAAATCAAGGCAGGTGCTTCGATTGGTCATATTTTCTTACTTGGTGGATTGATTGGTCTTATGGCCTATGGGACATATGATTTCACCAATCTGGCACTGTATAAAGGTTTTACATTAGATACGGCAGTGGTTGATTTTATCTGGGGTGGTTTTTTGACAGGTTCGGTCAGTGCGATCGTTGCTTGGCTTGCCTACCGCTTTCACTGGTTAAGCTAATTGAAATTATTATAAAAATATGTGTTTATGTAGTTCAGACCTTTGGCCGATAGGTACCTATTTGCGCTAAGCTGTTTGCTACAGTACAAGTAATGTTTGAAATAAAATAAGTCTTAGACAATCGCAAGGAAAGTTATGCCGCAATATAATACCAGCTCGACTGCTAAAAAAGCGCCATTGAACCATGAACTATATATGTCAATACTTATGACACCTGATATGGCAAATTTTATTGGAAACGTACATGGTGGTGATTTGCTCAAAATGCTTGATCAAGTCGCCTATGCGTGTGCCAGCCGTTATAGTGGTAGTTACGTCGTGACATTGTCTGTTGACCAAGTCATGTTCCGTGAGCCTATCTATGTGGGTGAGCTTGTGACTTTTGCTGCCAGTGTCAATCATGTGGGCAATACCTCAATGGAGATTGGTATCCGTGTCGAAGCGGAAGATGTGCGCGCTCGTACGGTGCGCCATACGAATAGCTGCTATTTTACGATGGTTGCGATCGACGATAAAGGTAAGCCTACGACTGTACCTCCGCTTATTATTAAAGATAAGATGCAGCAGTGTCGCGCTGATGCAGCATTGGAGCGTAAAAGTTTGCGTATGGAAAGCTCGCATCGTCCAAGCTGTGACTTAGAGAATATGATAGGAGAGTTAACTTACGATAATGAGGAGCACTCAAAGTAACGCGTTAGCTCATCGTTTTTCATACAAGTTTAATCATGAGCCACCAACACTAAAAAACCACTGATACTATATGTGGGAATAGGTTATCCTCAACTTGGATTTTTCTAGGCATTACTAAAATAAAGATATTGTACAAAACCATGGTAAGCCATTGGTTACCTTATTGAGACTGCTATGAGTGTAAGATCATCAAAAAACAATTCACGCCGTTCTGCGTCCGTTCAACCAATATCGCGCGGTGTACGCGGTCCTAATAAAATTAGCAACCACTCTAGTGACAATGAAGACACGCAACATTCTAGCTCGTTGATTACTGTATTAATTGCCGTCGGGGCAAACGTTATTATTGCGATTGCAAAAACAATAGCCGCATTTATGACAGGTTCTGCTTCTATGATTGCAGAATCTGCGCATTCTTGGGCAGATGCAGGCAATGGTACATTATTGATTGTTGCCGAAAAAAAGGCAGTAAAACCTGCTGATGTGAGTCATCCCTTGGGTTATGGTAAGGAGTCATATGTCTGGTCGATGATTGCAGCTTTCGGTGTATTTATGGCAGGCTCTATCGTCTCCATTTATACGGGTATCACCGAGTGGAACGCAGCGGAGAGTGAGACTAACTATACTATCGGATTTATTGTATTGGCGGTCGCCTTTCTACTGGAAGGGTTTTCGCTTGTCCAAGCGTACCTACAAAGCAAGAAACATGGTCAAGCTATGAATATTAGCGCTATTGGTTACGTAGTTAGTACTTCAAACCCAACATTGCGTGGGGTGTTTTTTGAGGATTTGGCCGCAGTGACAGGTTTGGTCATTGCAGCAGCAGCAATGGGTATGCATGCTTATACAGGTGAGCCATTTTGGGATGCATTAGGCTCTATCATCGTCGGACTACTATTGGGTGCAGTGGCTATCTTTTTAATCAGCCGCAATAGAGATTTTTTGGTTGGGTATAAAGTGTCTAAAAAAATACATGATTATGCCTTGAATGAGTTACTTACTCATCCAGACATAGACAGTGTGTCGTATCTACATTTAGAATGGGTAGGGCCTAAAAAAATATTTATGGTGGCAGCAGTAGATATCGCTGGTAATCAAAAAGAAAAAGAGCTTGCACAAAAATTTGAAGACATAGAAAACCAGTTTCGTGCTAACCCCCTGTTTCAAGAGGCGATCTTAACGCTATCAGTGCCCAATGCAGACGTACTGGTTCTAGAAGAAGATCTGGTGACTCAATAGCTTATGGTTATTGATAGCTCAGTAGTAGCCATAAGAAGTGATGTTAAACAAGTTATATCTGTACTCTATAGTTATTATAAAAGTTCAATATAAAAAAAGGGTTGCTATAGTAAGCGACCCTTTCTTTTCTAGTTATATTGGTCATCAACCAACATTACCAAGTATTATTTCTTTGGAGCATTCGCACCAATGAACCATGCGTCTTTATCAATAATACGACTGGCTTCTGTTAATAGATCAGCGGTATCTTCGTCACCTGCATCGCCTGCAGTGTCGATAGCTTTACGTAGAGTCTCAGCTACTTTTTTATAGCGGCTAGTGATTTCACGAACATGCTGATCCACTTCAGTGATATCAGTTGGATAATCGTCTAAGATAGAATCTTTGGCTACTCGACTGGCTAGACCGTTTGGCTGGCCGCCCAAGATAACAATACGCTCAGCAATCATGTCCGATACTTCACGAATACGATCTGCTGTGTCGTCTAACAATTGATGCACACCGATAAATCCAGTGCCCTGTAGGTTCCAATGACATTGCTTACCATCTAAGGTTAAATCAATAACATTGGCTAAGTTTGCATTCAATAGATCAATCATTTTTTTGGCGGTATCGTCTGAAATTCCACTTGCGAAACGTTCTCTCATAATTTTCTCCGTTCTCTTAGTTTTATTAAATTTAAATTTTCTAATTAATATTTTGTTATTAATATAGTACTTAACGACTGCTTGTTAATTCATTGTCGATAATAGCAGCTTCTACAAAAGATAAAACCCTCAAGCGTTATGCTTTGTTAGGTGGTCGTGTAATGGGTTTGTTAATCGTGAAATTCTTTGTAAATTTAGCCCATGCTATGTGCGTTTTTTACAACGGTGAAAGGTTTATTTCTCAATAAATAGTATCTTTATACACTTATATTTCGAGTGGGGAAAGAAGCGTATGCTTATAAGATAAGACTCATGACTATCCTCTACAAAGCCTTTAAAAACCGCTTCTCAGACCCCATATTGTTATAAACTTTAATAAGAAGAAAGCTATTATGAGAATGCCTGAACCGCGCTCATCGCGTCAGTTAAATCAATTGGCCACTCAGCTACAAGGCGAAGCTGAAATTAGTGGTGTCAATGCGTCAGGGACGCAAATATCAAGTCGTGCCTTTGAGATGGTGACAGATTTTGAGCCAGCAGGCGATCAGCCACAAGCGATTGAGAAGCTTGTGAATGGTATCAATTCTGGCATGGATGAGCAGTTGCTGCTTGGTGTGACTGGCTCTGGTAAAACCTATACGATGGCCAAGGTCATCTCTGAATGTCAGCGTCCAACCATTATCATGGCACACAACAAAACCCTTGCGGCGCAGTTGTATGGCGAGTTTAAATCGTTCTTTCCTAACAATGCAGTTGAGTATTTCGTCAGTTATTATGACTATTATCAACCTGAAGCGTATGTTGCGGCCAGTGATACTTTTATCGAAAAAGACAGTGCCATCAACGATCATATTGATCAGATGCGTCTGTCTGCCACGCGTGCGTTATTAGAGCGTCGTGATGCGATTATTGTGGCTTCGGTGTCGTGTATCTATGGTTTGGGTGATCCAGAGAGCTATTTAAAAATGCTATTGCACGTTGTGGTTGGCGATCAGATAGATCGTACCGCGACGATTAAGCGTCTGGTTGAGATGCAATATACACGTAACGAGCTGGATTTTGGTCGTGGTACGTATCGTTTGCGCGGTGAGCTGCTTGATATCTATCCGGCTGAGTCGGAGCAGCTGGCGGTGCGTGTGCATTTATTTGACAATGAAGTCGAGAAAATCACTTGGTTTGATCCTTTAACAGGCAAGACGGTACGCAGTGTACCGCGTATTACGATTTATCCCAAATCGCATTATGTGACGCCGCGCAATAAACTAGAAGCTGCTAGCCATACAATTCGTGAGGAATTAGAGCCACGATTAGAATATTTCCGTGATAACAATAAACTGATTGAAGCGCAGCGTCTCAAAGAACGTACACAATATGATCTTGAGATGATTCAGCAGCTTGGTTACTGTAACGGTATCGAAAACTACTCGCAGCACCTCTCTGGTCGTCCATCAGGAGAAGCGCCGCCCACCTTGTTTGACTATATTCCCGAAGATGCCTTATTGTTCCTTGATGAATCGCATGTCACTGTCTCACAGATTGGTGCGATGTATAAAGGGGATAGATCGCGTAAAGAGAACTTGGTCAATTATGGCTTTCGTTTGCCAAGTGCGATGAACAACCGCCCGATGAAGTTTGAAGAGTGGGAGCGTATCAAGCCCAAAACCATCTATGTGAGTGCGACACCAGCATTGTATGAGCTAGAACATAGCGAACAGGTGGTCGAGCAGGTAGTACGTCCAACCGGTTTGATTGACCCTGAGATTGAAATTCGTCCTGTTTTGACGCAAGTGGATGATGTACTGTCAGAGATTACCAAGCGCCGCGAAAAAGATGAGCGTGTATTGATTACGACACTCACCAAGCGTATGTCAGAGGATTTGACCAGTTATCTTAAAGAATATGATGTCAAAGTGGCTTATTTGCATTCGGACATTGATACGGTTGAGCGTATGCAGATTATCCACGAGCTACGTACGGGTGTGCACGATGTCTTGGTTGGTATCAACCTTTTACGTGAAGGTTTGGATATGCCTGAAGTGTCACTGGTTGCTATATTTGATGCTGATAAAGAAGGCTTTTTGCGCTCTGAGCGCTCACTTATTCAGACGATTGGTCGTGCAGCGCGTCACTTGAATGGTAAAGCCATTTTGTACGCCGATCGCATTACTCCAAGTATGCAAAAGGCGATAGACGAAACCGATCGTCGCCGTGATAAGCAGATTGCTTTCAACCTTGAGCATAACATCACGCCAAAAGGCGCACGCCGTAGTATTACGGATAAGATTGATACGGGCGAGAGCTTGGATGCCAATGATAATCATGCCATTCCGGTTAAGAGTAATTTACCTGATGTGGATATCAGTATTTTACGTAGCCCAGATTTGCTTGCCAAAGAGATTAAACGTTTAGAGAAGCAAATGCAGCAAATGTCTCGTGACTTGAAGTTTGAGGAAGCGGCAAAAACTCGTGATAGAGTGCTTGAGCTTAAAGCGCATTTGATTTAACGGCTTAGTTTGGTTTGAGTACTATTAAGTTTTAAAAGTGAGTTGCATAGTCTGTGGCTCACTTTTTTATCAATCAAACAATGAAAGAGCTATCATTGTACTTGAGCGAGATGTATTTAAGCCAGATTTTGGTAAGTCTAAATACTGGTAATATGAATATTTTATTTTTACTAACATCAAACGCAGTTTTACATACCGCACCTTAAAATATATTCATATATCTTATATGATGTGTAGATAAGGCATGACCTAAAAAGCAGATGGATAAATGCTGGACGACGATAAAAAAGTCAGGCGTGCTCACGTATTCTATAAATTTTAAGTGAAGGAAAGCTCTATGTTTGATATCAAATCATTTTTTAAAAGAGAAGTAGAAAAGAAGCTCATTGATGTAGATGATTATATTTTTATGCCTGAGCGTATACAGATGGAATTGTCAGATGGTTTGTTAAATTGTGTCCTCAACAGCGATGGTCGAGTGGATATTTTTTATACCAAACATGGGATTACTGAGGTAGGTTCAGCATCACGTAAGCACCCGTTTACTGCCTTTGAAACCGAGCTATATCACGGTGTTTATGATGATGTGATTGCAGATTTAATAAAAGAAGTAGACAAAGTGATTGAGGGTTCTTCTAAATACTTCCGTCGCAATAAAGTACTGCCTTCCCCTGCATCTCTGCCGTCTAAGCCTTCTAACATTTAAGACTTTCAATATAAGCTCGTTTATTTTAAATACAAAATGTTGTCTGTATGACAGACTTGGAAATAAAAAGGAGCCTCTATATTAGGCTCCTTTTTATGGACTTATATATTTATTCGATACGCTTATTTGGTGAAACTTGCATAACAGCTTTGTAGAGATTTTGCGACGACTTTTGCCACCAGTTGTGTGCGATATTGTGAATCTATGGCAGCGTTGCCGAGTTCAACCAGTGTGACTTGCTGCGGTGCCTGTTCGCTCACGCAGCCACAAACATTGCTTTTCACTGCTTCTTGTTGCGTATCAGTCATAGCAACGCTGGCAATACGCCAAGCGCTTTGTTTTTCAATTTGGATACGGCATTGATTATCAATTGCTGATTTAAAAACGTTCATACCAATGTCGTTTGCTGTACCGATAGCATTGCCTGCACTGTTATTGGTGCCATCTGTCGTCGTACATCCAGCTAAAGCGAGGGTAGCAAGCAAAATGGTTGAAGCAAAGCGTTTTTTCATGGATAAATCCTCTAAAGTTTTGATTGATATGACAGCGAAAATACGTATGTCTAACTATAAATAGCTGGGCTTAGCTTATAATTATTGCATATTTTTAAAATGGTTATTCAAAACTTATAAGATAAGAGATCTTACTGTCTGTAAATTTGCGTTTAACACCTGACATGACTATTGATCAGAATCTAAAAAACCAGCTAAGACAACACATCTTAGCTGGTTAAATTTTATTCGAACAAACGCTATATTTCAGACATTTTTGCTATGTTGTTTTTGTTGAATGTCTTTGGCCAGTTTATAGCACTCATTGATATGATCGTTTGCGATTTTCTTGAAGATAGTATAGCCCATTGTTGCTGCAACTAACTGTCCACCAAGAGGAAC
This sequence comes from Psychrobacter sp. 1176_08, assembly GCF_052850615.1. Lineage (NCBI taxonomy): Bacteria > Pseudomonadati > Pseudomonadota > Gammaproteobacteria > Moraxellales > Moraxellaceae > Psychrobacter > Psychrobacter sp. 1176_08. The sequence continues at coordinate 180,902 of NZ_VXCU01000003.1, forward strand.
AAATTTGGTAACTTGCTTGGCTGCGATACGACCACCAAAGCCTTGAATGGTTTTCTTAACAATACCGCGAGTTGCCATAAGTCCAGCAAAATCTACCGTGCGGTCTTTTAATGCACTCCAATGTACAGCTCTAGATTGCAAATCGATTGCTGATTGGCGGCCTTCAATCAAACCAAAACGCTCACTGATTTCAGGCACCAACTGCGTAAGCATACCAGCATCAACTGCAACGTCAAAAAACGGAACAGGGACGATAGCTACACCAGCAGATATCTTAGCGCGCTTCTTTACCAGCTTCTGACATTCTTTTTTTACTTGTTCAAGATCTAAGTTTGGGTCAATAGTATCTGGTAGTTTTTCAGCAAGTGGTGTGGTTTTCATGGGATATCCTTATAAATATAAAATTAAAAAATGAATAACAAGTTGTGCAGATGGCTACCATTCTATGGATTTATAAACCGTATACAATCATTGCTTTGTAGCAAAATGCAGAAAAATACAGCAACTATGCACCGTTTTTGTAAATAGTTAGATTTTTAAGTAGGATAATAATGAGTTTTTTGACATATTCACCGAAATAAGCGCTTTATCATAGCTCTTATCTTTGTATTTTGAGGTAAAAAAATAAACAAGTATGACAAAAATTGTGATTGTGAGCCTCTGCTAAAGTCAGTAGAATAGGCAAATGCTAAATTTAACCCCTCGTTATACCCATACTCGCATCGACAAGTTACCGCTCGCACTGCAACCCCTTGCTGCTCAATCATCAACGCTTGCTCGCTTATATGCAGGTCGCGGTATCACCGATCCTTTAGAACTTGATACTGGACTATCCGGATTGTTACCTGCTGAGAAGTTGCACGGTGTCATAGAAGCAGTCCGCCTATTAGATGAAGCAATTGATGAAGGTAAACGCATCTTAATCGTTGGTGATTTTGATTGTGATGGCGCAACCAGTACAGCGCTTATGATGCGTGCACTCACCAAAATGGGTGCTGTGGTTGATTTTTTAGTGCCTGATCGTTTCAAGTATGGTTATGGTCTAACGCCAGAAATTGTTGAGCTGGGTATCAAGACTTATCAGCCAGATATGATAGTGACGGTAGATAACGGTATCTCCAGCCATGAAGGTGTAGCGCGCGCACAAGCGGATGGCATCACCGTTATTATTACTGATCATCATCTAACTACTAAAGAGACACCGCCAGCACAAGCTGTGGTCAATCCTAATCAGCTTGACTGTGGTTTTGCCAGTAAAGCGCTCGTAGGGGTGGGCGTGGCTTTTTATGTACTTGGGCGTCTCGCCAAGTTGCGCCGGGCAGAGGGTAAATCTACTGTACAAGTTAGCCAGTATCTAGACTTAGTGGCGCTCGGCACGATCGCGGATGTTGGCGTGCTCGATAAAAACAACCGTATCTTAGTGCATCACGGTCTGGCTGCTATTCGCCAAGGTCGCTGCTGCTTAGGTATCTTGGCTTTATTAGAGCAAGCAGGGCGTGACCCTAAGAAATTACAGGCACAAGATTTTGGCTTTGTCTTAGGTCCACGTATTAACGCTGCTGGACGTATGGACAATATGCGTATCGGGATCGAATGCTTATTGACCGAAGATTGGCCTACCGCGCAGCGTTTGGCTCAGGAGCTTGAGCAGTTAAATCGTACTCGTCGTCAGGTAGAAGGAGAGATGCGAGCACAAGCAGATAGTATTGTGCAGGCATTAACTGAAATTGATAGTAATGATGTTAGTGACGACGCTGCTATTGAAAATAACGAAAGCGATGATGTAATTGTGCAGTGTGCGCCCAAAACAGAAACTATCAACACGCACAAACGCAGTATTATTTTATATCAGGACGACTGGCACCAAGGCGTGATTGGCATTGTGGCTGGACGCTTAAAAGAAAGTCATTATTTGCCTAGTATTGTCTTTGCTCCAGCGGATACGCAGCGGACGGGCGAAGATCATGCCATCAAAGGCTCAGCACGTTCTATCGCTGGTGTACATATTCGTGATGCGATTGAGCAGGTCGCTGAGCGTCATCCTGATCTTATCAGTCACTTCGGTGGACATGCAATGGCCGCAGGATTGACGCTTAAACGTCGTAACTTCGAAGCATTTGAGACAGCTTTTAATGATGTTATGGCACAGATAGATGATGAGATTTTTGCAGAACAGAAATTCAGTGATGGGCCGTTGCAGGCAACTGATTTTAGCCTATGGTTTGCTGAGCATTTGGCCGATGCCAGCATTTGGGGTCATGGTTTTGCGCCACCAATATTTGACGGCGTTTTTGAGGTATTGAGTTTTAAGATATTAAAAGATAAGCATCTTAAATTATCACTGCGATATCCTGATGTACAGTATCCGATTGAAGCTATCTATTTTAATTTTGATAGTAGCATTTGGGATTATCGTACCGAACGTGTCCATTTGTTGTTTCAATTGGACATCAATGAATGGAACGGCAAACAAAGCTTACAATTGATGGTCAAAGACTTGGCAGTAGTAAAAACGACTTAAGAGACTAATTGTCTGAGAGGTAAAATATTTTAATATTTCCATTCAAGTGTTGGAAACTGCCAGTCATAGCGTATCGCCAGCATACGTAAAGTAAAAATCGTACTCATTGTGGCGATATCTGTGACCCAATCTCTTACACCAAGATTATGCAGGGCAAAGTAGAGAATACCGCCAGTTAATGCTGCAGTGATATAAATCTCTTGCTGAAGCACGAGTGGAATCTCATTACAGATCATGTCACGAATGATGCCACCCACGATGATAGTAATCACACCCAGCAGCAAGGCGACAGGCACATTTGTTCCCATGCTGTCAGCGACCTTGATACCAATGAGTGTAAAAGCAGATAACCCGATGGTATCTGATAATCTAAGGAATTTATTGACACGTTTGGAATTGGGATGAAAAAATATTTGCATGACCAATGAAGAAATAGTGATGACCGTCAGATAACTCATGTCTACCATCCAAAATAATGGATGACGGTTTAAAATGACATCGCGGACAGTCCCACCACCGATAGCAGTCACAATGGAGACAAGTAGACAGCCAAATACATCGAATTTCTTATGCTTGGCCAATATTGTGCCTGAAATACTACAAGCCACAATGCCTATCATGTCAAAGAGATATATCAAAGAACCGGGGTCAAAAGTGGTGATTAGCGTTGCAGGATTCAATGCGATAGCCAGCATAAACAAGTCTCATTAAATTTAGAGGATAATCAATCGATACTGGATATGCTAAACCAAAACTAAGGTGCCAATACTACTATATTTGCATCAAATCACTCACATTAAAGATTTATACTAAGCACTAAGTACCTAGGCAACGAGGCGAATAGACGGTAAATGCCAATCGAACTTCAGTGCCAACATACGTATAGCAAAGATAACAAACAGCATAATAAATTCATTGATACCAGAGTCGATACCTAAACGTTGTAAAAGTAAATACGTCACAGAACCAGCAATACTGGCAGTAATGTAGATTTCACGCTGTAGCACGAGTGGAATCTCGTTACAGATGATATCACGTAGTAATCCACCAATAATGGCTGTCCAAACACCCATCATAATAGCAATGAGAGGAGCCATATCCTGCGTCAAAGCGATCTTAAAACCAATCACACTGAAGGCAGCCAGCCCAATCGCATCAAAAAGCTTAAGCGCGTTATCAATCTTATGATACAGATGAAAGAACATTTGTAAAATAAGAGAGGTCGCGGTAATTACAATCACATAATTGAGATCTGTCATCCAAAATAAGGGGTGACGGTCCAGCGCCATATCACGTAGCGTACCGCCGCCAATGGCATTGACCATTGATACCAATACACAGCCAGAAATGTCTAAGCCTTTATGCTGTGCCAGCAATGTCCCTGCGATGGCGCAAGCGATCACACCAACCATATCTAGTAAATATAATAAAATATCTGGAAAAATTAAAGCATTGCCCATGGTTGTAGTACCAAGTAGTGACCATAAAAATAGCTTAAGAACAGTTGCCTTAAGCCGAATTTAAACCAAAATTTTAAAAATGTTTTGTATTAGATGGCCATTAACCATCTTTGGCAAACAGGATTAGTCCAACGATAATCAATCCAATACCCAGTAAACCCATTGCTGGTGGTATAGAATTATTCAGCAACAACATCCCGCCAATCAAAGCAAATATGACTTCACTGGCTTGTGTCGCATCCACGCCAGCTACCTCACTAGACGTTTCTGCTTTTTCACGTGCATACAAGAAGATACTAGTAGCGCCAACGCCTGCTAACAAAGCGACAAGCAACGTATTGAATAACTGCGAAGTGTCTGGCATATCAGGACGAATGATAAGACCTAAGAGTAGCCAAAATGGCAGACTGCCTAATGTCATTAGCCATACTTTGTTAAAAGCATTCTGTAGTAAGTTGGTTTCGATAGCAGGTATGCGGGCAATAAGGGTTTGCAAAAATGAAGCAGAAGCGGGCGGGCTGGTATGATTGGCGTTTAAACTATCGTCTGCCGTATAATTCGTATCCATTGATAAGACAGGCGCTTCTGTAATCAAAGCGTTTGTGTCCTCATGCATGTCATTTTGTGAAGTATGACCGTCTTGGCTCGATAACAAGTCAGCACGCTGCTTACGATTGTTATAAGACACCTGCCAAACCAGCTGATTACCAATAGGGTAACTAAAGGCGGCAATCAGCGCCGGTAAGGCACCATAAAGAAGCATATCTTTCATAGATGCGGCATTCGCATCTAAAGCAGAAGCAGCATGCATGCCTTCACTAACATTGACCATGGCCACACCAAAGAATACCAATAGCGCATACGCAATAAACTTTTTATCAAAGCGCTGTCCAAATGCTACTAATACTAGCAAACTCGTTACGACAGTAAACATAAAGGTAGCGGCAACGACCCACCCTGCAACATGATCGGCTGCATAGCAAATACCTGTATAAAAGACCCCAAAGCCAATACTGCCCGTAATGCACCAAAATACCCAGTGCTGGCAAAAAATAGTCATGAGTTCTTTGATACGGTCAAAACCGTGCTGCATAGCAATGATGGCAGTGACAATCAGCAACATAAACACATAGCGCATACTGGCTGACCAAAACCAATGCCCACCAGCCGCGCTCATTAGCTCGTTTAAAATAAATGTCGAGCTAAAAAATGCGCCCGCTAATAAGCCCAATAAAATTAGTTTGACCATGCCGATACCTTCATCCTTGACGTACTATGTACTAAGATCGTTTATATAGATTATTTATTTGCCCTTGGCGTCTGCCCAAATGATTTTGTGTAGTTGCAACTGAAAGCGTACGGGCAGAGCGTCAACCAATATCCATTCTGCTAGTTCGCGTGCCAATACGGGTACATCAGGACCGATGTCCTCATCAACATCCTCTCCAACATTGAACATGGGCGAAAACCAAACCGTACCAACCCGTTCATTGAGTTTATGTTCAGCCAGTTTTGCTTTTGCCCACTCATAGTCTTCGCGGTTCATAATGACGAATTTAATTTGGTCATGCTGAGTCAAATAGTCGAGATTTGACCATAAGTTTTTATCAACTTCACCTGAGCTTGGCGTTTTGAGATCCATCACTTTACTGACAGCGGGTGGAACATTTTCTACTGTCAGAGCGCCGGCCGTTTCAAGCGATATCTCATAGTCTTCGCTCAGCAAACGCTTCATCAACTCAATCGCGTTTGGTTGAGCGAGAGGTTCACCGCCAGTCAAGCAGATGCGTTTACATGGATGGCTTTTTATCATCGATATAATCGTATCCAATGATTGACGTTCACCGCCAGTAAAGGCGTATTCGGTATCACAATAGACACAGCGTAATGGACAGCCAGTCAGGCGCACAAATATCGTTGGTAAGCCTGAGGTCAGCGCTTCACCTTGTAAGGAGTAAAATATTTCTGTCAAACGTAGACCCGCTTCAGGATCTGTGACAGGGATGGTGGCATTACGTAAGATTGACATAGAGAGGCACAGTATAGGAGTAAGAATTAAAAAATTAAGGATGAAAAAATGAGGTTAGAGTCATCACTTTTGTCGCTGGTATTATACGCTGATATTGAGCAGTAAACCGTTGTTTGCGAAGAGTAACATATTTTGAATAGAGAATTCACAAATGTCTTAATTGGTATTGTGATACATCAAACAGTTTGGATTAGCATGCCTTACTAAGAGAATGTTTCTCTCATATAAAACGGTATTTTTCACTGGGTTACTGACAGTATAAAGGTGCTTAGAAAGCTCTAAGCACCTTTGATAAAAATCATCATGAAATGAATCGGTTATTAAGATTAGTCTAAACGCAATAACTCATTTACAGCGGTTTTTGCACGCGTTTGTGCATCAACTTTTTTCACGATAATCGCAGCATATAAGCTGTGTGTGCCATCTTCTGATGGCAAGCTACCTGGTACGACAACAGAACCAGCTGGTACACGACCACGATGAATTTCGCCAGTTTCGCGATCATAAATACGCGTAGATTGACCGATATACACACCCATAGAGATGACAGCGCCTTCCTCTACGATCACGCCTTCAACGATTTCAGAGCGAGCACCGATAAAGCAGTTGTCTTCGATAATAGTCGGATTGGCTTGTAATGGCTCTAATACACCACCGATACCAACGCCACCTGATAAATGAACATTTTTACCGATTTGAGCACATGAACCCACAGTCGCCCAAGTATCTACCATAGCGCCTTGATCGACGTAAGCGCCAATATTGACATACGATGGCATAAGTACAGCACCAGCTGCAATATATGAGCCTTTGCGTGCAACGGCTGGTGGTACAACACGTACGCCAGCTTCTTTAAACTGAGCTTCGGTCCAATCTGCAAACTTAGTCGGTACTTTGTCATAAAACTGTACATGTTCGCCAGCGGCTTGAACATAGTTGTCATTGAGACGGAAAGACAATAAAACGGCCTTTTTCGCCCACTGGTTTACGACCCAGTTGCCATCCTTTTTTTCTGCAACGCGTAATGTACCGTTGTCGAGTTGCTCAAGTACTTGCTCGACCGCGGCGCGAACGTCTTGTGGCATGGTGCTTGGGCTGTATTCGTTGCGATTTTCAAAAGCTTGTTCGATGGTTTGTTGTAGTGACATATAGGTTCCTAATGTTGATGAAAGAGTAGTACAAGTGACTATTATTAAGTAACTATTATAATGAAATGAAGCTTGTGACTTGGACGAAAATTTGCTTGCCATATTGTCTCTAATTTAGCGACTTTTAGCAAACTCGTTGAGTGTAAACTTGCATATCTGCTCTAGCGATTAGGAATATTGCTCTCTAACCACTCCAAAATATCTTCATAGACACTCTGATTGTCTGTTTCATGCAATGGCTCATGACGCATGTTGGCATAGAGCTGAATATCTACGGTGCTAAAATTTTGCTTGTTTAAGCGCGTGACAATTTTACGAATGCCTTTACCCATATCACCGATTGGATCTTCTTCACCACTAATAAATAGCATTGGGAAATTTTTGGCAATCGTGGTAGACCAGCGTTTGTTTAAACCTGTCTCCATGAGTGAAAACAACGTCATAAAGCCATTATTAGTAAAGTCAAAACCGCTCATTGGATCGGCTTCATAAGCGGCAACATTGGCTGGGTTCTCGCTCAACCAAGCAAATGGCGAGGAAGACGTGTGATTATCGAGTCTGAAATTCAGCACCTTATTCATGACTGTCCCCAATACTTTATTTGGTTGTCTAGGAGCAACTCGTGCCAGTAATCGATTAATAGGTAGCAACACTTTGGTCAATGGGTTGGTATCAGCTGTTCCCATCAGAATGGCACCCGAAAAATTGTGTGCATGATGTTTGAGTACGTTGCGTACAATGAACGAGCCCATAGAATGACCCATCACAAAATGCGGTACGTTAGGGTGGCGAGACTTTAGGCTATCTGCCATAACAACGACGTCTTTTAACAACGACTGTACTGGGTGTTCTTCACCAAAAAAACCTAAGTCTTCTTCTGTTTTAACGGTCTGACCATGACCAAGCTGATCGTAAGTTGCTACAGCGATACCGTTATTTGCCAAAAACTGTGCAAAACCTGTATAGCGACCACTGTGTTCTGCCATGCCATGTACAATCAACAATGTGGCCTTTATCGCCATGTCTTGATTGCTTGGTTCAAAAAAACTGTGATGTAAGTAGTGGATGTTGTCAGAGGAAAGAATGTGATCGTTACTTGTATCAGGGTGGCTAATCATATCGAGCTCCTTAAATGATGTTACTGTTTTTTAATTTTAATCAAACGGTTTTGGATTTTATTCAATCACATAGAGAGTAATCTTAAAAAAGTGTGTCAAAAATATCGGCCTATTATACGTCGCATCTTCAATGATTGTACGTAACACTGATAATCATCTGACATTTTTTATTCTTTTTTATCACTTTAGCTGCTTTTAGCTGATGTATTCAAAATCTATGCTTATGTTACCAGATTGGTGGATGTTACCAGATTGGTAGACCACAAAACTTGATAGTGTCATTGTGTTGATAAGTTGACGGACTGATGCGCACGATTGAGCGTTATGTTTTGAGCATTGTGTTTATAGTCATTAAACTTACTGAAGAGCTTTTAAATAGGGGCCTACCTCTTTTTAAACAAGGATAAAGGTTTACAATGTTTCTTAATTTTGCTTAAATAGTTTAACAAATGAAACTTTGTTTCGCTTAGCAGAACGAATATTCATAGAGTGCTGTATAGAATATTTGGATAGATTTGTTAGGTGTCTTTGTTTTAGCGACATCAATAGCAATGATTGAGAGTAGCTGAGCATAGGGCACACGGTTTATTTATCAGAAGGATTACTATACTATTACAGCTCTGTAATGCGTTAATTGCAGTAGCAATGCAATTAGATTTATTAAACTGATTATTTTCAAGGATGAATTCAATGCTCAATTCTCTAAAATCCCCATTACTTTTATCAGCAATGCTAAGTGCCATTTTAGGTCTGACAGCGTGCTCATCTCCAAGCTCAGAGAACAGTGAAAGCGCAGCGGCAGATAGTAGTGCTACGGACGAAAATAAGCTTGATACTAAGTTTCTTACCATCGCGACAGGCGGTGCATCAGGCCCTTACAACATCATCGGTACTTCATTATCAGAAGTCTATGTAAAGACTTTTGGAGTCAACTCAAAAACGCAAACCACCGGTGCCTCAGTTGAAAACGTCAATCTATTGACTCAAGGTAAAGTTGATATGGTGCTGGCGCTCAGCGACGTGGTTACAGACGCGGTCGAAGGCAAAAACAACTTTGATAAGCCAATCACCAATATTCAACAGCTGGCTGTCTTGTATCCTAACGTGGTGCAAATTGTCACCACCAAAAAATCGGGTATCAAAAATATTGAAGACCTAAAAGGCAAGCGCATTGCAGTAGGAGATCAAGGCTCTGGGACAGAAGTCAATGCGCGAACGTTATTAGAAGGGTTCGGGATTACTTATGATGATGTGACGGTTGATTATCTTGGCTTCTCTGAAGCAGCCGATGGTATGAAAGCAGGTAAAATCGAAGCAGCGTTCTTTAGTAGTGGTCTTCCAAACTCATCGTTGATGGAATTAGAGCAGGGCTTAGACTTGCAATTGGTTACTATCGATCAAAACAAACTCAAAGAAATCATTCAGTCAAAACCTTACTTTAAAACCTTTGAGATTCCTGCTGGTACTTATGGCAATGACGCGGCCATTCCAACCGCCGCCATTATGAATGCCTTATTGGTTAGCTCTGATCTGTCAGAAGCAGATGGCTATAAGTTGACCAAAGCATTATTTGATAATTTGGATGGTCTAAAAACAGCGCACCAAGCCGCTAACGATATCAGTCTAGAAACGGCTAGTGAAGGTATGGTCGCTCCAATTCATCCTGGCGCTAAAAAGTACTATGACGAACAAGCAGCCAAATAAATTATTATGGTTAGTCAGTGGCGCAGCAGGCATTGCGGCACTGATATTTTTTACTCTATGGGTGGGCTTCGCTCAACAATCTGTTGTTGAAGTACGAGTCGCAGGACTAGGGGGTGATGACGACAAGGTTTGTTATTTTACCGACCCTGATTTTGAGCTGCGCTGGATACATTCTGTAGAAAAGCAATGGTGGGAAGAGCAATACCAACGCATGGACGATGAATTGCTACTGACCACCACTTATTTTGAGGCTTTCGGGGCAGGCACGCCCTCTACCGAAAAACTCGCTCCCGTACAAAAACCTGGCTATCTGGGTTATCAAATCGATGAAAAGCTGCCTAACCTCAATTGGGTAGTATCTAGACTGACCAAAGGTGAGATTAATTACGGTGGTCATCGTTTTTTGATTCATCAATGGGTGCCAGACTATTCTGAAGTGGTGATCATGCCTAAGACGTATGGTTTAATTGATAGATTTGAAAAGGACTTGTGTCATGAACTCCCAAGTGACGGATCACAATAATGATTTGCCCATACATTCCAACACCGACTCTAAGACTAATGTCGACGCTGAACTTGAGGTGCAAGCCCACAATAAAGCCATATTAGAAAAATACGATCGAGAGTCAATCACGCGTCATATCACTCAAGGACCAGTAAAGTATTTCATCGCTGGTATTTGTATACTCTATTCACTTTTTCATTTGTATATCACCTTTAACCCGATGCCCGCATTGTTACAGCGTTCTGTGCATGTAGGCGTCGGTTTTGCGCTTATCTTCTTAATTTTTCCAGCCAGTAAAAAAAGCAGCCGCAAGCGAGTGGCTTGGTATGACTGGATTTGGTTCGCTCTTTCCTTATCGGGGATGGCTTATTTGATCTATGAATATCAAGACATTGTCACCTCACGTGGGGGCATGGCGAATATGACAGATGTCATATTTTCTTTGATTACCGTCATCTGCGTATTAGAGGGAAGTCGCCGTATCACAGGTTGGATTTTACCGATACTGGCTGCTATATTTTTGGCGTATCCGTTTGTAAGTCATTTGAATTTTATGCCAGACAGACTGCTGACTCGTCCTTATGACATGGGCGATATTTTTGGTCAATTATTTCTAAAAACTGAAGGCTTATATTCTGTTGCAATTGGTGCATCGGTTACTTTTATCTTCTTATTCATTCTCTTTGGTGCTTTCTTAGCACGCTCAGGGATGGGACAGCTTTTCAATGATCTAGCATTGGCTATTGCTGGCCATAAAAAAGGTGGCCCTGCAAAAGTAGCAGTTATTTCCAGTGGTTTTATGGGAAGTATTAATGGGTCGGCGCTGTCGAACGTGGTGAGTACAGGCGCTTTTACCATCCCTTTGATGAAAAAAGTTGGTTATCACAAAGATTTTGCTGGCGCGGTTGAGGCGAGTGCGTCTGTCGGCGGGCAGATATTGCCACCAATTATGGGTGCCAGTGCATTCATTATGGCAGAGACTACAGGCCTGCCTTATAGTACGATCGCCTTGGCAGCATTATTGCCTGCGATATTGTATTATTTGGGCGTAATTGCACAGGTGCATTTTCGGGCGGGGCGTCGTGATTTAAAAGGCATTGCAAAAGAGAGCTTGCCAGCAGTAAAAGAGGTGTTAAAAGCACGCGGTCATATGTTATTGCCAATCGTGTTCTTGATTTTCTTATTAATCAGAAATGTGCCAGTGGGTTATGCGGCCGCTTATACCATTGGGTTTACTATCTTAGTGAGTATGCTACGTGCTGAGACTCGTATGAGCTTTGCAGACATTTTGGGCGCACTAGAAGATGGTGCGCGCCAGTCGCTCGCGGTAATGGCTGCTTGTGCGGTCGTTGGTATTATCATTGGGGTGGTGAGTCTGACCAGCTTTGGTACAGTGATGACATCTTCTATCGTCACGCTTGGTGCAGGATCGCTGTTCTTCACACTTATTTTAACGATGCTAGCATCTATGGTCTTGGGGATGGGGCTACCGTCTATTCCTGCCTATATTATCACCGCGACAATGGCTGCTCCAGCCTTGGCTGGTTTTGATATTCCGATCTTATCAGCGCACATGTTTGTATTTTACTTCGGTATCTTTGCTAATATTACACCGCCTGTGTGTTTGGCAGCTTTTGCTGGTGCTGGCATCTCGGGTGGTGATCCGATGAAAACCGGGTTCTTGTCGCTCAAGCTGGCGCTGGCAGGGTTTATTGTGCCCTTCATGTTTATCTATAACCCAACGATGTTGATGATAGATCCGACAGGTCTAGCGGTAACGGCCAAGGATTTCCCGCTACCACCGATTGTAGATATCATTACGGTTGTTGTGACGTCGGTCATGGGTGTCATCGCTTTAAGCTCAGCATTGGAAGGCTATTTTAAAGGAGACATGAATCCGGTGACTCGTGTTATCTTAGCCATTGGTGCTCTATTACTGATTTATCCTGAAATTACCACAGGTATTGCAGGTGGCGTGATCGTTCTTGGTATTGCTGCATGGAATATGAAGACAAGTAAAGCACCGACACCAACGGTAAGTGTGTAGTAGCTAATATTCATAGATTTTTAAACCAAAAAAAGGGTGAATAGCAGATATCTGCTATTCACCCTTTTTTCGTTTGTCTATAGTTTGGTATAAATCACTAAAGCATGATTAACAGCCAAGTTTGCCTTCAGCTTCTAACGCTTTTTTGCTGCGAATAGGGGCTGGGCAATCTTCACCATAGTACTGACGATCAGCGAAATAACTTGAGCGTACCATCGGGCCTGCCCAAATGCTAAAGAAGCCAATCTTTTTGCCGTAGTCCATATAACGCTGAAATTCATCTGGATGAACGTAACGATCGACTGGTGCATGGTTTTTGCTTGGTTGTAAGTATTGACCAATCGTAATCATATCAACATCATGCGCTTTTAAATCGTCAAGCAACGCATAAATTTCTTCTTCAGTCTCACCAAGACCCACCATAAAGCCGCATTTGGTTGCGATATCAGGACGACGCTCTTTATAAATCTTGAGCAAGTCAAGCGAATGCTGATAGTCAGAACCTGGACGGAAGGCTTTGTATAGACGTGGTACCGTTTCGATATTGTGGTTAAACACATCTGGTGCGGTCTCTGTCAATAAGTCTAGAGCGATATCCATGCGGCCACGGAAATCTGGCACTAGGATTTCAATCAAACAGTTGGGGCTAAGCGCTCTTGATTCGTTTAATACTTCTACAAAATGTCCTGCACCACCATCTTTTAGATCGTCACGATCGACAGAGGTAATGACGGCATATTTAAGCTGTAGACCTTGAATGGTTTCGGCAGTATGACGTGGCTCATCCTTATCTAGCTCATTAGGGCGACCATGACCGACATCACAGAATGGACAGCGACGCGTACAGATATCACCCATGATCATAAAGGTTGCCGTACCGTCGGCAAAACACTGCGGCAGGTTAGGGCAGGCCGCTTCTTCACAAACGGTATAAAGCTTCTGCTCACGAAGAGTGGCTTTGATGCGCGCCACTTCAGCAGGCGACGACATTTTTACTCGAATCCAGTCAGGCTTCTTCTTTGCCTCAACCGTTGGGATTACTTTAATTGGGATACGCGCAACTTTATCATAGCCACGCAATTTTTCGCCTTGGATCGCCTTTTTGGGTTTGGCCTTGGCGGCAGGGACATGGGTTTGTACGGCAGTTGTCATAATAAGTTTATCTCTTAACCCTTTATAGAATAAGGGTTTATGGAATTATTAGCATGGTTTCTGAGTTGGGCCATTATAACAGAAATTTAAAGACTGATTTTTAATCAATGCGATTAAGATTATTCTATATTTCAAACTACTGTGTTTTCGAAACAACTATATTTTCAAAACTACTGGTCATTAAAGTTATTGGCTATAAGAACCATTATGCGACTAAGAGTACTAGAGCGCTATTGTTAAGCATAGTTTTAAATATCAATATCGATATTCAACTCATTCAGTGCTTCTATGGCAGCGCGAAAGGCTTCTTGAGTAGTAGGTGCACCGCAGTATGGCAAGCTATGCATTAGGATTTCTCGAATCTCAGCGACACTTGCACCATTATTAATCGCGCCTTTGATGTGTCCTTTTAATTCATTTGGACTTTTTTGCGCAATCAAAAAGGCAATCGTGATTAATGAGCGATATTTGCGCGGTAATACCGAATCATCTTGCCACGTACTACCCCAAGCATGTTCAATGATCCAATCTTGTAAAGGCTGAGTAAAACCAGTAGCAGTCTCTAATGACCGCTTTACATGATCTTCACCCATCACCTCGGTACGAACCTTTAAACCATTTTTGTAATGAGCAGTAATGCTTATACTCGTATCTTGATCGGTTTCCCTATTATCGTTCATATGGCATCCTTGCGGCTAATAAAATTGTTATGGCCGCGCTATTTTACCAAAATCATATTTTTATCAAAGCATTATGTTATAAAAAACGATACCTATCATATGGTATTCACTTTGGTATAAATCAAGCAATCGGTTATAAAAACTATCTGTCCAAAATTGAACCTCAAATATCAATTTTAGAAAGGCAGTCAATCATATTTTTGATACTACTATTTTTCTACTAAATGTCCAATATGGCCCCATTATGCGCCTTTTCAAAGCTCAGCCATTAACATTTAGAGCATTTTAAGCTATGATTGCACGACTTATTATTCCATATGGTGCATGGTCGCAGGCTGTCATGTTGACTACCCACGTCATGTACTAAATCCCCAACTGACGAGGACGATTATTGTGTTAGAAGCTTATCGTAAACATGTCGAAGAACGTGCTGAGCTAGGAACCGTACCACTACCATTGAATGAAAAACAAGTAGCAGAGTTGGTCGAACTATTAAAAAATCCTCCAGCAGGCGAAGATGCTTTTTTATTGAACTTATTAGAAAACCGTATTCCTGCTGGTGTTGACCAAGCAGCTTACGTTAAAGCAGCATTTTTAGCCGCTATCCTAAAAGGTGAAACATCTTCACCATTGATCAGCAAGCAAAAAGCAGTCCAAATCTTAGGTACAATGCAAGGTGGCTATAACGTGCAGCCATTGGTTGCGGCATTAGATGATAGCGAAGTCGCACAAGATGCTGCTGAAGCATTGAAAAAGACATTGCTCGTCTTTGATGCATTCAATGATGTCACTGAAAAAGCAGAAGCGGGCAACGATATTGCAAAAAGCGTTGTTCAGTCTTGGGCCGATGCTGAATGGTTCTTGAACCGTGACGCAGTACCAGAAAAAACCACATACACCACGTTCAAAGTGACTGGCGAAACCAATACGGATGACTTGTCACCTGCGCAAGACGCATGGAGCCGTCCTGACATTCCACTGCATTCATTAGCCATGCACAAAAACTCACGCGATGGCATCGATGCGGATCAAGAGGGCGTTGTTGGCCCAATGAAGCAGATCGAAGCGCTTAAAGAAAAAGGCCATCCGCTAGCCTACGTGGGTGATGTTGTTGGTACTGGTTCTAGCCGTAAGTCTGCTACCAACTCAGTACTGTGGCTCATGGGTGAAGACATTCCTAACGTGCCAAACAAACGCGGTGGCGGTCTTGTACTTGGTAACAATATCGCTCCTATCTTCTTTAATACCATGGAAGATTCAGGCGCATTGCCAATCGAAAAAGTCGCGGTTGATAACCTAAACATGGGTGATGTGTTTGATATCTATCCATACGAAGGCAAAATCACGAAGCATGACTCTGACGAAGTACTTTCTACTTTCAACTTGAGTTCGCCAACATTGCTTGACGAAGTACGTGCTGGTGGCCGTATTCCATTGATCGTTGGTCGTGGTTTGACTAACCGTGCTCGTGAATATATGGGTCTTGGTCATTCAGACGTATTTGCTAAGCCAGAAGAACCAGCTGATACTGGTAAAGGCTTCACCCTTGCACAAAAAATGGTTGGTAAAGCTTGTGGTCTAAAAGGCGTACGTCCTGGTATGTACTGTGAACCAAAAATGACCACCGTCGGTTCTCAAGATACAACAGGCCCAATGACGCGTGATGAGCTAAAAGATTTGGCATGTTTGGGCTTCCAAGCGGATCTCGTGATGCAGTCATTCTGTCACACAGCCGCTTATCCAAAGCCAGTTGACGTTGAGACTCAGCATACACTACCTGACTTTATCATGAACCGTGGCGGTGTCAGCTTGCGCCCAGGTGACGGTATCATCCACTCATGGTTGAACCGTATGCTACTTCCAGATACCGTTGGTACTGGTGGTGACTCGCACACTCGTTTCCCAATGGGTATTTCGTTCCCAGCCGGTTCTGGCTTGGTAGCATTTGCTGCAGCAACTGGTGTGATGCCACTTGATATGCCTGAATCTGTCCGTGTTCGTTTCGTGGGTGAGCGTCAGCCTGGTATCACGCTACGTGACCTAGTACATGCGATTCCTTATCAAGCGATCAAAGAAGGTTACTTAACCGTTGACAAGAAAGGTAAAATCAACGAGTTCAACGGCCGCATCCTTGAGATTGAAGGCCTAGAGGATTTGACCGCTGAGCAGGCGTTTGAGCTATCTGATGCCTCAGCTGAGCGTAGTGCTGCTGGTTGTACCATCACTTTGTCTGAAGCGTCAGTGACTGAGTACCTAAACTCAAACATCACGCTACTTAAGTGGATGATCTCTGAAGGCTATGGCGATGCGCGTACCATCAGTCGCCGTGTTGAGCAAATGCAAGAGTGGTTGGCTAATCCAAGCCTCATGCGTGCTGATGACGACGCGGAATACGCCATTGACATCACCATCGATATGTCTGACATCAAAGAACCAATCCTTTGCTGCCCGAATGATCCAGATGATGCCAAAACCTTGGCTGACGTGGCTGGTGATACCATTGACGAAGTATTCATTGGCTCATGTATGACCAATATCGGTCACTTCCGTGCCGCTGGTAAACTGCTACAAGACGTACCAGCAGGAAGCCTAAAAACTCGTCTATGGATTGCACCGCCGACCAAGATGGATGCACGCCAGTTGATGGAAGAAGGGTACTACAACATCTATGCTCAAGCTGGCGCTCGTACTGAGATGCCTGGTTGTTCACTATGTATGGGTAACCAAGCACGTATCGCACCGAAGTCTACTGCAGTATCGACGTCTACGCGTAACTTCCCTAACCGTTTGGGTCAAGGCGCTAACGTATATCTGGCTTCTGCAGAGCTTGCAGCAGTTGCCGCCGTACTTGGTAAATTACCAACGAATGAAGAATATCAGCAGTATGCTGGCATGCTAAACAGCATGGGCGATGAAGTCTATCAATACATGAACTTCGATCGTATGGAAGACTATACGGAAGAAGCTGATAAGATTAACGTTGCTCAGTTGACCTAATCTTTAAGATTAAGTAAAACGTTTTAAATTCTACCTTTCTTATTTAAATAAAAACCCCGTATCGTAATGATGCGGGGTTTTTGCATTGTAAATACATAGGCTGATTTTTTATGCCATCTTATGTATAATATAAGTGCAGGCGGAAACCGTGGCTCTGCACGTTATTTATCTTTTCTAACTCGGGACGGACCGATACTTTGATATGCACTTCTTTGTTTAAGTACAGGTGCTTTGGAGTCTTGGTTGATTACTTTATCCCCACTCAAACGTCGCTTCATTTATGTGACATCTTTCGAAATCATCGCGATTATTTTATCTACTCTTATATTGATGAAGCTTAGTCATAGCGATGCAGCAGAATCCTTGCCTATCGCAGTAATGATGTCGATGGCAGCCGTTATTTGGAACTTTATATACAATACCGTTTTTGAAGCGTGGGAACGTCGCAGGCAAATTGTACGTCGTACGTTATGGATACGTAGTGCCCATGCTTTTGGTTTTGAAGGCGGTCTAGTATTGATCTGCTTACCACTCTATATGATTTGGTACGATGTTGGTCTAGTAAAAGCCTTTATGATGGAGGTAGCGCTGTTGCTATTCTTCTTAGTCTATACTTTTACGTTTACTTTAATTTTTGACAAGATATTCTCATTACCTTATCAACATGAGTCAGCTTCCGTATCATAACGACTATACTGTTAAGCAGTGACAATGACATTGCGTACAAGAAAGGCTGCTAATGAGCAGCCTTTTTAACGATATCACAAAATCGTCGATCAGTTATTTACCTTGATAAACGGGTTTGCGCTTCTCCATGAAAGCAGTAATCCCTTCTTTGAAGTCCTCTGTCACGGCCATCATGTTTTGTTGTTCAACTTCCATATCTAGGGCTTCATTCAACCCGCCAAATGCATGTACATTGATCATATGTTTCATAGATGCCAATGCTTTGCCAGGTAGATTGCTCAAGCGCGTGGCTAGTGCTTGAACGCTTGCATCTATCTCATCAGCGCTGACGACAGTATTTACTACATTTAATCGTGCCATATCATCGGCTTTGAGCTTATCACCAAGCATAACCAGTTCAGTCGTCTTGGCCGCTCCAATCAATTGATTCAATAAGTAGATACCGCCTGCATCTGGAATGAGGCCAATATTGACAAACGCTTGAACAAACTTCGCATTTTCGCTGGCGATACGAAAATCACAAGTCAGTGCTAAGTTCATACCAGCACCTGCCACTGCGCCTTCTAGTTTTGCGATAATTGGTTTGTGGATATTGCGCAGCTTCAGGCTAATCTCTGCCACTTCTCTCAGCATAAAATCAAGCTTAGCAACTAGAGCTTCAGATTCCATACCATTTTCAAGCATCTCACCAATGTGACCACCACTAGAGAAGTTATTGTTTGCGCCTTGTAGTACGATGACGCGTATCTCTGCGTCCTCATCAGCCCTATTGAGTGCTTCCATCATCGCGTTTTTTAATGGGGTGCTAAACGCATTTAGGGTTTTAGGGTCGTTCATGGTGATCGTCGCGATATGATTTTCGCTTTGATACTCAACGAGAGAATGTGGCATCTGATATTTCCTTATTTTTAATGACTGTTTACAATAATTATTTGAAGTTGATATACAAAAATTGACGACAACAAGACGCTCAATACTCATTACTATAGCAGCTCGCTATGATTATAAAAGTCGGTTTTGTGGGCGCTTAAGACACATTCAAGTCTCAGTCAAGCGCTATAAATGAGCGCAGGTATTTTGTACGAAAGGCTCAGTACGCATTGTTATTAAAAATATTAGTCATACGATGATGTTGAAAGGATCGAGCAAATCGATTGGATGGTAAAGCACTTTTATAGAAGATATTTAAGAGGATGAGTATTTGATATTTTATCAATAAAAAAGACCAGTATCATCAGGTGATAGTGGTCTTTTTATGTCATTAGATGGGTCAATATTTGATGTTTAGAGGCCTGAGATGTAGTCGATACTACCATCATCCACTTTGCCAAACACTTCAGCGCGATTCACGATCTCAGTGGCCCAAGCGCGATGAGTGGCAGGTTCGAGCATAGTGTTATTGTATTTAAACACTGCCTTAGCTTCGCTATGAAGTATCGCTTGCGCCTCATCTAAAACGCTTGACGGTACGCGATAGGCTTGTTGTACCAAAGCAATTTGGCTTGGATGAATAACGGTCTTACCGACCAATCCCAAACTGACATCATGAGTCAGCTCTTGCATAAACAACGTTGGCTGATCTAAATACTCAAACACGGGCGCTGTCAAATAAAAACCATGAGGCACAAAGCAGCCAAGTAACTGATAGGCAAGGGTGCCAATAGGAGTATCATAAACGATGCTATTTTTTGGTCGTCGTAAGCGCAGCGTGGCAAATAAATCATTGCCACCGATGCGCAGTGCAAAAACTGGTTGGTTGAATGCTTCTTTGAACGCAATGGCCAGTTCTTGGTTATGATGCGGATTAAAAAGTGCGGCGGTTTCAAGGGTTGGCATGAGCAATTGATCGGCGCTCAGATTCTGACAAGCCATGCGCCAATTGGATAAACTGCACATATCGACTTTTGGCATGACAAAGCCGTCAATCAAGTCAATATTGGCGTAGTCAGCCAGCTGTTGTAGCATTGCCGGATTACGCGGACGAATAAATACCAGTGGGCGAGTCGGATGTTGTGCTTGTTGCTTTGTTCGGAGATCATTCTGTTTTGATGGATTGTTAATACTGTCTATATGCGTGGCCCATGTCTGGAGCAATACTTGCAAGCGTTCGAGTGCCAATTCGACATCGTTATGACTGACCGCATCTTCTAAGCAAATAATAATGCTATTGATCGTTGGCAGTTTTTCACGCGTGATGACCTGCCAGATATCTTGACGCGTTGCAGGCATATAAAGACTGGCACCAAGCTGATAAGGATGATGGGTATGCGGTCTAACCATTGCATGACGCTCAGTCACCAAATGCGCATAAGACTGGGTATAGCTATAAGTGTGTGACTCATTGTTTAACGTATTTGGCATAATCGGCATCGTAAGTAGTAAATGGTTATAGAGATAGTATATAAGCTGACGGTCTAGCTCTGACTATCGGTTGTTTCATACACAGTTGTATAGCAGTCATTAATGATCTTTGCTACGCTGCTTAATAAGGGTGATGGCTTGATAAGGCAGTATTTTATCACCTAATACACTGACAATGATATTTCGTTGCTTGCATAAATGTCGCAGCAATGTGGTATCAGGGTGTTCGGCAGTTGCCAGTAATATACGCTCGGGGTCACGGCGCAATATCGCTCGTGTCGCCTCTGCGATCGTTGGCTTGATACGGTTGCGATTGGTAATACCATAATCAGCGGCCAGTTTATCAATTAAATTGGCCGTCTGGTAGCGTGGCTGCTTGAACGTTGGTAAATACTGCGGTGCCATAGATAAGTTGTGGCGTGCGACGTTGATACGATCAATAAAAGCTAAGCTATGATCTGCTTCAACCAAATTGTCATAAAAAACACTGCGGTGAAGCCCTGATTGAGGCTCAGTGTATAAACTGCGCGATATAAGTCCCGATACAGTACTGTTTAACAGCCCTGAGGGGATCAACCAGTCTTCCTCACTGGCACTCAACCAAGCAACGCCAGCAGGGTCAGCCAAGGTCAATAAAGGAATCACCTCAGCACCTTGATGGAAAATATTGGTAAAGTTAGGGTGACTAGAGTCGCTAAAGGTCTCAAGGCTGCGAATGAGTTCTTGATAAATCGCTCCTTTACCTGTCCAGCCATCCACAAATACGATAGGAGAGTCTGGATAAGCGTCCAATAGCATTTGTAGAGCAAGTGGATCAAGACCACGGTCACGTATGATACTAATGCCATAATGTACACTTGGTAATGCGTAGTTACTCTGCGTATCGGCAAGGGCTTTTTGCAATAGCACCCCAATCGGCAAACCCGCTCGTACTAAACTGACCAAAACCAATGGCTGCTCATCGCTGACGGTTGGCTGAAAAATACGATGTAAGGTATAAGCCAAATTCGCAATATCAGTCGCGGTTCTCGCAGTTCCTTGTTCTAGCGCCTGGATGTAGAGCTGCTCATGCATGGCACTTGGTGCGTCCTCCAGCGTCAGCATATCTGAGTAGTGCCGTTGCCCATTTTGGATAAGAGCTTCTTTTTGGCTGACGGGCACATCGGCAACGGCATCTTTAGCGACAATATCAAGCAGTACCGTCACATCGCTGGCAAGATAACTACCTGAGCCATAGTTTGCTAAATCGGCTCTTTTTGTGTTTTTATTATTTGAAATCATAAGAAGAATATTTACACTCGTGGTGATGACAATGAGGTTGCGCGGTTATGATTAAACACAACTACTGAGTAAGGCGTTGCTCATGTAGCTGACCATGATTGGGCATGCCGTACCAGTCAAGCAATTGTAGAAATGGCAAATCCGCTAGGCTGTCACCGAAGCCGAAGCTGGGACGATTTTTGTCTAAATGGTTATCTAATAGAAACTTTACGGCATGATGCTTATGAACCGCATGCGGCAATATCGCCAAATTGTTCGCATTCACATGTACATAAAAATGGGCGTCAAAATCTGGTATCAGCGCAGGCAGCTGCTGAGCCAACTCTGCTAGTACTTGATGGTCTTTTTGCGCATGTTTAATAGCCAAATAGACAGTCAAATTCGTATCATTATTGCTGTTAGAATCATGACTGAAGCTGTCAGTGTGCGGTGTCAATACTAAGCCATCAAAGAGAGTATTAGAAGGATGGTCAAGCAACTCAGTAAGCTGGTGCAGCTTGTCTTGTATGGGGGCAAGTGCTTTATACATCTGCTGCTGCCAATCGTTAAGCAATGCTCCATCAGAGGTTAAGATAATTGCGCCATGGGTCAATACTTGCCAGCTGTTAAAAGGCAGTTTTACACGCTTGATTTCGCTGCGGTCACGTGCCGTTACTACGATTAAATCAGTGCTCGCAAACAGCCAATTTACAAACGCAGCTTGGCGCTGACTCATGAAACTTAGCGGTTCGCCTTTTTTATTGACTGTCGCACACACCAAATGTTCAGGTTCAGCAGTAGGCACATTCCATGCGTCAATTTTACGCTGAGTTTGGAATAAAGTATCGTCCAAATCCATGAGAGCATAAGGCTTAGTAATGTTTGGATTGGCTTGAAAAAATGGGGTAGTCATGGATTATTTGTGCCTTGATTGTTTTTAAATAATTTGCTTTGATATAAAAAACTATCGATAACATCTTGCGTTCTGCGTTGCTGAAAACTCAGTCATGCCCACTATCGGCACCTACCACAAGCACGTTATCTAAGCCTTTCCACATGTCATCAACGCTATCTACTGAGGTCTCAACGCATAAGACAATCAAGTCCCAATCATTTGGCTCAACGTTATAGACAAAGTTGGTCATGCCAAGCCCATAATTATCGCTAAAGCTCAACATAGTGGTAATGGTACCGCCAAGCGCGATCGGTGAGCGTGTCAACGCACTAAAGTTAACCGTAGACTCGGTGTTAGCCTCTTGCCTTTGAGTGTGCATTTCAAGCCATTCTGCCAATAAAAAAGGCAACCAAACAAATTCATTACTTCCCAGCACCAAGATTTTTTTGGGCAATTGAGCAACTGCAAAATTGTCTTGATCGCTGAATTTGGTAAAAGAAGCCTGAAATTTCGACAGATAGTTATCAAAGCCGTCCGTGCTGTCTATCGTTGGAAAACGGCCCCAACCACCCGTATGACCTAATGCTTGACTGCCAGCCTCAGTTGTATCGACTGATGGCATAATAATTGGCTCAGGATTAGGTGCATCTGTCCACTGCCAAGCCCCAGAGAGCAAATGATGACGATGAAAATCAACACCTGCCAAGCGTGCCGCCATTTGCTCAGGTATCGCGCTATCGCCTGTCTCGTCTGTTTTGTTCTGATCCAATGACCAATCAACCAATGTGGTGAGATGTACTTGTTCTAACTGCGTGAGTCCTGCACTACGTAAAGCCGTGACGACATTGACACACGTATTACCTGTTGAGGCTTCATCATCAACCATGATAAGGGTTTTGCTGGTGAGCAACTGATCTTGAGTGACTTTATCAGCACTTTGATAGATCAAGTGTTGGCTGGCATGGCTGTGGTCTTCACTAAATGTCGTTAGCAGAGACTCAGTACAGTCAGCAGTGTGCTGCGCATGACGGGTAGAATTTAACAGTAAAGCATTTGGATAACGCGTTTGTAGCGCTTGATGCACGCCAGCTGACAAACCAACGGCTGTTTCTGCCATGCCAATGACCAATATAGGTTCAGGCAGCTGGCTAGGAACTAGATTTGCAAGCTCGGTAAAAGCATAACGCATGGTGCTGGGAGCAACTGGAATATGACGACCCAATACTTTTGAGACAAACAAAAACGCCCGTTTTGGATTGATGCGCTGGGCAAAACCAAGCAAATCTTCTAACTGGTAATGATCAAAATTGTCCGAACCTTGCTTATTTGAGCTGTGGCTACTTGTTGCAGAATTAATCTGATAAGTTAAGTCAAGCGTGCCTCGCGGCAAAGTAATAGTCGTACTGTGTTGCTTATTTGACATTCATGTTCCTTGATACTTTTAATTTTATACAGCGACAAGCTTTTTAACTTTGACGCTTTGCCAGTTGTAGCGTAGCCAGTTATTTACTCAGTAGTGCTTTCTTCAATTTTTACACCTGTCATGACCGCGCGCACTTGGCAGGGTATTATTTGTTGTGCTATATCTGCAAGCTTTGGCTTTTCGGTCAAACCTAACCAATAGGCAAAACCAATTTGTGTCAAATCTACACCGCTATGTGTGGTATAACCAATACCACCAGACGGGCGGCTATTGATTTCAAGCACACGATGCTGACCATTCTCATCAGCTTTGGTTTGCACACTGACAATACCGTCACAGCCGAAAGCCTGGATCAATGGAATGACAACATCCATGACCGATTGCTCGTAACCGATGTGCTGAATTTTTCCTGTTTTATAACGCGTGACCGCAGCCAAGACTTCGCCATATTCGCACACTACATCGATTGAGTACTCTTGCCCTGGCAGATACGGCATCAGTAACATAGGAATAGGACGCTCTTCTAACATTAGACTGTGTGTGTAAGCATTGATAAACTGAGCCGTGCTGATCCTTTTTTCTTCAGTAAAATACAAGTGCTCAAAGCTATCATATTGCTTGCCTGTCTCTTGTCCTGAATCTAACTGCCAAAATCCTTGTGCAAAGATTCCAGTGACGGGTTTGATGCATAGTGGCTGATGATCATGTTCGGCAAGTAAGTCTTTAAGCTCTGCGATATTGTCAAAGCGCCAAGCGTGTGCGACAGGAATATCATGCTGATGACACTGTTGCATAAAGGCGAACTTATCATCGATTGTTTTTAAGGCATCGACGCTGGTCGCGCCCGTCAATAGACGGATACCCGCTGCGTCAAATTCTTCACGGTGTTCTTCATATGCGATATTATTGCGCCCAGTAAGCAATACTTTGGTATGGTTTTGACACGCATGTTCTAAGACAAATTTCCAACGCGGTATGACTGGTTCGGCATCAGATTTTTTGTCAGTATTGGCAGTGGTGTCAAACGGCTCATAATACACTTTATCAGCAAATTCAAAAATCTCAGGTCTGTTGTGACGGTGTGAGGCAATGATAGAAAATGGCGTAGTAGACTGATCTTTCAATGCTTGTAGGCTATCTAACATATCGCGCTGGCTAGATTGACCTTCAGCTAACCAAGCAGCTGTTGATGGGATATGGTGGCTATCGTGAATAGGGTTATCCATAATTCTCTCTTGTCATAAGTGTTAACTGTCATTGGATAACTCAGTGTCGTCATCGCAACACTACCAGCAATGTAAGTCAAACCAATCAGGGTTTGGTAACGTTATTTAAGTCACTTTGTCTAATGAGCCTGAAATGGGATAGGTGCCATACTGCCGATAGCAGCGTATATTATATACAAATGCTAGGCGTTATAAATACTCCTGACACGATAGTAGCGAGTATTTTTTAATAGCAATTTTTTGAGTATTTTTAATATGTTATGAAATGGGGTTACTGATCAAAACAAGGATATATCCATACTACTAAAGTCGGATAGCTGGCATAATAACCACAATGCATAATAAATTATTTAAAGGACACATAATGAGCCAAATTCACTCTCAAACACTGGTTGCAGGTGCCAATGCGCCTCTGCCAACTGAAAACATTAGTATTCGTATATTAAGTCAAAATGCGATTGATTGTGCTGCGTATCGCCTCACGAGTAGTGGTAAAGTGCGCGGTGATGGCGACATGATATTTTATGGACAGAAGCGTAGCGATGATGGCAGTGTTAGCTTTCGCGGTCATGACAGTGATGGATTTTTTGATATTAATTTGCCTGCTCAACCTGCAAGCATCGAAAAAATAGCCCTTGCATTCTCTAGTGAGCAAACCTTGTCCCAAGTCGGGGACGTAGACATTCAAGTGTTGCAAGGCAATCAAGTGCTAATGACTTGCCAATTAAGCGCGGCTGGGCGTAACGAAAAAGCCATTATTTTGGCTGAATGTTATCGTAGGCAGGGCAGTTGGAAGTTTCGGTTTATTGCTCAAGGGTTTGAAGGTGGTCTAAAGCCTTTGTCTGAGCATTTTGGCGTTGAGATTGCGGATGAAGCACCAGTCCAATCCCAGAACCAGTCTCAAAACCAGAACCAGTCTCAACCTATCAATACACAACGTCCAATTAATACACAAAAAGCAAGTAGTGCTTCTCAAGCAAGCACACCACCACCGATTCCATCCAATCCTTCAATCAATCTAAGCAAGATCACACTAACTAAAAACCAATCCAGCATTAATCTTAAAAAACGCGATGACTTTGGCAAAATTTCTGTCAATCTAAACTGGAACCAACGTCCAAACACTGATAAACAAGCACCCAAAAAAGGGTTGTTGGGCGATCTTTTCAAACAGCATAAGGCTGGCGGTATCGATCTTGATGTTGGTGCAATGATTCACCTAAAGAGCGGTGAGAAAACACTGATTCAAGCGTTAGGCAATCGCTTTGGTAGTTTGCAATCAGCGCCTTACGTTTGTCTGCGTGCCGATGATAGAACAGGTCAAATCAGTGGTGGAGAGTGGCTTGATATTAATGGCCAGCAATGGTCGCAAATTGAAGAAGTATTTATCTTTGCCTTTATTTACGAAGGCGCACCCAACTGGGAAAAAACCGATGGGGTAGTAACCATACATGTACCTGAACAGTCGCCGATCGAAACACGTTTAACAGAAGGTGCTGGTAATCTGCCGATGTGTGCCATTGCACGTTTGGTCAATCAGCAAGGCAGTATCAATGTTGAACGTATCAATCAGTACTTTAAAGGCCATCAAGAAATGGATAAAGCCTTTAATTGGGGATTTAGCTGGAAGCGTGGCAGTAAATAAAACAGCATAGTAAAACATAAAAAATCAGCCCCTTTATTACAAATAGAGGGGCTGATGACTTTTAGCATTATAAGATGTGTTCAGGATAAACAGTTAAGCGTGCGGTGTGATGGCAGGCATGAGGTCATGGAAGGTGCGACCAGAAGCGGTCTCGCCAATTGCATGCATTTTCCACTCATTGTTATGACGATACACTTTTGCCATTATCATTGCCGTATGGCTGCCTTGCGCCGATAGATTATAACGGGCAACCTCGACATTGTTGTTGGCATTGACAATACGGCAAAATGCATTCGATACTGTCTCAAAGGTCTGACCAGTAAAGCTATTAACAGTAAAAACAAGCGACACAACATTGGCAGGGATTTTTGATAGGTCAACATTGATGACTTCATCATCGCCTTCACCGTCACCCGTACGATTATCGCCAGTATGCACGATACTGCCGTCTTTTGAGGTCAGCTGACTGAACCAAATCGCATCAACGGCTTGTTTGTTCGCATCAAACATGATGCAAGAGGCGTCTAAGTCAATAGAATCACCACCGCTGCCGCCACCAAATAATTTTCCCAAAAACCCACTTTTTTTATCTTGTGGGCCTTGGGCGACATCCCAACCCAAACCCAACTTTACCTGTGTAAGGTCGCCGCCAGCTTCTTTGCTGAGAGAGATTTTTTGACCTTTTTGTAAACTAATCGCCATGAGATAATCCTTATAATAATTATGAATGAATCGTTAAATGACATCTGTTTTTAAGCAGTTTCGTCTTAGAGAGCGTTATTGTTCTATAGGATACATCGCTATAAGATATTGTTTAAAAACCCGCTATTACCACCGCGTCCACCCGAGCTTGTGCCCAAGATGCTTTGTAGCCAGCCTTGATAACTGTCTCGATTGCGCGAGCAGATAATGACTTTACCCGTACCAGAGAAGTTCAATACCATGCCTTCGCCGCTGGTGACAGAATTGATAATATTGCTCATGATGCCTTTTTTCTTACTAGTGGACACAGACAGCTTATAATCCAGGTTTGAGTCCCAACACACCACGTGTCCATTATCGATAATGACGTCTTTATCTGGTGTCACATCAATCTCAAACAACGAACCAAAACCCGATACGACCACTTGGCCTTGACCCTGTGTTTGCATGACCATAAAGCCGCCAGTATCACCAAACACGGCACCACCCAAGTTACGCTGAATATTGGCTCTGATATCAACGCCTGTCTGGGCGGCAACAAAAGCACCATCACTCAAGGTATACTGCTGCGCACCGACATCAATAATCTGCATGTCGCCGTCGAGCGTTGGCGCAAGTAAACAATCCCCTTCGCCATTAACCGCTTCGATCTGCTGCTGAAATAAGGACTCATCGTTTGCAAACCGGCGCATCAATGATTGCATAAACCCGCCTTGCAACTTACCTTTAAGCTCAAGATTTGATTCCATCATTACCATTGCATTGGCTTCACAATAGATCGAGTCGCCTTTTTTGAGATTGCAATGCAAAAAAGGTTCAATGGTTCCAATTAAGCTGAATGTTGCGGCCATGATTTACAAGTCCTTATTCTAATACTTTGAAAATGTATGCTTATGACACATGGTTTTATATGTCGATATTCTAAAAAAGCCATCAAATGTATAAACGATTACACTTGATGGCCTATGTTTGATCCAATCAAAATTTGATTGTACCAATTAAATGAGCAAATAATGATGCTGGTAAAACGTTACACGTTCACACCGTAAGAAGCCGCTAATGGGCCAAGACCACCGCTAAAGCCTTGACCAACGGCACGGAACTTCCAATCGCCGTTATGACGATATAATTCACCAAATATCATCGCAGTTTCAGTGCTACCATCTTCTGACAAGTCGTAACGGGCAATTTCAGCATTGCCATTGTCATTTAAGACACGGATATAGGCATCGCCAACTTGACCAAAGTTCTGGTTACGGCCTTGACCTTCATAGATGATGGCACAGATTGCAACTTTGCTGACATCAGATGGGATACTAGCAAGATTGATTTTGATTTTTTCGTCATCACCATCACCTTCACCAGTACGGTTGTCGCCAGTATGCTCAACAGCGCCATTATCTGATTTTAGGTTATTAAAGAAAATGAAATCTTGGTCGTTACGTACTTTGCCTGCTTCATTAACCAAAAAACCAATCGCATCTAAGTCAAATTCTTGCCCGTCAGTGGCACGTGGATCCCATCCAAGACCGACTGTGATATTGGTTAAACCTGGCGCTTCTTTTGATAAATTTACGTTGCCGCCTTTTGTTAAACTGATAGCCATACAAAGATCCTTTAGATTAATAATTAAGTGGATTAAGTGATAGAAAAAGTAAACTAAAAATGATGTGTTTATGAGCAAAAGTGGCAAATACATCTAGCTGTATGCCATGCTCTACATATCACTACGCTTTACTATACTAAGCGTTTGCTGACTAAGCAAGGCGTATTTTGTGCGCTTACTATATGTTTACCAAGAGACATAATTGATGTTTACTAAGAGAAATAATTGCTGGTTATCTCTGATACTTTTTAACACTCTCTTTATATTAGTTAAGGTTAAACGATCAAAAAATACTTGGCCCAAGCATGTTTAATCGGAAAAAACCGACCAGCCCGTTTTTTCTACGAACAGCTCTAATGCTTTTAATCCAAGCTTGGAGTTTCCGATATGATCAAGCCCTGGCGACCAGACAGCGATAGAGCCTTTACCGGGGGCTATGGTCAAAATACCGCCACCAACGCCACTTTTACCGGGTAAACCGACGCGATAGGCAAATTCACCAGAGCCATCATAATGCCCGCACAGCATCATTAGCGAGTTAATCCTTCTTGCCCGGTGCTCGTTGATCACGCGTACCCCTGAGTGCTTATCAACCCCGTTAGAGACTAAATAGAGACCGGCGCTGGCTAATTGCTGGCAATTCATCGCAATCGAACATTGATGAAAGTAAGTACCCAACACCTTATCCACATCGTGCTTGAGACGACCAAAGGATTTCATAAAGTGTGCAAGCGATGCGTTACGGTCTTTATGCTCCATCTCGGACGCTGCCACTTTGTGGTCAAAACGGATGGACTCATCGTCCGTAATAAAGTGCACAAACTGCAGAATCTCACCCAATACTTCTCTAGGTTCGTGACCCATCATGATCGCATCCACCACCGCAATCGCACCGGCATTAATAAATGGATTGCGCGGTCGACCAGTTTCATGTTCCAGCATGACGATTGAATTAAAGGGATCACCTGATGGTTCACGACCAACGTGTGTCCAAAGTCCATCGCCCAACTTGCCAAGACCAATGGTTAGGGTGAATATTTTAGAGATACTTTGGATCGAAAACAGAGTGCTTGCATCACCTGCTGTATACATTTGTCCGTCAGGTGTCGCTACTGCAATACCAAATTGATTTGGATCTATGTGGGCCAGTTGCGGAATATAATCTGCTACTTTTCCACGATCAGTCTCAAGCGCCATCTGTGCGGCAATATCATCAAGAATTTGTTGCATATAAGTTGTATAGCCGTATTTCTGTTGGTGAAGGTTGTGTTATAAAGGATTGTACTGATAAAGCAGCGATTTTAACCGAATATAGAGTCACAAGGACGAAAAATTTGCATTTTGAGCAAAAATGGCTTTATGACATCGGTATCTTAAATATCAGCTCCATGAAGGAAGTAGAGTCATGCAAAAAAAAGCAGACCATATCTGATGATATAATCTGCTTATATAAGACGTATCGTATTAATAATACGTTTTAATTCAAATGGGCTTCTTTAGCTTTTTCGAGCTTGCGGTGCTTTAGTGATGCCCATAGTGCAAAACCAATAAAGGCGATACCGATAAGACCAGTAATCAGCTCAGGTACGTGGAATTTTACAGAAAGCAACATGATAACGGCAAGTGCACCGATGGCGTAATGCGCACCATGCTCAAGATAGATAAATTCATCAAGTGTGCCTTTATCTACTAAGAAAATAGTCATTGAACGCACAAACATTGCACCAATTGCAAGACCAAGCATAATCACGATGACGTCGTTAGTAATAGCAAATGCACCGATCACACCATCAAAACTGAACGAAGCATCAAGGACTTCTAAATATAAGAAACCGATAATACCACCCTTCATGATAGCGCTAGTGGCAGCACCAGTACTATTGCCTTGAGCGTCTAGTTCTTCTTCAAGATCGCCCTCAAGCATACCAGAAATTACTTGCACCCCCAGATATACTAGGATACCCCAAACGCCTGCAATTAATACCGCACCAGCTTGCTCAGCAGTCGCCCAAGATACTGAAATCATCAGGACAATAAGGGCTACGAATACGCTCATGGCATCGACTTTACCCAGTTTTGCTAAGCGACTTTCAAGCCAATCGAACCAATGTACTTCTTTGTCATCAAAGATAAAGTTTAAGAATACCAAGAGTAAGAAAATACCACCAAAGGCTGAAATTTCAGCGTGATGTGCCATCAATCTGGCTGAATATTCTTCAGGGTTATTCAGTGCCAAATCAATCACTTGCATCATGCCAAGATCGGCAGTCACTGCGACGATGACAATAGGGAATACTAAGCGCATACCGAATACGGCGATCAAAATACCAACGGTTAAAAATATCTTTTTCCAAAATTCGTCCCAGCCCTTAAGGACTGAGGCATTGACCACCGCATTATCAAACGATAATGAAATCTCCATAACGGCCAAAATAGCGGTAATGGATAGGGTAGTTATCAGGCCACCCATACCGCCATGTGAATATCCCCACCACGCTGCTATTGCTAGAGCGATGGCTGTGAAGATAAAATCTAAATAAAAATGTCTCATGACACATCCTGTCTGGTTGCGTAAAGCTAAGGTCAGTCTAGTATAAACACGCCATAAAAAAGTGGTTATCACTAACCACTTTTTATGTATAAATTCAGATGAAACATAAAGTATTATTGACCATTTGGCTATCAATAATTGTGACTATTTTGCAACTAGACATGTTTTATATTTCAAGGCGAAACCCTTGTTTAGATATCAACACCATACTGCTGACACATGGCTTGCAAACCGCCTGAATATCCTTGACCGACGGCACGGAATTTCCACTCACCATTGTGACGATATACTTCACCAAATACCATGGCTGTCTCGACAGAGTAATCTTCTGCTAAGTCAAAACGTACGACTTCAGTGCCCGTTTCTTCATTAACCACACGGATAAAAGCATTGGCGACTTGCCCAAAGTTCTGATTACGAGTAGCGGCGTCATGGATGGTTACCGTCACTACAATTTTATCGATATCAGCAGGTACTTGAGTAAGGTTTACCTTGATGACTTCATCATCACCATCGCCTTCGCCAGTACGATTATCACCTGTATGCTCAACGGAGCCATTATCGGATTTTAACTGGTTATAAAAGATAAAGTCATGGTCGCCACGTACTTTGCCTGCATTATTTAGCAAAAAGACACTCGCATCGAGATCGAACTCAGCGCCAGAAGTTGCACGCTCATCCCAGCCAAGACCGATCAGCAGCTTGGTCAAATTTGGGTCAGTTTTTGTTAGCGATAAATTACCGCCTTTATTAAGTGATAAAGCCATGAAATTGTCCTTATTATTAGAGTCAGTGAAAAGTTCAAATACATTTATAATCATGAAAAAAGCAATGTTTGGCAAAAAATGACACAAGACCATTACTTGATGACGCTCTATCATAACAACAAAAAATGACCCAATCAAAGCTGATTGGGTCATTGTTATGTTTTATCTGAATTGAACACAAAAACAAAGTGTTAGGTACTGTTTATACTTTAAAGACAATTTTAATGGTCACTATGCTTTGATTATTAAGTAATTACTTAAAGCTAAGTGGTCGCTTACAGGCTTTGGCGATGACGAATCTCAAAACTCTGATGGATGGGTTTTTTGATATTGAAATCAAACCCGATCGTTTTTTGTGTGATATCGATAATATCGTAGCGCTGGGTCAACTGCTCATCTAACTCAAACCGAGTAAAGTTATTAGAGAAATACAAGACACCATCAGATGTTAGACGATTCATCGCACGGTTGATAAGGGCCGCATGATCACGCTGTACGTCAAAGGTACCTTGGAACTTTTTAGAGTTCGAAAAAGTGGGTGGATCAATAAAGATAATGTCAAATTGCTCAGTATTGTCTTTGATCCATTCAAAGATATCAGCGGCAACGAACTGGTACTTATTGCGACTGACATCCAGACCATTGAGTACAAAGTTTTGTTTGCCCCAGTCTAGGTAGTTTTGTGACAGATCAACACTGGTCACTTTTTTGGCGCCCGCCAAAGCAGCATGCACACTCGCTGTACACGTATAAGCAAATAGATTTAATACGGATTTGCCGCGACTGTTATCTTTGATACGTGCACGCATATTACGATGGTCAATGAACAAACCCGTATCGAGATAATCGGTAAAATTAACGTAAAGATAAGCGCCGTCTTCACGCGCAACATAAAATTTACCACGCTTCTCAGTATTGCCCTGTTTGCTATACTGATCATTACCAGATTGGCGCGCCCGTGTTTTGATAAAGATTTGTTCACGGTTGATGCCAAACACTTCACGAATACCCATCAATGCCAAATTAAAGCGTTTTTTAGCAGTTTCTGGTGGAATCGTTTTGGGCGGCGCATACTCTTGTACGTGAGCGTAATCACCGTATAAATCGATGGCCACTTTGAAATCAGGCAAATCAGCATCGTAGACGCGAATATTGCTGACGTTGTCTTTTTTGGCAAGTTTTTTAAGTTTGGTCAGGTTTTTTTGCAACCGATTGACGAAGTCTTGTCCATCTTCCACGTCAATCTCATGTTTCTCAAAGCGGCTCACAAGGTTGCCTGTTTGCCCAGCGATTAAAGTACCGTAACGGAAGTAAACCGTGATAGCACCATTGTGACAGCGCAAGGTTTTCGGTTCCTTAATTGGCAATATATCAACTTGTTCGACATTGGACGCCAATATGCCAACCATTGGATTGATATCACTCGCCGCAAAACTGTCTTGCAAAATCAGACCCAATGCGTGATACAACGGCTTGATCATCTCTTCGTCACCCAAACGCTCTCCATAAGGAGGATTGGTAATGACGAGTGGATTACTCATTCTACCATCATCAACCAAGGGTTTTAGGACACCACTAAGCTGATCCAATGCACGCGTTTCAATATCGAGTAGGGGTAATAAGTCTTGCAAGCCTGCGGCGATGAGGTTTTTTTCAGTTGCCACAATCGCGCCGCTATCTGCATCAAATCCCAAGATTAAAGGTAGGGTATCTGGTTGCTCATTAGCAATTTCTAATGCTTCACGAAAACGCATCTGCGCATCATCAATCATCTCTTGCCATAACGCATCATCATGATGCTGCCATTGATAAAAACCAAATTGATTGGAAGCTTTATCAATACCCACTGCATAATCACAATGCATGAGTAGGGCTTCGATAATAAAGGTGCCAGAACCACACATCGGATCAACAAGCGCATCGTAAAAAGGCGCGTTGCCTGCTTCGTTTTTCTGATGCCAGCCTGCGCTATAGAGTAGAGCCGCTGCCAGGTTTTCCTTCAAAGGCGCTTCAGTCATTGCCACACGGTAGCCACGGCGATGCAAACTGGTTCCTGACAAATCCAAATACAGCTCGGCTTGTTTGTCATTTACCGTTGCAAAAATGGAAAAGTCTGGATTTTTACTGTCTACATTAGGACGACTGTCATAAACTTCGTTAAACGTATCTGCAACGGCATCTTTGATACGCAGCATCGCAAACTGCTGGCTGACAGCCACGCGTTTATCAACAGACAGACGAATCGCAAAAGTTTGTTCTAAGTTAAATTGCTCAGTCCAATTGACTGATTTTGCCAAACCATAGATCTGTTCAGCCACATCATATTCGGCATTTATGTTTCTACGTTTGATGAGCATCAATACCCGAGACGCGACGCGCGACCAGAGACAAATAGTATATAGATCACGTAAGGTGCCAGTGACCGCCAGACGCCCCGTGCTTTTAATATCGCTTACAATACCAAAACTTGTCAGCTCAGTCTGTAGCGGCGCCTCAAGCCCATCGGCACAGGTGATGATAAGATCAAGCGACAACTCTGATGGAGAAGCAGCTGAAGTGGCGGTTGCGGTTGTTACGGTCATACGAATACCTGTGAGCTAAATTGACAAAAAATGCGAATAATGAAATGGGCGATTTAACCAGTAATTTTACCATAGTTCAGGGTAGGATGGTCTAAAGTGCTTATGTTTAAAAAGACGTTTCAATACGAGAATGATTGACTGTCAAAAATTTAAGATGAGTTTATAACATTAATGATCGTTTTTCGTCAGTGGTACACCGTCTGAAACCATTGATGTTGCAGCCGTAAAAGATTTGGTGGCGATAGGATGATCGGTCTCACTTGGCATCAGCAAACGCATATGGGGGTAGGGGGTAGAAACACCTGCATTATCAAAGGCACGTTTGATGTCTTCTCTTAAGTTCTCTTTAATAATGGGCATGCGAGCAACAGCAGCAGGTTTTACCCAAAAACGTACGATAAAGAACACGCCATATTCGCCAATTTCTGCCACGGTGGCTGAATGTTCAGGTCGACTGAGTATCACCTCAGTATCAGTGAGTACTTGTAAAATCTCTTTACGTGCTGTGGCGATATCATCTTCAAAAGCAATGCGGACACGAATGTCAAAACGTATAAAGTTTTTTGAGGTCAGATTAATGACTTCAGATGAAGCAACATTAGAATTTGGGATAATGACGGTGATGTTGTCGCGAGTCAAAATGTGGGTCGTGCGCAAAGCAATCAGTACCACGCGGCCTTCATTTTCATTGATATGGATCCAATCGCCAACCTGAAAGGATTGCTCAAGCAAAATAGTGATACCAGCAATAAAGTTGGCAAGCGTTGATTGCGCTGCAAAACCTACTGCCAATCCGACAATACCCAAACCTGCAACCAATGAGACGATATCAAAGCCAAACTGCGCCATGACGCTGGCAAGCCCAAGTACCAGTAGTAACACAGACAAAATATTTTTGAGCAGCTGCTCTATAGAAGCGTTGAGTCCATAATGCTGCAATACTCTATGAATAACTTGTCCTGACGTGGCCCAAAGCACGTAATAAATACCGGCCCAAGTGCTTGCTTTTGCTGTGGCTTCAATCGTTTCTGGTTTAAAATTCATTTGACTCATAATCGCGATAAAACTGGCGACGATCCAAATATAGCGCAGCACTGAGCGCACAATTTTGGTACGTCGCTCATTTAGCCGAATTTTTGTTCTACTTTGCTTAACCATATAAACCGTGAGCCAATAAAAAAATCCCAATATGGCAAGCAGTATTAGGATTTTTATACCAGTACTGGTCAGCTCAACCGCTTGGGATTTCCAATCAAACGTTTCCTCTTCTATAGAGCCGCCAAGTCCAAGATAAAGGCTAGTATGGAGATCATTAACAATCTCTTCAAAAAAATCCTTAATACTAGCAATTTGCATTGTTCAGTCCATGCGGTATGTGAATGGCATTAGGTTGTTAAGCAGGTAACCTGAGTGACGATTACTATTGAATACATCTAATACTAAATGTATCGTTTCTCTTATGGCTAACCTTATTATTAAAAGTTATTTTCTTGGGTATCATGAAACTGATAGGGAATTTCCATTTTATGCTGGACATCTTGTAATGCGGTTCTTAGACCTTCTAGTATCGTAGGATGGTAAAAAGGCGTATTTAACAGGTCTTTGACACTCAAATCATTGGTAATCGCTGTTGCTAAAATATGTCCAATGTACTCGGCATCAGGCCCAACCATGCTCGCCCCTAATACTCTGTCGGTTTTTTTACAGCCGTAAATATGCAATAGACCACAGTTGACGCCCATGACACGACTGCGACCTTGATTATCAAAACTGACGCTACCCACGACGTATTCTAGGTCTGGATCTTGTTGGATTTCTGGAAGCGATTTGCCAATGTTAACAATTTGTGGAGAGCAAAAAACGATAGAGAAAGGTATCGCAGGGGGGCGAATATAAGCGTCTTCATTATTTTTACAGACCATACTGCCCGCACTATAGCCTTCATCACTAGCAACATGTAGCAATGGGATATGAGCGTTGGCATCACCAACGATATAGACATTCAGATCACCAATCTGACCTGTTTTTTTGCTCAGATCTTTAGGACGGTTTTTGTCATCAAGCTCAACGCCCAGATGTTCAATGCCTAGCTGTTTTATGTTGTTGCGACGGCCCGTTGCGACCAGTACATATTCACCTTGCCATTGCTGTAACTCACCAGCACTGTCTTCATAATCAATAAATGCAGCAGTCTCTTTATGTTCAGTAGCTTTATGACCAACCTCGTTAATTTTACTGCCCAAATGCATGGTCAATTGACCACTTAAACAATCAATGGCTTTGTTATTGATGTCATCATCTTTAAGACCAGCAACGCGTTTTTCTCGATTGAATAAAGTAACGTCTACGCCCAAACGTTCGAATGCTTGTGCGAGTTCAAGTCCTATGGAGCCTGCGCCGATTACTGCCAGTGATTTTGGCAAATCTACCAGCTCAAACACAGTATTAGAAGTTAGAAGTGTATCGCCAAGCTTATCAGCCCAACCCTCTGGAATAAAAGGCGAGCTGCCAGTCGCAACGATAATTTGACTGGCCTCAATCAATTCGTCGTTAACTTCAATCAAACCCTGCTCGTTGATATGAGCATGGCCGGCAATTTTTTTATCATCCGGCCAACTGTCTACTTGTTTTTTGATATAACTAGCAAAATGACTGCGCTCATCACGCACGCGCTGCATGACTTGTTTGCCATCTATCTGAGTGGTGGTATGAATACCAAATTCTGTAGAATGGTTGGCATCATGCGCACGATCAGCGGCTGCAATCAGTAGCTTACTAGGCATACAGCCGACAGCGATACAGGTGGTTGTCCAAAATCCTTCATTGATAATGACGACATCATCGAACATTTTACTGGCTTGGCGAAAGGCATTTTGACCAGCTGTACCAGCGCCAATAATAGCCACAGAGA
This sequence comes from Psychrobacter sp. 1176_08, assembly GCF_052850615.1. NCBI lineage: Bacteria > Pseudomonadati > Pseudomonadota > Gammaproteobacteria > Moraxellales > Moraxellaceae > Psychrobacter > Psychrobacter sp. 1176_08. Next base: position 218,879 of record NZ_VXCU01000003.1, read on the forward strand.
CCTTACGAGTGACTTTGGATGAGGCATTATCAGCAGAAACGCTAGATGGTTTATTCATATTATTCTCAAGTAATGTTTTATTAGTAAGGAATGTCTTTATTATTTGGTCCTAGATTTTTATCATAACGTCTGTTCACAGCCATTTCATAATTTTTTTTATCAGGTATGGTTTTAGTTTTGTGATGAAGTGGTCAATGTTTCAAGCAAACGCTCGGTGTAGCCTTTAGCACGTAGGTTTCGTTGAGCATGAGTGAGCTTACCTTCGGTATTAAAAACAAAGGCCGAACGTACCAGCCCTAATGTGATATTGCCATACATGTTTTTCTCTTTGATCACATCAAAGTATTGGCATAACTTTTCATCAGTATCGCTGATAAGCGCGATTTGTAAATCTTGCTTGGCAATAAATGTTTCGTGTGATTCTACGCTGTCACGTGATACGCCAATAACATCGTAGCCTAAATCATCAAACTCGTTCAGCTGAGCTGTGAATTCTGTCGCTTGCGTGGTACAGCCTGGCGTATTGTCTTTGGGATAAAAATAAAGGATAAGGCCTTTATTGGTGTTGGCGACCATTTCTTTTAAACTAATCTCATCATGAATAAAATGTCCATCCAATTCTCTTACCATGGTGACAGGAAAGGTTGGTAACGTGATGTCTTCTGTGGTTGGCTTTGCCATTGTAGATTCCTTATTGATTTTGTTTATATGTGATTGGTATATTTATAGATATCTTATTATAGGCAGATTTGCAGCAATTAATGATGAGTTTTACACTTTGTTTCTGTATTGGCAACAAAAAAGACTGGCAATAGCCAGTCTTTTGTATATCAACCTCATGATGGGTTAAGCAGGTTTTTGTGGCTCTTTTAAATCCAAGCCTACTGTGCACTGCTGCAAGTCTTTTTGCATTTTTTTCACATAAGGTAAGTTTGAAGGGTCTTTTTTGTCTTGCGCGTAGCTTTCGATTTCCCACATTTGACCAATAGTCATATTGCTTCGAACGCCGATAGTACAGCTACACAGTTTGGTCGCATTGCCTTTATCAGCGACTTTGTATTTGACCGCACCATTAACGCAAGTATTGATATTGTTTTGTTTAATATCAGCAGCGTTTGCTTGTGGAATCACAAACATCGCTGCTAGGGCTAGGGGTAACATCGGCAAAAACTTCATAAACGTCCTCTTAAAGGTGGTGTCAATTTCTTAAATCTTGTACTCAAATGAAAGTCAGGTCACTCGTATGCGAATGCTTCATTGCATGAGAAGTAAATATTGATATATGCAAGCGCTCATACCATAGCAAGTATAGCGATTAAAATACAACGGCAGCTTGCTGTGTTAATGCAAGTAAATGTTTCGCTAATGTTTACTATCATTATTTAATCATAATCGCTATTTTAATGATTATTAAGCTTGATAGTGAGTGGGATCGGCAACGCCTGCTTGGGCGAATCCCTGACGGCGTAATGCACAACTGTCACAGACACCGCACGCAAGACCGTTGGCATCTGCGCGGTAACAAGAAATCGTTTGACCATAATCAACACCTAACGACAAACCAAGCTCAATAGTTTGAGCTTTTGACAACTGCTGTAGAGGAGTTTGAATAGACAAGTGGTGACCAGTGACCCCAGCTTTGGTGGCAAGATTTGCCATGTGCTCGAAGGCTGCAATGTATTCTGGGCGGCAGTCAGGATATCCAGAGTAGTCGACTGAACTGACCCCGATAATAATGTGATTTGCATCCGTCACTTCGGCAACTGCCAATGCATAAGACAAAAAGATGGTATTACGCGCTGGCACATAAGTGTTGGGTATGGCGTCGTTATCAATCTCATCGTGCTTTTTATTAGGGAACTTATCGGCATCGCCATCAGGTACGATCATGCTGTGATCGGTCAATGAAGAGCCACCCAGCTGAGCAATATCAATATCGATTATTCTATGATTGACCTCAGCTGCTTCTGCGATGGCTTTTGCTGCTACAAGCTCGCTATTGTGACGCTGACCGTAATTGAAGCTGACCGCAGTGACAGAGGCATAACGCGCCTTAGCCCAATACAAACAAGTGACTGAATCAAGTCCGCCTGACAGTAGGACAACAGCGTTCTGACGCTTATGAAGGTCAGATACGTTGGCATCAGAAATTGGATTGATAGAAGTGTCCTGCGTAGTAGCGTTTGTCATAGTGGTATCTATTATTGGTTTACGAAAACGGGTATTTTAGCAAAAATACCCTCATTACAGAACCATGAGGCTATGATAAAAACAGTATCAAATATAAAGCGCGTGGATTGTCTTGACCGTGTCAACTCTCTCAAAAGAAAACATAAAGCAATAAAACACTATATAGGCATAAAAATTTTGTATATAAAAAGGTCAAACGACCAAGGCAGTTTGGTATTTAACTTCATAATTTAATGTCATATTTTCAAACTATTAACAATATTTGTTATAATCGCTGCTTTCAAAACCTCCATGCTAATCCCTTTTTGCTAATGGCACTATGACACCGCTTTTTAGCAAATGGTCTAACAGCAAAACCATCATTGTAAAGATATTGAGTAATTTATGACCGCAGCGACCTTGTTTACGCCACAGATCACGCCTGAGCTTGATGATACCGGCTTAGATAATCATGCCACAATAATTGAGAATGAGGGCGTGGACTATGATGATGCCGCTGATGATATGAGTGAAGAAGCGCTTATAGAAGGGCAGACAACCTCTCCTGAATCTGCTCAGTTTCGTAAGTTACAGAAAAAGCTACGTAGACAAGTCTCTTGGGCAATTCGTGACTTCAATATGATTGAAGATGGCGATGTGGTGATGGTCTGTGTCTCAGGTGGAAAAGACAGTTATACGTTGCTCGATATTTTATTGTTGTTGAAGCGTATTGCACCAATAAGCTTTGATATCGTCGCTGTCAATCTTGACCAAAAACAACCTGGATATCCTGAAGATATCTTGCCTGCGTATTTAAATGAGCAAGGTATTGCCCACTATATCTTAGAAAAAGACACTTATAGCATCGTAAAAAGCGTGGTACCAGAAGGCAAAACTTATTGCTCAGCATGTTCGCGTCTGCGTCGCGGCTCTTTGTATGGTTTTGCCAAACAAATCGGTGCCACCAAAATTGCACTGGGTCATCACCGAGACGATATGCTAGCCACCTTCTTTTTGAATTTGTTTCATGGTGGAGCGCTCAAGTCGATGCCGCCTAAGCTACTCAGTGATGATAAGCAAAATCTGCTTATCCGTCCGTTGGCGTATGTTGAAGAAAAAGACATCATTGAGTATGCGCGTTTAAAAGCGTTTCCTATCATCCCTTGCAACCTCTGTGGTAGCCAGACCAATCTACAACGTGCCATCATCAATGACATGTTGAGAGAGTGGGACAATGCCCACCCACAGCGTTTGGCCTCTATTTTTAAAGCCATGCAAAACGTAGCACCGTCTCAGCTCGCGGACCGTGAGTTATTTGACTTCGAGCGATTAAGTCTTGAGCGTGATGACAACGAGCGCGTCTTTGAAGGTGATAACATTCAAGCAGGGCAGACCGATAGTTTGGCCGAGATTGGCTTGCCAGTGTCGCCAAAAACACAAACTTTTAACCCAAAGTTCGCGAGTGACAACAGTAACGACCAGCTTTCGACAGGTACAGAAAAAGTAGCAGAGCACAATCGTACTATGCAAAAAATACCTACAATCAATCCTGTTCTATAAGATTGCACTCTCATTGTAATAAAAGGTTCAAGAACAAAAAAACCAGCCATTGATAAGCAATGGCTGGTTTTTTATGATGCTATTGGGCATGACAAATAAAATTAGCTTTCTGCAAAAACAGGTAGTGGGCTGAAGCTAACCTCCGAGCGAGGCAGTTTGGCCACATCTTGCATACGCCAGTCTTCCTTACCATCATGACTGACTTGTAAGTAGTATTTGGCTTTGACAGGATCGATATCTACTTGTGCACTGTATTTATTACCATCCTCATGCTGTAACACCACATCGCGATCTTTTTTGATGTCAGTGGCATGTGAGATAGACAACGCCAGCTTTTTTGGATACACGAGCGGTGTCCCATCTAACAATTTACCTGATTGTAAGCTTTGCTTAGGGTAGTCCAAATAAAAAACCACATTCCCATTGTCTGAAAACTGCATTTTACCATGCAGATCTAAATCGTACGTAAGCTTATCACGTGATACATCCTGATAAAGAGTCTTTCCATCCATATACCAATCGTCACGTACTACACTGTCACGAATCTGGTAAGAGTAATAAACAAACCAAATGCAAGCGACCACCACAAATGCAGGCATGCCAATGACAAAGATGACAACCATGTAGTTTTTATACCATGGCTGAGAATCTTGATGTTTAAAGTTCGATATTGGAGTAGACATAAAATACCTATTAACTGTATCAACGGATAATCTGACGGCAGTATGCTGCCAGTTAATGATAAATCAGTCCTCCACTCATTTTAGATTAATGGAGGACATATAAGAACCTAAATAGCTAATATCTTAAAATTACTGGCCTTGAGTGGTGAAAACGTTTTGTTTGCTGACTTTGTACTGACCATCTTCGCTGGTCACATTTAGAGTAATAGGTGTTTGACCAAATTCAATAACATCAGGATCGCCATAAATACTGACAGGCATATCAAAGCTTTCGCCTGCTTCTAATGGTACATCATTAAACCGTAACTCTAAACTCAAACCCTCTTGTGGGGCAAGCGTAATTTTATAACTATGAGCATCCTGCGTCTTATTAGTCAGTTTAACGATATAGCTATTTTCGATCATGCCTTGCGTGTTTACAGAAGACAGCTGATTGCGGTCACGACGAATATCAATCTCTAATGGAACACGATCGGTTAGCGCATAGATAATGCCACCACACAATATCCCCAATAGTGCCAGATAGGCAAACAATCGCGGACGCAACACTCGGCTGGGTTCTTTTTCCGCCAATTGACGCTCTGTAGTATAGCGAATCAGTCCACGGGGATAGCCAACTTTATCCATAATTTCATTACAGGCATCAATACAGGCTGCACATTGGATACACCCAACTTGTAGACCATCTCGAATATCAATACCTGTTGGACAGACCTGGACACACATCTGACATTCGATACAGTCGCCTAAATCTTCAGGATTTGTGCCTTTTTTGCGAGCACCTCGAGGCTCACCGCGCTCATAGTCATAAGATACAACTAAGGTGTCTTTATCGAACATCACACTTTGGAAGCGCCCATAAGGACAGATCTGAATACACATTTGCTCACGCATGTAGCCAGCGTTGGCATAGGTTGCAAACGTAAAGATAAACATCGAGACCCAAATCCATGTCGGCCAATCTGGGATTGGCACCACACCAATCGTTTGCCAGCTCTGATACAGATAATCTGTTCCAGCAACGTAGCTGACAAAGGTTGCTGCTGTAACCACTGAAAACAGAAACCAGATAAAATATACCAAAGAGCGCTTAAAAACTTTTGTCGCACTCATTGGTGCTTTATCAAACTTAATTCTCTTATTGCGATCGCCAATCACCCACTTTTCAACATATTGATACAGATGTGTCCAAATCGTTTGCGGACACGCATAGCCACACCAAACACGGCCTGCATAAACGGTCACCACGAATAAAGTAAAGGCTGCAATAATTGCAAATATAGCGATGAAATAAAAGTCTTGAGTCAAAAAGGTCATGCCAAAGATATAGTAATGCTGTGAAGGCACATCAAACCATATTGCTTGCCGATCATTGTAACGTAGCCATGGCAAAAGCAAAAAAGCAGCCAAAAGCGCATACATGGTAATAACCCGAATATTCTGATAAAAACCTTTAACAAACCTAGGGTGAACACGATGCTTGGTTGCATCAAGATCTACTTGTTGCACAGGAATTTTATTAGAGTGTTGTGCTGACATAAACGTGCCTCTTTTAAAAAAGAATCAGTTTGCTGGCATGATGAACAAACACCTGTACTAATCAGATGTATGAATGTGTGATGTTATCCATGTCAGTAAGCGGCGGATAAAACAGAAATACAGTCCAAATCCACTACTAAAAATCAATTGCGAATGAATGGCTTAATAAAAATCAATAATGACGATGAAGATCAGTAACTTATAGGACAATTTAAAATACCGTTATTTTAACATTATCCCTACTTTAAATGGGGTAATGATCTTAAAAAGCAATCAATATGTAAGAATAACTGCCTATTGGACAGTCATTTTACGACTTCAATTTATAGAGAATAAATCTTCTAGTATAAAAAGATAAAAAAGGGAGAACTGTTATGACAGTTCTCCCTTTACTAAAGCTTGTCCATTTTAATTAAAAAGCTAACTCAGAAATATCAATTAGCAGTTGCTGTTTCAGTTGCTGCAGGTTGAGCGGCAGTATTAGCAACGGCTGATTGAGTAGCAGAAGTAGCAGTACTAGCAACAGCTGGTTGAGCGGTCTTATCTGATAAAGAATAGACATAGGCCGCAAGAAGCATAATACGCTCATTACCTAACTTAGTTTGCCACTCAGGCATGACACCCGCACGACCATAACGTAAGGTCTCACGAATAGTCTCACGGTCGCCACCATATAACCAAATTTTATCCGTTAAGTTTGGCGCGCCAGTTGAAATCATACCTTTGGCATCATTACCGTGACAAAGTACACAATTGGTAGGCTGATTAAATATTGCCTTACCTTGAGCAACCATTGTTTGATCTAGCTCATAATCTTGTTGATTACCAGAAATAGATAAAACATATTCAGCTGCCGCACGTACGCCATCTTCACCGATTTGATCACGCCACGCTGCCATACCACCGACGCGACCATTATGTAGTGTCGTCAAGATATTTTCAGGTGCGCCACCATACAACCAGTCGTTATCCGTCAAATTAGGATAGCCAACTGCGCCTTTAGCATTTGAGCCATGGCATACTGAGCAGTTCTGTAAGAACAAACGACTACCCACTTTTAAAGCATTTGGATTTTCAGACAATTTCTCAACGTAAGGAGCAAGTTCTGCTACTTTTCCATCAATCTTAGTCTGTAAGTCTGCAGGTGGATTTTCACTATGACTTCTTGCTGACTGTAGCTTAGCAAGTTCGGTCAAAGTAGACGTCGCACCGCTGGCATCCGCTTGCGCTAAAATGTTCTTTTCAAAGTTATCAGTAAATACTTTATTGTTACTTTCAAGGTCACTATATAGCTCGTTCTTAGAGGTCCATGGCACAGTTTCGCCATCAACTTCTACGGTGGCAAGGCCTTCCCATTTTCCTGGAACCATTGCTGGGAAAAATACCCAATATACAACTCCCCAAGCGATAGACCCAAAAAATATTACTAACCACCATTTGGGTAAGGGTTTGTCATATTCTTTAATGCCATCATAAGCATGACCTGTTGTACCGTCGTCTTCTAGCTTTGGCTTGTATTTCAATACCATTAGTAAGATGCCGAGGATAAATGCCCAACACGCGAAACTTAGTAAGGTAATCCAAGAACTCCAAAAAAATGTCATCGTTCATCCTTATTGCGCTGCTCTTCAGACAAAGCTTTTACATCTTTGTCATCAAGCGCAAGTTGTGCATCTTCTTCGAAACGTTTTTTGTTTTTTGGCGAATACGCCCACCATGCAATACCTACGAAAGCAATAAAGGCAGAAACGGTCGCAATTGTTTGTAATTCACCAATACCCATTAGCGCTGTCCTTCCATCGCGGTACCTAACTGCTGTAGATAGGCAACCAAAGCATCAAGCTCAGTGGCGCCAAGAACAGCATCAGGAGCCCCTTCGATATCTTCTTCAGTATAAGGCACACCAAAGCGATCGCGGAATAGACGCATTTTAGTTTGAACGTTCGCACCATTTACTTCGTTAGTAGCAAGCCATGGGAAGCCTGGCATGACTGATTCAGGTACTAGCGAACGTGGATCAATCAAATGCTGTTTTTGCCAATCTTCTGAGTAGCGGCCACCAACACGTGCTAGATCAGGTCCAGTACGTTTTGAACCCCATAAGAACGGGTGGTCCCATGTTGATTCAGCAGCACGCGAGTAGGGTCCATAACGTTCAACTTCAGCACGCAGTGGACGAACCATCTGTGTATGGCAAACGTGACAGCCTTCACGAATATAGATATCACGGCCTTCAAATTCTAATGCAGTCCAAGGCTCCATAGAGGGAAGGGGAGCGTTCACACCACCTTCTTCAGGACCTTTATAGTCATAGATCAACGGCACGATTTCAACTAGCGTTGCAAAGCTAATAGCAATAACGATACCGATGACCAACAAGCCTGTATTTTTTTCAATAATTTCATGCGGTGTACCAGCCATGATCGCTCCTTATACGTTAGCAGCTGTCGAGGTTTCATCGACACTAGGTTCATGATCAGTTGGATCTGCAATGTCCACAGGTTTACCTTCTGGCATCTTGAGCGTTTTATAGCAGTTATATGCCATAACGAACATACCCGATACATATAAGAAGCCACCAAAAGCACGACCCATATATGGAAAATGTGAGAACTCAACGGTATCAACGAAACTGTATACCAAAGTACCATCAGGATTCGTTGCAAGCCACATCATGCCTTGACCAATACCTGAAATCCACATAGATACGATATAGAAGATAGTACCTGCAGTTGCCAACCAAAAATGCGTGGTAATTAAGCTAATAGAGTACATCTTTGGTTTATTATAAATACGTGGTAACAAGACGTATAATGAACCAATAGTAATCATACCAACCCAGCCAAGCGCACCTGAGTGAACATGACCAATCGTCCAATCCGTGTTATGTGATAACGCATTGACCGTTTTAATTGACATCATTGGGCCTTCAAACGTCGACATCGCGTAAAACGATAATGCCACGATCATAAAGCGAATGATGGGATCGGTACGCAGCTTATCCCAGCTACCTGAGAGGGTTAATACACCATTAATCATACCGCCCCAAGAAGGTGCGAATAGGATAATAGAAAACACCATTGCTAGTGATTGTGTCCAATCTGGCAAGGCTGAATAATGTAAATGATGACCACCTGCCCACATGTACGAAGCAATCAATGCCCAAAAGTGAACAATAGACAAACGATAAGAGTAGATAGGACGACCAATCTGTACTGGGACAAAATAATACATCATTCCAAGGAAGGCAGCCGTTAAATAAAAGCCGACCGCATTATGTCCGTACCACCACTGTACCATTGCATCGGTCGCACCACTAAATAACGAATAAGACTTAAACGCACTAACAGGAATTGCCATGCTGTTCACGATATGCAGCAGTGCAATCGTAATAATAAAAGCGGCAAAAAACCAGTTAGCCACATAAATGTGTGAGGTTTTACGTTTGATGAGAGTCCCGAAAAAGACAATGGCATAAGATATCCATACCAAGGCAATCAAAATATCGATTGGCCACTCAAGCTCTGCATATTCTTTAGACGAAGTCAGACCTAAAGGAAGCGTAATAACGGCTGATACAATAACCGCTTGCCAGCCCCAAAAGGTAAACCAAGCCAGATAAGGAGCAAATAATCTTGTCTTACAAGTACGCTGAACAATATAGTAAGACGTTGCGAACAGGGCAGAACCACCGAACGCAAAAATGACCGCATTAGTATGTAGCGGTCTTAGACGACTAAAGGTCAGCCATGGAATATCAAAGTTAAGTGCTGGCCATACTAACTGCGAAGCAATGAACACCCCAATACTCATGCCGACGATGCCCCAAATCACGGCCATTGTCGTAAAAAATCTTATGACAGTAATTTCGTACTCACGGTCCACTGGGGCGACTGCTGTGTTTTGTAAACTCATTGGATGATTCCTTTACAGCCCGAATTATCAACAGAATTAACTAATGCACCGCATCATCTGCATTATAAAAATTTATAAGCAGATAATGATTGCGGGATATACTGCTTTTTGATTCACTTATTACCGTAACGCTATTAACTATCGCTTTAAGCGTTCTCTTGTATTAGCCAGTACTAATAAATCAGAAGAGAAAACTGAAACACTCAGTGCTCATAGCTAGTCGATAGTAGGATTGTTAATAGGTTAAATAAGAAGATGCGCCGTTTCTTAACATCAAACCTCTGATGAGGTTAAGTATTTATCTTCATTATTATCAAAAAATTTGCACCAATAAAGACAGATACTAATATTCATAGAAAACACATGGCAATAGACTTGTGCTAGCGGCGGCTGACAAAAAAACAGGTTTATGTAATATTTAGTTAAAACTCCCGACTCTGTTTAAGGGTATTGTAACGCAATCTTAATGAAATATCATTAGGACTATGCGCCAAAATACAAACTCTTTAGTAAAAATATTAGCGATCAACTTGTTACCACTGGGTTGTCTCTTCATTTTATACCCAAACATATCACTATTCTAGGGATATGTTTGTGCTAAAAAATAGACAAAGTGCTTCAGTGAGTGCAAAAATACGAGCAATATTTTTGTAACAATTGCAGTCTAAGCGATATAAATAGGTTTTACTTATCATTAAGTCGCCCCTTATAATGAGGCAGAAAAAGAGTGATGCTAGCGCCTGTCTATGTCGATACTATCTGCTCTATTTTATAATTCAATATTTAATCGGACGAGAGCGAAACGACTCAGTCCTACATAATACCAATTAAGGAAAATAACATGGCTGTATTTTTGACAAATGAATGGTTTGAGCAAGTAGAGCAAATGGGGAATGAAGCAGGTGAGCTTAACTTGCCGCCAGCACTTGCCAACATGATCGTTAATCTAAAGGTGTCTGACGCTGAGCAAGATATTGAAGCCAACTTTACGAATGGCTTATTACATCGCGGTTTGAATGATTCAGCAACAACGACCTTATTGCTTGATCGCGATATTCTACAATCTATTATCACTGATTTTGATACCAATCAAATTATGGGTGCATTCATGAGTGGCAAGATTCGTGTCGAAGGCGATATGTCACAATTGATGGCAGTACAGACAGCGCGTCCAAGCGCGGAGCAAAAAGAGTTATATAGTCGTATTAAGTCAGCGACGACAATGGCTTAGTGTTTTTTAGACTTGTCTAAAAATTATAACAAGAAAGCCCCTAATAGATATTAGGGGCTTTTTTATTGACTCAGCATATACTCAAATATTTTTCTTACTCAATCAACTGGCTTTTGATTGCTGGGTAGCATTTTGTTGATTTTCTTTATAGATAGCCGCTTGTAACCAGACGTTTGCTTGTACATAGTCATTAACTTCAATAGCCGCAGTTTCTGATGTATTCAGTGCGCCAATCCGCATCACAAATGGATCTGCATCTTGTTCACGCAATACTACCACGTCAAATAAAATGATGGATTTGCCATTAAATACCGTGTTTTGCTTGCCCAGTACTTGACCTTGACACCATGCTTCGTCTTCTTGTCCTAGGGTGTCGCCAAATAGATAAGCGCACATATGACCCAAGTTGATTTCTACGGGTGCCATTTGTGCTTCGGTCTCAGGTTTCCATTCGCTGATCTGTGCTTGCAGATCGTCCGGAATTTGACCATCGTTGGCCGCCACGATGTCATTAAACGCACGGTGATAACGGATCGATTCTTGATCTTCTACCATAATCACCTCATTTTGTTCGCTTGGTTTGATTTCGTGTGCCCAAGCACTCAAGTTCACAAAATAAGACGTATCACGCTGATAAAGATGGCGATTGGTTGTATAAAGCTGGTCAAAGGCATAAATGATACTGCCATCAGCCGTACGTAAACGTAAAACGGCATCGTGCGAGCTGTCATTGGCAATGACGCGCTCAATTTTACAGTTCAGCCCATAAGGGCTGTCGACACAAGGGTAGGCATTGATAAAGCATTCAGGCTTACCATTTTTCATGGCCAGTACCTGGTTGATATGGCAAGGTTGGTTTTCAGATAGCAGCAAGCAGCTGTCTTGAGCGCTCACATTGCTATTGAGACCTTTAGGCATTGCCGCTTTTTCAATCATCTTTTGTAGCCATTCTGGCACGTCATGACTCATGTCATCGGTTAAGATACGCCAATGATCAGCGTGACCTGCAGATTGCTCATCGGTTAAGGTGATTTTGGTAGGGGTTTGGATATTTTTATATTGGTAATTAATAGTCATGAAAATACTCAAAATTAAGTCAGCGTGAAGTTTGAACCCAAAACTGCTGTTGCGTATGTACCATACAATACTTAACGATATTGGTTTATGATAGTCAGCAATGTGATCATCAGCATAGAGTCAACAAACAGCAATAAATGGTTAATGACAATTGTCCTTAGCATACAATATATAGGTATTGACGCAAGTAATAGCAAGTCCTTCATTAAAAATAGTAACAAAACCCAAATTTTTATCAGAAAATATACTCAATTTTCTCTAATGAGTGGCACATATCCGACAAATTGTGTCAAACTAGCTCCCTTTTGACAGCTGTCCTTGAGCTGCCTTAAACCCTGTTTTTGTGTTCGATTTGTATGTGAGTATGACAAATGCAAGCGCATGGTGCATTTGATATAGCTCATTTTATAACATATATAAAGTCGCACGTAGATAAGATAAAGAGTTTGAATATGTTTCGTCCTTTAGCGTTATTTATCGGCTTACGATACACCCGAGCAGAACGCAGTAACCGTTTTATCTCCTTTATATCACTCATCTCGATGATTGGTTTGACGCTGGGAGTGGCTGTATTAATAACGGTGCTGTCGGTCATGAATGGTTTTGATCGTGAACTCAAAACCCGTATCTTGGGTATGGTGCCGCAAGCAACTGTCGTCTCAACCGAAATCATCGGTGATTGGCAGCAATTGGCTGATAAAATCAAAGAAGATCCAGAAGTGGCAGCCGTAGCTCCCTTTATTCAGTTGCAAGGCATGCTGACCTCAAATGGGCAGGTTGCCGGAATCATGGTCACAGGTGTCGATCCTGAGTATGAAAAAAAGGTTTCAATCATCAATGATCATATGATTGAAGGCAGTATCGATACCCTACAAAGTGGCGATTTTAGCATTGTGCTGGGTGAAGAGATGGTACAGTCATTAGGGCTACGTCTTGGTGATAAAGTCACACTGGTACTGCCAGAAGCTTCGCCTTCGCCTGCAGGCGTTATACCGCGCTTCAAACGGTTTACCTTAACAGGTATTTATACGATCAGTCCTGAAGTTGATAGTTTGATGGCGTTCATTCCAATGAATGATGCTGCAAAACTACTGCGCCTTCCTGATGGAGCACAAGGTGTGCGTATGAAGCTCAATGATATCTTCAATGCGCCAATGGCATCAGAAAAAGCAGCAGCGATCGCGCCTGAACGTTTATATCCTAATAATTGGACGCAAACTCACGGCAATCTATTTGGCGCTATTCAAATGGAAAAAGCCATGGTAGGCCTGCTGTTATTCTTAATTATTTTGGTTGCAGCCTTCAATATCGTGTCAAGTCTAGTCATGCTCGTCACTGATAAAAAAGCAGACATTGCGATTTTAAAAACTTTTGGCGCATCTCCTCGTTTGATTACGCAGGTCTTTATGGTGCAAGGGGTTGTTATTGGTGTTATTGGTACGATTGCTGGCACGATATTGGGCGTAATATTTGCGCTCACTGTTAGCGATATTTTAGGCTTCATTAATCAGACTTTTGGTCTGAATTTATTTGATGCTTATTTCGTTAACTATTTGCCATCGCAGTTACGTTTGTTAGATGTTGTATTGATCACAGGCGCTTCGTTCATCTTAAGCTTCTTAGCAACCATCTATCCAGCACGCCGAGCAGCTAGAATCCAGCCAGCACAAACCCTACGTTATGAATAATTAGAAACATTAGTAGCCCAAGATATGAATAATGTCCCTTAAAGTATAAGCATGTTTTAAGGGAGGCTTGGGTTTCTAGAGGCTAATTAAACTTGATGAGGCATCAACCTCAGTATGAATAGAATAAAGGAAGCGTCATGTCTGCCATTTTAGAGGCAAAAGATATCAACAAGATATACGATGAAGGGGCAGTTAGTACGCAAGTATTGACTGGTCTTGATTTGACTGTTCACCCTGGCGAACGCATTGCTATCGTTGGTACCAGTGGTTCGGGTAAAAGTACTTTACTACACTTACTTGGTGGTCTTGATACACCAACCAGCGGCGAAGTCTGGCTTCATGGTCAATTGCTAAATAGTATGAATGAAACTGAACGTGGTGCCATGCGTAACAAGTATTTAGGATTCATCTATCAGTTTCACCATCTACTGGCGGAATTTACAGCCGTTGAAAACGTTGCTATGCCTTTACTGATGCGTCCAAAAGTATCGATAAATGAAGCGCGTCAACAGGCAATTGATATCCTAGAGAGTGTTGGCCTTGAGCATCGACTGGCACATCGACCAGGTGAGCTGTCGGGGGGCGAACGTCAGCGTGTTGCCATTGCCCGTGCGCTTGTGACCAAGCCCTCGCTTATTTTGGCAGATGAGCCGACAGGTAACTTAGATTATGATAACGCACAGAGTGTTTTTGGGCTGTTATCAGAATTGCAAAATACCATGCAAACGGCATTACTCATGGTGACCCATGACCGTAATCTGGCGGCATTGGCAGATCGCCAGCTTTTGCTACGTAATGGTCATTGGGAACAATATTAAACCTGCCACGCAGCAATGTGAAATCAGCAAGACAAGAAAAAGACATCATAAAAGAATGATAAGTCACTCGCCATTTCTGATAACGAGATAAGGATGAATACAATGAACGCAAACGACGATCCAATTGAAGCTTTCGGCAGCGCTGAAGAAGGCAACGAGCCATTAAAGCCTTATATGGATGTAACGCTATTTGATACGTTTGATAGACACGCACAGGTAGAGATTTTAACGCCTGTGTTTGATGCCATTACTCTGGCTGGTGCTGATTTTGATCTAAAAGCGCAAGACAGTGCAACGGGCAAACGCTACACACTACTCAAGAATGACGAGGTGATTGACGTTTTTGTTATGAATGCAAATCTTGCCGATGAGATTCAAGTGGCAATGGAAAACAGCAAAGACGAAGAGTGATTGAAACAAAAAGCGGCTCTACTGTTTAGAGTGAGTGATACTTGATCACATATCAGTATCGCTCACAACAGATAGGCTTTAATTATCATTAGTTGTGTGGGCTTCTACTAATTTGATATTAATGAGATGCCATCAATCTTTGGGTGACTTATCCGTTGGTTCCTGCTGCCGTTTTTGCCAGCTAATAACAGTTTTGTAACGCCAAATTGCTTTAAATGCCAATCCGCAAATAAGACTTGTGATAATCGCTAAAACGATGACCCCGATACAAAAAGCCGCAAGTGAGACGGTGCCACGATAGGTCACAAAAGGATTGTCACCATTCGATAGTATCCATAAGCTAAAATCAGCAATCATCCGCCCGATCAGTCGTAGACTAATCATCGGCACATCAAGAATCTTGGCCCCCACATAGTAACTTGCATAAAAAACGGGTAGGGTCGTGAGCGGATTGGTAATCCAAGTCAAGCCTAGCGCCATAGGTACATTGGCACGGAAAATCAATGAGCCAATCAGTGCCAATAGCATCTGTCCTGGCAATGGAAAAAAGGCACTGAGTACACCAATATAGACGGCCTTATTCAAACTATGGCGATTAAATTGCCACAATCTTGGGTCTGCCAAATGGGGTGCGAATAATTTTAGAGTGCGACTTTCTAGGATTTTCTCCGGTGTAGGCAGCAAGTCTTTTAGACGTTTTTGGGGCACGGGATCGCCTTTAATCATTAAAGACAGTCCGATCAATCTTATCGATGGACTGATATAAAGTAATGTCATTAGTAAAAAGTGAGGACAAGAACATATTGGATGATAGTGTCAGATGGGTATTATCGCAATATGTATAATCAGTATAGGGCAATATAAATAGAAATGCTATTACATGAGGTAGCAGTTGTGGCTGTTTGAGTCTATATCGTATTGACGCATTTTTTTTGATAACACATCTCTATATGTGATTGCATCGTTTACCCTTATTATCAAGCAAGGAGCACGGGTGTATTGGTTAATTGTTGGTCTGATTCTTGTGGCGATGATAGGTGTGTTGGCAGTCGCAGACAGTATACCAATGTCGCTCGATTCATTTTTGTCAGGTCTTACTAGTCCTTCTAGCTTATTTTTATTATTAACGATGTTATCCATCATTTTGGTGGCTGTTCTTCAATTTACGACACCGTCAGCAAGTAATCTAGCATCTTCTCAGACGCCTTCCAATATTCTACCTCATCGCTTTTTCCGTATTATTACTTACATTTTAGTCGCTGTTTTGGCAACCGGGCTGATAGTTGGCAGTGCCTTGCAAGCGATAAATAGCTATCAGCAGGCAAGAACCACAGAAGTTATTGAACCTATGCGTGTGCAAGCATTGGTAACGATTGAGGGGATAAGTGATAGTGTTTATGATGACTCTATGGAGAGCGGCTATCGACAAGTTGCCATCGTTAGTCAAATCTCACCATTGGTTTCTGATTTAAGCACTCAAGATTTAAATAAAATAACAGACAAGTATGCAGTTAATAATAGCCTAAGCGGTGATAATTCACTTAAAAGTTTTGCTCACAAATTTGATAGTGAAGGCGCTACATATCGAATATTGCTCAATGCGTATCCAAAGAACCCATCCAAATCCTCACTTGGCAAACCCTCTAATGACAGTCAACTAAGAAGGTTGAACCATTTAAAGCCAGGTGATCAGATATTTATGAGTCTGGCACTAGCACCAATTGCGACTTCCGAGCAAACCATCAATAATCCCTCTGGCTTCGATAGTTATCGCTGGCTAAAAGCTCGACATGTTGATGGAGTAGCGAACGTATTAGCGACTAGCACTGTGACTGTGCCTGACGCTAACTCAACATCAGTATTTTCTGATCATTCCTATATCCACAACTTTCGCACTCGAATTGACCAAGGACGGTGGCAATTACGCCAGCATTTTTATGAGGATTGGTTAGAACTGACGGCGATTGATCAGCAAGCGAGAGCGGTTACTTTGAGTTTGTTAACTGGTGATCGTAGTTTAATCAGTCGAGATACCAAAGATTTGTATCAGCTGGCTGGTATCTCGCATTTGCTGGCCATATCTGGCACACATATTTTGTTTTTGGCCATTATGTTGTCAGCAGGAGTGGTCTTTATCTTTGATCGACTATACCCGACGGTATATCGCTCTGTCCCGCGCTGGCAATTGCGCTGGGGAGTGATGGTGGGTGCAGCTTTTGTGTATGCGTTATTTACAGGTTTTGATGTGCCAGCTGCGCGTACTGCTTGGATGCTATTGGCATTGGGGTTGATACGTTTGACATTGCTACCTATCAGTACGATACGTGTCTTATTTGCGTTGGCCGTGCTGATAGCATGGCATGACCCTTATGTATTATGGCAAGCAGGCTATTGGTTGTCTTTTATTGCTGTGGCACTACTACTCAAATACGATGATACCTCAAACAGAGATGCACAATCTGATACAGTCCATAACGTCGGTTTAGTGAATGGTTTTTCTAAGCGTATTTGGGAGACAAGTAAACGTCTATTTAAACTACAGTTTTGGTTATTTATTACTTTATTACCCATCACTTTGCTCTTATTTGGTAAAGCGTCGCTGTGGGGGCTTATCATAAATTTATTTGCAATTGGACTGTTTGGATGGGTGATTGTACCGCTCAATTTATTAGCAGGGCTTTGCTATCTATTATCACCTGCTATAGCAGACAGTATTTGGACGCTCGTCAGTACCATCGTGGCTCATTTGCATGAGCTTATTATTTGGCTAACGTCACTACCATCGTTGTCAAAAGCGTGGTTATACACACCTATAAATACAGCGATAATGCTCATGGTGATATTAAGTATGGTGCCTTGGCTATTACCACGAGGGTTTGTTAGTCGCTGGCTGGCGCTTCCGCCTTTGACATTATTAATGATGACAGTATATGCCAATCAGCAATCATTAAAAACGATACCGACGTTATATATTTTGCCAACGGGCGACCGTTATGTAAGCGCTGTCTTGTTGCAGTATCCTAATGGGAATAATGAGCACACAAGTAAGAATAAAAATATAAATTGGCTATTTTTAGCAGATCATAGACCTACCACCATACGAACAATGCCAAGCAGATTAACGTCTGATAAGCTATTTACGGCATTGGAGCAACAATTAGGTAGTCTATCTGTCGATGCGCTAGAAGGCATTATAGTGCAGAGTGGCTATGCTGGATTAACGACCACACTCAATAATAATGACACGTTTGCTACGCCTGATATCAGGCAATCTGAGATATTGCCCATGACAGTCGCCCAGTTGGCTGCGCGTATTCCTATTGGTCAATATTGGCAAGCCGGTCGCTCTGATCGCTGGGGCAATTTGCAGCAAGCGTATCAGACCATTAATCATTCTGAAGGTAGGTTAGGTGTGAGTACTCAACCCTGCGAACAAGGTACGACATGGCAACTACCGAATGGAGCGTTAACCATTCAAGCACTAACGGGTTGGAGTAAGGTAGGGGATGCCAGTGTTTGGGATTGTACGATAGCGCTTGATACCAGCTTGCCCATCCAAATATTAAAGTATGATGCAGCTCATCCCCTCAAATCATTGCCTTCTACTATTCAAACGCGCATATCGAGCGATCACTCAACTGTTCAGCAAGTAAATGACCCATTATCGCGCCTTATCTTAAATACTGATACTCACCAGCGGGTCTGGCAAATGTGGTCGTTACTGTGTTCCGCTGATGCTTTTAACAATCAAACCTCATCCCATACCACTTGGCTTGGACATAGCGAATCACAGATCACGACCGAGGTACTGAGGTATCAAAAAATAGATGCAATCATGACTTATGATGATAAAGGGTTAGAGGTGGCATTATCGCTAGGTGAAATTGGCAACGTGTCACCTCAAAAATAGTACTTATAAGACGGGCGTTACAATATCGTGATATTTCACAGTTATACTATTGAACCATAAATGAAATACCACCATACTTAGCAGCTTGTTAATACAGATGACTGTGACAAGTTAAAAGTATAGAGTGTGAGAATTCACTCTCGTTCTAGATTTTTCTACGTTATCTTTTTTATTGTTTTAGATTGTTTCTGACTTAGGAAGTTATATGCCCAACTGGCCACCAGACCCTAACAAACGTCCTGATAATTCGGCAAACCAGCCCGTATCAATGCAGCAGCAAAGCCCGCCGAGTGGTCAAGAGTGGCGAGTGCTAGAAAACACCTTATTGGCTAGCGTGGTTGAGCAACGCCGTGCTCGTCGCTGGAGTATCTTTTTTAAACTATTGACCTTTGGTTATCTATTGCTGATATTTTTAATGCTGGGTCGTAGTTGTAGCACACCGACTACGGGTATAGATGGGGTCGATACGAGTCAGCCGCATTTAGCGGTGGTTGAGCTTCAAGGTGTGATCAGTAATGATGACGTGGCCAATGCCTACGATGTCAATGAGGCATTGAGAGACGCTTTTGAAAACAGTAACTCTAAAGCGGTGGCGTTAGACATTAACTCACCGGGCGGTTCACCAGTACAGTCTGATGAGATTTGGCAGACCATGATGGATCTGCGTAAAGAGTACCCAGACAAAAAGCTTTATGCCGTTATCGGTGATATTGGTGCGTCAGGTGCTTATTATATTGCCTCTGCCGCAGATGAGATCTATGTCAATCCATCGAGCTTGGTTGGTTCTATCGGTGTCATTATGCCAAGCTACAATGTCAAAGGTTTAATGGATAAGGTTGGCGTAGAAGATCGTACCATCACAGCTGGTGAGTACAAAGACATCTTAAGTCTGTCGCGTCCATTGACTGACTACGAAGAAAAACATGTCGAAGGTGTGCTTGCCAATACGCACAAGCATTTTATCAATGCCGTTAAAGAAGGCCGCGGCGATCGTCTAAAAAATCCTGAACAAAACAAACTGTTTTCAGGGTTGTTCTGGACAGGTGAGCAGTCTATAGAGCTAGGTTTGGCAGACAAAACAGGTAGTATCACAAGTCTTAGCAAAAAATTGGATCTTGATACTATCATTAATTACAGTCCAACCGATCCGTTCCAAATGTTTATGGATCGTTTTGCCGTACAACTGGGCGCAGGTATTGGTTCTAGCATGAGTTTGGATGGTTTTTTGCCGCAAGAAGAAGGTAATGCGAAGATGCGTTAAGCATTTAATATTTCAGATTTACTGTGTATGATTGTTAAGGCTGAGCATAGAACTATGCTCAGCCTTAATTGTAGGTAAAAACAAACACAAAAATTGATAACCTTGTCAGATCTTGGGCAAAGAATGAAAGAGGTCAATCATGATAAAAACGTTTAACCTGTTCATAATGATCTAATGAGTGCCTATTATGAGTGATAAAATTGATGTAAATGCCTTTGAGGCGTTACCTGTATCTAAAATAACGAACAAGCCAGTTATCCATTTTGCTCACGCCAATGGCATGCCAAGTGCTGTCTACGCACCGTTTTTTGAACCATTGACTGAGTTTTTTACGATTGAGTATATTGCGATGTTGGGCGCTACCCCTGATTATCCAGTCGATGACCATTGGCGTAGTCTGACGCAGCAGATTATCGATAGTGTGAAAAATACCTGTGAGAAGCATGGCGTTACGCAAGTCGTTGGGGTGGGTCACTCACTTGGTGCTATGTGTACTTTACAAGCATTATATAAATCGCCTGCGCGCTTTAGCCAAGCGGTACTTATGGATCCGCCTTGGATTTATGGCAAAGTCAGTTTGCTATGGCATTTGGCAAAGACGGCTGATAGATTGCCACTCATGAATAACCGTTTGATGGATAAACTGTCGCCAGCAGGCGTGTCCAAGCATCGCCGCGATGTGTGGGATAGTCGGCAAGACGCTTATGAAAAAATGCGCCACAAAGGATTTTTTAAAGATTTTGATGAGCGTAGTTTTCAAGGATACATCGATCACGGTTTGCATGAGCGCGCCGATGGCAAAGTGACCTTGGCCATCCCGAAAGCCAGTGAAGTAGCTGTATTTCGCACCAATCCCTCTTGGTATTGGCTTGCACCAAATCGTGCTCCCAAACCGCCGGTTATCTTAATCATTGGTGAGGACAGTCTTTTTTTAAAACGTCGCTTTCCACAGCAAGTCAAATCACGATTGGGCATTCCTTATGAAACCCATGCGGGTGGTCACATGTTCCCGCTTGAGCATCCAAGATCAGTAGCATTGCAGGTACTAGTGTTGATTCAGAAACAGCTGGCAGAGTAAAGATTAATTACCGACTACTATTCACTTCATTATAGATTTGGACTGATAGACTGTCCTTTTGAGTAACGACTTTATGCCAAAAAATGCTATTGATTCAGACAATCCTACACCCCTATCTAAGCAGTCTCCTTTATTTTCTCGCTTAGGAGCTTGTCTGTTGACCATAGGTATGGTGCTCGCTTTTTTTATAAGCCAATTGCTGGGGGTGTACTTTGCAGGCAAGTTGGTATTGCCTTCTACTAAAAATACAACCGTCGCTGATATATTCTTTTTTGGTGGTAACGATGGCACAGTGATCAGTTATTCAATCATCATTGGCTGTGTATTATTAGTAGCGATTAGCGTCTTAATTATTCGCTTGCGGGGCGGTAACAGCCGCCAGTATTTGGCATTGAAGCCATTTGCTTTTTCGACAGGCATGAAGATGCTTGGGTTGTTGATACTCTTTATGATTGGTAGTCAAGTATTGACGTATTTTTTGGATGAAACACCATTGGTATTTGTCGACCCTTTATACCAATCAGTCAGCTCGGTCTGGTTATTGGTCTTTGCCATGGTGATCGTTGCGCCATTATATGAGGAATTGGTATTTCGCGGCATACTATGGTCTGCTATCTCAGAGCAATTCGTGACATCTCAATGGAGACATCATGGAGCAATTGTGGCAAGTTTAGTGACCAGCTTGATATTTGCGGTGATTCACGTGCAGTATGGTATCTACGAAATCAGTACCATCGTGGTGCTAGCACTTCTCTTTTGCTATGCTCGTGTCAAATCAGGCTCATTGCTGTTGCCTATGTTAATGCACATGATCAACAACGGCGTGGCAATGGGACAGTATATTGCTCAAACAGCATGAACAATATAGGTATTACAATCACTAGAAACGTAACTATTGAGCCATTCTTTTAATTAGGCGTCAGGATTCAACAGTAAAACCTCATCAGCTGCTCGTTTAACCTCATCAAGCGTTAGTTGCGGTTTACCACTTAGGGATTGTCGCCATTTACGAGCACCTGTTAACCCTTGAAACAGTCCCAGATAGTGCCGAGTCATCGTTGGTAGAGCCTCACCTTTGGCAATCTGTTGTTCTAAATAGGGGTAGAGCTGCTCTAAAATCTGTGAGCGTTTAGGAACAGCATGTCCCCACAAGCTATTGGCTTCTGCCAGTAAGTAAGGGTTATGATAAAAAGCGCGTCCAATCATAACGCCGTCTAGATGCTGTAAATGCATGTCAATATCGCTGATTGTCTCGATACCACCGTTGATTTCGATATCCAATTCAGCAAAATCTTGTTTGAGGCGATAGACGTCATCGTAACGCAGTGGCGGTATCTCGCGATTTTGTTTTGGGCTAAGACCTTGTAACCAAGCGGTTCTCGCATGCACGATAAAACGTGTACAGCCAGCATCAGCGACTTTTTGGACAAAATTTGCCATAAACTCATAACTATCAAAATCATCAATACCAATGCGATGCTTCACGGTCACAGGGATATCAACAGCGGCCTGCATGTGTTTGACCAAGTCTGCGACAGTATGAGGCTCCGCCATAAGACATGCCCCAATTTTGTTGTACTGTACACGGTCAGAGGGGCAACCAACGTTGATATTGACTTCATCATAACCATATTGCTGAGCAAACACTGCGCACTGAGTCATCTCAGTCGTATCTGCTCCACCAAGTTGTAGCACTAAAGGATGCTCAAGCGCATCAAAACGTAGGTGCCGCGCCCGATTGCCATGTATCAATGCACCTGTACTGATCATCTCGGTATACAGATACGTATGAGGGTTAAAAAGTCGTGCAAAGTACCGATAATCTGTCGTTGTCCAATCGATCATGGGTGCAACGGAGAGTCGCTTGTTGGTCATATCAACCATGGTTGTACAGCCTTTAATAATGAAATGTTTGAGTCTTACGGTTTACGTTTTTATCGCTAATAAATGAATAAGAGGTATGTAATAAACAACCCCTTATACTAAATCGATATATAAAATACTGTACGTTCACGAGCTAAGAGTATGTAACTCAGCTATTTATCAGATAACTTCATCGATTTTTTTGAATTCAGGTAAGTTATAAAAATAAATACCCATAATAATGCCAATAAAACCGACGAACGCAATATAAAGCGCTGGTGAGAAGCTCACATATAACGTTGCGTAGCCAAGTCCGAACGGAACCAGTACACCGACAATACCGTAAGCCATATTATAACAAAAAGCCATTCCAGTTAGTCGTACGTTGGTTGGAAACAAACGCACAAGAATTGCTGGAACCATACCGACAATACCAGCAGAAAAACCTAAGAGAGAATACATAATGAGAATGTAGTCACCACTTGCTTGCAAATGATAAAAGAATAAAAGCATCTGAATGATCAATAAAGTAGAACCAATGGCCAAAACTTTACCAAAGTTTTGTTGGTTCGATATCAGACCATAAAAGATACAACCAAGAACCATAAAGACAATTCCCAGGCTGTGTGAGAATCCAAACAAATCACTGTCTAAAGCAAAGCGTAATTCAATCAAATCAGGCAGTAAGAGTACAATGACCGTGGTTATACTAGAAAGAATAATCGTAAGAACCATGCCAATAAATATGGAGTGTTTACAATGTTTAAAAAGAAGACGGAATGGTTTAGCAATATAGTTATCAGGCTTTGATTTTTTCATTTCGACAAAGAATGGCGATTCATCTATCCAGCGCCATGCCAGCAGAGGTACAAGACTTAAAATAGCGCCAGTTAAGAAAGGCAAACGCCAACCGTAATCGGCCAATTGGTCAGGTGTCATACTATTGGTTAGCCAAAGAAAAAAAGCATTGGAAAATAAAACCCCCACATAAAAACTGGCGGTGACATAGCTACAGGCTACTGATGAGTACTGGCGAGGTACATGTTCTGCCACAAAAACCCAAGCAAGAGGGACATAAAGCCCAAAAGCAATACCTTGTATCAGTCGTAATATAATGAATAAGGCTGGTGCCACTAATCCCCATTGGGCGTAAGTTGGCAGCATTGCCATTGCAGCCAGACTGATTACCGTTACTAACATACTGATCAGTAGTACGGGCTTTCGACCCTTGATGTCACCATAACGCCCAAAAATAAGACCGCCAATAGGTCGAGCCAAATAACCAATGGCAAAGAGTCCAAGCCCTTGAATTTTTGTAATAGTAGGGTTGACACTGACAGGGAAAAAATTTGTCGCTACAACATCAGCGATATACAAATAAATCAAAAAATCGAAAAACGCGACTGCGCTGCTAAAACATACTAATAGGACAATGTTTTTGTCTTTAGCAGACATAAGGGCATATTGAGAACGAGAAGGCATAGTAAGTCGCGTATCCACATATAAAAGTGCTCATCAAGCCAGTTACTGTCAAAATAACTGACCATAATAAAAAACGGCAAATCAGTATAAAAAATAATGATTGGTCGAAAAGATGAAGTGTTGAGCAAAAAATAATTGAAAAGTAAGTAATCTGATTACACGTGTATGAGTCAAAAATGCCCAATTCCATGAGCTATTTCATTACTAAGAAGTAGGTTTTCCGATTACTTTTACTTTTTAGTATGACAGCTATAGCAGCCAATCAATAGGCAACCATGACATAATGGTCAGCCAAACATGGTCACTCACATCGACGCGTGGTTCTGAGTCGTAAACCACTTTTTTGTCATCTTCCATCGTATGCCATTGCAGTTTGCCGTTATCGAGTAATTTAACCTCATAAGCCTGGTTCAACAAATCATCACTTAGCGCACCATGCAATTGTTTTGCCAGTTGGTCGTCATTGATGATTACGCCCATTTCGGTATTGATATTGGCAGAGCGCGGATCAACATTGTAAGAACCAATGAAAACTTGGTAGTCGTCAACCGCAAACGTTTTTGCATGTAAGCTGGTTGAGGACTGGCTGCGCGCTTTCCACAATTTGTTTTCGCGCTTTTCTTCAGAAGCGGTTGATTTTAGCTCATAAATTCTAACGCCTGCCTTTAAAAGAACAGGGCGCCATTGTATGTAACCAGAATGAACCGCAGTCACATCAGTAGCATCAAATGAGTTGGTCAAAATTTTAATATCAATCCCAGACTCAGCCAGTTTTACCAATGTATTGACCCCATCTTTGGTTGGAACAAAGTAGGAAGAAATAATGGTTAATTGTTTAGTAGGGCTACCAAGCAAAGTGCGCAATTGATGCACCAAGTTGGTTTCAGATGAGACGGTTTTTGATAGTTTGCCTACATCATCACTCAAAAACTGCATGTCTGTCCAACGAAAGGGCACACGCTTATTAAGCAAGTCTTCATCGATGGTAGATTCTTCGATGGCCGTCTTATAGACAGTCACATCACTACGATTATCATCCTTATCTTCTGGCCCAAGCTTGTCTAGTGCTTCTAAGAAACCAGATGGGACATCATTATCAGGCGTGACTAACGTTTCGATATCGAACGACAGCGGTGAAGACCAGTAACTGGCAAAGCTATTGTCAATATCGCCAACTACCTTGCCAATCAGCAATACATCTAAGTCTGCAAACTGACTGTTTTGATCATTACTCAGATATTCATTGCCGATATTGCGTCCCCCAATAATAGTAATTTGCTTATCAAAGGTCATACTTTTATTATGCATGCGGCGATTGATACGTGGTAAACCCGTGACATAATTCAATGTCTGAAGCTTACGATGCACCAAAGGATTAATGATACGTACCGCAATATTGGGATGACTGGCAAAACGCAAAAGATGCTGATCAAATTCTGCATTGTTATTAAAATCATCCAATAGCAAGCGTACAATTACCCCACGCTCGGCAGCTCTCCACAGATCTTTTAACAATAACTGACCCGATTGATCGTTATGCCAAATATAATACTGTGCATCGATATTACGTGTGGCCATTTCAGTTAAGATACTGCGAGATGCAAAAGCGTTCGCACCTGTTACGATGGGATGATAGCCTGACAGCTCAGGATGGATATTGTTCTGCTCACTAATAGCCGCAACCAAATTGGTATTGTCAGCGGTATCTTGTGCACTAACTTGATCGCCTTCCTGCTGATATAAAGCGTCAACACGTGCTGATAGTGCAACGCTTTCGGGCAAATGCGGTTGCTTTGGCAAAACTTGGCATCCACTAAGGCTTAAGCTAAGTCCAAGTGTGAGACTCAGAGCTAGGTTGTTAGGTTCTATACTAAACATGGACATAAATGAATTACCTTAGTGAACCTTTATATAGTGAAGCATTTTTTAAGGAAATGGGCTTGCATTTGCTATGTGTTTTTATAGATGATAGCACTGAATATGAGGCGTATGATAATATCACCCAAGGCAAAATTCAAATCGCTGCTAAGCTTACCAGCTGTCGTTATCTCTGCCTATTATAAATACGTTATTTTTATAAGATTCATCCACTCATTTACGAGCTTGCTATTTAGAATAAGTCAACATGATATGATAATGCTGGTACGTTGGCCAATAATCAAAAAATAAACAGTCTTTTTAATATTAATCAAATCAATACCAATCAAAGCAATGGAATATTTATGAGTCAGTCGCAAACCTATGATGAGAGCAATGTGAACCCATTAGATCCAAACTGGCGCAATGATGCCTTAGATTTAGGGCTTGATTATGGCATGCAAACCATTGCTGTACGAGCAGGGCAACATCGCACGGATGAAGGCGAACACTCAGAACCTATTTTTACCACCAGCTCTTATGTCTATCAATCCGCGGCTGATGCAGCAGCACACTTTGATGGTACCAAAACGGGCAACGTCTATTCACGCCACACCAATCCAAGCGTTCGTACCTTTGAGCGGCGTTTGGCTGCGCTCGAAAATGGTGAGCGAGCCGTAGCGACCGCATCGGGCATGGGTGCAATTTTGACCATGTGCTTAGCCTACCTAAAAGCGGGCGATCATTTGTTGGCCGCCAATCAGCTCTTTGGCTCATCTATCGGGCTGTTTAACAACTATATGGTCAAATACGGGGTTGAGGTCAGCTATGTCGATTGTTTCGATAATGACGCGTGGGCAAAAGCACTCCAGCCAAATACCAAAGTGATCTATTGTGAAAGCCCAAGTAATCCGCTGGCGCAAATTTGTGATCTTGGTTATTTGAGCGAGCTATGCAAAGCCAATGACATATTATTGGTCGTGGATAACTGCTTTGCCACACCAGCATTGCAGCGTCCTCTAGATTTGGGTGCTGATGTGGTCATTCACTCTGCAACTAAATACTTAGATGGTCAGGGTCGAGTATTGGGTGGTGCTTTGGTCGGTAGCGACAAGCTAATGCAAGAAGCCTTTACAGTGGTACGCTCAGGCGGTATTAGCATGAGTCCATTTAATGCTTGGGTCTTTACCAAAGGTCTTGAGACACTAAAATTGCGTATGCAGGCACATTGTCACAATGCCAATCAAGTAGCAGCGTTTTTGGTCGATCATCCCAATGTCAGTAAAGTGCATTTTTCTGGCCTTAGCGATCATCCAGCACATGAGCTGGCAACCCATCAACATCATATGAAAGATGGCTATGGGGCTATCATGGGCTTTGAAGTTAAAGCGTCAGATGACCGCGATGCGAAAGCCGCTGCTTGGCATGTGATTGATTCCACACAAATGGTTTCTATCACCAATAACTTGGGCGATGCCAAAACTACAATCACACATCCGGCGACGACCACGCATTTTCGTCTCACGGCGCAAGAGCGTGCAGAGGCTGGCGTCAACGATGGCTTGATTCGTCTGTCAGTCGGTTTAGAAGATGTAGAAGATATTATCAAAGATTTGGCGCGCGGTTTAGACAGTTTATAAAGATAACGGTATAATCACTGTCAGCGCATGCACGTTACGTTATAGTCAATATTAAACAGAATACATACTAAGCATTATAGTGCGTGACTGCGACAATTTTTTGCTTGCTGTGTTTTTACTGACAGAGACGACAAATAAAGGCTACAAAAAATTTGCGCTAGTCTCACTGTATGTTTTTATATTGAATCGACTATATTAATCATTACTTATTACTATAAAAGAAAGAGGCAACTATGAATATTCAAGCATTAATGCAACAAGCGCAAACCATGCAAAAGAAAGTGGAAGCAAACGTTGAGAATGCCAAAAAAGAGCTGGCCAACAAAGAAGTACAAGCAGAAGCAGGCAGTGGTCTGGTAAAAGTGACCATGACCGGTCGTCATGTGGTCAAGCGCTTGACCATTGATCCAAGCTTGCTAGAAGATGAGCCAGACATGATCGAAGATTTGATCGCGGCTGCTATCAATGACGCAGTTCGTCAAGCGGATGAGCTATACGAAGAAACCATGGCAGGCGCGACCTCAGGTATGGGTCTACCACCAGGGATGCAAGGCATGTTTTAAGCGTTAAATACTTCATGCTAAAGACAAAATGGGGTTGTTATCGATACGATACGACCCCATTTTTATAGCTATGGTTTACAAATAAAGGAAGTAACTTTGCTGACAGCCAAATTTGATTTGCTGGTCAAACAGCTACGTGTGTTGCCGGGTGTGGGCCAAAAGAGTGCCCAACGTATGGCGCTGCATTTGCTCACCAAAAAACGCCCCCAAGGCATGGCACTGGCTCAGGCCTTAGACGAAGCAATGCGTGATATCGTTGAATGCCAGCGTTGTCATAGTTTTAGCGATGAAGCGGTGTGTCCACTCTGCCAAGACCCTAGGCGTGATGATGGTCTGCTGTGCGTGGTCGAAACGGCAGCCGATGTCATGGCAATTGAGCAAACCGCAGGCTATCGTGGTCGCTATTTTGTGTTGGGCGGTCATTTATCACCCATCGACGGTATCAGTGCGGATGACTTAAATATTGATCAACTGGTTTGGCGGGTTAAGCAAGAGCCAGTTGAAGAGCTGATTTTGGCCACAGGCACCACTGTTGAAGGACAAACCACGGCGCATTTCATCAGTGAAGCGGTCGGACGCCACGTCAATAAAATTACCCGCTTAGCACAAGGTGTACCGATGGGCGGGGAGCTTGAGTATCTTGATAGTATGACGCTTGGTCAAGCCATGCAGAACCGCTCCTTTTTATAAAATCTAAGTTTGCTATAAAATAAATCTGGCTTATTTTATAGCAAACTACAGTTATAATGACGTTATCCTTTATTCTATTTTCTTAAAATGCTATTAAGTTAAGTGTTTTATTTTCTTCTATTTATGCAGGTATCTGCCCGTGTCCAATCATGCTGTGAACGTTTCAAACCCTCAACAAAATGCTACCGATGATCTCGTGACTGAGGATGTCTTAGCGAACCATTCAGTATCTTCATCCTCAGGCATAGACATCGATGCATTGTTAGAGACTGCTAACGATGCTGCCGTAACTTGGGTACGTGAGCAGCATCAACTTGATGAGGTTATTAAAGCATTGGCGATTTGTGGTCGCGTAGCATTAGATACAGAGTTTATTAAGCGCGATACCTATTATCCACGTTTGGCACTGGTGCAATTAAATACGGGCGATCATATCTACTTATTGGATGCGCCGCAGCTGCAATTGGCTGAGCTTTGGCAAGCACTAAGTGACGTTGACGTTGCCATTTGGCATGCGTGCGGGGAAGACTTGGGTATTTTTTATCTCTTGTCTGGTTGTCCGCCATTGACCAACATTTTTGATACGCAGATTGCACTGTCTTATTTGACGGGTCAATTGCAAATGGGCTATCAGCAAGCGTTGGCGGATCAGTTAGAGATACACATTGATAAAGAACAAAGTCAATCGGATTGGTTGCAGCGTCCGTTATCCGATGAGCAAGAAAAGTATGCGATTGATGATGTGCGGTTTTTACCAGCCTTGTACTTGCAGATCGAGGACAAGCTAAAAGCGCAAGGTCTTTATGACTATGTGTGGGCTGACTGTCAGCTTTATGCCAGTGACCTATATGAGGCTCAGCATGTCGAAGATGATGCCATGTATCTATCGATGGCAGACTATCGCTATACCTCAGAGCAAATGGCCATCCTAAAAGCGATTGCCACTTGGCGAGAGGGGTTGGCACGTTCGACCAATCAGCCACGTACTTTTGTCATAAAAAAACAAGCAGTACGTGAGATCGTCACGGAAAAGCCGAATAGTATGCGAGAGCTTGCGCATAAAACCACGATGCACCGCAGTATGCTGCGACTATATGGCGAAGAGTTGCTCAAGATAGTAAGAGAGGCGAGAAGTCTACCACCTGCTGAGCATCCAGCTTGTTTATTGCCACCTTATCGCTCAAAGAACAAAGCCCTTTCAAAAGCCGTGCAACACGCCATTGATGAACATGCCAAATCCCTTAAAATTCCTGCGAATGTATTGATGCGTAAAAAGTGGCTCAGTCAGTTGTATGAAGTGATTGCTTTTGACCAAGACATAAGCGAGTTGCCGCAAGGGTTAAAGGGCTGGCGTCATGATTGGGTAGTGAATACGTTGATTCCGGTTATTGAAAAGCATAAGACTGAGTTGCAGCAAGGCATGGGTATTCGAGTTTAAAGAGTTGTATGATATTTATACATTAAGCAATTCATGGTTGAATTGGCCATGCTCTAAAAAACAGCAGGTCTGTTCAGCCACTTGCTGGTTAACCAGCATACCAGTATGTGACACTGGTAAGACGATATGATCGCTTGCGCCTTCAACTTTGGTTTCAGAGACATAGACGGTGCCGTCATGAGCGCAAGCATCAGATAGCAAGGATGTGCCTTGTTTACGTAGTTTACGATTGTGATAGTGTAAAAACACTTGCCCTAAACCGTAAGGGTGGTTGCCAGCAATCACACCAAGCGTGATATGATCAGGTAAAGGCGCTACAGTACCATCTAACGCGTCAGTGTATGAGCGTCCTACCATGAAAGGTGTTAATCGCCAAATATAATCGGCACAAACGCTACCCACATGCGGTGTCCCTAGCGTGACGCAATGTCCAATTTGCCACTTAGAGTAGTGTGCGACAAAATCCCTAATAATCAAACCGCCCAAACTATGCCCAACCAAATCTATCGCCTCGTCAGGATGATGATTTTGCTCTAACCATTCATTAAGTTGTGCACTGTTTACCTTGATACCATCACGCAGACTTCGGTAGCCGTATTGATAAGTATCAAACCCTTCAGACTGCAAACGTCTAGCAAGTTTTTTCATAATCCAAGGTGTTTGATGCAGTCCATGTATTAGAATAACGCGGTTTTTTTGTGGCATGGTGTTTTCCAGATTAACTGAAGGCGTATCGCTATTATATTGGACTCTGATACTATATTTAAATACTAAAGATATGGTTTCTTTAATAAATAGAAAAGACCTGCAAAACAAAACCGCCAAATCAGTAACTGACTTGGCGGTTTTTTAGACAAAAAATGTGCAAATAATGAAAACGATGATTACATATAGTTTTCGATACTTGGGCAAGAACACATAAGGTTTTTATCGCCATACGCATCATCAACACGTGCCACACTCGGCCAGAACTTGTTGGCACGGATGTAAGGCAGTGGGAAGGCAGCAGTCTCACGGCTGTACGGGTGCGTCCACTCTTCGCTAGTAATCATAGCGGCAGTATGCGGTGCATTGACCAATGGATTGTCTTCGAGCGTCCAATTGTCTTCGCCAGCTTTAGCTTTCATGGCTTCCGCTTTGATAGACTTTAGCGCGCTGATAAAGCGATCCAACTCTTCTTTAGACTCAGACTCGGTTGGCTCAATCATCAATGTGCCTGCGACTGGGAAACTCATCGTTGGTGAGTGGAAACCATAATCCATCAAGCGCTTGGCGATATCGCTTTCGGTAATGCCAGTTTCTTCTTTTAACGGACGAATATCGATGATACATTCGTGAGCCACGCGGCCGTTTTTACCGGTATATAGGACAGGGTAGTGACCTTTTAACTCAGCCGCCACGTAGTTGGCATTTAGCAAGGCAAGCTCAGTGGCTTTAAGTAAGCCATCACGTCCCATCATGGCAATATACATCCATGAGATAGGCAAAATGCTTGCTGAGCCATAAGGAGCAGCCGATACCGCTGAGCAGTCTTTTTGCGCGTTATGCACAGGGCTTAGCGTATGGTTGGCCATAAATGGCGCTAAGTGTGCTTTCATACCAATAGGTCCCATACCTGGACCACCGCCACCATGCGGGATACAGAAGGTTTTGTGCAAGTTCATGTGTAGGACGTCTGCACCGACATCCGCAGGTTGCATCATACCGACTTGAGCATTCATGTTGGCACCATCCATATAGACTTGGCCACCATGTTTATGAATAAGGTCGCAAATATGACGGATGCCTTCTTCAAATACGCCGTGCGTCGATGGATAAGTGATCATTAATGCACCCAAACGCTCGCTGTGCTCTTCACATTTGGCGGTTAAGTCTTCGATGTCAACGTTGCCATTATCATCGGTTTTGACCACGACCACTTGCATGCCCATCATCATCGCAGTAGCAGGGTTAGTGCCGTGCGCTGACATAGGAATCAAGCAAACATCACGGTTGATTTCGCCCAATGACTCATGATAACGGCGAATCGCGAGTAGACCGGCATACTCACCAGAGGCACCAGAGTTAGGTTGCATTGATACATCGTCAAACCCAGTAATGGCTTTTAGCTGGTCTTGTAAGCTATCAATCATTGCGATATAACCAGTCACTTGATCGCGCGGTGCAAAAGGATGCACATTGGCAAATTCAGGCCACGTGATCGGTAGCATCTCACTGGTCGCATTGAGCTTCATAGTACAGCTACCGAGTGAAATCATACTGCGATTCATCGCCAAATCTTTGTCTTCAAGCGATTTTAAGTAGCGCAGCATTTCATGCTCAGTATGATGCGAGTTAAAGACTGGATGAGTCAAGATATCGTCAGTGCGTAGGTGTTCGCTATCAAGAGACACGTTAGCTGTTTCAGGTAAATCGTGGGCTTTACTGACAAATAACTGCGTTAACACTGTAAAGTCTTGCTGATCACTGGTTTCACTGAAAGCGACAGCCAATTTTTGCTCGCCCAAACGCCATAAGTTGTAACCAAGGTTGTCCGCATTTTCAAAAATTTGTGTGGCTAGCTTTTCTGAACCGCAATCCACAACAACCGTGTCAAAGAACTGATCATGTACCACATTGAGGCCGCTATCATTCGTTTCTTTGATAACTGCCGCAAAAGCAGTGGCAAACGCATGAATACGAGTCGCAATACGCTTAACGCCTTCTGGGCCATGATACACAGCATACATGCCTGCTAAATTGGCAAGTAATACTTGCGAGGTACAGATGTTTGAGTTGGCTTTTTCGCGGCGGATGTGCTGCTCACGGGTTTGCAGTGCCATGCGTAGCGCCGTATTACCTTGCGCGTCTTTTGAGACACCAATGATACGACCAGGAGCAGAGCGCTTGGCTTTATCAGAGAAGGCAAAATAAGCGGCATGTGGACCACCAAAGCCCATTGGAATACCAAAACGCTGTGTGCTACCAAGTGCCACATCTGCGCCCATGTCTGCTGGCGATTTTAATAATACCAAGCTCATGATGTCACTGACCACACTGACATACGTCTTGTTTTCTTTTACCGCTGCGATGACCTCTGTTAGGTCTTTTACATCGCCTTCAGCGCCCACATACTGGAATAGCGCACCAAAATAATCACCTGATTTGGCAGTCTCAAAGTCACCAACGACCACGTCCCAACCGAAGTACTTGGCGCGAGTATTGATAACATCTAGCGTTTGCGGATACACACGCTCATCAACGAAAAACTGTGTTGATTTGCTTTTGCTCACACGCTTTGACATTGCCATGGCTTCTGCCGCTGCCGTGGCTTCGTCCAATAATGATGCACCAGCCATCTCAAGACCCGTCAAATCAATACATACTTGCTGGAAGTTGAGCAGCGCTTCTAAGCGACCTTGCGCGATTTCAGCTTGATAAGGGGTATAAGCGGTATACCAGCCTGGATTTTCAAGTACGTTGCGCTGAATGACCGCAGGCATACGTACAGGTGAGTAGCCTTGACCGATATAGCTCTTATTAACGGTAATGTCGTCCGCCATCGTCCGCAGTTTGGCAAGCGCTGCATGTTCACTCATTGCCACTGGCAAAT
Organism: Psychrobacter sp. 1176_08; assembly: GCF_052850615.1. Lineage (NCBI taxonomy): Bacteria > Pseudomonadati > Pseudomonadota > Gammaproteobacteria > Moraxellales > Moraxellaceae > Psychrobacter > Psychrobacter sp. 1176_08. Next base: position 253,344 of record NZ_VXCU01000003.1, read on the forward strand.
CCAACGCTTTATGCAAACGCACTGGCTCAGGGACGGTATCGTTGATGAAGCTTTCCATATCCTTGTAGCCAACCGCGCTTAGCAAATCAGCTTGTTTGGTGTCATTTGAGCCTAAGTGGCGATAGACAAATTCAGCTTCGTTAAATAATCCTTGAAAGGTATCAAACGTAGGGTTTTGAGAGATAGTCATGACAGTCCTTGGTTAAGGGAGTAATAAATAAAGTAACTAAAAATCACGGTCTCATACACTATACATAGTGCACGAATTGGTCTTGATCAAAACGAAATTGGGTATTGTAGACACCATTGTCGGCACGCTCGCCGGCACCAATCATCATAATAATATGTTGATCGTCATTTAGACCCAATAGCTGCTTCATAGCTGGCTCATCAAAGCCGCCCATGGCACAGCTGTCAAATCCATATGCGCGCAGTGCTAACATAAGGTTTTGAGCCGCCAGTGCTGTATTGTTGGTTGCCCAGTTTTTGGTGTCTTCAAATGTATAATAAGGCGATTTGATGGGGCCTTTTACGCGTCTGACGACCTGAGTTGCACCCCATTTTGCGGCGGATACGACATTGGCTGGACCTCGTAAAAAATCCATCGCTACCACTTTGGTATAGTAGTCTTTTACCTTTTTTGGCACAGGTTTATCGGGATATTCACGCAATATTTGCTTGGCATGGTCGTGCCAAATATCGGTACGAGCCACGACAGCGATGAGGCGAGCTGAGGTTTTTGCCGCATTTTGATTCATGCAGTTTTTCACGGCCTGCTTACGGCTATCAGCACTATCAATAACATAGAATTCCCATGGCTGTAGGTTGCTAGAGTTTGGCGCTAACATAGCCAGACGTAGACAGTCTGCTAATACGTCATCCGGTATTGGCGTGCCCGTAAAACGACGTACTGAACGGCGCGACTCAACCACTTCACGAAACGCTTGTAATTGCGGCGTGTGGCTAGGGGTAGCAATACTGTCTTTATGGTCAGTGTTGGGGTTCATATTAGGATCCATGCTGGGGATTGGGTACTCAACTTGAGTCATCATCGATTGCAGCTATTTAATAATTTTGCAAATCTGCAATCATATAGTGTGGCAAGTGATTAATACGAATAAACGGGGTAGTTATTGAAAGTAATACGTTGAGCAATCATTTTTTAAATAAAACAGTACAGATACCAGCTGATGCTAGTACCCATAATTTTAAGAGATAGTGATAAAATCTATTTTTTGCTCGATAAAAGCGATACTTGATCAGTACCGCTTTTAGATGAGCGAACCAAGCGAATATTACAGCTCGTTTTCGTACTCATCTGCTGTCATTAGTGCTTCATAATCAGCGATGTTGTCAGGCTTGATTCTGAAGAACCAACCAGCACCATATGGATCAGAGTTGATGATTTCTGGATCATCTTCCAAGGCTTCGTTGATCTCAACCACTTCACCTGAAATGGGTGCATAAACGTCAGAAGCTGCTTTTACAGATTCGACCACTGAGATTTCATCATCAACAGCGATGATGTCACCCACGTCTGGTAATTCAACAAACACCACGTCACCTAACAAGTCTTGAGCATGGTCAGTGATACCAACGGTGATGGTGCCGTCGTCTTCTAAGCGTAGCCATTCGTGGCTGGCGATATACTTTAATTCTGCTGGGATATTGCTCATGGTCTCTCTCCTAAATGATAGAGGTTAATTAACAAAAATAGTGAACACTAGCTAATGCAGGCTAATAATAGAGTTTATGATGCTTATGAGTCAAATTGCTGTTTGCCATTACGAACAAATGGCAGCTTAAGAACGCGTACATCAACGAATTTGCCTTTGCCGCGTAGATCGACTTGCACGCTATCGTCATCTGATATGCTGGCAGGTACACGGGCAATAGCAATGGAGTTTTTTAGACTAGGAGAGAATGTACCGCTGGTGATGATACCGGTCTGTTCATTGTCTGTGCCTTGATTGATAGTCACTGTCATGCCTTCACGCAATACACCACGAGTCGTCAATAACAAGCCAACTTGTTTCATCGCCGTGTTGTCGTCTTTTGCTTGCTTGCGTTTGCTGACTAAGGCTGCGCGGCCGATAAAATCACGATCATCTTTTAGCGCAAGCGTCCAACCCATGTTGCATTCATAAGGACTGATGGTTTCGTCCATGTCATGACCATATAGGTTCATGCCCGCTTCCATACGTAGCGTGTCACGCGCACCAAGGCCAGCAGGTTTGATGCCATTGGTTTTTAATTGCTCAAAAAACGCTGGTGCATCATCGCCATGCATAATGACTTCGACGCCATCTTCGCCTGTATAGCCCGTACGTGCGACGAACCAATCAGTGCCTTCGATGTCTGTCAAGTCAGCACCAACAAAGGGTTTCAGTCCTGCCAAGGTATCTGCCCAGCTCGGTTTGGCTTGTGACAGCTTTTCAATAGCATTTGGTCCTTGCACAGCGAGCATGGCAAGCTCTGGACGCTCAGTAATGGTAATCTCAAAGCCTTCAGCGACTTTATGGAACTGCGCCATGTCTTTGTCACGTGTTGCCGCATTTGAGACAATACGATATTCAGTTGCATCATCATTCATCAGATAGACGATCAAATCATCGATGACACCGCCTTCTTCATTGAGCATGCCAGAATAAAGCGCTTTCCCCGTCGTTTTTAATTTATCGACGTCATTAGCCAGTAGTTTTTGTAACCATGCTTTGGTGTTCGCGCCTTTGATATCGGTGACAACCATATGGGAGACATCAAACATACCAGCATCGGTACGGACAGCGTCGTGCTCTTCAATCTGTGAACCGTAATGAATGGGCAATTCCCAACCAGAAAAATCCACCATCTTGCCTTCACTATTGACGTGAGACTGATAAAGAGGAGTGCGTTGTGGTGCTTGAGCTTGAACGTTTTGAGAATTGTCGTTTTGAATATCGGTCATAACAAATCCTTATGTGTACATCAGTCATACTCGATTATAAGTACAATGACTGATGCGCATTATCATAGTAGTGAGAGGCAATAGTGCAGGGTGCAAATATCACATCAAAGGGTGGTACAGAAAATATAGATGAAGCCGTGAGCCAAACAGACGCTGAACGTCGGTTTAAGCAAAAGCCCTATCTGTCCTGTGACCTGAGATTTTCAACACGAACCATCATCGCCGGTTTTGAAGCATGAGCTTCTTAAACCCAAATAAGCGGATGTCGCGTTTTCTCCCCTTCGGTGGGTAAGGCGTCGTCGGCTCTTACCACTCTCCAGATTTGTTATGTCTTTTGTTTGCAAGTGTGATGCGCGGTTGGCGACATTTCACAAAACAATAATGACATGTGTTTTTCAGTCCTTTTACCTGAGCGATTGGCAGGGTAGATGCGCCTTCGGTGGTTATACGGTAGTCGTCAGTTTGTATCACCAATAGGGTTTGATACAAAATCTGAGCCTATAACGCTCTCCTGAAAAACGCTTTTATTATGAAAGGTTCACAGCGCTTTTACAAGCCATCTGTAGCATTAAAATAGATAATTTTAAAAAATGCTGATGTTTATGCTGATTGTTTTTTAAAATGCATCCCTCAAGAAAAATATTTTTACCGTTGCAAGTTGTCAATTTTAAAGGGGTTTTGCGTGATGTATCGCTGCGCAAATACCGAAAGCAACTACTGATAACTGCCTAAAATATGCTAACCTATGACGATAGTTTCTGATAGGTCATTTTTATGCATTGCGATATTTATAAATTCTCTAAACACGATGACATGTACGTCTACATTGCGCGTCCTGATTATCCAGACGATACCGAAGAGCTAAAAGATTGGCTCGGTGTGTTGCCAAAAGATTTCCGTGCAAGCCTAGGGCGCAGCCAGTTTGTGATGCATTTGGATTTGGCGACTACGCCATCCCTTGCTCGTGTGAATAAAGAAGAAGTATTAGCAAAATTACAATCGCAAGGGTATTTTGTGCAGATGCCACCACAAGACGTGATGCGTCGCCAAGCAGAACTGCGGGCGCGTGAAGCACAAGATAATATTTACGATTAATGGCGTTTTCAGACGTTTACCGCGATAGCGTTTTGAACCTGGGCTTAAACTGATTATTCAAAAGCAGACTATCCAAAAGTAGATGCGAAAACGTCTATGAAACATACGGTCACATGCATTTGGGTCAAAAGTCGTGATAAACTAGCGCTCTATTAAGGGTGCAGGCTGGGGATATATTCGATCTTACTGATGGTATTTACTAATAGTATTTATCGATAGTACGGCAGAAGGTATCATAGACGGCTAAACGCAAAAACGTGTGGCACCATTTATAAATGCAGGTAATAAAACGCGCATGGACTGGTTAAAAAATATCGTACACAGCTTACCATTAGAAGCCATCAGTGATATTCTCGGCGAAATTACTATTTGGTGGGGACAGCTGGTAAAAGACGTACCGCCCGCTGATTTACCCATGTATGCGTATCTTGGCGGTGTCATTATCGTGTTGGTACTGTGGTTGTTAGTTGCTCGTATGCTGCCACGACCATTGGGTGGCATGAGTTGGATGATGCTGTTTGCGGTATTGTTAGCGCCCGGTACGGCGATCGGTGATCCTAGTGTGATTGCGCCAGCCAGTATTGGCGTGGTTTATGCCATTATGATGAAAGACACCACGGGCGCGATCACCAGTATGCTGCCGATATTGGTGGTGTTGGTGGTGGGCTTGTTTGTTGGTTTTATTTGGCAATTGATTCGCGGAGCATTTGAATCAAGCTTGGACAAAGCTCGTAGTCGTACGGCAGAAGACACGCAAGCGACGATGCAATTGACCACAGGTAATTATTTAACAGAAGGCGCTATCGTAACCGAACAGTCCGATACTAACGTAAACCTAGAAAAAGACAGTACATTAAATAAGAAGACTGATAGCGATATGTCTGATAAATAATAAAAGTAGACTAAGTATTAATATAAGATTATCGTCCTAAAAAGCTACTGAATACCTGAATTAAAAGACACCAATGCGTGTCTTTTTTTATGCCAGAATGGTTACCAATCATATAAGTAGTTAGAGGTATATAATCATTGTTCATAAAGGCGAACGCACGAGTATTTTGGCAATACGTCAGGCTGTGCTAATCTAATTTATCTTTTATTCATTATTAAATTTTTAGTTCTATTTATTGATAACCATACATTTATAATAATTCATCTATAACAACAATCGAGATCTGATTATGAGCAAGCAAACCTTTACTGGCACCCAAAATTATATTGCAACAGACGACTTACAATTGGCAGTCAATGCGGCCATGACGTTACAAAAACCTCTCCTCATCAAAGGTGAGCCGGGTACGGGCAAGACATTATTAGCAGAAGAGGTGGCTGAGAGCTTAGGTATGCCCCTGATTACTTGGCACATCAAGTCGACGACCAAAGCGGAGCAGGGTTTATACGAGTATGATGCAGTATCGCGCTTGCGTGATTCTCAGTTGGGTGATGATAAGGTTTATGAGATTGGCAATTATATCAAGCCCGGCAAGCTGTGGGATGCCTTCACTAGCACCGAGCGCAGTGTGCTACTCATTGATGAGATTGACAAAGCCGATATCGAGTTTCCAAATGACTTACTACATGAGCTTGATAAGATGTCATTTTATGTTTATGAGACGGGCGAAACCATTACTGCCGAGCAGCGCCCAGTGGTGATTATCACATCAAACAACGAAAAAGAGCTGCCCGATGCGTTTTTGCGCCGCTGTTTTTTCCATTATATTGATTTTCCAGAAGAGCAAACCATGCGCCAAATCGTTGAGGTGCATTTCCCCAATATACAAGAAAAACTGGTGAATGACGCATTGGATGTCTTTTATAAACTGCGTAATATTCAAGGTCTTAAAAAGCCGCCTTCAACCTCAGAATTGGTCGATTGGTTAACGTTATTACTGGCTGATGATATGGCACAAGAAGAGCTAGAAGAAAACCTACGCGGTGAAAAGTCCATTCCACCGCTGTATGGTGCGCTGCTCAAAAATGAAGCCGATGTGAGCTTGTTACAGCGTTTTGCCAATATGATGCGTCGTTAAGCGCGTCTAAGTGTTCAATGCTTTTTCTGTTTTACGTCAATCAGTGGTGCGTCGCTTATGTTCATAAAGTTATTTTATACCCTACGTACTTACGGCGTGCCTGTCAGTACGCGTGAGCTGCTAGATCTCAATGCCGCGCTCGATCAAGGGCTAATGATGCAGCCACATCCTGAAAATCCAGCATTGTCTACCTTTGCCAGCCGTGAGGACATGTATCGTTTGATTCGGCTGTGTATGGTCAAAGACGAGCGTCATTTTGATAAATTTGATCGGGCAATGGCGGATTATTTTGAAGGAGTGGATAGCCTTGATATGGATGCGCTGCTGGCCAAGCTGACGGACGTGCCAAAAGAGTGGCTGGATCTAAAGCTAGACCCAAAAAACCTAACCGAAGAGCAGCGCAGACTGCTGAAAAAATACGGCTCGCTTGAAGAATTGATGAAAGCCCTTGAGGAGCGTTTAAAAGAACAAAAAGCGCGGCATCAAGGTGGCAGTAAATGGGTGGGGACAGGCGGTACGTCACCATTTGGCGCTTATGGGGATCATCCAGAAGGTATACGGGTTGGCGGTGAATCTCGTAAACGCAGTGCAGCAAAGGTGTGGGAGCAGCGCAAATATCGTAATCTTGATGATGACAATCAGCTTGGTACGCGCCAGATTCAAATGGCACTGCGCAACCTGCGGCAATTTGCGCGGACAGGCAGCGCGGATGAATTGGATATTCATGAGACTATTAAGCGCACTGCCAAGAAAGGTGTGCTGGATATCCACATGCAGGCCGAGCGTCGTAATCGCGTTAAAGTGCTGATGTTGTTTGATGTGGGTGGTAGTATGGATATTCATGTTGAGGCGCTTGAGAAGCTGTTTTCTGCGGCAAAAAACGAATTTAAAACCCTAGAGTTTTTTTACTTTCACAACTGTCTGTATGATTATGTGTGGAAGGATAATAATCGTCGCCACAGCGCACCAATGCCGACCTTTGAGCTACTCAACAAATACGGCCGAGAGTATCGTGTTATTTTCGTTGGTGATGCTTCGATGTCACCCTATGAGCTGATGACGGTAGGCGGTAGCGTTGAGTATATGAATCGTGAAGCAGGTATCGTCTGGCTAAAGCGCGTACTTAATCATTTTGATAAAGTGGCATGGCTCAATCCTGAAACCCCGAGCTACTGGCAATATACCCAAACCATCGTTCAGATTAAAAAACTGTTCGATAATAAGATGTATCCCATGACATTACATGGCGTGGAAGAGATGACCAACTATTTGGCACGCTAACACCACTCAAACGTTTGCACCAGTCAACAAAAAGCACTTAACAGAAATCATGTTAAGTGCTTTTTTCTTGAATTTAAACGATATTAGTCTTTAGGCGCTACCACGCCGATCATTACACCCATCTCTTTTTTGTCCTCTTCATCAATACTAGGCGCGTACAATGCTGAGGCAATACCGCCATCCAAAAACAGGGCATTGGGGCAATGCAGCTCGTCTTTGAATAGCGTTGCAAACTGATAAAACGTGACAGGCGCTTTTGTATTAACGAATTGGATACTGCCATCGCTGCAAATGCCTACACCATTACGAATTTTAAGTGAGGTGCTATTAGGATCAAATTGTGGGTGTATTTTATCATTGATGACCAGCATTGGGCCAGATTGCGTTGCATACCACGGCTTTGCTTCGTCGTTTTTAAGCTGCTTATCAAAGGCTTGGCTTTCCGTAATGTGTACTTCACCAGACTGGTTCCACCACAGCACACCATTCGGCAATAAATGAAAATTGCCGCCGCCTTCTTTGAGGTTTAAGGCACGCTTTTCTTCGCCTTCGATGACAGTATAGCCAATTGGTGCAAATTTTTCGTTATACATACCCGCATTGGCAGCAAAGCTAAGCGTTTGATCGGCGGATAACGTCGTCAGTAATGTATCAAAAGTAAGCAAAGGCTCGTTACTATTTGGCTGCTGCCAAAACAACTGCAATGAGTAATCGCCGTTGGTCAAAGCATCAGCTTGGATATGACAGGCGTCATAGGCGAAAGGAGTATCTTGTAACTCACATGCCCAGTTTTTTGTATCACTGTTTGGGGCATCAGTACTTGTCTGCTGGCAAGCACTAATACTAAATGAGAGTAGAGCAATGACAGCTAAAGACAAAGTAGGACGAGATGAGGTAAGGGTGAAACTTGGCATCAATAAAAAATCTTTTGTAATAGGTAGAATAGAATGAACGATCAGTAATCACGTTTTATCATCGTTGAGTCATTACTTCTCGATCACTGTTTCGTCATCATTTTTAATCATTGTTAGGTGGAAACTCTCGAAAAGTATTGTTGACATTACCGATCAGTCTGCCACCATCGACGATATTTTCGAAGTTACCAGTAGCAATGCTTCGCTCTGTCGGTGCACTGGTTTCTTTTCCCTTGTCTCGTGAGTCTTTATTGTAAGCAATAAGCGCATCGTTATTGGCTAGGAAACTATCAGGACTTGCCATGACCCACATCTGGTTGAATACATCTGCACGCGCGCTATGATCGAGTAGGGCATCTTTGTCTGTAAAATAAAAATACTTTGATAATAGCTTGATCTGTCCATCATCCAAACGGCGGGCAATATGATAAGGCTGCAACTGACTTGGGTGCTGTAGACCGACTGCGCCGACGATACTGGCAAGCGATTTTAGCGTGTTTTTATGAAAACTTGCAACACGTTCGGCTTTACTTGGTACATCCAGCGCCTTTTGGCGATAGGGGTCTTGAGTGGCAACGCCTGTTGGACAGGTATTGGTGTGACAAGAGCGCGACTGAATACAGCCTACTGCGAACATAAAGCCGCGCGCTGAGTTACACCAGTCCGCACCCAGTGCAATCATACGAGCGATATCAAAGCCAGAGACGATTTTACCACTCACGCCAAGTTTGATTTTGTCACGAATGCCGGCACCAACTAACGTATTGTGTACCAACAAAAACCCTTCAACCATTGGCATGCCGACGTTATCCATAAACTCAACGGGGGCGGCGCCAGTACCGCCTTCTGCACCATCAATGACAATAAAGTCAGGGTAGTTGTCCGTCTCTATCATGGCTTTGACAATTGCCATAAACTGCCAAGGTTGACCCACGCACAGCTTAAAACCAACAGGCTTACCACCAGACAAGTCACGTAGCTGCTGCCAAAAGGCGACGAGCTCACGTGGGGTGCTAAAAGCGGTGTGCGAGGAGGGTGAGATACAATCTTGACCAGTCGGCACTTGACGAGTATCTGCAATCTCTTGAGTGATTTTTTCTGCAGGTAGTACGCCACCTTTGCCAGGTTTGGCACCTTGTGACATTTTGATTTCGATCATCTTGACTTGCGGATCAGCCGCTTTTTCAGCAAAGGATTTTGGATCAAAGTTACCATTGTCGTCACGGCAACCAAAATATCCTGTGCCTAGCTCCCAAATCAAATCACCGCCAAACTTGCGATGGTAAGGGCTAATGGCACCTTCACCAGTATCATGGGTAAATCCACCAATTTTTGCGCCTTGATTGAGCGCCATAATGGCGTTGGCTGATAAGCTCCCAAAACTCATCGCTGAGATATTAAAGACCGACATATCATGTGGCTGCTGACAACGCTCACCGCCAACCATGATACGAAAATCCTTATTTTCTAAAGGCTGACTGACGGTTGACTGTAAAAACCATTCTTTACCATGCGTGTATAAATTGTCTAGCGTACCAAAGGCATTGGTGTCGCTGACATTCTTAGCGCGTTGATAGACAAGTGCGCGTTGCTGGCGCGAAAACGGTACTTGTTCTTTATCGTCTTCTAGCAAATATTGGCGAATCTCAGGACGAAAATCCTCCAAAACGTAACGAATATGACCAGCGACAGGATAGTTGGTTAAAACAGAATGCTTGGATTGAACCAAGTCATAAATACCCAGTGCCACTCCAAACCCGCCAATCACAATTAGCCACCAATTGGTCAGTAAAAGACCAGCTAATAGAAGAAAAATTGCCGCACCAAAAGTGCTATAGCGCAGCAATAAACCAACCCAATAAGGAGAGCTGGTTTTGGGTTTAGGGTTCAGATTGGTACGAGACTCAGGCATGACAATACTCAACAGCAATACGTAAATGGTAAAAAACGGAGACAATATAAAGATAGACGTAAAGAAGCCCTATTTTTATCACTGAGCATACATAGGACACTTAAATATAGGGCACTTAAATTTATCGCTTATATCATACACACATGATATCACCGCATCGCAGTAATTGAGTAACAGTGTGCTAATGCCGACTTTAAGCCTTACATAGTTTAAGCGATGACTTTGACCAATGTCTTATCGTCGTTTAATACGTCAAACTGAATCTCAACAGGCAAAAATTGCTCAATCAGCCATGCTTGTGTCTCCGTATGGCCGCTAATCATACGCGAGCTAAACGCACCACCGCCTGATAACGTTAAAGGTAGGAGCAACTGATCGGTTAGATATTCATCAACCAGTGCATCGGTATTAAACAAATAGCGCTTAACCAATCCTGCCAAGCGATTGCCCATGTTTTCTGCTGAGCTGCGTTTTTCTCCGAGCAAGGTAAACATTTCTTGATGATACTGCTGAGTGGATGTCTTACCAAATTGATGAGTGACCTGCGCATAGCACGTATTGCCTTCGCCAATGCCCTGTAATTTACGACTATGAGTGGTTATCAGCGTCTTATCAATGCCTGATTCGACCAATGATGCTTGCGCGCTGGCAAGCTCACGTTTGCAAATGTCGTAATCCAAATTGAGCACGCTTGCGACCAAGGCGATGTTAACCAACTCGCCACGTTCAGTAAGTGTAAAGGGCAAGGTATTAGCACGACGCAAAAAAGGCGTAATGGTTGCTTTAACAGTTCCACCACCGATGGGTGCAAACCCTACTTGTTGTAATTCAAGATCAACGTGCATGCCGAGCTTAGCAAGGGCCGGAACAAATGCTCCGGTTAAGAAATCTGTGGTCGGTGCGAGGGGATTGTGCGTACCACCTTTAATAGTCACGGTGGATTGTGCAGCTAAACCTGTATTGGCAAAAAGTAGGGCAGGTAATAGCGTTTGTAGCACGAGACTGGTACTGCCAGCCGAACCAATATCAAAAGTATAATCGCCCGATTGAATAGCATTAGGCTTGAAACTAAACGTCGTACTACCCAACTGTGCGCCTGTCACCGCCGCATTTGATAGTTCTTGTGAGGCTTGTACACAAACTAAATGCTGTCGCATCAATCCGGGTTTGGCGCGTCCAGCACGAATATTGATTATTTCAATTGGCGTACCAGTGAGCATCGATAACGACAGCGCCGTACGGATAATTTGTCCACCGCCTTCGCCTGTGCTGCCGTCAATTTTTAGAGCTTTTTTTGTTGATGCTGGCATGATAAATGTCTTTATGTTTTGGGGCTATTGTGCCGTGATGTTCTTAATAAGGAGACAACAAAATGCGACCCGAAAAGTATCAAGTCGCATGAATAATAAAATTGAAACCGACTGTCAGTGTCTGGTGGTAAGGTCTAAATGGTGCATTGTGCCAAGTGACGTGTACGGGGCATGAGTTGTAAAAAATGCGTTTGCCCGCAACGCGTAGCAGCCACTACAGTATGTTTTCAACCCCCTGCTGTGGCGGTTTGGGGTCTGACACTCGCCCAGTCGGTTCCAAAAGGGTAGTCTGCCAGCCTAATGTAAACTGGTAGAAAATTCTAAAATTGTGATTTAAAAATAGTTATTCAACAAGGTCAATCTGCCAGTTATTGGCTTGAATGACAAGGTTAATCTTGCGCAGTTTCATCGCGATATCATCGGCTTGTTTTTGTAATCCTGCAACTGAAACCATAACATGCCATTTAATCTCGCGAGGACTATACCGATCAACCTCGGTGTCGGTGGCTTCAATCGCCTCAATTAATAGCTTGTGACGCATCTCTAACGTATCACGTTCGATCAATAGCGTCAGCATCGACTGACCTTCATTAGTCTTGGCAATGGCATTGGTACGGTGGATACGCTCAATCAACACGCTCAGTTCGCTAATGATTTGGCTGGCATCGATCATTAAGGCATTTGGGTCTTCGTTTGGCGTATCGCCTTCTTGGACTTTGATATTGCTGCGAATACGTCCTTTGATTTGCGCCAGCTTTTTTTGCATGTCGCTACGGATAAGTAGGGCTTCTGCGAGTTTCATTTTTGTTCTCCTTCAAACATCAAATTTTTAATACCATTAATTTTTCTAAGTTATTTATCATTCCAAGGTCACGGGTTTAACTTTCATTCTTCGCTGGATATCTTTATCTTGCCCAAGTTGCTTCATGTTTTCTAAGCGTTGCTGACGGTTGTAACGACTGATGTACCATTCCTCAATAAGCATTTCTATCAAACCTATAAGTAAACCTGCTTCATTTTCGTCTACCTCAATAATCTGGTCGATATCCCTTTCCATGTGAGCACCAATATTACCTATTTTTCTAACTACGTCTATAGCTTCCCAAGTATCCGGTTCTACTTCATCTTTGATAGATTCAATTTCTTTAGCCAAGTTTTGAGGCTTAACTTCCCAAAAATCTCTAACCATTCCTTGCAAGCAGCGGCGAGCAAGTGTTGCGGAAGCCTTAGGACTTAAATTTAAAATTAAGCAGGCTTCTTCGTAATCTTCCTTTATAGCTGTAGGAATATAGCTAGGTAAAGGTTTAGCTGAAGATTGTGGGCGTAATTTCCAGCTACTTAATGTATTTCCAAAAACATAAGAAGGGTGAGTTTTTTTCAACTCACGTAATTCGGATTCTATAGTAAACTCTCTACAGTTTGGATTTGGACAAGTAATGGTTTCTAACCTTAGGCATAACTTACCGTACTTATTACCGTCATCGAAACTTAGATTACCTGAGCTAATATTTCCTGTACCTATTATTGCGTGGTGACTGCAAAAAGGATACTGCCAAGATTTACTCATCTTATTTCCCTCAATTTTTTAGCTTGAAAAAGTATATATTATTTGTTTTGTTAGATTAATCTGTCTTCTAAATTATGTTTCTATCGTCAAATTTATTCATTTTTTATCTCAGTACTATACATACATTACTTCTAACAAGTAAATCAGCCAAGCACAGCCTGGCTCTTGCGAAGCTAAAAAGGTCTCCCAGACCTTCTATTAACGCTTCTCAACCCTTAACACAAACCACCTGCCGCAAGGTATGTACCACTTCCACCAAGTCACTCTGCGCGTTCATCACATCATCAATATTCTTATAAGCCGCTGGAATCTCATCAATCACATCGCTATCTTTACGGCATTCCACACCTTCGGTTTGCGCGATTTGATCGGCTACCGTAAATTCCTGTTTTGCCTGAGTACGTGACATCACGCGACCTGCACCATGAGAGCAAGAGCAAAAGGATTCTTCGTTGCCTTTACCGCGCACGATAAAGGATTTTGCGCCCATTGATCCTGGGATGATACCGTATTCACCAACGCGAGCACGTACCGCGCCTTTACGAGTGATAAATATTTCCTCACCGTAGTGCTCTTCCTTATCGACGTAATTATGATGACAGTTCACCGCTTTAACTGCCGCATCAAACGGTTTCGTCACAATTTGACGCAAAGCTTTGATTGCTTTTTCCATCATGATTTCACGGTTTTTGAAAGCGAAACGCTGCGCCCAGCCTACGGCAAACCAGTAGTCATCGAAGTGCTCAGTCCCTTCGGCGAAATAAGCCAAATCCTTATCGGGCAAGTTGATAAACCACTTACGCATGTCCTCACGCGCCAACTCAATAAAGTAGCGACCGATGGCATTGCCCACGCCGCGCGAACCTGAATGCAGCATGATCCACACCTGATTGGTCTCATCCAAGCACACTTCTACAAAATGGTTGCCCGTACCCAGCGTTCCCAAATGAGTCAGGTTATTGGTGTTTTTAAGCTTAGGGTGCTTTTGGGTCAGATAATTAAAATCATCGACCAATGTACCCCAGCTATCTTTGACGCTATTATCAGGATTTGTCCATGCACCGACATCACGACGAGAACCGCGTCCACGAGTTTTGCTACGGCCGTGTGGAATGGCTTTTTCAAGCTCAGTGCGCAGACCGCGCAAATTATCAGGCAAGTCATCAGCGGTCAGCGTCGTTTGTACTGCCATCATACCGCAGCCAATATCGACACCGACAGCCGCAGGGATAATCGCTTCTTTGGTTGGCAATACCGTACCGATAGTTGCGCCAATCCCGACATGCACGTCAGGCATCACCGCGAGCCACTTATAGACAAACGGCATTTGTGATGCTTTGATAAGCTGGTCATGTGCTTTTGGATCGACAGGAACGCCCTTTGTCCAAAGTCTGATTGGCGTTCCACCGTCCTGAATAACATTATGATTTATTGGTTGCATAAATAGGTTCCTTATTTAGAATATCGGCTTATAAAAATAATTTATTTTCTTATACTTTATATAGTGCGAAGAGTGTGCCAATAATTATCCACATAAGATATTTTTTATATAAGTGTCTGATATTATTGTAATAAATAAATTTAAAATATTTTTTGAATATCATATATAATTTAGAGATTTTATTATTAATAGAATAAAAAATATTTTTATAGAAAATATTATATTTTCTAAGGGAGAAGTGCAGATGGATAAGAGATATCAGGTATTTGTGAGTTCTACATTTGCAGACCTAAAAGATGAAAGAAGTAACGTTATTCAGACGCTCATGGAAATGGATTGTATTCCTGCTGGAATGGAACTTTTTCCCGCACTGGATGAAGAGCAATTTAAATTCATCAAAAAGGTAATTGATGACAGTGATTATTACTTACTAATCATAGGTGGTAGATACGGCAGTTTATCTGATGAGGGTATTAGTTATACAGAAATGGAGTACGATTACGCTATTAGTAAAGATATTAAGGTTATCGCATTGGTACATGGTAGTCCTGAAAAATTAGCTGTTGAAAAAGTAGAGATGGACTCTGAAGCTCAACAAAAACTACAAGTATTCAGGCAAAAAGTTACTACTAACCGTTTAGTTAAGTTTTGGGACGATGCAAAAGAGTTGTCAGGTCTAGTTGCGCTTAGCCTTCCTAAGACGATAAAAACTTATCCCGCAGTAGGATGGGTTAGAGGCAATCAAGCAACTGATAATACTGAACTATTAAAGCAACTGAATGACCTTAGACAAGAAAATAATAAGCTTGAAAAACAAATTCAGGGATTGCAAAAGAACAAAAGTGAGATGTTAGATTTAGCACAGGGTGATGATGAAATTTTAATATCTCTGAAGTGTGATGTGATAAACAATGGACAGATAGAAAAAAAGTCGTGGCAACAAAAGGTAACTTGGAATAATTTATTCAAATGTATTGCTCCAAAAATTCTTAATGAAAAGAACGAGGATTTTATTTTTAATATTTTAAGTGAATATATAGCTTCTGGAAAATATAGAAATTTCATTTATCCAGAAATAGCCCTTGCTGACTTTGAGCAAATAAAAGTTCAGTTTTTGTCTTTAGGTTATATTAGTTTTGATAGCATAGGCACTACTAGCTATTGGGAGATCACATCTAAAGGTGAAAAGTATCTATTAGAAACCATGTCAATCAAACGTGAAACTGATGACAAAGATGCTGAATAAAACCGCCGTAATCGGCTTCCTCGGCACGACCTTAGACAATGGTTTTAGTGAAAACCGTTGGCAACGCTGGCGTCCAACTGTCAGTCTGGGGTTGCACGATGAATTACTCGTCGATGAGCTGCATATCTTATACAGCAAACGCGATAAGCGCTTATTTAAGATCATCGTCGATGACGTGGCGCAAGTCAGTCCGCATACTAAAGTCATTGGTCATCACGTGGCGCTATCGAGTCCGTGGGATTTTGCCGAGGTTTATGCTGAGTTGTATGACTTTGTAACGGCGTTTGATTTTCAAGATAGTACGGACTATTTGCTGCATCTGACCACGGGCACGCACGTGGCGCAGATTTGTTGGTTCTTATTGGTAGAGGCAGGTTTTATTCCAGCAGATTTGATTCAGACGTCACCTTGTCCAAGACCCGACCAAACTGACCCACAAGGTCGTTATCAAGTGATTGACTTGGATGTGTCACGCTATGATGGTTTGCGTGAACGTTTTGAAGCAGAAAAACAGCAGCATTGGCAAACGTTGCAAGCGAATTTGGTCACGCAAAATGACGCTTATCAAAAATTAATATCTGATATCGAAAAAGTCGCCACGCGCTCGACTGCTCCAATATTGCTGATGGGTGCAACAGGAGCAGGCAAGTCGCAACTGGCAGGTCAAATCTACGCGCTCAAAAAAGCCAAAGCGAGTAGTACCACACAAAGCAAGTACACACTTGATAAATTTATCGAAGTCAACTGTGCGACCTTGCGTGGTGATACGGCCATGAGTGTGCTATTTGGTCATGTGAAGGGCGCTTTCACGGGCGCAGCATCGAATCGTGAGGGTCTGCTAAAATCTGCTGATGGCGGTTTATTATTTTTGGATGAAATCGGTGAGCTAGGACTCGATGAACAAGCCATGCTACTCACCGCGTTAGAAGAGCAGCGATTTTATCCGCTCGGTAGTGATATACCGATTAACGTATCGTTTCAATTGATGGCGGGGACGAATAAGGACTTGCGGCAAGCAGTCGTTGACGGGACATTTCGAGCAGACTTGTTTGCGCGGCTCAACACGTGGACATTCTTTTTGCCGTCATTAAAAGATCGCCTTGAGGATTTACCTGCCAATATCGACTATGAGCTGGCGCGTTTGGGCAGTGAGCAACAGCAGCAATATCGCTTTGAGCCTGAGGCGCGGGCGTATTTTGAAGCCTTTGCCATGAGTCACGCGGCGACGTGGCAGGGCAACTTTCGTGATTTAAGCGCCAGCATGACGCGCTTAACGACATTGTGCGAGGGCAAAGTGATTCGTATGCCCGATGTTAAGGCAGAAATCACCCGCCTTAAACATCTGTGGGTATTACCTAATAGCGCCCACCATCAGGCGGATAAGGCGTATGCGCCCAGCCTAACCGAGCAACAAGCGCACGCGGATACGGTGCTGAGCCGCCATCTATCAAGCTACGACAAAGACGCGCTCGACCCCTTTGATGCGGTGCAGCTGGCGTATGTGATTGAGGTCTGCTATCAGCACAGCAGCCAAGCGGCAGCAGGGCGTTATCTGTATGCCAACTCACGCGATAAGCTAAAAAGCCCGAATGATAGCGACAGATTGCGTAAGTATTTGATGAAATTTGGGCTGAGGTTTGATGGGTTGGATTAATAATCAAGTATTGATTAAAGCGTATTAAGAAAAAATCCCTGTCAATTTAGCAACTGAAACGATTAATCTTAAAGACCATAAACATCAAAAAATAGCTGGCATCACTACGACAAAAATTGGTAAAGATACAGGCTCTAAACCAAGTAATGTTGGTTTTCACTTGATTGGTAATCAGGTTAATGGATTTATCAATCTATTTTTGAAATTGAACTTTATGTAAGCTTTAGGACAAAGCTATCAACATCTAAAATTGGTGTGACAAATAATACAATGGGTATGTCAATTAAGCGAATTATAGAGCTACCAGAGATTTTGCCCTAAATTTAAATATATGACTAAAAAGGAAAAAGTATGTTTAGTTTTTTAAATAAAGTCGGGGTGAAGAAATTCTCTCATGACAATAGATTTAACGAATGGAAAAAAGAGTTAAAAGCTAGAGTAGTTCCCGAATCTGATTTTTACTATAAAAAGAGTAAAGATTTTAATAAAACATTTGTAGTTGAAGAGACATCATTAACGACTATGCCAAGCTTCTCTGTCAGGCATTATCTTGAAGAAGCTATATACTTGATATTTACTAAATTTGATGAACAAGTATCTACTGCTTATCTGCAAGTTTCTTTAGATATCGTCAATGCTATATTGGCTTTACCCCAAAGTGAGACTGAACGCTGGAATGGTGAGGATCTATACATAAAAGAAGATAGACCGAGTATATTAATTTATAAATTATTTATTGAGGCTTTATTAGCTGATGAAAATATCAATATGACTGAGTTGGCCTGTGTCAGCGATTCATTACTAAACCATTTAAAAGTATATAAAGGTAGCCTTTGGGAAGATGTGACTCAAAGTCAGTATTTATCTAGTATTTGGCATCTTATGATAGCAGGGCAATTAAAAGACGCAAAAGCGCACCTTAGCGTTAGAAAGTCATTTCGATATACTGAAAACTTATATAATTGGACAAAGCAGCTCAATAAACTATTGATTGAGCAGCAGTCTAGCGCAGAGGTAGGTGCTGAGATTAATGCAATGTTTGACGAGGTATTTGATGTTATTCGCTCTCCATATTGGAAAACTGATCGCCAGAAAGAAGAAATAAATTTCCTATAACGATGAATCCAAATTATGTACGCTTGCAACTGGCGATTATCAGATGGTTATATGTTGAAAAACAGCCGTTAAAAGGGAATTGGAATGAGGTTTTGGCGCAAGTTTCGAGATAATACTTTATAATTTTTTTGAGATTAAAATGAGCGATGACCCTATTGAAATAGTTGCTAAGCTTGATGATGATAAAGAATACAGCTTAGCCCCATTTATTGAATACTTTATTGATCGAGGGTTTAACATCCGTGCCAGTCAAATTGACAAAGAATCGTTGCCGAAATCTTTACAAGATAAACTTGTTATAGATGAGAATTTTACTTATATATCGGGGACGCTTAGGATGTTCTGTGAGGCATTTTTTTTGGGCAACAGCGGTCCAAGTTACCCATTCAATGAGTATAACTATCATAATATCTACTTACCCAATAAAGAGGACATTGAGCTTGATGTTTTTCCTGACGAATGTGATATTTATGCCTATCAAGCGATAACCATCACTGATCCTAAAGATGAAGGCGTAGATAACGTTTTTAAGATTGGACTGTTAAACTCTTTTTTACAGGGTAGGCTGTTGGTTATCAGCGTCATGTATGAAAGCTCTAAAAGAATTATGAATGCTTTAGACTATGACGAAGAAGAAACAAGCGATATAGGTTTCCCGCTATACCCTATAATCTTTAGGCATTTTGATCCATTAAAAATACTCTATGTTAATCTTACCAGTCATAGAAAGGATTTTTATAGCTTTTTCAGTGAAGAAGATAAGGATGCGTACCGAGACAAATTTGCCAATCGAATGACTGAAGACCCAGTGTTTATGACGGACTATTACAATAAAGGATGGTGTTATCAAGACTATATAGACACAGGTATTTTATACCGATTTTTTGATTTTTCATATTATCAAATCCTACTTTATCAGAAATATGCCGACAACTTTAACTGTCCAAAAGAATTACTAGAACAATCTTGGCAATGGTATCGAGAGAATGACCAGCGCTTTTTGGAATGACAATAAACTATCAAACTACCGATATGCGCTGACTTTATTTTTACGATCAAGACTCAAGATCAAAACGGATTATTATTTTTTCTAGTGAAAACTTCTTCATTTAAGCTTATGTCAACAAAATATTAATCTGATCATAGGCTGAAACGTACATACTTTGACGTGTCAATCGACTTAGCCAACCGCTAAACCCCACTCCCAATCCGCTCCGCCAACGTTTGCAACTTGGGCACAATCATCGACGCATACTCGTCCATATCCCAGTTGGCACTTGGGACACTGGCATTAAGCGAGTACGTATACTGCCCAGTTGCGACATCATACACACCGACAGCGACGGCCAATATATCAGTAGAAAACTCACCATCAGAGACCGTATACCCATACTTACTATAGTGTTCTACAGCTTGATCCAAAGCGGCTTGTGCAGGGGCGTACTCTGTTGCAGACACGTTATCTCGTATATTTTTTAGAATAATGTCTTGTCTGACTGGTGAGCTTGCTGCATAAAAAGCGCGGCCAATCGCGGTGTACGCCACGGGTACTGCTGAGCCAACTTGTAAGTTGACTGAGAGGCGCGCCGGGCTACGACAGCATGCGTGATAGCGCATTTCTCCTCCAATCTCTGTGGCCAAATTCACGGATACTTCGTTTTCGCGCGCAAACTGCCGTAGCAATGGTTCTGCTGCGGCAACCATGTCATGACGACTCCATGCGGTAGCGCTGAGCCTCATCGCACTACTACCCAGCTGATAGTGTCCGTGCTCTGTGATGCTTAAAAACCCAAGTATGGTAAGGGTATGGATAAGTCGCGTGATGGTCGCTTTTGGCAGTTTGGTCATTTGACATAATTGTTGATGACTGAGTACCTCTTGATGCTCAAAAGCCGTTAATAGCATCAACCCACGACCCAGCGCTGTCACAAATTGTCGGTCATTGTCTTCTTTATTTTGATGAAGAGCGCTATCCATTCGATCGAGTAATGGTGGGATATTCGATAAAGAGTTTGTCATTTTATACTCATATTTCTTTGATAAAGGTTTACAGCACACTGAAACTTTGCTTAAATAGAATTATATTGTGAAACTAAGTTTCGCATAGCGGAATAGCGAAGTCAATGACTTGTTAAATCAAACGGCTTATTAATCATTACTCTTCAGTCAGGAAGACTGATATCAAGGAGAAACACATGGCAACATCGACCAGCCCACGTTTTGATTGGGAAGACCCTTTTTTATTGCGTGATCAGTTGACAGAAGAGGAGCGTATGGTCACTGACAGCGCTCATCAGTTTTTTCAAAAAGAGCTGATGCCAAATATCGTGGAGGCCAACCGTAACGAACACTTTGATCGCAACATCATGCGTCAAATGGGTGAAATGGGTCTACTTGGCGTGACGATTGAGGGCTATGGTTGTGCTGGACTGTCGAGCGTGGCTTATGGGTTGATTGCCAAAGAGGTGGAAGCGGTGGATTCAGGTTACCGCTCAGCGATGAGCGTACAGTCCAGCCTAGTGATGCATCCTATTTGGGCGTACGGCACAGAAGAGCAAAAAGAAAAATATCTACCCAAACTTGCTACGGGTGAATATGTCGGTTGCTTTGGTTTGACAGAGCCAGATTCAGGCTCAGACCCATCATCGATGTCGACACGCGCGCGTGCGGTTGATGGCGGCTATGAGCTGACAGGTAATAAAATGTGGATCACCAACAGCCCTATCGCGGATGTGTTTGTCGTGTGGGCAAAAGACGATGCAGGCGAGATTCGTGGTTTTGTCTTAGAAAAAGACATGAAAGGACTGTCCGCCCCAAAAATCGAAGGCAAATTTTCATTGCGTGCGTCCGTCACGGGTGAGATTGTCATGGACAAAGTATTCGTCCCTGAAGCCAATGCTTTCCCAGATATCCGTGGTCTAAAAGGACCGTTTGGCTGCTTGAATAAAGCCCGTTATGGTATCGCTTGGGGCAGTATGGGTGCGGCAGAATTCTGCTGGAAGGCTGCCCGTCAGTACACGCTAGACCGCAAGCAATTTGGTCGTCCGCTCGCCGCAACGCAGCTGGTACAGTTGAAGCTTGCCAATATGCAGACTGAGATTGCTTTGGGTCTACAAGCGGCGCTGCGTGTTGGTCGCTTGATGGATGAGCACAATGCGGCACCTGAGATGATTTCTATGATCAAACGCAACAACTGCGGTAAGGCATTAGAGATTGCTCGTGTGGCTCGTGATATGCATGGTGGCAATGGTATCTCTGATGAATTCCATATTATTCGCCATGTGATGAATCTAGAAGCCGTCAACACTTATGAAGGCACGCATGATATTCATGCACTTATCTTAGGCCGTGCACAGACAGGCATTCAAGCATTTTATTAATCTTGTCTAGGTAATAACTGTTAGTATAGTTTTATCTTATAGCGTACGTCACTGTCTGATTCACCAAATAGTATTTATGGACAGTAACGTACGTTTTTTAGTGGTTATCCATAATCACTGCATGTTAAAGCAACAAAGAATACGTTAAAAATAAGGGATTATTATGACTGTCGCCATGTCCACGCCATCCTCGTCTAAAAGCACTGATCATATTGTTAAACCCGATGGCAATATCAATGAAGATACTAATGACAGTATCAGTGAAAGCGGTGACGTACCCAAAGGCGCATTGCATGGTATCAAAGTGCTCGATTTATCAAGAGTGCTGGCAGGTCCTTCTTGTACCCAAATACTTGCTGATCTAGGCGCAGACGTCATCAAAGTTGAGCGTCCCAAGATAGGGGACGAAACACGGCACTGGGCACCACCAACATTCAGCGATAACACATCAGCTTATTACGCCACCATCAACCGCAATAAAAAATCACTGACCGTAGACATCACTGCGCCAGCAGGGCAAACCATCATCAAACAGCTCATTGCTGGCAGCGACATTGTGGTAGAGAATTTTAAGGTGGGTGGTCTTAAAAAATACGGCTTGGATTACGACAGTCTCAAGCAAGCCAACCCGCGCCTGATCTATGCTTCTTTAACAGGGTTTGGGCAGACAGGGCCAGATGCAGCGCGACCCGGCTATGATTATATTATTCAAGGTTTGTCAGGACTGATGAGTATCACAGGTCCTAGTGATGGCGAACCGCACAAAGTTGGTGTGGCAGTCGTTGATTTGTTTGCAGGCTTGCAGCTGACGATTGGTATTCAAGCGGCATTATTGGCGCGTCAAAACACTGGGCTTGGGCAGCAGGTAGATGTGGCGTTATTAGACAGTGCGTTGGCAATGCTAGCCAATGTGGGTATGAATCATCTTGCCTCGGACAAGATACCACCAAGACTTGGCAATCAGCATCCGAGTATCGTTCCTTATCAAGTTTTTGCAGCTGAAAACGAAACGCACTTTATCTTGGCTTGCGGCAATGACAGTCAGTTTACCAAGCTTTGCGAGGTGCTGGCAGTTGACTGGCACACGGATAGCCGTTTTATGACCAACCCTGATCGCGTTGCGCATCGAGATATATTATGCGACGCACTTGCTGAGCGGTTTGCCAAGCAACCAAGAGCACACTGGCTGGCAGTTTTGGATCAAGCAGGTGTTCCATGCGGTGCGATACACAATGTCGCTGAAGCGTTGGCGATGCCGCAAGCAAAAGCACGTGAGATGATTGTTGATTTTGCCGCATTTGACAGCCCGATAAAAGCGCTCGGTAGCCCCATTAAATTGTCCGCATCGCCAGTCTCTTATCGTATACCGCCGCCACGTCTCAGTGAGCATACTGATAGTACACTTGCAGATTTGGGTTATGATAGCGAGATGATAGCCAAGCTAAAAGCAGATGGCATTGTCTGATGGGTTCTTAAAACCGATTTACCTCTGATTTTATTATATGGGTCATGAACGACACGACCCATATAGCGACGCTATCACATCACTTCGCCTCATTAGAGCAAAATCCTAAACGCTGCTCCATTTGTTTCGCTAACTCAATCAATACCGCGCTGACTTCTGCCCGTTTGACCTCATATTCTCCTTGCAAAAAACTGACCGCCATACCGGCAATGACATTACCCGAAGCATTACGAATATACGTGCCTAAACAATACATTCCCTCGCGCAGCTGCCCATCATCAAGAGATATTCGGCTGTTTTGAATATCAGCTAACTCCGCTTCCAAATCAGTAAAGTTTTTCACACCGCGCGGTGTCATAGGCGCGGGAAAGCCTGTCGCATACATGGATTTTATGTTTTCCATAGACAGTGTTGAAAGCATCGCCTTACCTGTTGAAGAAAATACCGCAGGTACACGGACACCAGCGCGAAAGGTAAATCCAAGTGGAGCGGGCGCTTCATGGCACGCCAAAAATACCACTTCGCCCAAATCCAGCTTAGACAACGTAACTGTATGCTGTAGCAGAATAGGGTACTGCACGATAAGCTCTTTGAATAATTGTATGACGCCTTGCTGCTGTTCGTACTTGCCCGCCCAATACATCAAATAAGACCCTAAATGAAAACGGTTCTCCGCATCTTTATAGATCACATGCTTTGCCAGTAAGCTCTGCAGAATATTATGCGTTGAGCTACGGGGCAGATCCAATTCTTTAGAGATATGAGCAGCCGTTAAAGGTTGGAGGCTATCAGTAATCAAATCTAAAATTTGGAAAGTCTTGTCTAATGCAGGAACGGAAGTGACGCTCATAAATAACCCATAAAAGTGAGTAAAATTAATAAGATAGAAAAATAATGAAAGAAATATTCATAGAAATGATTTTAGGGGTTGCAAATAACCGACTATCATTCCTATAATAATGTCTCGTATATAGAATTAATGTTCAGTATATTGAACATACAAAGTGTTATCAACCCGTATTTTATACCTAAACATTTATTTATCGTTATGCTTTTATTTTGATAAATCTGCAATTCCCAATTACAAGGAGCGTTTATATGTCACAGCATACGCTACAGCTATCAAACCCAGAACTGCTGAAACAGCAGTGTTTCATTAAAGACAGTTGGCATGGCGCGAGCGACCAAGCCACCATCGACGTAACCAACCCCTTTAATGGTGAAGTCATTGGTACTGTGCCAAGCCTGACGACTGAAGACATTAATGAGTCGGTTGCCTATGCTCATGACGTGCAGAGTGTTTGGGCAGCCAAAACGGCGCAAGAGCGTGCAGAGCTACTCTTAAAATGGGCAGACCTTATTGATGCCAATAAAGAAGATCTGGCAATCATCATGACTGCCGAACAAGGCAAGCCTTTAACCGAATCACGTGGCGAAGTTGGCTATGCTAACAGCTTTATCCGCTGGTTTGCAGAAGAAGGTAAGCGCATTTATGGCGATGTCATTCCTGCCAATAAATCACAACTGCGCCATGTTATTTTAAAGCAGCCTATTGGTGTTTGCGCAGCGATTACGCCTTGGAACTTTCCAGCCGCGATGATCACTCGTAAAGTGGCGCCTGCATTAGCAGCAGGTTGTACCATTATAGTCAAACCTGCAACAGAAACGCCATTTTCTGCTTTAGCATTAGGTGCGTTGGCCGAGCAAGCAGGTATTCCAGCAGGCGTTATTCAAGTTGTGACTGGTAAATCTTCTACTATTGGCGATATCTTAACAGGTGACGCGCGCATTCATAAGCTGTCGTTTACAGGGTCTACTGAAGTCGGTCGTACGTTGATGGCTCAGTGCGCACCAACCATCAAAAAACTTTCATTAGAGCTTGGCGGTAATGCCCCATTTATCGTTTTTGATGATGCTGATCTCGAAAAAGCGGCTGAAGGTTTGATCGCTTCTAAATATCGCAATGCTGGTCAAACCTGTGTTTGTGCCAATCGTGTTTATGTACAAGACAGTATCAAAGACGCTTTCTTAGACATATTTGTCAAAAAAGTAACCGAGCTTAATGTTGGCAATGGCATGGAAGAAGGCGTAGATATTGGTCCACTAATCAGTAAAAAAGCGTTGGATAAGGTGCAGGCGTTGCTTAAAGACGCGCTAGATAAAGGCGCGACGTTGGTCACAGGCGGTAGCGTAAACGAAGCGTCAGAGCTGACTTACAATCCTACAGTCATCACTGACATTAAGAGCGAGATGGACATTGCGCACGAAGAAATCTTTGGCCCTATTGCCACTATCTTTACTTTTAAAGATGAAGAAGAAGTCATTCGTCAAGCCAATGACACTATCTATGGCTTGGCCGCTTACTTCTATAGCAACGGCTATGCTCGTGCATGGCGTGTGACTGAAGGTCTTGAGTATGGCATTGTTGGTCATAACACAGGTCTTATCTCTACAGAAGTTGCGCCGTTTGGTGGCGTGAAGCAGTCAGGCTTTGGACGTGAAGGTTCAAAGTATGGCATTGAAGACTATGTGGTTATCAAATACTGGTGTTCTGACGTCAGCTAATGATTTGCCCAAACGTTTTACCACTCATTTTATTATGCAATCTTGAATCCTCAGGTTTTAGTTTATCTAACTGAGATTGTTTATATCAAAGATAAAGAAAAGGATATTTTTATGACAACCACCAATCAATCATTACTTGAGCGTCGCAAAGCAGTTTTACCAACAGGACTTGGCGTTGCTTTTCCTATTTTTGCAGAAAAAGCAAAAAATTCAGAAATCTGGGATGTAGAAGGTAAGCGTTACATCGACTTCGTCGGTGGTATATCCGTTCTTAATACGGGTCACAGCCATCCAAAAATTACTCAGCGTGTGCATGAGCAATTGGATAAGTTCACTCACACTGCGGCACAAATGATCAACTATGAGTGCTATGTGGATTTGGCTGAAAAATTGTGCGAAAAAGCGCCGATTAGTGGCGATACTAAGGCATTCTTTTTGACGACGGGTGCAGAAGCCGTTGAAAACTGTATCAAGATTGCACGTGCAAAAACAGGTCGTCCAGGTGTCATCTCTTTTGTTGGTGGTTGGCATGGTCGTACGCTCATGTGCATGAGCCTAACAGGCAAAGTACTGCCATACAAAAAGAACTTTGGTCCGATGCCAGGACCTGTATTCCATGCGCTATTCCCTGCTGAAGAGTTAAATGTCACAGAGGCACAAGCATTACATAGCCTTGAGATGATTTTCCAAGCAGACATCGATCCTAGTGAAGTGGCAGCAATGATCGTTGAGCCAGTTCAAGGCGAAGGTGGTTTCCATCAAGTAACCCCATCATTTGCTAAGGCATTGCGCGCTATCTGTGATGAGCATGGCATCGTACTTATTTTTGATGAAGTGCAGTGTGGTTTTGCCAGAACCGGTACATTGTTTGCTAGCGAGCAATTGGGCGTTGAGCCTGATCTTATGACTTGTGCCAAGAGTTTGGCAGGTGGTTATCCTATCTCTGCCGTCATTGGTCGTGCAGATATTATGGATGCGCCTCAAGTAGGCGGCCTAGGTGGCACTTACTCTGGTAATCCACTTGCTTGTGTGGCAGCACTTGCCGTTATAGAAGTGATCGAAGAAGAGAACTTACTGGCGCGCAGTATTGAGATTGGCGACAAAATTGAGTCGTTCTTAAAAGGTCTCAATCTGAGCAGCATTGGTAATATTCGTCACAAAGGCGCTATGTTAGCGTTTGACTTAGTAGATAGTGAAGGCAAACCTGATACTGAGGCAACTGCCAACCTAAAAGCAAAATCATTTGAACAAGGTTTGCTATTGGCATCTTGTGGTATGTATGGCAACGCGATTCGTGTGATGGTTCCGTTAACTGTTGAAGATGACGTCCTACAAGAAGGTTTGGATATCATCAAAGGCATCTTAACGGCGTAATTAAGTACCTACTTTATAGGTATAGAGCATTTATAGTTATTTACTGTTTGATGGATCTCTTTTAGCCAACGATGAACAGGCGTTCAAGGCTATTGTTAATACAACAGCAAGGTTGCTCTCATGTCACTCATTTAGAGTGTGTTTTTGAACGGCGCCTTGCAAGTCAAGACGCCGTTTTTGCTGTCTGTTTAAAAATTAAATAAATAGCAAACGACGGTTTTTAGGCAAACGATCTATATGGTAAATAGGGTGGGTACTGTCCCACTAAACAGAAATAGTGTAACTGTAATAGGTTCACACGGATGACACACAGACAAGGAGTAGGTTATGTCTGAATTAAAGAAAACGTTGGGTGTGTTCGATATCATCGCATTGGCGTTCGGTGCCATGGTCGGTTGGGGCTGGGTTGTACTGGCGGGTGGTTGGATTATCTCGGCAGGTATATGGGGTGCGGTCAGTGCCTTTTTGATCGGTGGTCTTGTGGTTATCTTGATCGGCGTGGCGTATGCAGAACTGGCAGCATCTATGCCCATCACAGGGGGTGAGCACACATATACACATCGGGCACTGGGGGTGAATGTCTCCTTTATCTGTTCGTGGAGTATTTTGTTTGGTTATTTTTCCGTGGTGGCCTTTGAAGCGGTAGCACTGCCTACTGTTGTCGAATATATCGTTCCCAATTATAGTCAAGGTTATCTTTGGAATGTCGCTGGCTGGGATGTTTATGCCACGTGGGTCGCTGTCGGGATGATCGGTTCAGTGATTGTCACATGGCTCAACATACGCGGTATGGAAGTCAGTGCTTGGTTCCAAAAATTAGCAGTCGTAGGTATTTTCCTCGTGGGTATATTGCTGTTCATTGGTGCCCTGTTGTTCAATCCCGAAACATCCAACTCAGTACAAGCCCCAGCCTTTATTGGTGGTATGGGCGGCATCATGACCGTCATGGTAATGGTACCGTTTTTATTCGTTGGTTTTGACGTGATTCCGCAAGCGGCAGAAGAAATCAATCTGACCCGTCCAAATATCGGTAAATTTTTGATTGTGTCTATCATTATCGCTGTACTTTGGTACGTGGCGGTTGCTTGGAGTGTGGGTAAGACTTTACCATTATTACAAGCGCAAGACTCAACGTTGGCTACAGCTGATGCAATGACCAATGCTTGGAATGGTAAATGGGCAGGTACGTTGCTTGTTATCGGCGGTGTACTAGGTATTTTATCAAGCTGGAATGCATTCCTTATCGGTGGTAGTCGCTTATTGTACGCCATGGGTAAAACGCACATGTTGCCGCAGTTTTTATGCAAGCTACATCCTAAGTACAACACCCCAGTCAATGCGATTTTATTGATTGGTGGTTTGGCGACATTAGCACCATTGTTTGGTCGCAAAATGCTTGTGTGGATTGTTGATGCTGGCGGGTTTGGTATTGTTATCGCTTATACTTGCGTAGCATTATCGTTTTTGGTATTGCGCTACCGTGAGCCTAATATGGTACGTCCGTTTAGAGTACCAGCAGGTAAATTGGTTGGTATTATTACCATTCTGCTCAGTCTTGGTATGTTGGCGCTTTATCTACCAGGTATGCCATCCGCTCTTGTCGCTATTGAATGGTGGATTTTCCTTGGCTGGACAGTTCTAGGTGTTGCATTATATGGTTATGCTTCAATGAAAAACCCAGGTAAGAGCAAAGAAATTATGGATCATGAGTTACATGAGCTCAAAATTGCTAATCAGCAATGGTTAAAAGAAAATCCATATAAAAAATAGTTTTATTTGTCTGAATAAACTGGTTCAATCGTAAAAAAAGCCTAACGTCAAGCGTTAGGCTTTTTTGTTGCTTTTAAAAAGTATGTAAATAGATTGATAGCAGAAGAGCGTAAATCAGAGTCATGACATGAATTTTTAAAGGGTAGCGTTTTTTGTCCTAACTAAAAAACATGAAGTCACAACTCATTGAGCGATACATATCCTTTTCTGTCATCGCCAAAACAGTTTGTCAAAGTGCAAACCTATAAGAAATTACATAATTCAATTTTTTATTTATTGACATTTGTAAACTATAAAGTCAAATTATTCATCTTTATCTACTTTCTTATTGTCATGGAGGACAAATATATGATTAAAAGTGGAGATCAATTGAAATGTACCAGTGGTAACGATTTTTTTTCGGAAGGATCTATCTATACCGTAGGTAACATTATAAATGAGAAATTTTTCCAGATAAATATTGGTCTAGGTGATGAGCATTGGTACGCAACAAAAGACAGCGAAGGGATATATGTCCGCTTCGATTTAGAAAATCATCTAGTCAATGACGCTTGGTTTGCGCTACTGTAGCACCATTATCTACTGATCTATAAAGGTCGCTTAATGTTCGATTTCATCTGTTAAAAATATATCGAGGGAACGATGAGTTTTTGTAGATCGAAATTGTTTTTACCACACGTATTATGATAGATGACAAACGATGAATGCTATTTAAGCAGTCACTGGGTTTTTTGCTTTCTATCACTAAAGGGATGAGCAAGGTTTTTCAGCCTAAAGTGTATGTTTATTGACGATATGATACGGATTTACAAATTCTTATCCTCTTGTACGGTTTCTGCATCCGTAATCGCCTTTGTGGTCTCTGCTACCTTAGGCGTTTCTTGCAGCGGTTTCACATTGGCATTTTTGCGATTGAGATTCAGTGCTCGTTGATCGAACGAAACATCGCTAACCGTAGATTCTCGGGTAGCCTGAGAGGATTTTTTTAAACGTCTTTTGAGCTTTCGGTCGGCAGCAGCATCGATTTCGGCCTGTTCTTTGGCTATTGCTGCATCATGAAGCCCTTGATAGACGGCGAGCGTCTCTTCAATCATCTCACGCATGGTAAATTTATTTGTCATTTCAGGACGCGTCACGCTTTCTAGCTGGTTTCTCACCGCTTTACAAAGCGCATTGGCATTGTATTTTTTTACCAAGCCTTGCGGATACAGCGGTTGTAATATTTCACTGAAGGCTGCTTGATCCCAACCAATGACTGGCGTACCTAAATGAATGGCTTGTAGAGCATTGATGCCAATTGATTCAGGCTCATTGGCAAGTGCCATTACAATATTGGCGGCTGACAGCCATTCGCGCATGTCATTGCGTTTTCTACCCACGTATGTGATGCGCTCGGCCAAACCTAACGTATTGGTACGTTGACGAAAGTCTTGGTGGGAGACATCATTTTCTCTATAGTCATCATCCATGATAATAGCGTGGATGTTGGGAAATTGTTCTTGTAAATTACCTAAGATATCAATCAGCCACTCTTGACCGTATTCATGACCAATAATAGTAGGAAACACCAGCCATTTTTTATGCTCAAGTTCAGGATATTCAGCAAAGGTATGTCGGAGCCAGTATACAGAAGGATTGTGCCGATAAGGGTAGCGGCGCGTGTCGACGCCGCGGTAAATCCGCTTGATGGTTTTAGGGTCAGCGTCTTCAAGACGCAAACCTTTCTTTAAGTAATTGGTCACACTATCAGAGACCGTGATAATCGTGTCAACATTCAACAACGCTTGTGAATATTTATTGATAGGATAGAAGCCATACATGGTCGATACCAATTTTGGCATGCGCTTGACGCGAGCACGGCGCAGAGCCAAGTGCAATATCCATGCGGGGGTACGCGAATGTACATGAATGACATCAGGATTGTACTTTTCAATCAATCGTCGTAGCGGGGCAACTTGTAGTAATGATAACCAAGATTTTTTATTCATATGCAACTGATGGTAGAGGTTGCCATCACGTTTGAGACGTCTGACCAAATCATTGTCTTCCTCTGCGCTTGAGACAATGATGGAGGTGTGCCCATTTTTTACCAATGCGCGCCCAAGATGAAAGATACCGCGCTCGGATTCATCATGTTTGAGAGACGACAGTAAGCGCATAATCTTCATAATAGCGTGGGTCACTGGTTAATGATATGAAGCTGCTATTGTCAGTTAAAAATAGTCAAAACTCAACCATCAAGATAAAAGATAAGGTCAAATGGTGAATGGCTAAAAACGACTACAAAAATATAGTCAAAATCCTCAAAGCCCCTAACGGCGTTTTGTCAGATGCTCAGCGTTGGGTACGACCTGTTTTTCACTTAAGTATTTCCAATAGCGCTGCGGTAAATATTGCTTATGCAACCGTGGGTTCTTACGCTCCTTAATATTGACATTGGTAAAGTAGCCTTGCCAAAATTTTTGATAACGCTGCTCATCATCACTATGAATGCTAGCAGGATTGCGCAGCACCGCATCATCAAGGTCAGTGATGGTTTGCAGTTCTGCAGGCTGGGAGGGTGTGCTGTTACTTTTGTCATAATAAATGCCATAACCGCGTGTCAGATCGTAAATGGCCCAGTGCTGATCTTGGTAACGCTGACGAAAATGCTCACCAATCAGAGGCAAGACATTAAAATCAGGTGCGACACGCGCAAAGTAAATGTCATCAGTGGTGTGCTCAAACCGCACGAATGCTTCCATACGATGCTTTTCACGCCCTACAGATTTTACGGTCTGTACCAATTCAAGCACTTCTAAATTGCCTACATCTTGCATAATCTGACGAGTAGGGTAGTCAATCGCATATTTAATCACATGAAACAAAGTTGTACCGATATTGTTTTTTTCGGACAAAAACCCCCATAAGACATTGCGCATACCTGAGCGGCCCAAAAGCTTATTCAGCTTTATTAATACGCGCTCCGCTTTGTCTTCATCTTTGTGAACGCTCACTGCTTGAGCAATCAAGGAAGGCGCATAGTCATCTTGAGCGAACAGTTGCAATGCTGGCTCGTGCTGTAATCTGTGTTCGTAGACATAAAAAACAGCACTAAGCCACCCTTCAAAACTTGGCTCATAGAGCACGATACTGGGCGTTAACTGACCGATGGGATAAGAGGTATCGAGAGTAAGTTGCGACATTTTTTATCCTAAAATGACGGTAGGGATATTGTGGCTTATCTTAAAAGCGACATTTTGATAGCGTATTTAAAATACAGAGTATGGTCTCAGGTGCTACTGCAATATTTTTCTTGCTTGCTGTTCGCATAGCGTGACAGAGGCTACAAAAAATATTACCAGTAGCGCTGGCTATATATAGGGTTTTAGAGTGATCTTGTGATATTTAAAATAACACCAACTGACCGCTACGCTGATCTTTAAACTTGGTTTGCGTTTGCGCCAATACGTATTGACGAAAGTTATCTCGCGTCAAATGTGCTAAATGCTCGTTTTTACCTGTGGTGGCAATAAAGTATTTGGCACGATTGACCGCGGCGCCCATCTTTTTTAGATGATATAAAGTCAGTTGATTAAACTTACGTGCCTTGATGATTTTTTTGGCCGTTTTAGTACCAATACCGGGTATCCGCACGATCATCTCATAAGTCGCGGTTTGAATATTGACTGGGAAATGCTCACGATGGCGTATTGCCCAAGCCAGTTTTGGATCACAGTCCAAATCTAAGAATGGCGACTCGGGTTCTAGAATCTCATGCGCACCAAACCCATAGAAACGCATCAACCAATCTGCCTGATAGAGACGGTTCTCGCGTACCATTGGCACGGGCGTACCAATCGCTGGCAGACGATTATCAGACAGCATGGGTACGTAACCAGAATAGTAGACACGCTTTAGATCATACGTTTTGTAAAAGTGACTGGATAGTTGAATCACCTGCAAGTCTGTCTCATTACTTGCCCCAACGATCATCTGGCTGGTTTGACCTGCTGGCGTGAATTTCGGTGCTTTTTTATGCGTTTTACGGCTCTCACGAATAGTAATAATCTCTTCTTTTACTGTCTCCATCGGTGCTTTCAATTGCTCATGTGATTTTTCTGGTGCGAGCAGAGCCAGCCCTGACTTGGTTGGGATTTCAATATTCACGCTTAGACGATCGGCGTATAGTCCTGCCTCTAGCAACAACTCTTTTGACGCACCCGGAATGGTTTTTAAGTGAATATAACCGTTAAAACGCTCGCGGGTACGCAATATCTTGGCAACTTCAACCAATCGCTCCATCGTATAATCGCCGCTTTTAAAAATACCTGAGCTTAAAAATAACCCTTCGATGTAATTACGACGATAAAATTGCATGGTCAAATCAACCACTTCTTCCACACTAAAAGCGGCACGTGGCGTGTCATTGCTTTTTCTGGAAGTACAGTAAGCACAATCATAAATACAATGATTGGTCAAAAGAATCTTTAGCAAACTGACGCAGCGACCATCTTCGGTATAGCTGTGACAAATGCCAGTTGCTGAGGCATCACCAAGTCCGCCACCTTGGTTTTTTCGCGTACCAGCCGAGGAAGAGCAAGAAACATCATATTTAGCCGCGTCTGCTAAAATATTGAGCTTGCCCTGTAGTCTTTCATAATTGATAGCTGCCATAAGTGGGTATTTACCAATGTATTAATGAAAGACTATTTTAGCAAGATTGACGTTAAGTTATTGTATTTATAGGAAAAGATTAAAAACAACACGACATTTAGTGTCGTTTTTTAAAGTACAGTTTATAAACAGTAAAAGCAGCGCTTTACCAAATGATAAACAGTCGTTATTAAACATTGAAACTTATTGTCAGAGAACAAAAAAAGGCGTTGCCCGCTATTAGTTAATTTAGCGGACAAAGCCTTTTATACCGAGTATTACTGAGTCATTGCTTAATATTTCAAAGCTGGATTTATCTATTAGATCTTACTGAACTTTGGCGCGTATCACCACAGTTTGAGCAGCATTGGGATTCAGGTTCACTAAGTTCCACTTAAGACCTGAGTAATTTTCTTGAATAACGGTCGTGTTACCGACTTGTTGAATGGTTTGATAGCTACCGCCGCCTGTGGTTGCAAGCGTTGGTATCGAACTATTCAATGATACCAGTTGCACGCCGCTTGGTAGAGATACCATCGCATTGATATCGTTGACTGGTTGGGCTGTGGTATTGGTATAAGTGGTGTGGTATTCGATAATGTCGCCGGGCGCTATGTGATTGGCAGGGACTGCGACGTCACGTCCAGCACTGTTTTTTAGGATCTTCATGACTTTGGTTTGGGCATTGACGATATCAGGCGTACTAAATGTCGGGGTAAGTCGTAGAGCATCTAATGACGTTGTGGTTATCTGGCTGGTCACGGGTAGCTGCGTCGCTGTTGTGACAGGCGTTACTTGTGTCACGGTACTGACGGGCGTAGTGATAACGTCCACGTTGGAGACAGTATTGGTCACTTGGTTGCTGACAGGCACGCTGGTAACCGTGGTGCTACCTTGAGTCACAACCGTACTGTTATTGCCAGCTTGACGGACAACATATCGCGGAACCGTTGTCACTTGAGTGACGGCATAAGGCATACCATCCTGCATGGTAATACCATTTGGTGTCGCAGTGATGGTTGCCGTCTTACCGTCTGAGTATTGTTCAACGACAGTCGTACTACCACCAGCAGGCGAGCTAATGGCGATTTCAGGCGCAGCATGTGCCACTGATACCGTCAGTACGGCACCCGCCATAATGGCCGAGACCACTGTGGTTAATGATGTATCAAAATTTATGCTCATAAAAGGCTCCTTTAAAATAACGGTAAATGAAACAGCAATAAATAATGTATAGACAAGAAAAACCCTTGTTAAATGACACAACAGAGTATGCCAAATAACAAGGGTTTCGGTACTGACGACAGTCAATATTAACTATCAAACCATCATTATTTTCGATTAGAAGTTATACCAAATGGCATAAATATCCATACTCAAGCAATTATGCGCCAAAACAAATTGAGTAGAAAAGCAGCATTGTGTAACTGCTATTTTATATATAATGACGGTTTAAATGATGTTATTTGCCTATTAGCTAGATGAGCTGCTGTTTCGTCTGCTTTAATATAGAGCTTCTATCAAAGCATGTTTTTATAAAGGCACGATAAGCACAAAATCAATCGTAGATAACTTTCATTACTTCGTATTCAACCACACCTTTAGGGGTTTCGATACGTACTTCATCACCTTCAAACTTACCGATAAGGCCACGAGCAATTGGTGAGTTGACTGAGATTTTGCCAGCTTTGAAGTCGGCTTCATCGTCACCAACGATTTTGTACTGTTTTTCTTCTTCAGTGTCCATGTTTTCGATCACGACGCTGACGCCAAACACGATACGACCTTCTTTTGGTAACGTTGAAGGATCGATAACCTGAGCACCACCAAGTTTTGCTTCGATATCACGAATACGTGCTTCACAAAAGCCTTGTTGCTCACGAGCAGCATGATATTCAGCGTTTTCTTTTAAATCGCCGTGTTCACGGGCCTCAGCAATGGAAGCTGTGATGCGTGGACGGTCGACACTTTTTAACTGTTTTAATTCGGCTTCTAAAGCCGCATGTCCTTGCGGAGTCATGGGATAACGTTGCATGTTTTTTCCTTAAACCAATAACACCACACCACCTCATAAGGAGATGGTGTCAATGTTGTTGCAATGAGTATGAAATATAAAAAGAGTGGGGTTCAGATGGTGTCATCAGTAAACGGGCTATTATGTATTAGCACATTTACTCTTAGTACCAAGCAAACTGACAGTACCAAGCGCACTGAACCTTACGTAATAAAAAGCATAGTCGCAGTTCAGCCACTATGCTTTTGTAGGTTTGACTCTTTAAAGATATTGTTTTTTTAACGTACGATTGTCACAGAATAATCAATAACAAGTCTTGGCTAAGCTTTTGTATAAGCTTAGCGGTTATGCTTAATCTACTGAAATTATTCAGTCACGTCAATAGTCTTTGCTTGTTCATGTAAATCTTGCAACTTATAGACTTCAAATGGCAAGTCAATCGCATAAGATTTACAAACTGCATCTGCTGCACCTAACGTGGTGACATAAAAGACTTTACCTTGTAAGGCACTACGACGAATAGAGAATGAATCCTCTTGCGCCTGCTTACCTTCAGTCGTATTGATAATAAGGTCAATCTTACCGTTTTTCAAGGCATCAACGATATGAGGGCGGCCTTCAGTAACTTTGTTGATTTGCTTACACTCAATACCAGCATCGCTCAGTACCTTTTGCGTTCCTGTGGTCGATACGATATTGAAACCGAAGTCTACAAGTTGACGAGCGATAGGAGCGATTTGTGCTTTATCGCTATCACGAACTGAGATAAAGACGGTCTTATTCTCGCCCTCAGTAGGCAGACCTGGCAAGCGCTCATTACTACCGATGATGGCTTTGTAAAATGCTTCGCCAAAAGTCTTACCCACGCCCATTACTTCACCCGTTGATTTCATCTCAGGACTCAAGATTGGATCGACACCAGGGAACTTAGCAAATGGGAATACCGCTTCTTTAACCGCGTAAAATGAAGGAACGATTTCAGTGGTAAAGCCTTGGTCTTTCAGTGACGTACCAGCCATACAGCGAGCGGCGATTTGTGCCAATGACGTACCAATACACTTAGAGACAAACGGGACAGTACGGGCAGCACGGGGGTTCACTTCTAAGATATAAACCGTTTCACCTTTGACCGCGAACTGAACGTTCATGAGGCCAACCACGCCAAGCTCCTTTGCCATAGCCACGGTTTGTGCACGCATGACATCACACAGCTCATCTGATAGTGAGTATGGCGGTAGTGAGCAAGCTGAGTCACCAGAGTGGACACCTGCCTGTTCGATATGTTGCATGATACCACCGATGACGACATCTGTACCGTCACATACGCAGTCCACATCGACTTCGATGGCGTCATCTAGGAAGCGATCGAGTAGGACAGGCGCCTCATTCGAGGCTTGTACGGCGGTACGTAGATAATGTCTTAGTTCATCTTCGTTATAGACGATTTCCATCGCGCGACCACCAAGGACATACGATGGACGTACAACCAGTGGATAGCCCACATCTTTTGCTTTAACCAATCCATCTTCTAAGCTGGTGGCTAGAGCGTTTGATGGCTGAGTCAAATTAAGCTGCTGAATCATGTGCTGAAAGCGCTCACGGTCTTCAGCGCGATCAATCGCATCAGGGCTAGTACCGATGATTTTTACGCCAGCAGATTCTAAAGCGCGGGCAAGTTTCAAAGGCGTTTGACCACCGAACTGGACAATCACACCATCTGGATTTTCGATACGGACGATCTCTAGCACGTCCTCTAATGTGATTGGCTCAAAGTATAGACGGTCAGAAGTGTCATAATCGGTCGAAACCGTTTCAGGGTTACAGTTGACCATGATAGTCTCATAGCCGTCTTCACGCATGGCAAGCGCTGCATGGACACAGCAGTAATCAAACTCAATACCTTGACCGATACGGTTAGGGCCGCCACCGATAACCATGATTTTTTTCTTGTCAGTTGGGTTGGCTTCACATTCGCTATCGTAGGTTGAGTACATATAAGCGGTGCTGGTGGCAAACTCTGCGGCGCACGTATCAACACGTTTATACACTGGATAGACGTTTAAATCCCAACGCTTTTTACGTAGTTGCTTTTGTGACACGCCAAGCAATTTAGCCAAACGCAAATCTGACAAACCTTTACGCTTAAAGCTGCGTAGATTTTTCTCGTTCAATCCACCAAAGCCTAAGGATTTCACGGTTGCTTCGGTTTTAACGATGTCTTCGATTTGTACCAAGAACCATGGGTCAATCTTAGTGAATTTAAACACCTCGTCGACGCTCATACCAACGCGGAAAGCGTCTGCAATGTAGTAGATACGATCAGGGGTTGGAATCGTCAAGCGATTGATAATTTCGCTACGAGCCTTCTCAGCACTGACTTTTGATAAGTCAACTTGCTCATCAAAACCATCCGCGCCTGTTTCCATACCGCGTAAGGCTTTTTGCATCGACTCTTGGAAGTTACGACCAATCGCCATCACTTCGCCGACCGATTTCATCTGAGTCGATAGGATGTTGTCCGCTTGTGGGAATTTTTCAAAGTTAAAACGAGGAATCTTGGTCACGACATAATCAAGCGCAGGCTCGAAGCTGGCTGGCGTTTTGCCGCCTGTGATGTCGTTTTGCAATTCATCTAGCGTATAGCCAATCGCCAGTTTTGCTGCGATTTTGGCAATTGGGAAGCCAGTGGCTTTTGAGGCGAGGGCAGACGAGCGTGATACACGTGGATTCATCTCGATGACGACCATACGGCCCGTATCAGGGTTGATACCGAACTGTACGTTTGAGCCGCCTGTTTCTACACCGATCTCACGCAGTACTGCCAAAGAGGCATTACGCATGATTTGATATTCCTTGTCGGTCAATGTCTGCGCTGGGGCAACGGTGATTGAGTCGCCTGTATGCACGCCCATAGGGTCAAAGTTCTCGATGGCACAAATGATGATGCAGTTGTCGTTTTTGTCACGGACCACTTCCATCTCGTACTCTTTCCAACCGATTAGTGATTCATCGATGAGCAGCTGATGGTTTGGTGATAAGTCAAAACCGCGCTCACAAATCTCAATAAACTCATCGCGGTTGTACGCGATACCGCCGCCTGAACCACCCATGGTGAATGACGGACGAATGATGCAGGGATAGCCCATCTTTTCTTGAGTGGCAAAAGCTTCTTCCATGGTCTCAGCGGTTTCAGCGCGTGGGCACTCAAGACCGATACGTTTCATCGCTTTGTCAAATAAGTCGCGATCTTCTGCCATCTCGATTGAGTCTTTGGTCGCGCCAATCAACTCACAGTTGTACTTGGTTAGTACGCCATGTTTGTCTAGGTCTAATGCACAGTTGAGCGCGGTTTGTCCGCCCATGGTTGGTAGGATTGCATCGGGGCGCTCTTTGGCAATGATTTGCTCAACCGTCTGCCATGTGATCGGCTCGATATAGGTGGCATCTGCCATGACAGGGTCAGTCATAATGGTCGCAGGGTTTGAGTTGACCAAGATGACGCGGTAACCTTCTTCTTTTAGTGCTTTACACGCCTGTGCGCCTGAGTAGTCAAACTCACACGCTTGGCCGATAACGATGGGGCCTGCGCCAATGATAAGAATGCTTTTTATGTCGGTACGTTTTGGCATAGTTAGAGCTACCTTCGTTTGATGATATTTTAAGTAATCTTTATTTTTAATAACGCTTGTGGCGTTTTGTACTTACAATGCTTCGCTACAGTGCTGCTCAAACCGCTTTTAGCGATTCAAGCATTGACTTATTATCAAGTTATAACGACCATTTAAGCTTGGGCAGTTTTAGCCGCTTCCATCATCTCAGCAAACTTATCAAATAATGGCGCGCAGTCATGTGGGCCAGGGCTGGCTTCTGGGTGACCTTGGAAGCTAAAGACAGGCTTATTGGTCAGCTCAATACCTTGGTTGGTACCGTCAAATAGTGAGCGATGGGTAGATTTGACATTGTCAGGTAGCGTGTCTTCATCAACCGCAAAACCATGGTTTTGACTGGTGATCATCACTGTGCCAGTTGCCAAGTCTTGTACGGGATGGTTGGCACCATGATGGCCTGTTTTCATCTTGATAGTATTAGCCCCGCTGGCAAGACCAATCAGCTGATGACCTAAGCAAATACCAAACGTTGGCACGTCAGTCTCTTCAATAATGTGACGCACGGCGTCGATCGCGTAATCACAAGCCGCAGGATCGCCTGGGCCATTTGATAAGAAAATACCATCTGGGTTCATCGCGAGCACGTCTGCGATAGGCGTTTGTGCTGGGACAACAGTCACGTGACAACCACGGTCTACGAGCATGCGTAGGATATTGGTTTTGCTACCAAAGTCATAAGCGACGACATTATATTTAGAGTCGATATGAGTACCAAGCTGTTTAAAAAAGCCGCCAGTACCGCTGTCATGGCTACCCTCTACATCACGGTTGAGTAGGGTGTCTGATAAATCCCACGTACCTGCAGTCCACTCAAAGCTGTCTTTGGTACAGCATTCTTTTGCCAAGTCCATACCTTCTAAACCAGCAAATTCTTGTGCCAGTTTGATGGCCTGTTGCTCGTCTTCTGATGTGATTGTCTCACCGTTTGAGGCAGTCATGATACAACCGTTCTGAGCACCTTTTTCGCGTAGTAGGCGAGTCAATTGGCGTGTGTCGATTTCAGCGATAGCGACCGTATCATTGCGCTTTAGATAATCAGCAAGCGATTCAGAATTACGGAAATTTGAGGTAACCATGGTCGCGTCACGAATGATAAGACCGTCAGCCCACACTTGATGACCATTACCAGATTCAGTGTCTTCGCTATTGGTACCAGTGTTGCCGATGTGCGGGTAGGTGAGAGTCACCAATTGACGTGCATAACTTGGGTCAGTCAGGATTTCTTGATACCCTGTCATGGCTGTATTAAATACCACCTCACCGACGCGATGACCAAGACTGCCGATACTCACACCGCGAAAAATTGTACCGTCTGCTAGTGCCAAAATTGCTTGTATTTCTGCCGATGAATTCAAGGGTTGCCTCCGCTATTATGTGTGAGTGCCATGATATTTTGCATCCAAAAATGGGATGAAAAAGCTTCTTAATTGTTTATTTATTATTGCCAAATAAGCGTAAAAAAAGCTTCAAACCCAAATTTTTTCCACAAAAAAGCGAGAAGACATTATTGATGAAAACTACAAATCCCACTAGATAGTGAATAGGTAACTTGCATCATGTCCGCTCGCTTAGGCACAGATTTTGCGCATTATATACAATATATGTACAAATAGCCAGTCGATTTTATAATCTACGCGATAAACATAAATCTTGTAACTATGTTAAATATAAGATAAAGCGTTATTTGTGAGGGAGTACTAGAGTAAAATGGCTTTGATGCCGACTTATCAGTCAGTCATTGCTTATAAAACCATTCATATAGAATAGACAAACAATTATCTGGGCTAAAATAGCCTAAGCATAGGAAATATACTCTTTATATAACTACTGTCTTTATAATAAGTGTTAAGTGTTAAGATTCTAGCGACATTAATAGGACTGGATTTTAATGAATGGCTTTGCCACAATAGGCAGCGTTGTTTGCCATATTATTATAGTCGCAATAGCTGATACTGACTATCAGTCGATTTTTTGAAATACAATCAACGATAACCACTAGTATTCGTTATTCGAGACAATTGTAAAAAACAATAAATATAACAAGGAGTCGTTATGATTTATCAATATTTAGATAAAGTGCCTGAATTTGCCGTACCATTCAACGGCTGGGTCGCAGACTCAGCACAAGTGATGGGTGATGTATATTTGGGACATCAAGCCAGTGTTTGGTTTGGTGCAGTGCTGCGCGGTGACAATGAACGTATTCATATCGGTGATTACAGCAATGTACAAGAAAATAGCGTGATTCATACTGATGCTGGTATTGAAGTAAAAATTGGCAATTATGTCACTATTGGTCATTTGGCCATGCTACATGGCTGTGAGGTTGGGGATAATAGCTTAATCGGTATAGGTGCAGTCGTATTGAATAAGGCCAAAATTGGTAAAAACTGTCTCATTGGTGCCAAGGCGTTGGTTACAGAAGGCCAAGAGATTCCAGACAATTCATTAGTTATGGGCGCACCTGCAAAAGTAGTAAAAACACTAACCGATGAGCAAGCGGCCATGCTCAAATTATCAGCAATGCACTATGCGGAGCGTTGTCAAAAATTTAAAACTGGTTTAAAAGAAATTGCTGTGCCAGATTAAATGGTCATGCTAAGTAAGCAGTAGCCTTTAAGTCATAAGCATCATAATCAGCCAGATGATGGCAAAAATGATAATACCAATGATAAGTCCGCGAAAAACATCATGGCGTACGGAATAATCGTTTAGGTAAGCGTTATTATTAGTAGACTCGTCGATATTTAGAGCATTGACGCTTTCAGCACCAGCAGATTTGCCAACGATGAGACCCATTATAGCCCCAAGTATCAGCATAAAAGGGGTAAATAACCAAAAAATCTCACCGTTACCAATACCGAATATTGAGCGGATGATTACAACAGCCAGATCGATCAGTAAGCCGCCAAATCCATACATCAAACCGTTCAAAAGTGCATGAGTTAGGCGTTCTGAGAATGATTGATGGCTAGTGCCTGATTGACGCTGTCTAATTTCTCTGATCGAGCGTGCAGGGCGCCGGGGTCTATTTGAGGTGTTGGTTTTAGGATTTGGCGATTTCATAGGGTTCCCAGTCTTTTTATTAAACATGCTAGATAAAATAAATTACCATGCTTTTATTTAGGGCATCGTAGTGTTATCGAAATTTTACTGACCAAATTTTCTATTTATAAAGTTCCATATTACAAATATTATTTATATTAAAAATTATGTTTTTTAACAAACCATCATAAGGCCATATCATGCAGGCAAATCAGGCAAATCAGGCAAATCAGGCAAATCAGGCAAATCAGGCAAATCAGGCAAATCAGGCAAATCAGGCAAATCAGGCAAATCAGGCAAATCAGGCAAAGAATCCTCAAAAAGAACTGGCATTATTTGATCTAGACCATACTTTACTCGATGTGGATAGCGACTATCTATGGGGCGAGTATATCGTCAAACATAATCTTGTTGACAAAGCTGAATATCGCACTGCCAATCAGAAATTTTATCAAGATTATATTGAAGGTACGCTGGATGCGACGGAATACAATGAGTTTGTCGCGCAGTTTTTGAGTAGCTTACCAATAGATAGGCTGCATGAGCTACGAGAAGACTATATCAAAAGTGAAATCGAGCCTCATATTCGCCCAAAAGCGATGGAAGTCTTATGTCAGCATATTGAGCAAGGTCATGATGTGGTGATTATCTCTGCGACCAATGACTTTGTCGTCTCTGCGATTGCCAAACGTTTTGGTATCGAAGACAGTCACGTGTTATCGACACCACTTGAGATAAAAGATGAGCGCTATACGGGCAAATTGACGGATAAGCCCAATTTCCAAGAAGGGAAGATTTATCATCTCAACAAATGGCTTGATAAGCAGCAAGTGGCTGGCATTGATTTCAAAAAAACGTATGCGTATTCAGATTCCAAAAACGACATTCCACTGCTTGAGTGGGCGGACGTGGCGATCTGCGTATCACCTGATGACACGCTACATGCGCATGCTCTAGCACATCGCTGGGCGGTAGAGGATTGGTCGCTTTAGTTGTGTGGTTCGACATCATAAAGAATTAACCAACTATTAAACGTTAATCTCTTTTAAAATAGCGCTG
Source organism: Psychrobacter sp. 1176_08 (assembly GCF_052850615.1). NCBI lineage: Bacteria > Pseudomonadati > Pseudomonadota > Gammaproteobacteria > Moraxellales > Moraxellaceae > Psychrobacter > Psychrobacter sp. 1176_08. The sequence continues at coordinate 296,832 of NZ_VXCU01000003.1, forward strand.
TATCCGTTATTTATTTTTATTAGAAAAGCATAGGAACCTTTATGGAAATCAATCCGTATCAAGAACAAATCAAAGATCTATCCGAGCGTGGACAGGACTTGCGGAGGTATCTTTGACTTCGATGGTAAGCAAGAACGCTTAGAAGAAGTCAATTTGGAGCTAGAGAACCCTGAGCTATGGAATGATCCTGAGCGTGCGACCAAGATTAACAAAGAGAAAAGTCATCTTGATGGTGTCATTGACGTGGTCGTTTCACTTGAAACCACGCTAGAAGATGCGTCCGCCATGCTAGAGTTGGCAGTCGAAGCAGAAGATGAGTCGCTGCTAGCCGATGTGCAAAGCGAGCTTGATAGTGCCGAAGCACGCGTGGCTGATCTCGAGTTTCGCCGGATGTTCAGCGGTGAGATGGATCCAAACAACTGCTACCTAGATATCCAATCGGGCAGTGGCGGTACAGAGGCACAAGATTGGGCAGAAATGCTGCTGCGTATGTATACGCGCTGGGCAGAAGCGCACGGTTTCAAGGTCGATGTGATCGAAGTCTCGGCAGGCAGCGTGGCTGGGATTAAATCGGCGACGATTGAGATCAAAGGCGATTATGCCTTTGGTTGGCTACGTACCGAGATTGGTGTACATCGCTTAGTACGTAAGTCACCCTTTGATAGCAATAATGGCCGTCATACATCGTTTGCTGCGGTATTCGTCTCACCTGAAATCGATGACAATGTCGAGATTGATATCAATCCAGCGGATCTACGTATTGATACTTATCGCTCATCAGGCGCTGGCGGTCAGCATGTCAACACGACTGATTCGGCCGTTCGTATCACCCATGAGCCAAGCGGCGTGGTAGTGACTTGTCAGAACGAACGTAGTCAGCACGGCAACAAAGCTACTGCCATGAAAATGCTACGCGCCAAGCTTTATGAGCTTGAAATGCAAAAGCGTATGGAAAAGCAACAAGCTGTCGAAGACAACAAATCCGACGTTGGATGGGGCAGTCAAATCCGCTCTTATGTACTGGATGACTCACGTATCAAAGACTTGCGTACGGGTGTAGAAACCTTTAATACAGGTGCTGTACTAGACGGAGATCTCGATCAATTCATTGAAGCGAGTCTAAAAGCGGGTCTGTAAAATTAAGTCCATGAAAGCAACGTTAAATCTAAAACATTACCTAAAATTTTATTAAGGATGAATGATGCCAAGCGTTAATAATTATTTTGATAATAAAGTCACTTCTATCGCCTTTCAAACCGAAACCAAGCCTGCTACCGTTGGTGTGATGGAAGCGGGTGAGTATGAGTTTGGGACCAGCGAGTTTGAAACCATGAGTGTGGTGAGCGGTGCATTGACCGTAAAGTTACCAGAGAGCGATGAATGGCAAAATTTCAACGCTGGTGAGCAATTCACGGTTGAAGCCAATCAAAAATTCAATGTCAAAATCGAAGTAGAAACAGCTTATTTATGCCTTTATGGTAAATAGCTTTATCTAAACGCCAGTCATATTGATAAAAAACGCTAAGTGTCATGCTTGGCGTTTTTTTTGTGTTAATGATTGGCTTAAAATAAAATTTTCATAAGTTTTTACGGTATTGCACCATGTCAGTTTGGGTAGCAATGACATCGTATAGTTTGCGAGCTGCGCTGTTTCCTTCTTGCGTCGTCCAATAGACCCGATTGCAGTTTTTTTGAGCTGCAAAGTTATAGACATACTCAATCAAAGCCCGTCCAGCCCCTTGCCCACGCGCATTGTCGCTTACGTATAAATCTTCTAAGTAACAGCAGTCAGAAGTGTTCCACGTGTTGGGATGTAATACGACATGAGTGATACCAACCAAGGTGTCGTTTATCCATGCCCCAAACCCATAAATAGCGATGTCTTGATTGAGCAAGTTGTCCCATGTTGCCTCTGTTGTATGAGTGGGCAGTGTGGTTTCATAGAAGCTCAGATAGCGTTCCCATAACACGAGCCACAAGCTGTAATCTGTTTGAGAAAGAGGCGCTATTTTTATAGAAGTGTTTTGCATTGTATTTTATTCAACTTAAGTTCTAATTTGCATCAAATTATGCCTTAAAACTCAATTTTATAAAACCCTTGCATCCATTTAGTTTTACACAGGATTACACTTTGTCCTTGGCAAATAAACAGCAAAAATCATCACAGTTCATTATGCTAAAACGATTCATTTATCAGACGAGTTTTCTTATGAACAAAGAAAATCAGCAAAACCCTACACAAGATGTGCGCCATGACTATGAGCATTTGGCTCAGTTGGCAAATTTACGCTATGTCAGTGACAATGAGCCTGGATATGGGCGCAGACGGTGGGGACGCGGTTTTACCTATCGCGACGCAACAGGAAAAACAGTCAAAGACAAAGCGCTACGTAAACGATTTGATGCGTTAGTGATTCCGCCTATGTGGTCAGAGGTCTGGATATGCCGAGATGAAAAAGGCCATCTACAATCCACAGGCCGCGACGAAAAAGCACGTAAACAATATCTGTATCATCCTGAGTGGGATCGCGTGCGCGACCAAGCCAAGTTTGATGCCATGATTGGTTTTGCAAAGGCTTTGCCAAACCTACGTGCCCAAGTCGAACAGGATTTGGAGGCAACACCATTATCACGAGCCAATGTATTGGCAGCCGTGGTCAAGCTATTAGAAACCACGCTCATTCGTATCGGTAATAGTCGTTATGCTAAGCTCAATAAAAGCTATGGCTTAAGTACATTAAGAAGCAAGCACGTCAGTCAAACTGACACAGGTCTGGCGTTTGATTTTGTCGGTAAAAGTGCCAAGGAGCATCATATTGAGCTACAAGATGAGCGTTTGATTGAGATCATACAAGCGTGCTCTGAGCTACCGGGTTATCAGATCTTTAAGTATTTGGATGAAAATGGTCACAAGCAAATTGTCGATAGTAGTGATATCAATGAGTATCTGCGAACACACACTTGTACCGATGGTAGCAGTGGCAAGATGTATAGCGCAAAAGACTTTCGCACATGGATGGCAAGTGTGCTTGCAGCGAGTCATTTGTATGACGAATTACAAACCTCTGACGGTAAAGCCATATTAACCAGTGTGCCTGACAGCGCCGAGCGGCAGCAATTGGTCACTGATATGGTAAAAATGGTCGCAGAAGAGCTGGGTAATACGCCTGCTGTTTGCCGATCCTCTTACATCAACCCTATTATTATTGAGCGATTTTTAGCGGGGGAGTTTTTTGAGTCCTACAAGCAAGCACGCCGTGGACATACCAAAAAGTATCAAAGCTGTGAAGAAAAGGCGTTGCTAGGTTTTCTGAGTAATGAAACCTGATAAATAATTAAAAAATAAAGGCCACTGATATCTGTACTCTAACGCCTCCTGTCTGACCTATAAAAGGTTTATTGGTTCGTAAATAGGAATGTTAAATAAAAATGATACGGTATGTATTGAAATAAGTGTAAAAATGCGTTACTAATATAGTATATTAAACAACAAGGTTTGAAACGGTCATAGGATATAACCGTTTCAACGGTAGTCTTTATTGTTCTACCTGTCACTCGTTATTGCTAAAGGATTAGCTTATGAACACCCTTTCTTCAAATACTTCGTCTGTCAGTCGCTCATTTTCAGACGCATTGTCTTTAAACACCGAGTCTTCGAACACCGATACAAATACTAAAAACACATCAGCAAATTACAATGATTATTATCATAACTTTAGCATGGATACATTGCTGACAGAGATTTTTGGCGAGCATTTAGACGATCGTTTAAACGCTTATACGGCGTGCTGTGGCCGTCACGTGCGTGATGGCCGTGGCGATATGACAGCACTGGTGCATGAAGATACCGCAGGCAAGGTGACAAAAATGACGTTTGCTGAGCTTGATAAAGCCAGTGCGCAAGTCGCCAACCTATTGCAGTCTTATGGTGTAAAAGTAGGCGATCAAGTCGCAACCATGTTGCCTCGCACACCTGAGCTACTGACTATTGTATTAGCCACATGGCGAATTGGTGCCGTATACCAGCCGCTATTTACCGCTTTTGGTTATGATTCAATCAAATATCGAATGGATAAAGCAGGCACCAAAGTTGTCTTTACCAATGTCGATAACCGCAGCAAATTTGAAGACTTGGCTGACCAAACCAAAATGGTATTGGTCGGTGGTGACAATGATATACAAGTCGATGATCAGCACTGGAATGATGATCGTTATGCCAAGATGATGGCAATGCAACCAGAAACGCTAGAGCCTATATTATTGGATATTAATGCGCCATTTTTACAGATGTTTACCTCAGGCACAGTAGGTAAGTCTAAGGGTGTCAGCGTCTCATTGACAGCACTTCCTGCTTTTTATCTGTATATGCGCTATGCCATCGACTTACGTAACGATGACAGTTATTGGAATATGGCAGATCCAGGCTGGGCTTATGGACTGTACTATGCCATTACAGGTCCCTTGTTGTTGGGTGTGACCACTCATTTTAACGAAGCTGGTTTTGATGCCGCCAATACTCGTGATTTTATGATACGTCACAAGATTACCAATTTGGCTTCTTCACCGACGGCGTTTCGAATGATGAAGTCGAGTGGTGTGTTTGACAACGTTAATGACGACGCTCGTGACAATACTAATGTTAAATTATCATTGCGCTGTGCCAACTCAGCAGGCGAGACCCTCAACACGGAAGTGGTCAATTGGGTTGAGACTTATTTGAACTGTAAGGTTTGTGATCAGTATGGCCAAACAGAGACGGGAATGACGTGCTGTGCGCATCATGCATTGGAACATGAAGCTCCAGTTGGCTCGATGGGAATGGCACTGCCAGGGCATACGCTCGTCGTATTAGATGATGACATGAATATATTGCCTGATGGCGAGCAAGGGCAGTTAGCCGTCGTGGTGAGCCAATCACCCGCGTTTTATTTCCATGGTTATAGTTGGAATGAAAAACAAGCGTTCGCTGATGATTACTATCTGACGGGCGATGTGGTCGAACGTCATAGCGATGGCAGTTATTGGTTTTCAGGGCGTGATGATGACATCATTATCACCGCAGGTTATCGCGTAGGTCCAACGGATGTTGAAAACACTGTCTTAGAGCATGAAGCCGTTGCCGAGTCAGCAGCCGTTGGTATACCCGATGAGGTACGCGGTCATACCATCAAATCTTATGTGGTATTAAAAGACGGTATTGAGGGAACGGATGAGATTGCCAAAGAAATTCAAAACTTGGTACGCAAGCGCTTATCAACTCATGCTTACCCACGCGAGGTGGAATTTGTGTCGTCTTTACCAAAAACGCCAAGTGGCAAAATTCAGCGCTTTTTATTGCGTAGTCTATCTGCTGCATAAATACTCAATAGAGCGCTTTATTGATACATATAGTCAATTCAATACAAAGTAAATACAGTACTGCCAACATCATATTTTCTTGCTTGCTGTGTCTTCGCAGACAAAGGCTACAAACATATATCGTTGGCAGTCCATTATTATTGTTGTGCTTTTTTTATTTAGGATTAACCATAGTTCGTATAAAGCCAGCTTGTAAAAAATAGCGCATAGAAAAAATAGTTCATAACAATTAGAAAGTGAAAGGAGCAGTCATGCATATTGAAAAAAACAGCTTTTTGGTGACGGGCGGGGCATCAGGTTTAGGAGAAGCAGTGGTTCGCGCTATTGTTGCTCAAGGCGGTAATGTCGTGATTGCCGATCTCAACGAATCGGCAGGACAAGCTTTAATCAATGAGCTAGGTGATAAAGCACGGTTTATACGGTGTGACATAACCAGTGGCGATGATGTGCAAGCTGCTGTCGATATGGCCGAAAAAGCGTTTGGCAGTTTACAAGGCTCTGTTAACTGCGCTGGCATCGCTGTCGTACAAAAGCTGCTGGATCGTGATAATAATCCAGCGGATCTTGAGTCCTTTAGTCGCGGAGTCAATATTAACCTTGTAGGCTCATTTAATGTGGCGCGTTTGGTCGCTGCCAGTATCGCCAAGCGCGTCGCTAGTGATGCGACAACGGCGGTAGAAAACTATGCCGAAAAAAACAATGCTGACCAAGGCATTATTATCAATACTGCGTCTATCGCTGCCTTTGACGGTCAAGTGGGACAAGCCAGTTATTCCTCGTCAAAGGCAGGCGTGGTAGGTTTGACGTTACCGCTTGCGCGTGAGCTTGCGCGTCACGGTATTCGGGTGATGACCATTGCGCCTGGCGTTTTTGCCACGCCAATGATGCAGAGCATTCCTGAAAAAGCGCGTGAACAGTTGGAGGCAGGCGTGCCTTATCCAAAACGTTTGGGCAATCCGGCTGAGTTTGCCAAGCTGGTCACCCATATCATCGATAATGCGTACTTAAATGGCGAGGTTATTCGTTTGGACGGCGCGATTCGTATGATGTGATGCTACATCACGTCTTTAAATAGAGGACAGTATTTCTAGCTGTCTGATTCATCACTTTTGCATAAAACTTGGCATAGTGCTTTGATATATTATGACTCATTGCTATTTAGTATTTGTTATAAGGATTAAAGTCTATGTCATTTTTTCACACACATGCTAGTAAACATTCAAACTGGTTGTTTGTCGCGATAGGACTTGGCCTTGCTACCATTGTGAGCGCTGGCGCGGTCATCTATGTCAACAGTCACTCAAAACAACCATCACCCATTCCTGATACGACTATCATCGATAAAGTCTTGGTGATTAAGTCGCAGCGAGTGCTTAAATTATTGAGCGGTGACACAGTGATTCAGTCGTACAAAATTTCATTGGGAGGGGACCCTGTTGGTCATAAGCAGCAAAAAGGGGACAATCGTACGCCTGCAGGCAGCTACACCTTGGATTATAAAAACGAAAATTCTATTGCCTATCGTTCTATTCATGTCAGCTATCCTAATGCTGCTGATAAGGCGAGAGCGCAGTTATTGGGCGTTGATGCGGGCGGCGATATTATGATTCATGGACAGATGAATGGCTTTGGCCATCTAGCTTGGTTCAATCAAAAACGTGACTGGACCGAAGGGTGTATTGCTGTGACCAATGAAGAAATAGATGAGATTATGGCTGCGGTAAACGTTGGAACACTTATCGAAATCGTCGAGTAATGACTTCTTGGTTCTAAAATATGAATAATAAGTAAGTATTCAAAAGATACTAATAAAATTTTGCTATAAAAACGATAACACCTATTCTTTGCTGACACCTTTTCGCCAAACAAACTTCTCTTTTCATGATTCTTTATTTATTCTCTTGAAATACATACTTCATGTACTTATTAAAGTCCTATGGTGATATCATCACAATTAGTAAGGTTTTTTATAGTATTAGAATCGGACTTTTTTGCTATTACCAATAAGTCACTATTTGTGGTTGACAACTCATATATGTGAGTTGAAATCTGGCATGACGTACCCTATATAGATAATAACTGACAATGATTGATACCTGACAAAATTTGTGGTCACCACCACAGTTCCAGTATCTTATTTTTTGTCAATCAACTAAAAATACTAATTATAAAAGGACACAAATATGAGGTTCGAAAAATTTACCCAAAAACTGCAATCGGCGATTCAAGAAGCCCAAAGTCTAGCGTTAGGACGCGATCATACAGGCATTGATCCTGTCCATTTGCTGGCGGTGTTGCTGCAAGATGAATCCAATCTGTCGATTTGCCAACAAGCAGGCGCTTCTATTCCTGCGTTAAAAAATGGCGTGGCAAAGGCGTTAGATAAGCAAGCAACGATTTCAGAGCCGACAGGCGATGTCAATTTAAACCCAAATTCAGTCAAAATTCTAAATTTAGCAGATCGCCAAGCACAAAAAGAAGGCGATGATTTTATTGCGACAGAATGGGTCATGTTGGCACTTGCCGAACAAGGCGAAACTAAGAAAATATTTGAAAGTGCTGGCGTGACGGCAAGCAAGTTAAAGGTAGTCATTGAACAATTGCGCGGTGATGACACGGTAAACAATCAAAATGCCGAAGATCAGCGTGATGCACTCAATAAATATACGATCAACCTAACTGAACAGGCGGAGCTTGGTAAGCTTGATCCAGTGATTGGCCGTGATGAAGAGATTCGCCGTACCATTCAAGTGCTCTCGCGCCGTACTAAAAATAACCCAGTGTTAATCGGTGAGCCGGGTGTGGGTAAAACGGCAATCGTCGAAGGCTTAGCACAAAAAATTATCAATGGCGATGTGCCAGAAGGCCTACGTCGTAAAGAAGTGCTATCATTAGACTTAGGTGCGCTTATTGCGGGTGCTAAATTCCGCGGTGAGTTCGAAGAGCGTCTCAAAAGCGTGTTGAGTGATTTGGCCAAGCAAGAAGGCAACGTTATCTTGTTTATCGATGAGCTACATACCATGGTCGGTGCAGGCAAATCAGAAGGCGCGATGGATGCAGGTAACATGCTCAAACCAGCATTAGCTCGTGGTGAGCTACATTGTGTTGGCGCGACAACGCTTGATGAGTATCGCCAATTTATTGAAAAAGATGCCGCGCTTGAACGTCGTTTCCAAAAAGTACTTGTCGATGAGCCAACGGTTGAGGATACCATTGCGATATTGCGTGGCCTCAAAGAGCGTTATGAGTTACATCACGGCGTCGATATTCAAGACAGCGCAATCATTGCTGCCGCTCGTATGAGTCATCGTTATATCACCGATCGCAAGCTACCGGATAAAGCGATTGATTTGATTGACGAAGCAGCCAGTCGCTTACGTATGGAGATGGACAGTAAGCCTGAAGCTTTGGGCAAGCTTGATAGTCGCTTGATTCAGTTAAAAATGCAGCGCGAAGTCCTAAAAAATGAAGAAGACGCAGGGGCGCAAGCAGAGCGTAAAGTATTGGATGCGCAAATCGAAGAGCTTGAAAAAGAATACGCTGACCTTAATGAGATTTGGCAAGCCGAAAAAGCTTTGGTCAAAGGCAGCCAGCAGTTAAAAGACGAGCTAGACAAAGCGCGTATTGCTTATGACAAAGCCAGTCGCGAAAGTGACTATGAAACCATGAGCAAACTGCAATATGAGACCATTCCGCAGTTAGAGCGCCGTATCACTGAGTCTGACTTGGCAGAGCAAAAAGAGCAGACCGGTGAAGGCAATGGTGTCAAATTGCTACGTAATAAAGTCACAGACAATGAGATTGCAGAAGTGGTTGCAGCAGCGACCGGTATCCCAGTCAGTAAAATGATGCAGGGTGAGCGTGACAAAATGCTCGCCATGGAACAAAAACTCCATGAGCGTGTAATTGGTCAAGATGAAGCGGTCGAAGCGGTCGCCAATGCCGTACGTCGTAGTCGAGCAGGATTGTCCGATCCGAATCGCCCATCAGGTTCCTTTCTATTCTTAGGGCCAACGGGTGTTGGTAAGACAGAGCTGACCAAATCGCTTGCGAACTTCTTGTTCGATAGTGAAGACGCCATTGTCCGTATCGACATGAGCGAATATATGGAGAAGCATAGCGTCAGTCGTCTGGTGGGTGCGCCTCCAGGGTACGTCGGTTACGAAGAGGGCGGTGCATTGACGGAAGCGGTACGTCGCAAGCCTTATAGTGTTATCTTGTTTGATGAAGTTGAAAAAGCGCATCCTGATGTGTTTAATATCTTGCTACAAGTATTGGATGATGGGCGTTTGACGGACTCTCAAGGCCGAGTGGTGGATTTTAAAAATACGGTTATCATCATGACCAGTAATTTGGGGTCGCATAAGATTCAGGAAATGGTTGGTGAAAGCTATGAGGATATCAAAGCTGAAGTGATGGAGTCTGTTGGACAACATTTCCGTCCTGAATTTGTCAACCGTATTGATGAAATTGTTGTCTTTCATCCACTCGGTATGTCACAAATGGCAGGTATCGCTGATATCCAGCTAGATCGATTGCGCAAGCGTTTGTATGAGCGTGAAATGGATATTGAACTATCAGCAGATGCAATGAATAAGCTGGTTGCTGTGGGTTACGATCCTGTCTACGGCGCGCGTCCACTAAAACGTGCGATTCAGCAAGAGATCGAAAACCCATTGTCACTCAAACTGCTGGCAGGTGATTTTGTTGCTGGTGACATCATTAAAGTCGATGTCGGCGCTGATGACAAACTGGTTTTTGATAAACTGAGAATGAGTTAATAGCAAACGCCAAACAATGTTTTTTGTAAATATAAACCAACCCCTTACTTGCGATGGCAAGTGAGGGGTTTTTACGTTGTGTATTGGTATTATTTTACTTTTTTAACACGATGACTGTGTTATAAATAATTTAAGCTCTAATGACACGAACTTAACACGGATGGAGAGTAAAAGATGACGACAATCAACAAAAGGCATATCAGCACACCATTAACCCTACCAATCATTGTATCAGCACTTCTGTTTAGTACGGCAGCTTGCTCCAATCAATCAGGCCTAACTACCAGTACAGATTCCAAAGACGCAAAAACCTCACCTAAAAAATCAGCCGTCAGCAATGAAAAACCTGAATTCACTACCAAGACTGTTGCAACTTTTGATGAGCCTTGGGCAATGGTAGCGCTGCCCAAATCGAATAATGCGTCCCTCAAGTTTTTGGTCACGCAAAAGACAGGTGAGTTGTTTATTGTAGATACTGCTACAGGGGCTAAGACAGAAGTTACGGGTATACCTAGCGTTGCTTACGGCGGACAAGGTGGATTGGGAGATATTACGGTTGCGCCAGATTTTGCGACCTCCAACAACGTCTATATCAGCTATGCAGAAGCAGGTAAGGGCACTGATAGCAATAAATTTGGGGCTAAGGTGATAAAGGCCAAACTGTCAGGATTGAATAGTGCGACGCCAAGTCTGCAAAATATCACCCCAATTTGGCAACAAACACCGAAAGTAACTGGGCAAGGTCATTATAGTCATCGCTTGCTATTTTCACCTGACGGACAGTATTTGTATATCAGCTCAGGGGAGCGTCAGAAAAAAGACCCAGCGCAAGACATGAGTATGAACTTGGGCAAAATCATTAGGTTACATCCTGATGGCTCGGTGCCAAAAGACAATCCATTTGTCAGTGATAGCAACAAAATTGCTTCTCAGTTTTGGACAGTAGGCAATCGTAATGTACTGGGGATGAGATTCGATGAAAATGGTAAGTTATGGATAAGTGAGATGGGGCCAAAGGATGGTGATGAATTTAACTTAATTGAAAAAGGCAAGAACTATGGTTGGCCGATTGTGTCTAACGGACGCAACTATTCTGGTACGCCTATTCCCGATCATGATACTCGTCCTGAGTTTGCAGCACCTAAAGTCACATGGACGCCTGTCATCTCACCCTCATCAATGAGTCTCTATACTGCTGGTACACATAACGATTTCCCAGCATGGCAAGGAGATTTTCTAGCTGGTGGATTATCCTCAAAGGCTTTAGTAGTAGTGGATGTTAATAATAATACTGCTTCCGAGCGTTATCGGTATGATATGGGTGAACGTATTCGTAGTGTGTTGACAGTGGATGGTAAAGTATGGGTATTGGAAGATGAGAATGACAGCAAGTTGCTGCAACTAATACCGAAATAAGATATTCCCCCCCCCCTATATTTCTGTTTTATTGTTTTAAAAATTATCTGTGAATACAAAAATTAGTAGGCAAACTGAGGTAGGTAGCGCTACCTAGTTTGTCTATTTTTTGTAAAACTGCATATGGATATGCTACATAATTTTATAGTATGTCTATTAGTAACGAAATTGTAAGTATTTGAATTAGATTTGATAATTATGAGCGACCTTGTTAAGGTGACCCTTCTAAAAAATCGAGGCTAATAAATAATGGATCATGTAAAGGTTGGCAGATTAGGCCCATTCCCCCGAGTTAGTAAACCTGTGTTTATTACTTCGGCATTACTTATCGTAGGGTTTATTATTTTTGGTGCTTTTTTCACCGAAACAGCAGGAACACTATTTACTTTCTTACAAAATTTTATTACTGATAAGTTCGGCTGGATGTTCACCATTTTGATGAACTTGGCGCTGATCTTTTGTATTTACCTTGCAGCGAGTCGGTATGGTGATATACGTTTAGGCCAACAGACAGAGAAACCAGAGTACAGTCTGTTCTCATGGATTGGCATGTTGTTCTCAGCCGGTATTGGTATCGGATTGGTATATTGGGGCACAGCTGAGCCGTTGTATCACTATATGGCACCGCCACTTGGCGAGCCGGAGACGATAGAGGCTGCCAAGCAAGCAATGAGCATCTCATTTTTGCATTGGGGTTTACATGCTTGGGCCATTTATACCATTGTAGCGTTGTCGTTGGCTTACTTCCATTTTCGTCGTGGTTTACCGCTCTCTATTCGCTCAACCCTGTATCCTATATTAGGCGAAAAAATTTACGGTCGCTGGGGTCATACGGTTGATATCTTGGCCGTGTTCGGTACGATGTTTGGGGTAGTAACTTCTTTGGGTCTGGGTGTTATGCAGATCAATTCAGGTCTAGAGAACTTATTTGGTATTCCCAACAATTTGACAGTACAGTTTATTACTATTGCTTTTGTGACCGCACTTGCATGTGGTTCGTTGATGCTTGGTCTTGATAAAGGTATCAAGCGCTTAAGCGATATCAATATGGGCTTTACAGGTATACTTTTGGCCTTTATGGTTATTTTGGGACCAACCTTATTTATTCTTGATAGCTTTCTTGAAAATATCGGGAATTACGTAGTTAATTTAATACCTTTATCAACGTGGGGTGAGTCTTATAGTAATACAGACTGGCAAAGCAGTTGGACCATGTTCTACTGGGCATGGTGGGTAAGTTGGGCACCATTTGTAGGGGTGTTTATTGCTCGTATCAGCCGTGGTCGTACGATTCGCGAGTTTGTATTGGGTGTGCTTTTAATTCCAATGGTGCTTTTATTTTTCTGGTTCACAACTTTTGGCGGTGTGGCTATCCATATGGAGCTGCTCGCAGGGCTTGATCCAACCCTTGCCAATCCAGGCTTGGTAGAAGCCGTACAGCAAGACATGGGCAGCGCCATTTTTAGACTGGTTGAGTATTATCCATTTACAAAACCGATTACGTTACTTATCGTTGTTATGATCATCCTATGGTTTGTCACGTCATCAGATTCGGCGAGCTTTGTGATTGATATGTTGACTGCTGGTGGTGATACCAATCCACCTAAAATTCAGCGCTTGTTTTGGGCAGTTACGGAAGGTTTGATTGCTGCTATTCTGTTGGCTGCTGGTGGCTTGGGTGCTTTACAGGCGGCAGCTATTGTCGCGGGACTGCCCTTTGCTTTGGTCATATTTTTGATGATGTATGCGTTGCATCGTGGTTTGGGTCGAGACCGACTGATACTTTATCGGGCTCAGCAGCACTTTATTACTGAAGAGTCTGCCGATCATAACTCAGCCAATGAATTTGCTGATGAGCACTTATTAAAAGGGCCACCCAAGATTACAAAAGACGAATAGTTCGCTAATAAAATAGCTATCATATGATGGTTATCTAAAACAAAAAATCCTAAGACACATGAGTGTTTTAGGATTTTTTATGTCTGTATGGCAAATAATTTTGTTTAAAGCGCTCAGTTGTCTGAGCATGATTTTAAATCTTTGGGTGCGGTATTATTTACATTCACCTTTCACATAGCCTACTGCTTCGGGCATATTGCAAGCAGAGCAAGCATTGCCTGCTGTACGGTAACCAATTACGGAACCGACCTTGGTTTTTACACAGACTGGATCATACTGCATGGTACACATGGTATCTCCAGCATTCGCGTTAGAAGGCGGGCATTGAGTAAAGCTGCCTTGAGGTAGTGTATTGCTGGTCTTAGTTGGCTGAGTAGGTGCGGTATTTGTGTCTGGACTCGATAAATAACTACAACTTGTCAGTGCCATTGTTAGGGTTAAACCAAGTAAAGAAGATTTAAGCAAATTGATCATCATGGTATGTCCTTATGAGATGAAGATGGTGATTTTTGTTACCGACATGCTGCTGTCTTATTGATAGTAGCGCATTTATAAGCGACCATCTATAGGGTATCGTTTTTAAAATATAATGAGGCTAATGAGGTTAAAAGTATCAACAAAAAAGCCCAAGCTTGTCAGACAGCTTGGGCTTTAATATAAGTATTACTGCTATCAAAATATCAAATAAGCAAGCTGACTTTATTCAGCTGGTTTATCATCTTTGTTGATTTGAACATATTTATCAAAGTTTTGCGCATAATCTGTTAAGTTATCGCTTAACATCTGACGATACTGTTTGACATAGAATTCAACGATATCGTCTTTTTCTTTGGCAAAGTCGTCACCTTTAATAAAACCGATAGAGGCGACTGACGCACTATAGCGTGCGGCTGCATACAATAAAGAAGCACCTACTTGTCCAGAATGTGCTTCTGGCCCCAATTGGCTATTTGCAACACCGATAATGGCATCAGCGCGCTGGTAAAATGCCTGCATTTCAGGGGTGATCTCAATGTTTGCATCCACATTGTTGTCTTGAGTGTTGTTGTCTTGAATATTGTCTTGAGACATAAGCGACTCCTAATAAGTGTCGGAATTTTAAGTTTATAAAAATGGTTTATAAACGATATAAAGTAAAATTTCTATAAACCAGCGTCTGCTTTTAAGATCTCAGCTTTGTCTGTTTTTTCCCACGTAAAGGCGGTTTCTGAGCCCAAACGACCGAAATGACCAAAAGTAGCGGTTTGCTGATACATTGGCTGCAATAAATTGAGCATGCGAGTAATGCCATAAGGACGCAAGTCAAAATGCGTACGAATCAGACGAATGATCTCATCATTGCTGATTTTATTGGTGCCAAAAGTATTGACAGAAATAGAAGTCGGTTCAGCGACACCAATCGCATAGCTGACTTGTATTTCACAGCGCTCAGCCAGTCCTGCTGCTACGATGTTTTTTGCAACATAACGCACCGCATACGCTGCGCTACGATCCACTTTTGAAGGGTCTTTACCACTAAATGCACCGCCGCCATGACGCGCCATACCGCCGTAAGTATCAACAATGATTTTACGACCTGTCAGTCCTGCATCACCAACAGGGCCACCGATGACGAATTTGCCAGTTGGATTGATGTGATAGCGTGTACCTGCATGTAGTAGCTCAGCTGGTAATACGTGTTTGATGATAGATTCCATCACTGCTTCTTGCAGATCCTTTTGCGATATGCTTGGATCATGCTGGGTCGATAAAACAACGGCATCAACTGCGATGGGCTTATTGCCATCATATTTTAGGGTAACTTGCGCTTTGGCATCTGGACGTAACCACGGTAGCTCTCCTGCACGGCGTAGCTCAGACTGACGTTCCATTAAGCGATGAGCGAATTCGATAGGAGCGGGCATTAAGACGTCAGTTTCGTTACTGGCATAACCAAACATTAGACCTTGGTCACCTGCGCCTTGCTCTTCAGGATCACTGCGATCAACCCCTTGAGCAATTTCAGGAGATTGCTTACCAAGCATATTGATGACAGCACAAGTTTCGCCATCAAAGCCCAAATCTGAATGATGATAACCAATGCCATTCACAGTATCACGAACCAGACGCTCCAAATCGATATTGGCAGTTGTAGTAATTTCACCTGCTAATATCACCGCACCTGTTTTGACCAAAGTCTCGCAGGCCACACGTGCATGCAGGTCTTCACTCAAGATAGCATCAAGGATAGCGTCTGATATTTGGTCAGCCATTTTATCAGGATGGCCTTCACTCACAGATTCTGAGGTAAATAAGTTGTATTCACGCATAATGGGATCGCTTAATTGCAGGGACTGTAGTTTACGCACTCAGTCATTATTAAATGTATAGAAAAATAAAAGATGAAAAAGAATCAAAAAATTAGCGTATTTTAACGTGTATCGAGGCAAAACTCTAGCGATGGATAGCATTATGAGGTAACCAAGCCTTGATCAAGGGCGATAAAAGTCATCGATATCACTATTTTCTTGCCAACGATATTCGGTATAGGTGGCAATGTGACGTGCGGTCTCTACATCATGTCTGTCAGCAATAAAACCGAGTGCCATGTCCATGCCAGCACTCACACCTGATGACGTATAAAACTTATCATCGACTACCCAGCGTGCTTGCTTTATCCAATGGACGTTATCAGATTGCAATATTACCCATTGCCACGACAGCTTGTTAGAGGTGGCGCGCTTGCCATTCAAAACTCCTGCCTTAGCCAACAAGGCGCTACCAGTGCAGACGCTAAGCACCCAATTCGCTTGTTCGACAAGCGCTGTGATGATCTGCAAAAAAGACTGGTTTTGCACCAATTGCCTAGTACCCATCCCGCCTGGCACCAATAAAATATCAGTCTGATCGTCTAATTTTGTGACGGCAGTCGTTTGCATAGCAACACCATGCTTGCTGCGAATAATACCACCAGTCATCGAGGCAAATTGAATGCGATAATACTCAGGCATACTTCCAAACATCTCGATAGGCCCAAACAAATCCAAAGTTTCAAAGTCGTCAAACAGCAATGCGGTGATCGTATTCATTTGATTCTCCTTAATATGACAATGATTTTTATAACGATAAGTAACCATCCATGGCAACTAGAGTTCAAAATTTTTGCTTTACCTATTGATATAAACGATAGGGTAATTTATCGAAGTGGTAATGATAGCCTGACGTATAATCCATCGTTACGGGTTGAAACGCTATAGGTCAAAAAGTTATAGTTCTAAAAACGTGGCTTTGTCTTTAAACATACACTCGCCATAGACAGGGCAGGCGCCGCATTTCGGTGTGCGAGCTTGACAGGTATAGCGACCGTGCAAAATAAGGTAATGATGCGCATCAACGATGAAGTCGTCTGGAATACGTTCAACCAGTTTTTCTTCTACAATCAAGACGTTTTTACCAGTGGCAAGCCCCGTGCGATTGCCGACGCGAAAGATGTGCGTATCGACCGCCATCGTTGGTTGTCCAAACGCTGTGTTTAAAACCACATTGGCTGTTTTACGCCCAACGCCCGCTAGTGACTCTAAATCTTTGCGATTATCAGGGACAGTGCTATCAAATTTCTCAATCAAATCGCGGCAGGTTTTGATGACGTTTTTGGCTTTGGCGTTGTATAAGCCAATGTTTTTAATGTACGCCTTTAAACCGTCTTCACCCAATGCCAATATCGCTTCAGGTGTATTCGCTACTGGATACAATTGCTGGGTAGCAATGTTGACACTCACATCCGTTGCCTGTGCAGACAATATGACGGCAATCAATAACTCAAAATTGCTGGCATAATTGAGTTCAGTAACTGGTTCATCAATTGTCGCCGCCAGTTTTTCAAAAAATGGACGTACATCACGATTGGGCATTCTTCTCGATGGCGGTGTATCGGCTGTTTTATGTTTGACAGTTTTACTCATAATATTTTATTAATGAATGTTATTGGGCAATGAATGAGTCAAGCTCTTATTTTGGCTATTTTATAGCAATTCAACAGCGCGTATTGTGTATCAAATGATTAGAACTGTAAAAGCTCGGCCTGTAGCGCCTCAAGCTCAGCTTGCTTTTGCTCATTGGCACGAACGCTCAGTTGTTTTTCCAGTTTCTTGATCTTAGTACGTAATTTGGCCGCGGCAATGGTATTTTTTGCTTGAGTCTCACTGATATTGAGAGATTGGCTCGCTGCATTGTTCAGTTTGGCCTCTACCATGCTGACCACTGGTCTGCTATTGCTGCTATCTGCAAGCTGTTCGGTCACTCGTCTTAAATGCGTGTGATAGCGCAGTCTCAAATCTTCTTGCTCGGCTTCTCGCTCAGAGACAGAAACCTCGCGCTCTATCGTGACCAAGTCAATACAATCAACGGGACAAGGCGCGATACATAGCTCGCAGCCAGTACAGAGGTCAGTAAATATGGTATGCATGTGTTTACCAGTACCAACAATAGCATCAACGGGGCAAGCAGGAATACACTTGGTACAGCCAATACAGTCATCCTCACGAATCACCGCACGCACCTCAGTAGGTCTGGCAGAGGCAGTATCTATTGGCCATTGAGAGGGAACGGCTTTAAGGGGTATCTTATGAGTGTTAGGATACAGAATCTGAGCGATGGCGTCAGTGACGGGTTGCCCACCAGGTACGCATTTATTGTGTGGCTCGTTATCTAAGACGATGGCAGCGGCGTAGGGCAAACAGCCATCTGGATGCTCACAAAGACCACATTGAGTTTGCGGTAAACAAGCATCAATACGTGAAATTTTTGCTTGTACATCAGTAGGCAGGGTGTCAATGTGCAATGACGTAAACAAGATGGGGAGGTCTGCCAAGCGAGTTTGTTGAGCATCTTGAGAATGGGTGTCGGTTTGGGACATGGTATTGCAGGCCTTAATATCGGTCATTATCAAAGGTTGTCTCCTATATCTGTCAATAAAGAGACAGACAAGTGACTATTACAAAAGGCTATTAATTGGGCACTTTATCGGTATATCACAAGTTTGTGTACGGAGGTTATATGGTCAATAGCAACCAACCCAGCTATAGCGATTGCTCTTTTGCCGCGAAAGATTAACACATTTGAAGCTCTAACACAGTATAGTCAAATACTAAGATTATGAGGGTAAAATTAAAAAATCATGACGAGAGCATGAGGTATTTGGCTCAAAAGTGATACTGATTATCAGCATGAGAAAACAATCATTGTCGAAGCGCCTACTCATCAAAGCACTTGAGCATAAAATCGATTAATAAATGCATACGATAAGGCATGTTATCACGGTCGCGATAGAGCATCTGACAGCCTCTTGGTTGGTTATGCCAATCGGGTAATACCTGTTGTAAATGTCCTGACGCTATCAAAGGCTCAGCATCATAATCGGGAATAAAACCCAGACCAATACCAATACCGTCTGCGATAGCCCTTGTCAACAAGCTGATGTTATCGACCTTTAGACGGACATTGTGCATTGGCTGGTGTGCTTGTACCTCACCTGTTGTGCGATGTTGCAGATGCCAAGTCGACATAGGCGTACACAATACGGTAGGGTAGCCTGTCAAATCGCTGGGTACGTGAATAGCAGAGATATTGGTATTACTTGAGGCACAAATCATAAAGCGAATATTGGTCAGCTGTCGTCCAATCCAATGATCAGCACTGTGCTCACCGATGCGAAAAGCGATATCAATGGCCTGTGCTTCTATATCAATGGTTTGATTGGATAGTCGCAAATCCAAATGGATATCTGGATATTGCTTTAAAAAGGCATTGAAATAGGGTGCCAAAATATCGCTGCCAAAGTTGACAGGGGCACTGATTCTAATCGTACCTTTGGCTTGGTTTTTATCTTGTAATAAGCAAACCGCGACGTTTTCTAATTCGTCAAACAGATGGGCGCTACTTTTATAATACTGTTGTCCTGCATGGGTTAGCTGTACGCGATGCGCATCACGATTGAGTAATCTGAGTGCCAGATCGGATTCTAATTTGGCAACGCGGCGGCTCAATGTTGATAGCGGCATATCTAGCGTGACAGAGGCTTGACGAAAGCTGCCGTATCTGACAACGGCGCAAAAGCTGCGCATGTCATCGAGGGAGTAGTTAAATTTCATATTCGGAATCTATGCTCTCGTTATTGCTTGTTTATACCGTATTTAAAATATATACACTGGTGGTTATCTTTTCGCAAGTTTTTGGATGTAATATGAGCCGTTCCGCGAATACCAATGCCGTACTATGTCTGTTACTGTGCACGTTTTTTTGGGGTGCAAGTTTCCCTGTTGGCAAACATGCTTTGGGAGAGGTCAATGCCTTAACCTTAGTCATGTGGCGCTTTAGCATTGCCGCTGTGTGTCTGTACCTTTATGCAAAATATAAGCACATGCCAATGCCGAATCTCACGCCAAAACAGTGGGTGTGGGCAATTGGTGTGTCCATCATTGGTGTTGGTGGCTTAAATCTGGGTCTGTTCACAGGCTTGGCTCAGACCAATGCTAATAATGGTGCGTTGATTATGGCCCTCAGCCCACTAGTAACGTCCTTGATTGGTTCTGTGGCGCAGCGTCAGTTTCCTACCAAGGGCGCGCTGTTTAGTTTGGTGGTTTGTCTCTCTGGAGTGCTACTGGTACTGACCGATGGCGCATTTGCCAAACTATTGGGGTTTGAGTTTAATCACGGCGATCAAATGATCTTTTTGGGCATGCTGTGCTGGAGTCTGTATACTTATCTGACCCAAGGCATTAGCCGCTGGATGCCAATGATTCCTTATACCTTGGTTGGTATGCTGTCAGGTCTGGGCGTCATCTCGCTGATGGTACTGTTTAGTGCAGAGGTGCACCCAATACAAGAAAGCCTAGTGATCAGTCGTGGCGTTCTTGTTGATTTGATATTTATTGGGGTCTTTGGCACGGTTGGCGGTTACCTGTTGTGGATTTCTGGCGTGAAACAACTTGGTGCTGCCAATGCGTCTTTATTCTTTAATTTTGTGCCCGTTTTTGCAGCGCTGACTGCATTCGCTTACGGTCAGCAAGTCACAATTTTACAGTTGGTCGGTATGATGATTGTCATCGCTGGATTACTAATACCCAGACTGTTCAAATGGCAACAGGCGCGTTTGGCAAGCCGAAAAGCCACTGTTTAAGTGAGATAGATAAACCAAACGCTTATAAGCTCACGCCTTGTTCATGAGCGACCAGTGCAATCAACTCATAAGCAATACTGCCTTTAAAAGGAATTTGGGGCAGGTTTGAAATATCAAAAAAATCTGCGTGGGTCAGCTCTTCTTCTTGAATAACGATATCACCCTCTGCATAAGTGGCTTTAAAACCAAGCATTAAGTTAGAAGGAAACGGCCAAGGCTGACTGCTTACGTAGCTTATATTGGTCACACTGATATTTACCTCTTCTGCGACTTCGCGTACCACGGCATGCTCCAAACTTTCACCTACTTCGACGAAGCCAGCAATCAAACCATACATGGCTGGCTGCTTTTGCACGCCATGGCGTCGATGCTGTGCCAGTAAGATTTGCATTTCTCCCGTTTTCGGATTGGGACGAGTGATGGCAGTGATGACACATGGCTGGACACGAGGATACTGGCGCAACTGACATACGGGACAGACCATCGCGCGTTCGTCCGTTTTAGTATGAACGGCAGGCGTGGCACAGCGACTACAAAACTGTGTATCTTCTTGCCAACGCAATAGCTGTATGGCTTGGCTGATTTGAGTAGATAGTGCAATAGGCAGCTGGGTAATGAGCTGTCTATAAGGCAAAAAATCGTATCCGCTATGGTCAGTTATTGTTGGCAAGACAATATTGTGTGCTAGGGCATAGGCATCAGTAATGGCGCTGGTGCTTTGAGCTGTGAAAGTGTCGGAATCGAAAGGATGGGCTTGAAAAGGATCAGAAGTAAAACCATCAGTCTTAGTCGCTTGATGGCCAAATTCAACGGAATTTTTTGGCGAACTATCAGTCAACCAATGATTGGGTGCCAGGCTCTCAAGTAGCGCCACTCGACCAATTTGATAGGTTGGCGAATGCTCGCTATCTTCTGAATGTGGAGCAGACTGCGGTAATTGAACCTGCAATGGCCACCAGCCATCAGATGTTTGATGACATAAAAGAGTGTCATCACGAAATACGAAAGCATGGGTCATATACGACATTCCAAAGCATTAAAAACAAGTTTGTAGTACGTGACATACAAACTTGTTTGAAGTAATAAAAATATAGAAAGTTCTATCGTAATGAAGAGTTAATGACATTACGATCAAACTGTATCGACACTAGGCTGCCAATAACGCGCTTAAGCTTTGTTGACCGACATTAAGCGCCTGCTTACTGACAGGACGATTGTATTCCAAACCTTCTAAATGATAATCAACCGCCATAATAATATCGGCAATATAGGACAGGGTATCATCTTCTATGCGACGTCCACTTTCGATACGCTGTTCAATATAGTTAGCCAATTGACTGAGCATGCTGGCGGGGGTTGGCAGTTGCAAAAAGCGTACAGCTCCTGATACTTGGCGCATCATCTCGGGTACGTTTTGAATATTCAGTAAATCTCGTTCTGGCTCAGCCAAATAGTCAGTGATGGCTTGTTCGGCACTGGCAATCGCGGTACGACTCTCTTGTATCAAGGTATCATTGGCAGTATTGAGCTGATGCAATGAGATATGAGGGTTGTTCAATGGCAAATAAATAGCGCCTGGGGTATGTGTTTCTGCCATCGCGATGGTGGCATTTTCGGCATGCATCAAGGCCAATAATAAATGATCAAAATCCTCAGGTGCAGGCGCTCGCCAATGCTTGACCGCTTGTGCAGCTGTACTGAGACTGCTGGCGGCACTTGTTAGACCAAGCAGTCGTAGTGCTGAGCTCAATGCAGTAAGTTCGTCAGTAATCTGTGCTGTCTGCATGTCAGCAGGATTAATGGAGTCACCGCGAGCGTAACTGTCTACATCTTCTTTAATTGTGTTGATTTGGGTTTGAATAATCGTGTTTAAAGTATCAGTCAACGTACGATTAGGCCCAAATAAAAAGCGCTTCATCTGTTCAATCTGAGGCCCTTCTAATTGGTTGTCAGCGTACAGTTCACGCAGTTGCTGCGCCTCAATAGTGTTACGCTGGCACGCAAAGCTGACCAAATCAGCAAAACGTCTATCCATCACTGGTAGATAGCTTTGGAATTGTTGCTCCAAATAAATAAAGATGTGTTTTTGACTCAAGGTCAGCGGCAACAGGGTGGCGATATCAGTGACAGCGGTATTGGCTGCTTGCCAAAATAAGCTGTCGGTCTTTGAGGCAATCAGCGCACAGGCCGCACTCATGGCATCGACTTTTTGTTGCTCATCTGGGCTAATGTTGCCATCTTGATTGAGTAGAACCACGCTAAGCCCACTACGATAGGCATAGGTCAACAATTCGTTATCGATATCGAGCTCTTTGAGTGGCTGAAAGTTGCTTTCAGGATTGGCAATAATAACGCTACTGCTACCAAAAGCAGAAAAATAATCTGCTGAAATAAGGTTTTGGTGACTATGAGCGTTCAGTTTGTTGATCACTGGCAATAATAAAATGGGCTCTACCGACTCCGTCAATAGTACAAATTCGACATAACGCTCAAGTGTCATAATGGCTTCTGATAGATCCATAATCAAATCGATATCATTATTATCACCATTGTCATAAAGACGCTGCAATCCATTGGCAATAGCTGTATTTAAGACTTCAGCACCGACCAAAGAGATCAGTTTAAAAATATAAGATAACTGCTTTAGGACAACGATAGAATCTAGCAGTAAAGGTGCCTGACTGTCATCGTCATTGAACTCACCCAGATGAATCTCGGCATCTTTTAGCGTTACGATAATCTCATCATGCAGCAAATGTAGTGAGGGTAGATTGAAATCAGTGATACTAAGCGTGGGAGCGGTTAATTTCATTTGCGCAGACTGGTCCATAGTTATTTTTCCATAATGTACTGATGAGAATGGCGATGGGTTAGATAATGCTAAAAGTAGGTATGGGTGCTGTTTTAACGCTGATTATAATCATGAATGCTGTACTGTAGAATTGGTAATATCAAAAACGGTCACGATCGATAACTACATATGGGCTTTGAGCTCAGGGTAGTCCTCTGAAAGCGAGGTGTACCACTGTTGGTTTGCGTCTTCGTCTGTGCTTGACGCCAGCAATAAAGCGGCTAGATCGCTAAAATTTGCATGGGCAGTTTGTCCGCCCTCAGTTTGTGCATCTTCCTCAATGGCAAGCGTGACCTGCCCACCTGTCATCGCTAAATATACTTCAGCCAAAATCTCTGAGTCAAGTAAAGCACCATGGAAAGTACGATCTTGCTTACCCACATCTAAACGTCTTACTAAGGCATCTAGGGTGTTTTTTTGCCCCGGATACTGCTGTTTTGCCATGGCCAAAGAGTCAGTCACTCGTACCCGCTCGGCAAAGTCATTGAGACCAACTTTAGCAAACTCCATGTTTAAGAAGTTCATATCAAACGAGGCGTTATGGGCGATGATTTCTGCCCCATCCATAAAGTCATATAGCGATTTTGCCACTTGATCGAAGGTTGGCTTATCCGCTAAAAATGCCTCAGAGATACCATGAATGCGAATGACTTCCTCATCCATACCGCGCTGTGGGTTAATATAGACATGCAGTTTTTCGCCAGTGAATTTACGCCCAACCATCTCGACGATACCAACTTCGATGACACGATCGCCTTTTAGCGCATCAAGTCCTGTGGTCTCGGTATCCATAATCAGTTGACGGTCAGATTCATGACGATGTTTTGGTTCAGGTAGCAGCGGCTTAAAGTGCGGATTGGCACGACTGGTATCACCATCGAATTTGACACCATCATCCGCTACCTCTGACAGTTTGCCTTCATTCATTGTATCGGTCATTGGGACAGATGTTGGTACATTCATTGGTACATGGGCTTCTGGCATATCTATGGTACTCATTGGTTTGGTCGCATGAGGCGGTGTATGAGCGTGTGCTTCATAGCGATTTGTGTCTATTATAGCGTCTTTAGCCATCATATTATTGTCATTGTTATGACTTTCTAGTGGCTCATTATCAAGCTCTTCATCAAGTTCGTTCTCTTCCATATCCAGACCTAGAGGGTCAAAACTTAACCAGTCATGACCAGAAGCCGCTGATGCATCGTCAGTCATTATGGACACTTTTTTTTTAGATAAATTCTGTGTGTGCAGGGCTGATGAATGATCGCTACTGGAGGTGACGCCTAGGTTTGCCAATTCGTCTGCTTTTTCGTTGCCGGTATGTCCAGCATGACCTTTTACCCAATGCCAATCAACATCACGTTTTTGGGTCAACGCATCCAATTGTTGCCAAAGATCTTGGTTGGCCACAGGTTTTTTGCCCGCTGTTTTCCAGCCTCTTTTTTTCCAGCCCTCGATCCATTCTGTAATCCCTTTTTGGACATAACTTGAGTCGGTCCAAATCTCAAGTTTTTGCTCAAGAGGACTGTGCATCAGTGCTTGTATGGCACCCATCAACTCCATACGGTTATTGGTCGTCTCTTTATCACCGCCATATAAATCTTGCGTGCTACCATCGCTGAATATAAGGTGCGCGCCCCAGCCACCAGCACCAGGATTGCCCTTACAGGCACCATCCGTATAAGCCACAGTGGTATTCGCTTTGGCGGCCAATGGATTCATCGTGCTATTTGTGTTCAATGAGGGTATGTTGCGATTGTCTGACATAAAAATATATTGACCTGATAAATGCTAAATAAGGGAGAGAAAGAAAAGCGGTGCTACGGTGAGGGTTACGATAACGACCTATCTAGATGCTGGGTTTGAGTATAACAAATCTATCGCTGATATGGGCAGTCGTCATGTACAAAATCGCGAACTCATAGATGCCTTTTTATATGACAATTTATAGGATAATAGTAACCTGCTGGTTTTCTGTTAAAATAGCGTCAACTACCAAAAGCTTCCCATAAAAATAGGGATTTTGGGGCAACAAACAGTAGCCATAAATGGCAGAATGTTTGTACCACAACGCTTTAGTTACTGTACTGTTTAATAGCCATGCTATTCAATAGTAATGCTCTCAACACACGCTCTTAACGCATGAATAAATGCAGGATAATCCGATTATGTCCTTATGCACAAACGTTGTTTCAAACAGATTGACGCATCTTACCGTTAGCTTGGCTGTGAGCAGCATGTTATTTTTGACGGCTTGTAATGATAGTAATATACAAACCGAGACACAGGTGGCTGAGGCAGTCGATTTGTCTATCTTTGAAGGCTGCTATACGGTAAGTAATGATGAGCCTGCCCAAATAAAAGTAAGTCAACAAGATGGTGCTTGGGTGATGCAAATGAAAGAGCCTGCCAGTGCCAAGCGCGTTTGGGACAACCCTGAGCCATTAGAGATGATTGAAAACAGTGATGTCTCAAAGTTCTTTTCTATTGATCCTAATAATGTCGATGCCGTGATTGGCCGTCCTGATAGGGTGCTGGTACTGGCTCATGTCAAATCTGCGTACGCCAATATCGACCCACTGCTAGATAGTGAGTACTTGTCTTATATCTATCGCGGTGCCAATACGATCTATCGTGTGGAATGTGATGACGTCAATACTGATATTTTGGCCAATCCTCATGCCGATATTATTGTCGATAATGTGAATGAAAGTGTGTGAATAAGTGGTATTTAACTGCTATTCAACTGCTATTGAATATTAATCATCGTTTGTTATAAACCGTCATCAGAGTCAGGCAATATGAATTTTTTTAGTTATGTGGTGTTGGGTGGATTTTCTTATGCAGCAGGTTGGGTTATAAGAACGTATGTTTTGGACAAAAAACCCCAACCCGAGCAGCCTTACAATCTAAAACATCCGACGATTTTGGCGTACTTGGGTATATTCTTTATTGCTATGCTGATTGTCTCATGGCTTATTGGTCGTTATGCGTTGGGACATGCCACCATCGATCTGCCTTTTATTATTGTGAATAGTCTCGTTGCCACCTTTGTCTGCTCATTCGGTCTCAATCCCGAAAAAGCCAATTATGATGTGCCTGATTAATATTCATAGACAATTAATAACGCACAATCAATTGGATATAGTAAATAACCAATAAAAAGCCACGACCGATACCGAATTATCGATCTTGGCTTTTTTGCTATATAAACATCATGAAGTTTATATAAAAAGACGCTTTTTATATCACCATTCATTTGCATTATTGGCAGCCTTTTTTATGTTGGATCTTACAATCCAAGCAACATTATCGTCACAGTAGCGAAAAAGTAAATACGGGCAAGGGTTGGGCAACCATACTCGCGAGCAGGCACGTTATAATCCTGTCTTTTATAGCTGATGAAAATAACAACTAAGACAAAAGTAAAAAGGAAGCCGCAAGATATGGTCTCAAAGACACCGTGGACACAGGATGCTACCACTACCAAAAGCCAAAAATCCGCTTCAGTGACGAATGCCAAAACTGGACTGAATCGCAGGCAGTTTTTGCGTCAAGTAGGGATAAGTGCAGGCACAGGATTGTTAGCCGCTCAAAGCATCTCTCAAGTACTGGCTGCCAATACCATGGATAAAAATAGCAGCACGTCACTGACCAAAGATGATCTGCCATTGGTGCAAGATGGTGCGTCGTCGCAGACGTCCCTAACCATAAGCTGTATTACGCCCACTATCGAAACGCAGCTTTTTGCCAGCTCTAATGTGGGCGGCAGTGATGAGCGCAATCAATTGGCGCTGGATCGCGTGGCGTGTGCAGGGTTTAAAGTAAGCAATCCTACGATCACCAGCCGGCAATATTTGCGCTTTGCAGGTACTGACTCACAACGTGCCAGTGATCTTCAAAATATCGCGACTGGTGCAATAGCGGCCCCTAAATTGCTACTGGGCGTACGCGGTGGCTATGGTGCGATGCGCTTATTACCGATGATTGACTGGTCGATGCTTGGTCGTATCATGAAAGAGTGTGGCACGATACTCGCAGGATTTAGTGATGTGACCGCCATTCAATGTGCGCTACTGGCAAAAGGCGACATGAGCTCGCTTGCGGCCCCAATGCTTTATAGTGAGTTTGGCAAAATCAACCCCGATCAAGTGACTTGCCAACAGTTTGCCAATGCCTTGAGCAATCCTAATTTAACGATTAGTATTGAAGATGCGTCTTTAACCAGCCAGCAGTTACCCAGCATTCTGACAACGGGCGTGCCAAAAGCGGTGCGCGGTACTATTTGGGGCGGTAACCTGAGTGTGGTCTCTGCGCTGGCAGGCAGTGAGTATTTACCACGGATTGAGGGTGGGATTGTGTTTTTGGAAGATGTAGGCGAGCAAGCTTATCGCATTGAGCGCATGTTATATGACTTGTACTTAGCGGGCATATTTAAGGGTCAGCAAGCGATTGTATTTGGCGCATTGTCTGGTTCGGGTGAGGACAGCTACGATAAGCGTTACGATGTTGCCACTGTGGTTCGTCAGTTGCACAAGTTGACAGGGCTGCCCGTTTATAGCGGTATGCGATTCGGTCATATTGGAAAAAAACACAGTTTTCCGCTAGGCGCGACGTGTCAAATCAGTCCCAATACCAGCGGCGGCTATCAATTGGCGTTCACCGAGTATCCCACGATTAAAGCCGATGCGATTCATGTCGAAGGGCTGTGGCAGAATGTTTAAGAGCTCAACAATACTGTAGTCGATTCTCAATAAAACAGAGACACTACATGTCAACGCTGAACTGAAATAAATGTTTCTTGCTTGCTGTGCCTTTACAGACAGAGGTTAAGAAAAATTTATTCCAGTCCCGCTAACTCATTTTTATACTAAATCGTTAAATCGCTAACCGTGAAAACTTGTCTTGGTATTCTTTGGGCGTCAACTCGGTAGTGCGTTTGAACAAGCGTGTGAATGACGAGATGTCCTCATAACCCACTTGATCCGCCAGAGATTTTATCGTCACATCGCCCGATTCTAATAGGCGTTTTGCTTGCTCAATTCTAACCGCTTGAATGTACTCAATGGGGCGCATGGCCACACAAGATTGAAAGCGTCGATTTAAGGTGCGTGGGGTGATATTGACCATACCAGCCAACTGACTCACTTGAATGGGTTTATTAAAATTTTCTTCTATAAATTCTTGTACCTGCTTGACTAGCGGGTCGGCATGCGGTTTGTGCAACGTCACATTTGTATAGCTGTTTTGGTTGCCGCGCTTACTATCGATAATCTGAGTTCTCGCCACCTGCGTAGAAATCTCACGTCCGCAATAGCGCTCTATGAGTAATAAGCCCAAATCATAAAAAGCACTGCCGCCTGCGGCACAAAAGATATTGTCTGATTGGGTCACGAACTGATTTTCCTGTAAATCCACGAGCGGGAAGTCTGCCTTAAACTTACTCGCATAACCCCAATGCGTGGTGGCGATCTTATGATCTAGCAAACCTGCCTTTGCCAAAAAAAACGCGCCACTACAGTTACTGGCGATATCTGCGTTGGTGTCAGCGAGTCTGATGAGATGGGGCAACAACTCACGGTTTTGTGTTAACACCTTATCGATCGAATCACCAATGGTCGGCACCAGCAATAAGTCGCATTCCATCACGTCTTGGATATCACAATGTGCCCGCATCATTAAGCGATTGCTACAGCGGATATCGCCGCCGCCCAAACTCGCTATCTGTACCTTAAATCTAGGCGCTACGTCCTCACCTAAAAATCGCTGCCAGCTGACCCCAGTGAACGAAAACAAGTCCAAGGCACCAGCGAGCACACTACCCAGCACGCCATCGAAGCCAAGAATAATCACTGTAAACGGTTGGAAGTCGGGCATGAGTTTTCGTTTTCCTTTATTTATTGCCAATACTATAGTTAAGTTCATATAAAAAAATACAGCGAGACGGGGATAAATTTTTTGTCGCCTCTGTCTGCGAAGGCACAGCAAGCAAGAAAAATTTGTACCAGTCTCGCGTCATAATGTCTGGTATCCATTTTATTCAGTATCGATAATATGTCTTATTTGACCATAATTATGTCATAAATGACAATACGGTAGCGTGTGAAATTGGCTTAGTATCTATGGATACCTCATTTTCTTTTGTCAACAAGCACAGTAGCGAGACTATTATGGCAGCAGATACCCTTATCAACGACTTTGAATTACCGTTTCAATTGTATGATGTACTGGGTGCTGAAACGCTGACCCAGCATCCCAAATTTGCAGAGCATAGCCGTGAGACGTTTGACGCGGTATTAAATACTGCAAACAAAATGGCAACCGATTTGTTTTTACCGCATAACCATATCGCAGATAAAAACGAGCCACAGTTCGACGGCAAAAAAGTCAGCATGATAAACGATGTGAAAGTCGCGTTTGATGCGTATCGTGAGTCAGGTTTTATCGCCGGTCGTTATAATTTCGAAGATGGCGGTATGCAATTACCTGAGACGGTGATGACGGCAGTGGCAGGCTATTTTATGGCGGCCAATCCTTCAACTACGGCCTATCCTTTTTTGACCACTGCTGCGATTAATGTGATCTCACATTTTGCCAGCGATGAGATTAAAGCTGCTTTTATGCCGCGAATGCTAACGGGTGAGTTTACCGGAACGATGGCATTGACAGAGCCGCATGCTGGCTCGTCGCTTGCTGATATCAAAACCACTGCCGTCAAACAAGCCGACGGTTCGTACCGAGTCAAAGGCAGTAAGATTTATATCTCGGGCGGCGATCATGAGCTGTCTGACAATATCGTCCATTTGGTATTGGCCAAAATTCCTGGTGGCCCTGGCGGTGTCAAAGGGATTTCTTTATTTGCGGTGCCAAAGTACCGATTAAACGATGATTTATCGATTGGTGAGCGTAATGATGTCCATCTAACGGGACTCATTCATAAACTGGGTTATAGAGGCGCGACGTCGACAGCATTGAGCTTCGGTGATGAAGGCGCGTGCCATGGTTACCTCATCGGTGATGAGCATTTTGGCCTGCGTTATATGTTTAAGATGATGAATGAGGCGCGTATTGCTGTGGGTTTTGGTGCGGCAATGATTGGTTATCGCGGTTATCAGTATTCGCTAGATTATGCCAAAGACAGAACACAAGGCAGGATTGCACCCAATAACAAGCCTGAAGATGATGCGACTGCCATCATCAATCATGGTGACGTCAGACGGATGCTACTGGCACAAAAAGCCTATTCTGAAGGCGGCATTTCATTGTGCTTATACGGCTCAAATCTGATCGACCGTATCAATACTTGCGAAGATGCCACGTTAAAAAACGAGCTGTCAGAATTACTGGATTTATTGACGCCAGTATTAAAAGCATGGCCGTCTGAATATGGGCCAAAAGCCAATGATTTGGGTATTCAGGTATTGGGCGGGGCAGGCTATACCCGCGAGTATCACGCCGAGCAATTTTGGCGGGACAATCGTCTCAATCCCATTCATGAAGGCACAAATGGCGTGCAAGCCTTGGATTTGTCATTTCGCAAGTTATGGCAAAAAGGCGGTCTTGGTATTCAAATCCTAAAACGTGAAATCACACAGGATTTGGAAAGTATCACCACGGCAGAGACGGCGAAGCTGGCAGGTAAATTGACACCTTACATGGGTGAGTTGCATGAAATTTTGATGCAT
The DNA here is from genome assembly GCF_052850615.1 of Psychrobacter sp. 1176_08. Classification (NCBI taxonomy): domain Bacteria; kingdom Pseudomonadati; phylum Pseudomonadota; class Gammaproteobacteria; order Moraxellales; family Moraxellaceae; genus Psychrobacter; species Psychrobacter sp. 1176_08. Next base: position 327,978 of record NZ_VXCU01000003.1, read on the forward strand.
TTGAGTAAAGTTTTACAAACCGAAAAAGCAGTTACCTTAACGGGCAATGCGCAGGCACTTATGAATATTTTTGCCTCGATAGTCGTGGCGTGGATTTGGATTCGCCAAGCCAGTAAAGCAGAACAGCTGCTGAGCAATACAGACGATACTGAGCAACGAGATTTCTATCAAGGCAAGATACAAGCAGCAAAATATTTTATCGATTGGGAATTACCATTAGTCAAACGCGATATCGCAATTTTAACCAATGACAATGCTGTTTGCACAGACATGCAAGCTGCGTGGTTTTAAGAGTCTCTCTAAGGATAAGAGTCATGACAAGCATGAATAAGCAATGGCGGCTAAAAACAAGACCCGTGGGTGAACCGAATGCTGACACATGGGAGTATACCGAGAACGAGGTGCCGACCATTGAAGATGGACAGTTACTGATAAAAATTGACTACATCTCTATAGATCCTGCAATGCGTGGGTGGTTGAACGATGCAAAATCTTACATCGCGCCTGTAAAGGTTGACGATGTCATGCGAGCAGGCACTGTCGGCGAAGTGATTGACAGTAAGCACGCAGATTTTGCCATTGGTGACTATGTCTCAGGTCACAATGGCGTGCAGTCGTATGCGGTGAGTGACGGTACAGGAATATACAAAGTCGATCCAAATCTTGCACCACTGTCTTATTATTTGGGCGTTTTGGGTATGCCAGGGATGACAGGGATGACAGGGTATTTTGGGTTATTAAAAACAGGCGAGCCAAAAGCAGGCGAGACCGTTGTGGTATCGGGCGCGGCGGGCGCAGTGGGTAGTCTGGTCGGTCAAATCGCCAAAATCAAAGGCTGCCGCGTCGTTGGTATCGCAGGCGGTCGTGAGAAATGTCAGTTCTTAGTCGATGAACTTGGCTTTGACGCCGCGATTGACTATAAAAACGAAAATGTAAAAAAAGCCCTCAAACAAACTTGTCCAGATGGGGTCAATGTATACTTTGACAATGTGGGCGGTGATATCTTAAATGATGTGCTGACTCAGATTAATCTGCGTGCGCGTATCGTCATTTGCGGCGCAATCAGCCAATATAATAATACTGAAGCAGTCAAAGGCCCTTCAAATTATCTGTCACTACTGGTCAATCGGGCGCGCATGGAAGGGATTGTGGTATTTGATAATGTTAAAGAATATCCAATTGCTATGAAAGAGATTGCAGGTTGGATTCAATCCGGCGACATCAAAGTGAAAGATCATATCGTTAAAGGTATCGAAACCTTCCCTGAGACATTGATGATGCTGTTTGAAGGGAAAAACTTCGGTAAATTGGTTCTCAAGGTAGAGGAATAAATCATGACATTAAGTAAAAATGGAGTGGCATCAGACGTAACAGGTAAACGCATTTTAATCACAGGCGGTGCATCAGGCATTGGTGCTGCCAGTGCACTGCTGCTGGCAAGTCGCGGCGCAAAAGTTGTGATTGGCGATTTGGCAGAGACACTTGGGGCGGCGGTTGCTAAGCAAGGCCAAGAGGCAGGCAATAGTATCGTATTTCAAAAAGTCGATGTGACAAGCGGCAATGAGGTGCGTGCGTTATTTGCTTTTGCCATGCAAGAACTTGGTGGCCTTGATGTCGTGATAAATAATGCGGGTATCGACCATCAGCCTGCGCCCATGCATGAGCTGAGCGATGAAGACTTTGATCGCAATATTGCCGTCAATTTAAAAGGGGTGTGGCACTGTATGCGCGCCGCTGTCGCTTGTATGGCATCCAATGGCGGTGGGCATGTGATCAATGTGGCCTCCATCGCAGGCTTGCGCTCCGCACCCATGCTATCGGCTTATAGTGCTGCCAAACATGGTGTGATGGGGCTGACCAAGTCTGCTGCCCACGAGTATGCACGCGTTAATATTCGCTTCAATGCGGTATGTCCAAGTTTTATTGATACGCCAATGGTACGCAACACCATGGCAAACATGACTGAGCGCGCGCAAGAAGCCACCATCAAAGCCAGTCCACTGCGTCGTCTGGGCGAGGTTGATGAAGTGTCAGGCGCGATTGCATGGCTTGCCAGCGATGAGAGTACGTTTATGAATGGTCATGCCTTTACACTTGATGGTGGGATGGTGGCCTAGCTGGCTTAATGTACCTTATTAAAAAAATTGATACTAAATTTGGCGGTGCTGCGAGATTTTTTTCATCACTGCTAATTTAAAAAAGCATAAGGAGTTATCATGAAAGATTTATTTAATTTAACAGGCAAGATTGCATTGGTGACGGGCGCGAGTCGCGGTATTGGCGAGTCTATTGCGCGTCTGCTTGCGTCAAGAGGGGCGCATGTGATCGTGTCTAGTCGTAAGATCGATGCTTGCCAAGCGGTCGCAGATAGCATCAAAGCTGACGGTCATAAGGCCAGTGCGTTTGCTTGCCATGTGGGGGATATGGCGCAGATTGAAACGATTTTTGAGCATATCAAAAGTGAGTTTGGTCAGCTTGATATCTTGGTCAATAACGCGGCGGCAAATCCTTATTACGGTCATATTTTGGATACGGATTTGGCCGCTTTTGATAAGACAGTAGAGGTCAATATTCGCGGTTATTTCTTTATGTCGACGGCCGCTGGCAAGATGATGCGCGAACAGGGTGGCGGTGTGATTTTGAACACGGCATCGGTTAATGGTTTGGTGGCAGGGGATAAGCAAGGGATTTATTCAATTACCAAAGCCGCTGTCATTAGCATGACCAAAGCCTTTGCCAAAGAGTGCGGGCCTTTGAATATTCGTGTCAACGCTTTATTGCCAGGTTTGACCGATACCAAGTTTGCCTCTGCTCTTACAACCAACGATAAAGTCTTAAAGATGGCGCTGCATTCCATACCGTTAGGGCGTGTGGCTGATCCAGATGAAATGGCTGGCACAGTATTGTATTTGGTGTCTGACGCGTCAAGCTATACCACGGGCGCGACAGTAGTCGTCGATGGTGGGATGCTGGCCTAACTAGCAAGCTGTGAAAAATGGTTTACAGAATAAAAGTCATTATCAGGCTCAAACCCGAAACCGCATGAGATTAAATTTCGTGCGGTTTTTTTGACTCACTTTTTGATGTACATGCCTAAAGTAAGGTATCCTCAGACAAAACATAATCACTCAAAAAAAGTATTGATATATCGTCAATCCAGTATTGAATAAATATATTTATAGGAAATCAAATATGAGTTTTGACAGTGGCGATAATAATAAAGTAGAAATTTTTGCTCAAAACAACACATGGCTTTTTGTCCCTGCAACGCGTCTCGACCGAATAGAAAAGGCGTTTGCCAGTGGCGCTGCGGCAGTGATCGTAGATTTAGAAGATGCTGTCGCCCAAGAAGATAAAGCGCAAGCGCGAGATGCCTTAAAAAAATACCATGACGATCAAAACGAGAAGCACACTTATCAGCCGATTTGGTTGCGTATCAATCGGGCAGGGACTGAGGCGTTTTTTGAAGACTTGGCATTGTGCCAGCAAATGCCCAAGCTGGCGGGCGTCTTATTGGCAAAAGCAGAGCAAGCTGGCGACATCGAGCATGTTTATCAATTCACAGGATTGCCCGTCATTGCACTGATAGAGAGCGCCACCGGCTTATATCAAATCGACAGCATGGCAAAAGCCACTGGTCTTGCTGCCTTCAGTTACGGGTTTTTAGACCTGTGTAATGATTTGCGCGTGCAAGTGGGCACGCCTTCAGCCGACCTTATTGCCAATCAGATTCGTTATCAGTTTATTGTAGTATCAAAGGTGCACAAGCTAGCACCGCCAATTGACACCATTTATCCTGATTTTAATGATGAAGTAGGGTTACGCACTCGCGTACAGTTATGGTCACAAATGGGCATGTCAGGAATGCTGTGTATCCATCCCAAGCAAGTGGCTACCGTGCAGCAAGCCTTGCAGCCGACAGAAAAGCGCTTGAGTTTGCCAAGCGGGTAATCGAGGAGTACGAGCGAAGTGGTCAGGCGGTATTTAAAATAGAAGGCGAGATGGTCGATGCACCAGTCATTGAGCGCTGCCGTCAGCTGTTGGCTCAGTAGCAGGTAAGTAGATAATACGTTATCATGAGCCCCATAGCGCTATTATCAAGCCCATCGACCCTATAAAAGAACTCTATGATTTTTATCAGTAATACCATTAGCCTAAATGATAATGACGTGGACATCAGTGCCATGCGCTCGCAAGGGGCGGGCGGGCAAAATGTCAATAAAGTTTCCTCTGCGATTCATCTGCGCTTTGATATCCTTGGCTCAAGTTTGAGCGATGCTCAAAAACAGCGTTTGCTGGACAGTAAGGATAGCCGAATCACCAAAGAAGGGGTGCTGATTATCAAGGCCCAGCAGTTTCGTACGCAAGAAAGAAACAAGATTGATGCGTTTGAGCGATTGCAGAGCTTTATCATAAAAGCCACTCATGTGAATAAAACCCGCAAACCCACCAAACCGAGCAGAAATGCCAAGCGCAAACGCGTGGATCAAAAGACCCAACGCGGCAAGACCAAAGCCTTGCGCGGCAAAGTGGATTATTAACAATCGCGCTTTTTACGTCTTAACCAAGTCTTTTACTCAGCTCGGGGAAGCGCTTTATCATAAATAACATCAATAGTAGGGCGATGCTAGCAATCGCCGCCCCAACGTAGCCCACGCTTGATATAGAGATATGCGTCACTGCATAACCGCCGAATAACGCGCCCGCACCAATACCTAAATTGATAATACCTGAGAACATCGACATCAGCATGTCTTGCGCATTCACATCCACCATGATGACTTTGGCTTGCATGGTGATGATAAGTAACATCAACGCGGCTCCCCAAAGTAACGCAATCAGGCTAAGCGCCCATACCGAGGTGACGGCCAGCAATAGCACAAGCATCGAGCCGAGCATCAGTATCGTCGACATTAACATCAACTGAGTATTTAAGTGATCTCCCCAGCGACTGAATATCCAACTGCCCAAAATACCAGCGGCACCGAACAGTAACAGGACGAAAGTGGCTAAATTCTCACTAATGGAGCCGACTTGACGCATAAACGGCTCAATATATGAGTAAGCGGTGTAGTGTGCCGTAAAGACGAGTAAGATAAGCAAATACAAGCAGACCAATAATGGGTTTTTGAGCAATTCTGGGATTTTTCTAAAAGACCCTTCAAACATACTTGGTAGGGTTGGTAAAAGCCTCGCTTGGAGAACAAAAACGATGAGCGCAATCACGCCGATACCACCGAAGGTCGCGCGCCAGCCAAACCATTGACCAATCACTCGTCCTAAAGGTACACCCAGTACCATGGCCAATGACGTACCGGTTGCCAGCACACTAAGCGCCATCGCTTTTTTGCCTTCTGGTGCCACACGTATAGCGATCGCCGCCGTGATTGACCAAAATATCGCATGAGATAGCGCGATACCAACGCGACTGATCAGCAAGACATTAAAACTCCATGCAAACACAGAAAGGATGTGGCTGACAATGAAGACAGCGAATAAGCCCAAAAGCAAACGCTTGCGCTCAAATCGACTGGTCAGCAGCATAAGTGGCAATGACATCGCTGCGACAATCCAAGCATAGAGTGTCAACATCCAGCCTGTTTCTGCCGTGGTGATTGAGAAATCTTGCGCAATGTCACTTAACAATGCGACAGGAACGAATTCTGTGGTATTCATGATAAATGCGCTAACGCCCATCAAAAATACTTGAAAATACTGAGTGCGGCGAGCATCTGCGCTCGCCTCAAGGGTGTGTTTCATAAGATCCAATACAAAGAAGGAGCTAATACAGCAAAATGAGCCAAAAAGCGGTATAAAAAATACTAAGGAATATAAGAGTGGAGGGGAAGATACCAAGTCAAAAGCATAAGTTAAAGTAGTTTTTTGCTATTTCGGTTGGATTTCTTTTATCTTAAGTGGCCAATTGTATGAATTTTAAAAACAGCCCTTGTATCAGTATTTATTTTCTATTAGCTGATATGCTATCATCAATGCATTATCCATCGTGGGTTTAACAGTTTTGTATTGCCAATCATTATTGTCATCTAATGAAAACGTACAAACCTTGCAACTTCCAGCACGATGTAAAATAATTCTGGTAAAGCGCATGAGCCTGTACTCCGACACCTCATTTGTGCCAATTTATTTGCCTATTTGGGCTTATTTCATACTTTTTCGTCGGAGTTACAGGAGCCAAAGGTGTTTAATACTATGAATTACACTGTCAATCAATCCCCATATACCCGTCGTTATCAGCCACGTCATCTTCTTGCACACTATGCCATCGCTCAAATAGATACGCTTAAACTGCGCTCGCAAGATATTATTAAAGCCATGGACTATCCGTTAAAGCATACGATACCGGCATGTGATCGACTGCGTCATGTACTGTCTAGCAAATACCTTGGACTTGATGGTAGCTATAGTGATAAATATTTTACAGCTGATGAATTCCTAGCAACGCTATTTTCGGTGCTTGAAATCCCTTACGAGCCATTTGCAGAAGACATTGCTCAGATTAAATACGATTTGATACATTCTGACAATCCTGTGTCAAAATATAGCTTACGAGCGCAGGTTGAGTTCGAATTTAATGATGCCAATTGGATGGCGCGTGGTAATGCTGCACGTTTGGCTCACATACGTCTTCCAGATGGATTTGCCGAATTAGAAGAGGCAGAGCGTCATGTGATTGTGAAAGAAAGTATCTGTGAGCACTATCAGCGTTATGAAGGTAATTTGCCTTTCGAGGGAATCATCAAAGGCTATGAGCTAATGACTGAGCAGAATAATAAAGTGGTCGATAGTTTAGAATATGGATTGCCAAAATCGAGTAGTGTGTAAATATTTTTTATAGTATAAAAGACTGATTTAGTTATGCTATAACTTCTGATCAAAACCTATAAATATATTAGCCACAAGTACAAATATATTAAGTCCAATGAAGCCTCATTTTATTATGAGGCTTTTTTTTATCTATTTTAGGACGAGACACATAAACTATATATTTGATGGACCATTACTATAAAAGCCATCGTGAATTAAAAAATCTGTAATCTATCTGATCACACAGGCTTAGAGATGGCTCGCCACAGCATATTGAATAAGGCATCGAATTCAGCATTGATAGGGGTGTCAGTCTGACGAATGATATGCATCAGCCCAAGGCGACTGATAAAGCCCATAAACACATCAAAAAGTATATATAGCGGTACGGTATCGTTGAGTACGCCGCGATTTTGCCCGTCCTCCAGTACCTCTAAAAACGCGCCAATCAATTCTTTATTTTCATAAATGGCAATATTACGAATGTGTGATGCTGATACAGAAGACAGCACCATGACTGCATCAGGATGTGAATCTACAAAATCAAAACATACCCATAGCGTCTTACGCAGACGATCTTGCACACTATCAATGCCTTGCAAATGATCCATGATGCGTATGGCCAATCTACCCAACACAATATCCATAATGGTATAAAAAAGCGTTTGTTTATCACCAAAGTACTTATAAAGCGTTTGCAGAGAAACATTAGCAGACTTGGCGATTTGCGCCATGGTGACTTCATTAGAATCGACGCCAGCGAACACTTTACGTACTGCTTTTTCGATCTTACCTAACGTCGCTGGTCGCATGTCCGACAAAGGTGCTAACACTCGAGTATCAACGAGTTGAGAAGTTTGAGTAGTCTTAGTCATATTTTATGAGGCCTTTACTGTCGTGCTCTGTGAATGGTTTTTATTTTAATCATACCGTCCATCCAACCTAAAAATGATACATAAGGTGAATCAAATCGGAATGGTTGCACCAAAGAAATAGATTAAGGTAATTAATATTACCATTGATTTTTAATTAGTTGCGAAATTATTTTTATTATCCTAGTATAAGTTTTGAATTCATTAATAATTAAAGGTTTTAATGAGTATCTCATACGGTAATTTGTATTACCGTAATTAAAATTGATTAGTGAATATCCTCTTTTAAATTAATAAGTCACTCAACATCGTCAAGGATAGACACCATGAGTATCGAAAAATTTGTGCCAAACTGGATGACTGAAGAGCATCAAATGGTTTACGACAGTGCGTTAAAAATGTTTAAAAGCTGGGAAACAAAAGATGAGGAATGGCGCAAAAACGGCATGATTGACCGTGCAGCGTGGGAAGAGGCGGGCGCGATGGGGTTCTTGTGCGCTTCAATACCAGAGGAGTACGGCGGCGGCGGTGGTGATTTTGGTCATGAAGCAGCTCTGCTGTACGCACAGGCCGAAGCCAATCAATCGGGTTTTGGTGGTATGGTGCATTCAGGTATTGTGGCCCCGTATATATTGGCGCACGGTACTGACGAGCAAAAAAAAGCATGGCTACCCAAGATGTCAACTGGAGAATACGTTGCCGCGATTGCCATGACTGAGCCTGGTACTGGCTCAGATTTACAGAATATCAAAACCTATGCCGTAAAGGATGGGGAAGATTATATTATCAATGGGTCAAAAACCTTTATCACAAATGGTCAGCATGCCAACCTTATCTTGCTGGCGTGTAAAACAAACCGCGAAAAAGGCGCACAAGGTGTCTCATTAATTGTGGTAGAGACCGATCAAGTAACCGGTTTTGAGCGTGGCCGTAATCTTGACAAAATCGGTCTGACCTCTCAAGACACCTCAGAGTTATTTTTTAGCAATGTACGTGTGCCGCAAAAGAGTCTGTTGGGCACGGTCGAGGGCATGGGTTTTATTCAGATGATGCAAGAGCTGCCACGCGAGCGCTTAATCATTGCTTTGTCTGGCGTTGGTGCGATGAAACTGGCAATAAATTTGACCTTAGAGTACGTGAAAGGTCGTGAAGCCTTTGGCAAACCGATTTGGGCGTTTCAAAACACGCGCTTTAAGATGGCGGAATGCTATGCAGATTATCTGGCTGCCAGCAGTATGTGTGACGCTGCTGTCGATGCCATGTTAGAAGGCAAGTTAACCGTCCCACATGCGTCATTGATTAAATACTGGGTAACACAAAAGCAGTGTGAGGTCATCGATGAGTGTGTCCAGCTGTTTGGCGGTTATGGCTATATGACAGAATATCCAATCGCGCGCTTATATGCAGATGCTCGTGTACAAAAAATTTATGGCGGCACCAATGAGATTATGAAAGAGTTGGCATCACGCTTTATGTAAAAACTGGATCTGAGCACATATAAAGCGATTGTGGTTGGTGCACAATACAGTGATGATACATGATTGATTTATCAAAATAAAAAGGGACTTTTATGACTGAGACTGCTTACATTTATGAGGCTATTCGCACCCCGCGTGGCAAAGGAAAAAAGGATGGTGCGCTCTTTCAAGCATCGCCAATTTGGCTGGTACGTACTTTGCTCAAAGAGATGCAACAACGCCACAATCTAGATACCAGCTTGGTAGATGATGTGGTGCTTGGCTGCGTGACACCAGTGGGTGAGCAAGGCTCTGATATTGCTCGTATTGCGGTCATTGATGCTGGCTGGGCGCAAAGTGTGGCAGGCCTGACATTATCTCGGTTTTGCGCCTCTGGTCTTGAGTCTACCAATCTAGCTGCTGCCAAAGTCATGTCGGGCATGGAGGATATGGTGGTGGCAGGGGGTGTTGAGTCCATGAGCCGTGTCCCGATGGGTTCTGATGGCGGTGCTTGGTACATGGATCCACGAGTCAATGAAGCGACGCACTTTGTCCCGCAAGGAGTGGGCGCAGATACAATAGCAACGCTCAAGGGCTTTAGTCGTACTGACGTTGATGCATTTGCCACTGAGTCACATCGCCGTGCCGCCCATGCTTGGAATGAGGGCTATTATGACAAATCGGTCGTTCCAGTTACTGATATCAATGGCATGATGCTGCTTGCTAAAGATGAAACCGTCCGTCCTAATACCAATGTCGAGACATTAGCTGGCCTCAAGCCGTCGTTTATCATGCCCGGCAAAATGGGCTTCGATAGTGTGATATTAGATAGATACACCACAATTGAAGCCGTGAACCATGTACATCACGCTGGCAACTCTTCTGGTATCGTTGATGGGGCTGCAATCTGCTTAGTCGGCAGCGCAGCAGCTGGTCAAAAAGCTGGTCTTAAACCACGCGCCAAAATCACTATGGCATCCGTTATTGGCTCAGAGCCAGCTATTATGCTGACAGGCCCCACGCCCGCGTGTCAAAAAGCGCTCAGAAAAGCAGGTATGCAGGCTTCAGATATCGACCTCTGGGAGATTAATGAAGCGTTTGCTGCCGTACCGCTCAATACCGCCGATGATTTCGGTCTTTCACTTGATAGGGTTAACGTCAATGGGGGTGCGATCGCCATGGGTCATCCGCTTGGCGCAACGGGGGCAATGCTACTGACCACTGTCCTTGATGAGTTAGAGCGTCGTGATTTAAAAACCGCGATGATTACGCTGTGTGTGGGTGGCGGTATGGGGATTGCCACTATCATCGAGCGTGTTTAACTTCTTTCTCAAATAGACTAAAACGCACTATACAAAGAATCATTTAAGGGATAAAAATGATGACAAATAATCAGACAACAGATAGCGTAACAGCAATTAACAAATTAGAAAACTTCTCTGCCCAGCGTGATAATGATGGTATCGTTACCGTCACGATTGACCAAACCACGCGAAAAATGAATGTTATCGGCAATGGCTTTACAGAGTCTTTTGCCATGATGACAGATAGCATTATCTATGATGACGCTGTAAAGGGACTTATTCTTACCTCTGCTAAAGACACCTTTGTGGTTGGTGCGGACATTGACCAACTGGCTCATATCGAAACGGCCGAGCAAGCATTTGCGCTGGTCGAAGCGCTTAAGGGCAGCCTGCGCAAGCTTGAAACATCAAGCAAACCTGTGGTTGCCGCCATGACAGGAACCGCATTAGGTGGGGGTCTAGAGTTGGCATTGGCGTGCCATTATCGGATTGCAATCGACTCACCCAATACCAAGTTGGGCTTGCCTGAGGTCAAATTGGGCTTACTACCTGGTGGCGGTGGTACTCAGCGTTTACCACGTCTAATAGGTATTCAATCGGCACTTGAGCTAATGACTCAAGGTAAAGCGCTGCGTCCAACGGCGGCAAAAGATTTGGGTTTGATTGATGCCACAGCGACTGATTATGTAGACATGATGAGGCAAGCTAAAACATGGATTAATGCCAACCCTAATGCACAGCAACCATGGGATAAAAAAGGCTTCAAAATACCTGGTGGCGATAGCAAGCATCCAAGCGTAGTACCAATCTTTTCGGTGGCGCCTGCCATGGCCAATCAAAAATCCCATGGCAACTATCCCGCGGTTATTCATATTATGTCTTGTGTGTTTGAAGGCTGCCTAGTCGATATCGACACAGGACTTGAAATTGAGTCGCGTTATTTTGCCGCTTGTGTGCTGTCTACTGAATCGAAAAACATGATCAATACACTCTGGACCCAGCTCAATAGCATCAAAAAAGGTCAGTCTCGTCCTCAGGGTATCGCACGTGCAAAAACCAAAAAGGTGGGTATTTTGGGAGCAGGCATGATGGGCGCAGGTATTGCTTATGTCACTGCTAAGGCTGGCATCGATGTTGTCCTGTTAGATACTGAGATAACAGCTGCTGAAAAAGGCAAAGCATATTCTTCTAATGTTTTAGATAAAGCCATTAGCCGACAGCGCGCTACCGAAGAGAAAAAACAAGCACTCTTAAAACGTATCAAACCAACCGTTTCTTACGATGATTTGGCAGATTGTGACCTTATTATCGAAGCGGTGTTTGAAAATCGTGATATCAAAGCCAAATGCACACAGCAAAGTGAAGCAGTGATTCCCAAAACTGCGGTTTTTGCTTCTAATACTTCAACCTTACCTATTACAGGATTGGCAAAAGCCAGTACGCGACCAAACCAGTTTATCGGTCTGCATTTTTTTTCGCCAGTTGACAAGATGCCGCTCGTTGAAGTCATCGTAGGCGCGCAAACTGACGATGTGACTTTGGCAAAAGCCTTTGATTATGTGGGTCAAATCGGCAAAACACCCATTGTGGTCAATGACCGTCGTGGATTCTACACCTCGCGCGTCTTTGGTACCTATGTCACTGAGGGTATCGCTATGCTGAGTGAGGGCGTACATCCACGCAGTATCGAGGTTGCTGGTATGAAAACAGGGATGCCCATGCCACCTTTAGCATTACAAGATGAGGTGTCATTGAGTCTTGCGTTACACGTCAGTGAGCAGCAGCAACGAGATATGGAGGCAGAAGGCAAACCGACCACGGTACGCCCATCGTATGACGTACTCAAAACACTGGTACAAACCTATAAGAGAGAAGGTAAGAAAAACGGCAAGGGCTTCTATGAGTACTTGGACAATGGTGACAAACAATTATGGCCCGAACTGATGACCCTGTATCCACCCCAGCCTGAACAGCCATCTCGGCAAGATTTGATTGATCGTTTGCTGTTCATTCAAGCTAATGAATCCGCCAAATGTTATGAAGAAAACGTCGTTCGCTCTGTCGCTGATACCAATGTAGGTTCTATCTTTGGTTGGGGGTTTGCACCTCAGCACGGTGGTACGCTCCAGTTTATTAATGCCATGGGTTTGGACACATTTATCGCCCGCAGTCGTGAGCTTGCCACTATATACGGTGAGCGTTTTGAGCCTGCGCAAATTTTGTTAGAAATGAGCGACAAAGGTGAGGTGTTCTCTGATGACTGATTTGATCAATGAGACTATCGTAGATGCGATGACTGATTGCCTACAAGGATTGCGAGTGGTGGATCTGACGCGCAATTTGCCCGGACCGTTTGCCACGCGTCTATTGGCGGATTTGGGTGCAGATATTATCAAGATTGAACCCAAAAGTGGTGACCCTGCTAGGGCTTTTGGCAAAATGTTTGAGGCTTTAAATCATGGTAAAACCATTAAACAATATGACTTTCGTGACGCTAAAGACATTGATTCGATCAAAGCACACCTAAAACAAGCAGATGTCATGTTGGATAGTTTTCGACCTGAGGTGCTAAAAGGTATGGGACTCGATGCTTCAACGCTTCACGCGATTAATCCTAAATTGGTGATCGTATCGATTACAGGGTACGGCGTCACAAATGGGACAGCAACTACTAAAGGCAGTATCAATCATGACTGGGCACATAATGCTGGTCATGATATTAACTTTATGGCCATGAGCGGTGTCCTTGACCAGTTAAAGACGGCGCAAGGCGAGCAGGCGATGCCGAATGTTCAGTTCGCTGACTTGGCGGGTGGCAGCGATACCGCTGTTATTGCCATACTTGCTGCTGTATTTTCTGCGCAACGGACAAACAAAGGTCGTCATATTGCTATCAGTATGACTCACAGCTTATACCAGCATTTGGTCATGACAAAAGCTACTGGTGCATTTATCCAAAGCATTTCAGGTAAGTGGCCCATGCCGCAACACGATTTTGTAGGCGGTGCATTGCCTTGCTATCGTTTATATCAAACGGCCGATCATCGCTACATGGCTGTGGGGTCGCTGGAGCTAAAGTTTTGGCAAGGGCTATGCGAGATGCTGGAATTAACCGAGCTCAAAAACAGCCATTGGCAACTTGGTGTCATGCCAAATACTGACAAGAGCCAGTTATCCATCAAGAAAATGGCAGAAAAATTTGCTAGCCAAACGTTTGCTCATTGGCAACACGTGTTTGCAAATACTGATGTGTGCGTCACTCCTGTCCTCAACTTAAGCGAAGCCAAAAAACATCCATTATTTTCCCATCAAGATGAGTATGAAGCGACCTTAGGATGGCAACAAATTCAATAGTGTCAATGACCATTGAATTTAGCGCCTATGTTTGTCATCAGTTTTGCTTTTATTATCAGCTCTGTGCTTATTATTGGTTTTGTCCACTCTCATTGAGATTCATGGTGGCAATCAAATCTGTGAATTTATGCCCTTGCACTGAGACGTGGGCTTTTAATATGGTTTCAGCCAACTCTTCATCATGATTGATAATAGCATCTAGGATACCTTGATGCTCTTTAAAAGAGTGTCGCATCCGATTGCTCACCCGCAGTTGTAGCCGTCTATAAGGGTGGAGTCGATTGTGCAAATTAATCGCTTGCTCTATCAAAAATCCGTTATGACTGAGCTGATAGAGAAAAAAATGAAACTTACGATTGGCTTCGTAGTAATCTTCTGGATTGTCTTCTAACAGGTACTCTTCGCAAAGATTGTGCAAAGCCAGAAGCTCTGCTTTTTCTGATTCACTGATTCTTCTCGCGGCCAATCTGCCACACATGCCCTCAAGCTGCGCCATGACCTCAAACATCTCACAAAGTGTCACTACATCTAAAGTAGGGACAATTGCCCCTCTACGCGGACGGATTTCTACCAGTCCTTCAGAAGACAATAGCTTTAACGCCTCGCGAATCGGGGTTCTCGACACCCCATATCTTTCACACAATTCCGCTTCATTCAGTTTTGTGCCAGGCGGAAAATGTCCATAAATAATATCATCTTCTATCTTTTTGCTAACTTGCAAAAATAGAGGCAGCTCATCGATTAAACTCATAAAAACCCTTTTTGTATACAAAATATATAGATAATAAATACAATTTCGTTGCGCTTTCCCATAAATTGTTTTAGATTATAGCAAGTCAGCGGAAATAAGCAGTCTTTTGAACGGACAAGTTTTACCAAGATTTGTGACGTTACAGGAATGAAAGACCGTTTTTACCTCTGCTTGCCGCTCGCTTTTATCTAATGCGACCTCTATCTCAAACGGACTGTTGATAGAGACTCTGCAACTATAATCAAGGACGATTATTATGATCATATATGGCACTGCTTTATTAGCAGTTAGTTATCTTCTCGGCGTTTTTCTTGGTGGACTATTAGGAAAATTATTAGGCGTTGATGCCAATATTGGTGGTGTCGCTATCGCAATGATTCTACTCATTGTTGGTAAAGAGATGCTTGCCAAAAGAGGCTACCTTCCTAAAACGACTCAATTCGGTGTTCTATATTGGGCAGGGATGTATATCCCTATCGTTGTTGCTATGGCGGCGGGTCAAAACGTGGTCGCTGCACTATCTGGTGGAATGGTAGCGGCAGTTGTCTCTGTTATTGCGCTTATTGCAACTATCTTTGTCGTACGCTTACTCAATAACATCGGAAATGATTACGATACCTTTACTTGGGATGAGACTGACGAACCTCGTGAACAATTATGAGTGTTTCATCAGTCTTATTATCATGTCATAAGAGAACTAAAACCACTAATTTAATAGCGCAATGGAGTAATTAAATGGACTTAATTATAGAGACGCTCACTAAAAATGCCTTTGTCACGGCGCTTGCAATCACAGGTCTTGTGATGCTTTTCTCCCAAGTACTATCAAAGTACCTTACTAACAATAAACTGCAAGCCTCTGCTATTGCAATTACGCTTGGGTTAGTTGCCGCCTACTTTGCTGGTTTATATACTGGTGGCGAAAAGGGCATTTCTGATATAGCAATTTTTTCTGGTTTTGCTCTATTAGGGGGGTCGATGCTTCGTGATCTGGCTATCTCATCAACGGCTTTTGAAGTCGATGTAAAAGAGATAAAAAAAGCTGGAAAAATTGGTATTGTTGCCTTGATATTAGGTTGCGTCATACCATTTGTGGTAGGGGCAGGTGTCGCATGGTCATTAGGGTATAAAGATGCTGTCTCTATGACTACCATTGGTGCAGGAGCGATGACTTATATTGTAGGACCTATTACAGGGACGGCAATTGGAGCAAGCTCTGATGTGATCGCTTTATCTATTGCCATTGGTTTGATCAAGGCCGTATTTTTTATGATTGCAACACCGCTGCTTGCTCGATTTATGTATCTCAAAAGCCCTCGCTCAGCCATGATTTTTGGTGGTTTAGTAGGAACGACTAGTGGCGTGGCAGCTGGATTGGCGGGTACAGATGTGAGGCTTGTGCCATATGGTGCTTTGGTCGCTACTTTTTATACAGGTCTAGGTGCTTTATTAGGACCGTCTATATTCTTTTTAACGCTAAATGCCTTTTTTGGATAAATAGCCTTTTAATAGCCCGACTTTTGATAAGCAGTTTTTGATAAATAGAAAAAGGGAATCTTATGAACACAACCATAAACGAAACCACATGGGACACACAAAAAACCAAACGGCTGGCAAAGATCAATGCCGCGGCTGACAAGGGATTAAAAAAACTGGTCCCAAATGATAGAGTGGTTGAGCTGCTCGAAACCGTCATTGCTCGTGAAGACAAAGTCTGTATAGAAGGTAACAATCAAAAACAAGCTGACTTTTTGTCCGAATGTCTCTCTCAATGTAATCCTGATGTCCTAAACAACTTGCATATTTTGCAGTCGGTATTGGCATTGCCCAGTCACATCGACATATTTGAAAAAGGGATTGCTAGCAAAGTCGATTTTTCTTTTGCAGGTCCGCAAGCCTTAAGATTGGCAAAATTGGTTCAAAAACAGCAGATTCACATTGGCTCAATTCATACGTATCTTGAATTATACGGCAGATACTTTATTGATTTAACGCCAAACGTCTGCCTAATCACAGCCCATTCAGCAGATGCAGACGGCAATCTGTACACTGGCTCAAACACTGAAGATACGCCTGCTATTGTAGAGTCCACAGCGTTCAAAAGTGGTATTGTCATCGCACAGGTCAATGAGTTGGTAGATGACGTGCCACGCGTTGATATTCCTGCAGATTGGGTGGATTTTGTCATTGTAGCGCCTAGACCCAACTATATTGAGCCGCTATTTACGCGTGATCCTGCTCAGATTACTGATGTACAGATTTTAATGGCCATGATGGTGATTAAAGGCATTTATGCGCCGTATCAAATTAAGCGTCTCAATCATGGTATTGGTTTTAATACCGCTGCCATTGAGCTGTTGCTGCCCACCTATGCCGAAGAGTTAAACCTAAAAGGTAAGATATGTACGAACTGGGCGCTCAATCCGCATCCAACCATGATTCCGGCTATCGAAAGTGGTTTTGTTGAGAGCATTCATAGCTTTGGTTCAGAAGTGGGCATGGATGATTATATTGAAAAGCGTCCTGATATTTTCTTCACAGGCAGTGATGGCAGTATGCGCTCTAACCGAGCCTTTAGCCAAACAGCAGGCTTGTACGCTTGTGATTTATTCATTGGTTCTACTCTACAAATTGACTTGCAAGGCAATAGCTCAACTGCAACGGTCGATCGCATTGCTGGATTTGGTGGTGCGCCAAACATGGGGTCAGACCCGCACGGACGCAGGCATTCGAGTTACGGCTATCTAAAAGCGGGACAAGAAGCGACTGATGGGCGCGTGATTAAAGGTCGTAAGCTTGTGGTACAGCTGGTCGAAACCTTCCGCGAAAATATGAATCCTGTCTTTGTCGAAGAGCTTGATGCGTGGCAATTACAAGAAAAAATGGGCAGTGACTTTCCGCCTATTATGATTTATGGCGATGATGTGACCCACATTGTGACTGAAGAAGGCATCGCCAACTTATTGCTGTGCCGCACGCCAGAGGAACGGGAGCAAGCGATTCGCGGTGTTGCAGGCTATACCGCTATCGGTATGGAGCGCGATCATGAAAAGGTAAAAGAATTGCGCGCGCGTGGCATCATCCAGCGTCCAGAAGATTTTGGTATCGATATCTCAAAAGCAAATAGAGATTTGTTGGCGGCAAAATCGGTCAAGGATTTGGTCAGATGGTCTAACGGCACCTATGCGCCGCCAAGTCGTTTTAGAAACTGGTAATCAGGTTTTAGAAAAGGCGAACAAAACTGCTAAGGATAGAACTATGAACTTAATTAATTATACATTTAAATCAGAACCCTTTGATGTGACCACAAAAGACGTTATTTGCGGTGTGGTAGGCTCAGGCAACCTAGAGATATTAGTCTCAGAGTTAGACGATAGCGAACAAAGTAAATTTATTATCAACACTTCAGTGTCGGGTTTTGATCATATTTGGGAAGCCGTTATTCAAGAATTTGTCAATCGTTATGCGGTTGGCGGCTTACAGTTCGAAATCAACGATATGGGTGCAACTCCTGCGGTCGTAAGTCTGCGCCTGAGCCAAGCGATTAATATTTTAGAGGGGGAGGCACATGAATAATTCAAACAATAAAGACTCACGCCAAGCGCATGCACACATTCAAAAAAGTTTTTATGAAAAGACCGCTCGTAATCGCATTGCCAGTATCGTCGATAAAGACAGTTTTGTAGAAATCCTCAAACCCGGCAGCGTGCCGACCAGTCCCAATCTTGCCTCATTAGACATTACGGGCAGTTTTGATGATGGTGTGATTATTGGTAAAGCCAAAATCAAAGACGATGCGGTTTATATCATCGCGCAGGAAGGCCGATTTATGGGCGGCGCAGTAGGTGAGATGCATGGCGCAAAAATCGTGGGTATGCTACTCAAAGCACTTGAAGAAAAGCCAAAAGCAGTGGTGTTCTTTGTCGACTCAGGCGGTGTGCGTTTGCATGAAGCCAATGCAGGCTTGATTACCATCTCCGAAATCATGCGAGCGATGCTCAAGGTGCGTAATGCAGGCATCCCCATTATTACGGTTATCGGCGGTACGAATGGGGCGTTCGGTGGTATGGGTATTTGCTCTTGTTTGAGCACACACATTATTATGACAGAAGAGGGCCGCTTGGCATTGTCCGGGCCTGAAGTGATTGAAACCCTAAAAGGCGTGGAAGAGTTTGATTCTAAAGACCGCGCGCTGGTATGGCGAGTAACAGGCGGTAAAACTCGTTATCTGCTTGACCATGTGCAAGTGTTGGTCGAAGACGATATTGACGAGATTACTCAAGCAGTTGCAGAAGGCATTCAGTTATCTGTCGCTAATGTAGATTTGGCCTATTTGCAGCAACAGCAGGATGGCTTGCAGCAACAGTATGATCAATGGTTTGGTGAAAAAGACAGCATCGCTATTTGGGAAGCCATGAACATAAACGATCCTGAATCTATTTCTATGCTGAGCGCCAAGCAAGTTAGAGCAATCAAACAAGGATAATATCATGCAAACACAAACTATTTTAGCCGAATTATTTCCCAATGAGCTTGAGTATCAAATTGATAATTGGGTCATACGCGGCAGTGCCGAGACCAAAGCAGGTAAGGTCGAGATTATCGGTACGGTCGATTCGGCAGCCATTAATCAGGCTATTGCCATCAGACTTGCCAATGAAGTCTTGGACGTCATTGCTCAAGGTAAGAAAACGCCCGTTGTCTTTATCGTTGATACGCAAGGACAGGATTCGTCGCGAGCCGATGAGTTGCTTTGTTTAAACAGAACGTTTGCGCATCTGGCCGCTTGTGTCGATTTACTTAGACGCAGCGAACATCCCAACTTAGCGATTATTTTGGGAGAAGCAGTGAGTGGCGGCTTCTTATCTTATGGTCTGATGGCCAACCAAATCTTTGCCCTTCAATCTAGCCAAGTCAAAGTCATGGATCTCAATGCCATGTCAAGAGTCACCAAGATACCGCTAGACAAGCTTCAGTCTTTATCCAAAACTTCGGCAATCTTTGCTCCGGGCGTAGAAAACTTCTATAAAATGGGTGCAGTGGATGAGATATGGGTCAATCTCGATGAGCATTTGGTAGAAAATGCCATTGAATCGCAACGGACGCATATTCAGGACTTTTTGACGGATAATCGCCGTCAGGTCGCTAAAGAAAGAGATGGTCGTCTGCTGTGTAATGAGATTGTAGACGCAGTATTAAGTGCATAGATTCATATTCTCATGTCACTTATATTTATGCCAGTTAGATTTTTATCGCTATGATTTTTATAGTGATGATTAAATAGACGGATAGGTGGTTTGCATGCATCGTCATGACTTAGTCTACTTACAACCAAAAGAAGCATTTACCTTGTTAAATGCTTCTGTACCTTTATCTGTCATCCAAGCCATTGACCACATGATTGAAGCCATGCAGCCTTTCACAGTGTGTCGGCAAAGTACAGCGCACGTCTCAAAAGTAGCCACCAGCCACATAGAAAACCACTGTAAATATAGACTTGCGCTCGAACTGTCTGCACCGCCTCAAGTCGTCACTTTGCCATTGGTACTTGAGACAGTGATACCCAGTCTTCCTAAAAACCTTCAAGAACAGATGCGGTATTTTGTCAGGCAATGTCGTGATTTGAAAGCCGATGTTTATGTATACGGCTCCTTTGCCAATCAATACTTTACCAATCTGCCTTTTGTCACGCCTACATCAGATCTTGATATTTTAATCACTGTTCATGAGATGGATAGGCTGGCTGATATATTGATGGCAATTGAAATCTTTAAGCAATTTGCCTTATCTGTAGCGAACTTGCGAGTCGATGGGGAAGTCAGATTACATGGATATGAAGACGTGTCATTCAATGAGCTCATTCATGCCTTGGTGTCTGATATACCGACCGTGGTCATCAAAACGCTTCATGAGGTTGAGCTACAAACAATAGACGTATTACTAGGATGGAATACTGATGAGTGTGAACGTTTTATCGACGCCCGCAAGCGACGTCTTATTTTCTAAGCAAGCTATTTGTCAGCAAATTGATGATTTTGCGCTTGATGCGTTATATGAAGAGATCAACCTTGAAAACA
The DNA here is from genome assembly GCF_052850615.1 of Psychrobacter sp. 1176_08. NCBI lineage: Bacteria > Pseudomonadati > Pseudomonadota > Gammaproteobacteria > Moraxellales > Moraxellaceae > Psychrobacter > Psychrobacter sp. 1176_08. The sequence continues at coordinate 348,618 of NZ_VXCU01000003.1, forward strand.
AACCGGGATTGGTGTGTCCTTCAGGCAATGGCAGTCATTCAGATATGAATTATGATACGTTTATCGCCAGTATCCAATCGCTGCGAGGGTATTTTGCCACACTCAGCGCCTACGGTCATGACAACAAAGATTTTGACGATATAAAAAAAGCAGGCATCGAGCAAGAAATAAAGATGCGCCAAGCGACCAATAATATTAATACGCACAAAGGGGCTATTTTTAACTTGGGTTTTGCTAGTGCCGCGATTGGTAAATGTCTACAAGACAATCAAACACTGACCACACAAAATATTTGTGCACAAATCGTCGAAAGCTGGCAGTATGACCTAATGCATCGACTAGAGCGCAAGGCTGACAGCCATGGACAGCAAATGTATAAAAAATATGGTGTGACAGGCGCGATAGAAATGGTGGCGACGGGTTTTCAAATCATTCAAAACATAGCATTGCCTTGTTTTTATGAGACGCTTTATCGTACTCAAGACTTTGAAAAAGCGGCCATGCAAACCTTGATGACGTTGATAGCATCTCTATCGGACACCAATCTGGTTTGGCGTGGCGGCATGGCTGACTTGACCAATGCGCAGACCATAGCAAAACAGTTCTTACAAGCAGGGGGCGTCCATCAACCTAAATGGCGTCAAGCAGTCAGTACGATCAATGACTATTTTATTCACCGTAACCTTAGCCCAGGCGGCAGTGCAGATTTGTTAGCGGTTACGATTTTCTTTTATAAGGTCGAAAATGAGTTTAATCCTTCTGTTTAGTGGGCAAGGTTTACAAGGGCAGCGGCATATAGAAGAGGTGTTAAATGACACCAGCGCATACGAGCAAGCATTACTAAAAGATATAATGCCAGATCTATTCGCAAATGAGGTGGATAGTACTTTTGCTGGCGAAACAATATTCAGCAACGAGATTGCACAGCCTTTTATTTATACCTTGCAGTATCATCGTTGGCAACAGTTGCGCCAAATGATTGACAAGCCCATCGCTTTTGCAGGCTATTCATTGGGCGAAATAAACGCGTTCTGTTGTAGTGCAGAGCTGGATTTTGAGGCAGGATTGACACTGGTTCAGCAAAGAGCCAAACTCATGGAAGAAGACGTTTCGGCGTCTAGTGGTTTATTATCGGTACAAGGGCTACATAGTAGCGAACTTGAAAAATTACTCTCAGAAACCAACACATACTTATCCATTAAAATTGGTGAAGACCAATTTATCATTGCTGGGTACAATGAAAATCTAAGTCAAGCGGAACAACTGGCGCAAACACTAGGCGTACGAAATACCAAGTTACTTAACGTATCTGTCCCTTCTCATACCATAATGATGCAAGCCGCTGCCGAAAAATTCCGAACCTATACCGACGCAATGACTATGCCAATGATGCAAACCCCTATTATTAGCGCGACTGAGGGTATAAAATACTACGCTGCCAAGCAGGGTCTACAGATTCTTTCAAGTCAAATTGATCATCCATTGGATTGGTATACGTGTATGGAAACCATTCAAGAATATCAGCCCAGTATGATTATCGAAATGGGTCCTGGTAATGCACTCTCTAAAATGATCAACAACTTGATGCCACATCTACCTTGCCGAAGCTGGGATGACTTTCGCCATGTTGATGGCTTGTTAGAATGGGTAGTAAAAAACAAATAGACGCAAGTGCGGTTAAAGATAAGCACCACCAAAGATGAGTAAATAAAAGGCAGGTCCGATGTTGTTATATGTGTGGTTTGTTATTGCAGGAGCATTTGCCGGCGTTTGTGCAGGTTTGTTCGGAGTGGGTGGTGGCATGGTTATCGTGCCCGTCTTGGTATGGATTTTTACTTCTTATCAGTTTTCGCCTGAGGTGGTGACTCACCTAGCGGTTGGGACGTCTCTTGCCACTATCGTTGTGACCTCGATCAGCTCTTTAACAGCCCACAATAAACGTGGCGGTGTACGCTGGGATATCTGGCGTAATATGGCTTTAGGCTTGGTTATCGGTAGCCTTGTGGGTGCGGGTGTCGCTGATGCTATTGATGGTGACTCTTTACAAGCCATCATTGGTGTTGGCGCCTTACTGATTGCCCTAAAAATGCTCTTCTTTTCAAACAAAGAGCAGCCAAAAAAACCTTTGACGCCGCCAAGTGTTCAGTTTGGTGCAGGTACGGGTATTGGTTTGGCTTCGTCTATTTTTGGTATTGGCGGTGGTAGCTTAACAGTTCCGTTCTTGAATTGGGCGGGCTTGTCCATGAAGCAGTCGGTAGGGACGGCCGCCGCGTGTGGTTTACCGATAGCTTTGGCTGGCGCAGCAGGCTTTGCGTGGTTTGGTAAAGACATGACCAATCTGCCTGAGGGGACGATTGGTTTTGTGCATATCAGTGGTTTTTTCTGTATTTCTGTCGCTAGCTTTATCACAGCAAAAATTGGTGCTAAGCTTGCCCATCAACTGCCTGCACTGATGCTGAAACGTGCTTTTGGCATCTTGCTCGTATTTGCGGGTAGTCAATTGTTATTAAGTGGTTTAGGCGTTTTTTAATATTTTGATATGATCTGATTATTCACAAAGCCCTTTCATTCATGCGAATGCAAGGGCTTTGCTGTGTTTATAACATTTGTTTTTAAAACTTATTCACTCTGTATTGAAAAATCTTATCTTAATACGCGCCATTTCTATACGGCTTGCCGCTATCTGAATCAGTCATCAGTTTTTGGCTAGCTTGTATTTTTGAGCACCATATTTCATAGGCCAGCCCATTTGTTATAGAACCTATTTCCTTTACTTCTCTCATTTTCTTGATTATGCAGTTCTCATTACCGCTCTCTTAAATCTCGATTCATTTATTGTGCCTACTTATTTAGAAGACTGTCCGCTCAGTTGAGATTTTCAATATTGAGCTTTTTGACGACATAACTTTTTAGGTATTAGCTGTACTTATAGGTACTATTATTTTATATCGTTTGACTGTATCTATTGCGCCTAATATATTAAATGAAGACTAAAAATACGGCATATAGATTAAAAATCATTTTTTAATCTATGTTTTTATTAATATTTTTAATATGAATTTTGAGTATGACGAGTCATAGTTTGAATCAGATAATAAATATTGACCCAGACAAGTAAAAACGAAATAAGTCACGAACAAAGGAATGTATAGCATGAAAGTATATAGCCACGAAAAGCAAATGCTTCATCATCCACAAAGCTATTTTTCTCGAGGAAAAATGCGTCAACCACAAGAGAAACCTGAGCGTTTAACTGAGCTCTTAAAAGCACCACAAGCATTAGGTTTAACAGTTATCACTCCAAAAGATATAGGGATTGAGCCAATTTTAGCGGTACATGATTTGGGATATGTAGATTTTTTAAAGAACGCCTATAGTGAGTGGATGGCTGTCGATGAAGAAATGGGCGAGGAAGTTCAGACAACCATTTACATGCCAAATAATAATGCTGGTATAGGCATTTTGGCAAAAGCCGCTAAGTATCAAGCGGATGGTAGTGCCCCTATTGGTGAACACTCATGGACGTCTATTTACTGGTCTGCTCAAACGGCACTAAATGCAGCCGATGCTTTATTAAACGATGAGGCCAGTCAAAAGTCTAATCAAGATAATATACAAGTATGCTTGACCAGACCCGCTGGTCATCATGCTCGTAAAAACGCTGCTGGTGGTTTTTGCTACTTAAACAATGCGGCCATTATTGCTGAGCATCTTCGTCAGAAGTTTCAAAAAATCGCTATTATCGATACGGATATGCATCATGGTCAGGGTATTCAAGAAATATTCTACGACCGCAAAGACGTGTTATATACCTCTGTCCATGGCAGTCCTATCAATTTTTATCCAGTAGTTGCCGGTCATGAACACGAGAGAGGTAATGGCGAAGGCGAAGGCTATAACATCAACATTCCGATGCCGCACGGTACAGATGAAGCCGGCTTTTTTTATTATGTTGATCAATCAATCGACACCTTAAAACTGTTTAATCCCGATGTCATCGTCCATGTTTTAGGATTTGATGTATATAAAGATGATCCACAGGCCAAATGTCAGGTCAGTACACAAGGGTTTAAAACCTTAGCACAGAAAATTAAAGCGTTAAACAAACCTGTGATTGTTTTGGTTGAAGGGGGATATTGCATAGAAAAGCTCAATGAAAACCTACAGGCTTTTTTGTCTGGGTTCATCGAAGAGAAATAATAGTTATTAATGAGAAATAAATGTTTAAGCGTTACCTAAGTAAAGGATTTATTTAGATTATTGTTCGATTAACTCATAACAATAAGGATGTTTAAAATGAGCGTTTCAATTATAAAAGCGATTAGTTATGCCGGTGTGTACGTCGGCGCGGTCATTGGTGCAGGCTATGCCAGTGGGCAAGAGGTGCTGCAATTCTTTGCAGGTTACGGTTTTATAGGCATGTTGGGTGCTGTGATTACTATGATCATGCTGGCATGGTATGGCACGGTGTTTATGGAATTGGGTCATCAGCTTAAAACCAATAGTCACCGTGTGGTTCTCAACTACTTATGTGGTAAAAAAATAGGTTTTTTCGCCGATTATATCCTTCTGTTTTTTATGTTTGGGGTGATTAGTATCATGTTCTCAGGTGGCGGGGCAGCTATCGAACAATACTGGGGTTTACCGTCCGTTGCTGGCAAGATAATTATTGCCCTAATGACATTATCCACTGTGATTTTCGGCTTTACCTCTTCTGTTAGGGCGTTAGGAATCATATCTCCCTTAATGATTTTGGCCGTTGTTGTCATCTCTGTCATTACCTTCACTACGTATTCTGATCAATTGGCTACGGTAGATGCCACTATTCAAACGCTTCAGCCTGATACCGCCACGCCTTTTTGGTGGACGTCAGCGATCGTTTATGTTTCCTATAATGTCATTCCAGGAGTATCTACTTTTGCATCCATTGGTAACAAAGAACCAAATCTAAAAACAGTTAGAATGGCCGGTGTTATCGGTGGTATGACATTGGGTATTTGTTTGTTATTCATTATTATGGCGCTCCTATCGAACCTTGAAAACGTCATGAGTTATGAGCTGCCATTTTTGGAGATAGCGCGCGGTATTGGTCCAACGACAGGACTATTATTTAGTGTCGTTCTTGTTGTTGCTGTATTTACGACAGCGGTATCTAACCTTTATGGTTTCGTTATTCGCTTCTTTGACTCTGATACAGAAACCTCAAAGTTTCGTATCTTGACCGTGGTCGTCGTGGTGCTGTCTTTACTTGCTTCACTATTTCCATTCAGCACATTGGTCGGCACCTTGTATCCAGCTCTCGGTATTCTCGGTATGTATGTACTGCTCTGCGCGCTATATAAGACGTTTAAAGGTCAAATATTTATGGATGAACGACCAAAGCTATGACAAAAAGCACAGCAGAAACAAGGGAGTACTGTATGCGATATGAAGTGATTGTTATAGGTGCTGGCATGGTAGGGACATCTATTGCTTGGCACCTCCAAAAAAACGATGCTGAAGTTTTGTTATTGGATAAAAAGCTGCCGGGGTCAGAGACATCGTATGGTAATGCCGGATTGATTCAGCGAGAAGCCATTCACGTCCATCCTTTTCCAAGGCATCTTGCAGAATTGATCAGAGTATTGCCCAATCAGAATACGGATATACGCTACCGTTGGCCTGCTGTCATCCGCTACCATCAGGCATTATTAAAGTATTGGCAGTTTTCCGCGCCATCTGCTGTTCAGCAAATAGAAAAAGAGTGGAAAACTCTGATTAAGCATTGTACGAGCGAACATCAAGAGATGATTACGGCAGCGGGTGCTGAAGATTTGATTAGACGGGATGGTTGGATTGAGATGCATCGATCTAAAGACAAGCTTGAGACAGCCATTGCAAACGCAAAAAACTCATTAGAACAGGGTGTTGAGCACGAGGTCTTAACCATTGAGGCCTTAAAACGACTAGAGCCGAACGGTAATTTTGATGGCTTTATCGGTGCCATTCATTGGTCTAATTCTTGGCAAGTATCAAACCCTAGTGCGTTGGTCAAAGCTTATGCAAAAAGCTTTCAAAGCATGAATGGGTCAATAGGTGAGTCTACGGTTAATGAAATACGACCAGATGGTGATGGCTGGCAAGTGATGACTGATCATGAGACTTTTTATAGTGATGATGTGGTGATTGCAGCAGGCCCTTGGTCTAACCAATTGATAAAGCCGTTGGGATATGATTTACCTTTATTTCCTATGCGCGGCTATCATCAGCATTTTAAGACGACGCCACAAAACACGATCAATCACAGTCTGGTAGATATGGATAAAGGCTTTGTCATGGGGCCCATGCAGCAGGGTATTCGCGTCACGACTGGCGCTGAAATGACGACCATGGACGCACCGAAAGATCTGGGACAATTGAATGCAGTATTACACTTTGCAAAAGAAGTGTTACCACTTAGTGATGCCGTAGAGAACGAAGCATGGGCGGGCTCACGACCATGCATGCCTGATATGAAGCCTGTAATTAGCGCCGCTGGTAATCATAATCACTTATGGTTTGCCTTTGGTCATGGTCATCAGGGCTTTACCTTAGGACCGATCACTGGGCGTATCGTTGAGGAATTGATTCATAATAAACCGCTAACGGTCGCTATAGAACCTTTTAGTGCGCAACGGTTTTCTAACGCTTAATAAAAGTATTTTAACGAGTTAATCTTAAATTTCATTATTTTTAACATCATAAGGATAAATCAACATGAAAAAACTTCATAGTAATCAACGCATGAGCCAAATCGTCATTCACAATCAAACCATTTATTTATCAGGTCAAGTTGGCGGCATTAACGAAGATGTGGCTGCTCAAACATTAACATGTTTGGATAAAATCGAAAAGCTGTTGGAAGAAGTGGGCAGTAATAAATCAAAAATTCTGAGCGCAACTGTTTGGCTAAAAAGCATGGAAGATTTTGCGGCGATGAATACAGTGTGGGATCAGTGGTTTGATGATACCCAGCCACCCGCTAGAGCATGCGGTGAGTCAGTATTGGCGCACCCTGATTTGTTAGTAGAAGTGACCGTCATTGCTGCTGAATAAAATCGCTACTGATTCATAGATTAATATGCTAAGACGACAGCATCATTCTACTTAAAAAAATAAATTGAGGAAATAATAATGAGCAATACAATCCATGGTGGTCAAGCAATCGTAGACAGTCTTCAGTTACATGGAGTTAGTCGCACCTATGTCGTTCCTGGTGAGAGCTATCTCTCGGTATTAGATGGATTGTATAACGCTGATATCCAAACAATCGTATGCCGACATGAAGCAGCTTGTACTTATATGGCAGATGCCCATGGTAAATTTACGGGTGAGCCTGGCATCGCCATGGTGACTCGCGGGCCGGGTGCGGCACAAGCTTATACTGGTATCCATACGGCATGGCAGGATGGTGTGCCGCTGATATTATTTGTGGGACTTATTCCTGTCGCAGACAGAAACCGCGAGTCATTCCAAGAGTTTGATCCTAATCAGTGGTTCTCCAGCCAATGTAAGCGTGTATTGATATTAGATGAAGTTTCAAGAGCGTCTGAGATTGTGGCAAAAGCCTTTCATGCTGCGTTAGAAGGAAGACCAGGCCCTGTCGTTGTGGGACTGCCTGAAGATATTATTCAGCAGGAGTTCCACGGGCAACTACATCCAGTAATCCCTGTTGCTAAAGGCTGTGTTGCTGATGATAAGCTTGCCGTTATAGTAGAAGCTCTATCTAACGCTGACAAGCCATTGATTTTTGCAGGAGGACAGAATTGGACGACCAAAGCTTCTAAGCAGTTGACGCAGTTTGCAGAGGACAATCAAATACCAGTCATTCATGATTGGCGCGCCTCAGACAGAGTGGCTTTTGATTCTCCTGCGCATGCCGGTTATCTAGGTTACGGGCGCTCAGATGATTGCGCCGCATTGATTGAAACGGCTGATGTAGTGCTAACGATAGGTACTGTATTAGGGGATGTTTCTAGTGATGGTTATAAATTACGCCAATCCTTTGATAAGCCTAATTATATTGTGAATTTAGACACCAGTTTGCGCGGTCACAGTGGTTCGGTGACTGAGCATATCGTCGCCAGCCCTATCAGCTTTATTGAAGCGATAAGTAAAGCGCCGCTGGCACGTTCAGCGTCTCGTGAGACTTGGTTTAAGTATTGTCATGAGCAGCAAAGAAACGATTGTGCTTTTCCAGAAACACTCGTAGGAGCTGACAGCGCCGAGCAAACAAACCCTGGTCAGACATATGCCAGCATGACGCAAGTAATTAAAGCATTGACTGAGCAGTTGCCTGACGATGCTGTCTATAGTTTTGGCGCAGGTAATCATTGTTTATGGGCACAGCGTTACTTGCCTACAAACATCTTTCCAAGTCAGCTTAGCACCAGAAACGGTGCGATGGGTTATAGCCTGCCTGCGGGAATTGCAGCTGCATTAGAGTCCCCTGAGCGCCTATCGATAGTGGTCACAGGTGATGGCGAGTTTATGATGAATGAGGCGGAGCTATCCACATCCATTCGCTATAATGCGCCTGTTCTAATTGTTTTGATGGACAATCAGCAGTTCGGTACTATCCGTCAGCATCAAGAAGCCCATTATCCAGATCGGGTGTCAGGCACTCAGTTGCAGAATCCAGATTTTGCAGCGCTGACCAATGCTTTTGGTGGCCATGGCATACGACTGAATAGGAATCACGATATTGAAGCCCGTGTAACCGAGGCGCTGCAAGTCGTCATAGAAGAGCGCAAGACCGTATTGCTGCACGTTATTACTGATCCTGATGAGTTAACACCCTAGTTGTTCATCTAGTTAGAATACTATGCTAATAATTATTTATGACAAGGAAGTCTTATGACAAGTTATCAAGTAACGAATCCAGCCACTGGTGAGATAGAAGAGCAATATGCCAATCATTCTGATGATGACGTACAAGCTATTATTACCGAATCACATGACGCCTATCAGCTATGGCGTAAAAGTGATATGAATGAGCGTGCACAAATACTGAATAATATTGCTGATCTGTATGACAAGCAACGGGAAAATCTAGCAAAAATTATGGCACATGAAATGGGAAAACCTATCTCTCAAGGTGAAGGAGAACTAGGATTGGTCAGCGAAATATTCCGCTATTATGCCAAATATGGTGAACAGTTTTTGACGACTGTAGATTTGCCTAATACCAAGAATGCCATAGTAAAAAAAGAGCCTATTGGCGTATTGCTGGGAATTATGCCATGGAATTATCCTCACTATCAGGTGGCACGTTTTATTGCGCCAAATCTAATGCTAGGTAATACCATACTATTAAAACATGCGCCCTCATGTCCGAAGACGGCCTTGGCCATTACTGATATATTGTCACAAGCGGGCTTACCCAGTGGTGTTTATAACAATATTTTTGTGACGAATGACCAAGTCAAATCCATTATTGATAATAAACACATTCAAGGGGTTTCTTTGACAGGGTCAGAGCGGGCAGGTGCGGCTGTTGCGCAGATAGCGGGTGCTGCGCTAAAAAAAGTAGTGCTTGAACTGGGTGGCTCAGACCCGTTTATCGTCTTAAAAGATGCAGACATTGATCAAGCGGTAACATGTGCGTTTATTGGTAGATTTGGTAATGCGGGTCAAGCTTGTAATGCAGCAAAACGTATGATTGTAGACGCAGATATTTATGATGAGTTTGTAGAAAAATTGGCATATAAAATTGAGTCATTACAGCCTAATGATCCTTTAAGTCGAGAGACTTTCTTAGGACCATTATCTTCTATTCAAGCGCTAGAGACTATTCAGGCACAGTATGACAATGCAGTCAATCAGGGTGCTACAGTTTTGGTGGCTGGTGGAAAAATAACAAAATCAGGTGCATGGTTTAAACCAGCATTATTGGCTGATATTACGCCAAGTATGCAAGCTTATCACGATGAGCTGTTTGGCCCTGTGGCTGTAGTATACAAAGCATCTGATAATGAAGAGATGATTAGACTTGCTAATGATACATCATTTGGTCTAGGAGCCTGTATTCATACAAAAGATATGATAAGTGGTCAAGCGATGGCTGAGCTGTTGGATGTTGGTATGGTGGCTTTCAATCAGGCACCAGGAACAGCAGCTGAGATGCCCTTTGGCGGTGTTAAGCGCTCAGGTTTTGGCCGTGAGCTTGGTCCTTATGGCATGAATGAGTTCGTAAACTTTAAATTATATAATAAATAAGTATTTATATAGCTCCATTATATATCACTATATTGTATTATTAGTTGAGGGTATCGATGGAAGGTGTTTCAATTACTTCTATGTTTAATAAGTGCTAAGTGTTTTTAGGACACTTTTCATATCGATTGTTGATTAATACATCTAAATATAAGTGCTTAGACTATCATGGCGCAACAAAAATTAGCGAATAGCTTAAACTGGACATTACTGCATGTATTAATTGCTATATGTGAAGAGGGAAGTATTAGTGCGGCGGCGGATCGTCTCAATATCACCCAATCAGCCGTCAGCCAAAATCTTAAAAAGCTTGAAGAGCAACTCGATAGCCAGCTTATTATTCGTAATACCAAGCCATTAGAGCTCACACCAATCGGTCGCTATTGTTTGCAAGTCGCTCAGATGATTTTCACAGAGATTACTTCTATTGAAGCGATGAAGGGCACTAACTTACATCTCTTGGAAGGTAATATTAAATTGTTGGTTGCTAGTCGACTGCACAATCCAAAATATAATGATTTTTTAGTCTATTTCAAAAAAAAATATCCAAATATCACGTTGGATTTGACAGTCAAATCCAGCATGGATATTTTAAATGATTTAAAGCAAAAAAATCCTGCTATTGGCATCTGTTTGGCGAGGCACACATCCGATACGCTCAATCAAAAGCTGCTCTTTAATCAACGCTATTACCTATATTGTGGATATCACCACCCTTTATTCTCAGTGAAAGAATTAGATTTTACTAGTCTTCTAAAAGAAAGTTTTATTGTATTTAATAGTGAAGCGATTGGTGATGTTCTTTCACCGATAACGGTATTTAAAGCCGCTCATGATTTTACAGGTCGCGTCAGTGCCTATACCAATAATTTAGATGAGTTGGTTCGGCTGATTTATACTGGATATGGTATAGGCGCTCTGCCAGATCAGTTTGTTGCTGCGACTCATCTAGAATCGAAACTTAGACGATTGCCTCCGAAAGATGGAATTGCTGATGTGCCGGTATATATTTTTTGGCATAAGTATCGCGCCTTGTCCGCTATCGAAGCCAAATTTATTGAAGAAATTTTAGCATTCGATATTTCTCTTTAGCGGCTCTGCTTTATCGCTTTTGAAATGAATCCCTATACATTTAGCAACTGTTGCCATTTTGAATAGGACGCGATTAGTAGTAAGATAGCGCCTTTCATTTTCAATTTAAGTGGTTACTATGACTGCTTCACTTCATCGCCTATACTCATTCCGCCGCTGTCCTTATGCCATGCGCGCTCGTCTCGGCCTTTTGTTTGCAGGCATGTCTGTCGAGCTACGCGAAATCGTTTTAAAAAACAAACCACCTCAAATGCTGGCGATTAGTCCAAAAGGTACAGTACCTGTCTTACAACTAACAAATAAAACTGTAATTGAAGAAAGTCAAGAAATCATGGTGTGGGCGCTTGAGCAGAGTGATCCACAGGGACTATTGGATAAAGGTATCTTGTCTCAAGCCAATGCGTTGATTGCGCAAAATGACAATGAATTTAAGCATTGGCTGGATCGTTATAAATATGCTGATCGTCATCCTGAGATGACCCAAACTGAATATCGGGAGCAAGGGGAGGTCTTCTTACAGATTTTAGAGAATCTACTGACCAAAAATCGCTACCTATTAGGTGATAGCGTAACCATTGCTGATATCGGCATCATGCCTTTTGTGCGCCAATTTGCCCATGTAGATCGCGATACTTTTTATAGTCTACCGTATCCAAAATTACAGCAGTGGCTACAAAACTGGTTAGCGCATCCATTATTTTTGCAAGCCATGGTCAAGTTGAAACCGTGGCAGGAAGAAGATGAGACTGTGGTTTTTCCTGCCAAAACTGAGTGATGGTGCTGAGATAATGAGCATATTTGATACAAGTATGAGCATGAAAAGACGTTATTTGATGGCATTATTCAGAAATATACAGTAGCATTCACCAGCATCTAATAAGGGCAGTGGCAATAGAGCGTCGCGATATAGAGATATAAAATACAGTGAAGCAAACCTGTTAAAAAAGAATATTTATGTAAGACCGTTGATATAAGGCACATGGTTATGGAACAAAGACAGAACCCTATCGAACAAAGAAAAAATCCCGTAGAGCTCAAACCCGTATTTATGCCTCGCGTCAACAGTGACAATCTGGTAAAAACGGACATGGTCAGGGTCGAGCGGCATGTAGGGTTCGCAAGTAGACAAAAGAAAAAAACTATCAATGACTTGCATCAAGTTATCCGTAAGAAATACGGCTTTAATAATGTCTTAGAGATGTCCAGTAAATCAGGCAATAAGCTGAGTTTTTTGCTTAGTCCACTGAGCTTAAAACTTACAAATGATGATGGTAGTCAGTATAGTGTCGAAAATGCCTTTCAAAGTAGTATGATTTTTGAGGATGGTGGCCCTTATACTGATTTGCTAAGTGCGCCGCCAAGACAAGCCAGAAGGGATGAGCGCTTAATGACCTCAGGTGAACTGATTGGCTATAACTATTTTGGTATGGAATGGAGTGTCGAGCCACTGACCACGTTTTATGATTGGCTGTATGTGAATGCCCTAAAACAAAATACTCAGCTGCATGAAGAAGTAATGCAGTATCAGGCTTTTACAGATCTTGAGTTTAATCCTAAGAAAAAGATTCACTGCGCCGCTTATGCACTAGCCATGTTTGTGGCACTTAAAAAACGAGAGTTGCTCGATAATGTTGAAGACCCAATGGCATTTTTTGACTTATATAGTGAGTTTAAAGTCAGTAATACCGAGAAGCTGCTGGAGGCAGGTTGGGTCTGATACTAGTTATAAATAAATACCAGGCCAGTTATAAAAATTTGAGTGAGTCAAAAGCTACCGTTATGTATCGTAGCTTTTACGTTCATTTATGTGGCTATTTTCAATAAGGTTTAGGCACTACCTGAAGAGTAACGATAGAACGTTTTGGTTTGTATAAAAGGCGATTTTCTCAGCTCTATCTATATTTTTGATAAGTCAGTTTTGCTGTATATCTAATACGAGTACTCTATAAATTGTCTTTCTCTAGATTTGCCAAAAATGCTGCAAAGCCTTCATTTGCTCGAGCATCTAGACGACTGCTGGTAATCACACGGACACGATTGCTCCAAGTAATGGCATAACCTTGATCTTCGAATATTTTGACCAAATCTACATCTTCATGACAGGGTAGAGGCGCAAAGCCGCCAACAGCAAGATAGGATTTGCTGCTAAAACTTAAATTCGCCCCATGAATGTGACGATGTCCCATCATATCTTGATAATGCGCGATATAAGCTTCTTGTGTTTGTGGCGTCAAATGTGCCCAGTTATCAACACTTACCACGCCGCAAATCATATCAGTAGACTGCTGCTCAATATGACTGACTTGCTGCACCAACCAATCTGTCGTCACGATTGAATCCGCATCTGTACAGGCTATCCAAGTTGCGCCATTTTCAATAACATGGCGAATACCTATATCTCGTACTCGTCCCACACAGTGATAATCACACTCTATATAATCCACACCTGCATTTTTGACTAACGCCAACGTCTCGTCGGTACAGCCATCAAGCACCACGAGCGGATATGCCAAGATAGTTGAGGGCAGTTGAGTAATGGCTTTGTGAATGGACTTTAGGCAAGCGCTAATAGTCATCGCTTCGTTATGAGCGGGAATCACAATACCAATTTTCATTTCAGCCATGTCGCTATTTTCCATAGTGGCGTCTCCTTCGCATTGTCTTACTCTCACACTTGTTATATCAAGTTTTCTTGCATGGCGACCGATTTTGGAGAGTTTTGCCAAACATCTAGTAAAAAGTCAGTATCTACCAGCTTGCTTTGATGCGAAAAACCTACTTGTTGTTTCCTCTCGTTGAATGCCTTATTACTGGATACAGTATTGGTTAAATCAAACGCTTGATATAAGCGTTGGTGTACCGTCTCACCTGTCATCTCAAACCCATCAATGAGATAACGCCAATGACAGCAGAGTAACGTGCCGCCGATAGCAAGATTTTGCTGAATCCAAGTAATAACTGTATCAATATCAGCGGGCGATAAATAATATAAAATCTCGCTAATGACAATCAAATCAAAGGGCGATTGGTGGGTAGGTGAATAGTCTGCTAAAGGATAAGCGTCGAGTAATATATTGCTTAGGGTCGATAAAGTATGAGGAATCACGCCTTGTACGACCCTTACATGAGAGGAATTGGCTAAGCGCTGTTTGGCAAGTGTCACCGCCTGCTGATTGCCATCTATACTCACCAACGCCTGACAACGGTGGGCCAGTAACTCACTAAACACACCATTGCCGCAGCCCAATTCAATCGCATTGCCATATTGATTTTGAGGCAATACTGCAAGACACATATCACGCTTGCGTTTTTCATACCAGCGCGTCTGATATTCCCACGGGTCAGTGTTGTCACTGTATAACGCATCAAAATAGGTCTGTGAATAAGTATCAGAGTGAGCGATAGCAGGAGTATCATCTGCTATTATAGATTTAGAGATATGGTTCATATAAATAAACCTCCCAGCGTTGGCTAATTCTGGCGATGGTTTGAGCCGATAAAATAGGCGGATTGCCTGTACTTTCATCAGCGGTGATTTGGCTAGCAAAACAGTTAATCGCTTGCGCTTTACGCGCTAATTGCTCAGCTGTTAAGTCAAGTCTGACGGCAATGTGCCAAGGAATGCGCCTATCGTCAGGCTTTGCCCAATGCCATGCCCAAATGAGTGCTTGATAACAGTCTAGGTTATGCTGCTTGGCGAATGCAGCAACGACTTGTCCGGTTGCCTCGTGGTCAGGATGTCCATCATGAATGAAGGGTGCTACCAAGATATCTTCAGGCTGGATGATAGTATCCAGTTTTTTATTAAACTGCTCTTGCCGTGCAAACACATCACCGTCAGGCAAGTCTAGAAAAATCGATGTGACTTGTGAAGCCACACCCAATGCGTTTAAAGCCGCAAGGCTCTCTTGCGGGCGAATGATATCTAATGTTTGCGATGGATAAATTTGTGAGTCTGGGTGGCTTTGGGTACCGTTGGTCACATGGACAAGCAAGATAGAATTCCCGTTCGCTGCCAGTTGTTGCAGCATACCGCCGCAGCCCAAAATTTCATCATCAGGATGGGGCGCAAAGATACACACACGCTGATGCGGTAAAAAATTTTGTGCAATATTTAATCTAGGTAACGCGTGTAGTCCTTGCCAATTTTGCCAAGTATCTGGACTCGTACCAACACCTTCAATAACTCGATCACCGACAATTGGATGGTTTTGTTTAGCCGTGGCTGTACGATTGGCTATAGCGTCAGTACTGATCTTTGTATTGTTATCGCGAAATATTAAGTCAGACCATGAGGGGTTTTCTGACATATTGGTAGTCACAGTTGCCATATGTTTTCCTGCTCATTAATGGAGTGATTGTTTAAGTCAGTGGCTAACACACTCGACAGCTCCCCAATTCTTTGTAAATCAAACGCGCCATGACTTTGTCGAATAAAAACAGGCAAATCCGCTGATAGCCTTGCAAAATGAGCATTACGGCAAAAGGGCGCTGCGCC
Source organism: Psychrobacter sp. 1176_08 (assembly GCF_052850615.1). Taxonomy (NCBI): domain Bacteria; kingdom Pseudomonadati; phylum Pseudomonadota; class Gammaproteobacteria; order Moraxellales; family Moraxellaceae; genus Psychrobacter; species Psychrobacter sp. 1176_08. Next base: position 364,441 of record NZ_VXCU01000003.1, read on the forward strand.
TAGCGCTTGTCCAACGGCTTGTCCAACATCGCGTGCCAGCTGCTCGACGTTTGCTCTTAACTGACGAATGGCAAGCTCGTGACTGCGAGTGGGTTGGCTGTCTATCAAGTGAGCAACATGATGAAAATACTGCTGCGTGACTGAAAGTGAGATGCTGATTTGTCCTAAATACATGGCTTTATAATCGTGTGGTTTTTGCTGATAGGCTTTTATTAAATAGCCAGCTATAGAAGTGGTTGCTCCATACCAGCAAGCCGCCACACCGGCCGCGCCATGCCAAAATCCTACACGTTCTAGATAGGCATTTGCCGCTCCGACATTACTGGCTGTTGCTTGATTGAAGTGTATGGTGGCCGTATCAGTCGCTTGCATTCCGACCGCATGCCATTCTCCATTATCAATCTCGATTCCCTCTTGTTGCATGGATACGACAAGCAGTTGTGATTGGCCACTCTCATCTCGATAAGTGATGAGTCCATGATCAACGATATTGGCACCCGAACACCAAGACTTTGTACCACTGATTTTACCTTGCTGATAACGTATGGGAACAGGATGACCTTCTGCCGCCCAAATCGCCCATAATCCTTGTGTTGATTCTCTATAACCCAATTCATGTAGGATGCTGAGGGCATCTACATGAGACTCAAACCATTTGGCAATCGTTAAATCAATGCCTGCCACGTAGGCCAAAATCTGCCAACGAATCAAAGTTTGTGAATGGTCACCACCAGCAGGATGAGGAATCTTGTCGCCATAAGTCACCAGTATATTTAAGATGTCATGGCGTAATTCATCTGTCATGACAAATGTGCTCAGGGTTTGATTATCTTGCGTAATCATCTCTTCTATAGCGGCTTTAATGCTTTGTAATAAATAAGGTTTTATCTCTAGATGTGACACATGACTCTCCTTATTATTCTTGTCGCTCAGGCATTTGGCGTGTCTCTAGGCGCGCGCTAGCCACTTGATGTTCTTTATTACCGTATAAATCGTCTAAAAAATCTTGTTGCCAAGCGTGTAAATTGTCTTGCTGCAATCCATATAGTAATTCTTGATAGCGTTCTTTTCGCTGCATAAGCGGCATTTCTAAAGCCTTTTTTAAACCCTGTATGATGCTTTTAGGTTGGAGCGGATCGATAATAATCGCCGCCTGCATTTGCTCAGCTGCTCCCGCATATTGTGACAGCAATAACACACCAGGATCATTAGGATTTTGAGCCGCAATATATTCTTTGGCAACAAGGTTCATACCATCTTTGAGCGAATTAACCCAACCGATATTGCTATGCCAGAATACCCTCATCAATGTCTCATGGCTCAGTACTTGTTCACTATACGTAATGGCCTGCCAATTCTCTATAAAATTGCTAGCATTACTGTCAGTACTAAAGGTACTACGTGGTGAAGTAGTGGTTTGACATACATCAGGCGAAAACTGCTGATTGATATCCGTCACGGTTTGTTTGACAGTATTGTAAAGGCATTGATAAGTAGGCAAGTCTAAACGGCTAGGGCAGGCAATTTGTATCAGCTTCAACTGATTTTGATACACCGGATAATGCTGTAAAAAATGACTATAGGCTGAAAAACGCTCCAATAAGCCTTTAGAATAATCGATTCTATCGACTGCAATGATTTGTTGCGCAGCAGGTTTGATACGGTTGCGTTTCGGGTTCGGTTTTATAGATTGAATAGATAAATCCATCGTTTGCTGTTGGATTCTTGCTGCGTTTATACCAATTGGATAGGCATTAATCGTCAAACAATGCGTGGGGTATGAGGGTAGATTGAGCATCAACTGTGCGCTTGGCGATCGGGTATCCTTGGTCAAACTTTGGGTCATATAAGATGTATTGATTGGCAAGTCACTCAAAAGACTCGCTTTTAAATAATGTCGAAACACAGTAAGGCAGTTGGTTTTGTTTTGCTGAGTCTGCATACCAAGTACATCGTAATGGGCAAGGTGCTCAATCAGCTCAGCGCTTTGATCAAGCTGTTGCCAAAATTTTAATGGAGCAAAAGGGATATGTAAAAAAAAGCCAATACGATTGCGCATACCCAGCTGTCGGCAATAATAAGCCACACTCAAGAAATGATAGTCATGTATCCAAATCACATCTTCGGGATGGAGAGCCTTTTTTAATTGTCTGGCAAAAAGACGGTTCACACTTTCATAGCCTGCATAATCTTCTGGCGTTTGGCTAATTAAATCGGCTTGCTCGTGTAGTAGCGGCCAAAGTACATTGTTAGCAAAACCGCAGTAAAAATGCCGATATTGTTTGGTGGTAAGGGTTGTTGTTAGGTAAGTGACGGTGGTACTAGCTCCGTTTGTGCCAGTAGTCGCTAAAGCAATATCTTCTCTGATATCAAACTCATGGTCAGTGTAACTACAAAAGTCATCAGTATCGTCTGCCTTATTATCGACAACCTTACCGTTCCAGCCCATCCAAATGACTAAACTTCCTACCAAGACGTCTTGTAAGGCGACCGCAAGCCCACCCGCCATCGGTCCGCTATCAGGCATTTTGACTCGATTGGATAAGACAGCTAAGCGACTCATATACTGTGCCTCATGACATCCTTTGGCAATAAACAATCCGTGTCTATTGACTCAAAATCACCTATATTTTGCTGTTGGAAAAAACTCAAAAAACTCTGAAGTAGCACAGTGACCTCAGTAATATTATTCACATAGTAATGGGCACAGCTTGGCTCGTGGCCGACCTTGATACCCATTCCTCGCGCTGGTTGTTGAGGTTTTTTTAGAGCATTATTTTGACCTTGTATGGCCATAAATCCTGCCTCATCAGTGATATCATCACCAATAAAAATGGGACAAATATCATCGCTGGCTCGTATTTCTTTTAGTAAGGTTAAGATAGCAGTACCTTTATTTACATCTTTTGGTACTGCTTCGCAAACGTACTTACCATGTTTCAATGTCCATTTAGCAGAGTGTTTTATTGTTTCAGACATAATTGTGCAGGCGACATCGGCTAAGGCAGGGTTTTGTCGATAATGTAGGGCGACCGAGTAAGGTTTGGTTTCTATGGCAAAACCGCTGTAAGACATACAGGATTCAATGATAGATTGCCTAATAGCAGTAAGTGCTGCAGAGTCAACATGCAGAGTGCAGGTATCGTTGCTATTTTCGGCGCCATCAAGAGCGATTTCTAGACCATGCGTCGCTGCTATCGGTAAATTGATAGGGGATAGCATTTGTCTCGCTTCAGCAAGGCTTCGCCCGGTTACAATAGCGATTTTGACACCGTAGCCTTGTATTTTTTGTAAAATCGTTAATGTGGTGCTGGGAATAACGCTGTCTTTTGGATCCAGTGTAAAATCTGCAAGCGTGCCATCGATGTCTAAAAACAAATAATAACTTTGCTGATTTGATAAATAATCAGCAAAGTTATTTGGCTGTATATATATGGGTGACATATCCAAACTAACGCTCCTTGCTGAAGTCACATTCAGTCCCTTTGTATGGCATACTGTTTCGTCACTAAGTACCCGTTTATAAAGGAATAACTGATACTTGATAACCACATTAATGAGTTTGCCATAGCCTGAATTAATCTTAGAGGGCAAGAGTGTTTAATTTGGCGTAAGTTCTGTAACTTAGTGAACATCGCATGGACAAAACACCTCCTATCAAGTCTTATTTCGTTGGCAAAACAGAAAGTCTGAAGGGTTCTAAATGTGAATCTACCCGCTTAGAGATATCCAACGACTACTCACTAAATGAGAGAGATTGCCCTTGTCTTTTGATAACGGTATATCCAAAAGTGTCTGAATAAGAGACAATACGTTCATAAATATTTCATAAGCTCATCCATATAAAAAGGCAGTTTTAAATGACCGATAATAACCCATATAATTTTTTACCTTTGGCGGCCACAGGTCGAAACGAGACTAATACAGCCAATACCTATGCACCTGAAGATATGGTCAAAATATATGAGCAGCAATTTCTCATTGAAGTGCCGGAAGACAAGCTGACTGAATTTTTACCAGCGCTAAAAGCGTTTTATGATATTGATAATCATACCTTGGATGTCAGCGCTGTGATTTTTGATGCAATCGCAGACGCAAGTATCATTTACAATCATAAAATCAAAGTAGGTGGCTATCAGCTACTGGGTGGGTTGATAGAGGAGTCGATTGAATATGATGAAGACCATACAGAGGGTGAAGAGACTCAGAATGAAGAGCTACAAGCCTATACGTTAGAATGTCAGCGTACTTTTTTCATTAACGATGTAGAAATACCTTATCATTTCAATCTGTTCATTTATGGCGATGGTTATTCTACGTTGACCAAAAAAGACACCGTGTTAGAAAAAATGTATTGGTTCGTCAGAGCCAGATTCGAAGAGAATCTATTAGAGGATTCTGAAAATCATAATAGCTTAGCGTCTATTAATGCGCAGCTTAATGGCTTAGGTATTCGTGAAATGGATCTGACAACTATGGATGAGATTGTAAGCTACGTAGAAAACAACATCATAGATGACGCCATGGTGGAAGCACTTAACAAGTTATTGGATGATGCGGAATAGTACCGAAAACAAACTGGTAGACGTTTTTCAGTTAAAATGAGTTTTTTGAACCTTTGGCGTCATAAATAAGTACTTTTGAATCCATACTGGTTTATACAATTCTGAATATATTTTTGGTTTTATGCGTATTTCTTCCAAAAATGGGTGCTAAGTTTCCCATGTGATGTGAGCAATCTTGTTGTTAATGATCCATTTAATTTAGGCTTTTTTCTAGCAAAATAAGCTTTTTATAAGGTAGAAACGGTGCTTTATGTTTAACAATCCCACGACTCGTTTAAATAAATACATCAGCGAGAGCGGTATTTGCTCTCGCCGCGATGCTGACCGCTTTATCGAGCAAGGCAATGTCTACATCAACGGCAAGCGCGCTCAAGTAGGCGCGCAAGTGGTTGCTGGAGACGCGGTCAAGGTGAATGGACAGCTTATTGAGCCACGCGAGGCGGATGATTTTGTTTTTATTGCATTGAATAAACCCGTGGGCATTGTCAGCACTACGGAAAGCTCTGAAAAAAATAATATTGTTGATTTTGTGAGACACGAGGTACGTATCTTTCCTATTGGTCGTTTGGATAAAGATTCCCAAGGGTTAATCTTTTTGACCAACAATGGTGATCTGGTAAATAAGGTATTGCGTGCTGGTAATAATCACGAGAAAGAATACTTGGTTACGGTGAATAAGCCGATAACGGACAGTTTTATCAAGGGTTTGGCAGGCGGCGTACCTATGCTTGGCAAGATGACGAAAAAGTGCCCAGTGACTAAGGTGGCGCCTACCGTATTTAATATTACGTTAGTGCAAGGTCTAAACCGTCAAATTCGTCGCATGTGTGAGCATTTTGGTTACGAAGTCGTCAAGCTTGAGCGTACGCGGATTATGAACGTTAGTCTTAAAGGCCTCCCAGTTGGCGATTGGCGAGATCTAACCCCAAAAGAGTTGTCTGTGCTGCTTAAAGCTGTAGAAGATTCTTCTTCGGATGCCAGCAATCCAGGCAAGAAATCTCGTCATGCCCCCCGAAAAAACGCTCAAAATGCCAACTCGTCAAAATCAAAAGGTACTTCAAAACCAAAGGGGGCAGAAAATGGCGGTAGTAAACGTCCCAATGATGGTGCTAAAAAACCAGCGGGTTCTAAAGGGAGTAATGGTCGTCCTTTTGGTAAAAAGACTGGTGGCAATGGCAGACCTACTACAAATGGCAAGCGTCCTGCAAAAGGTCGAGGATCTAAGCGGTAATAAGTTCTTAAAATGTGACTACCTTATGTATCTTTGAAATGGCAGTAAGTTGAATAACTTTAACGAGATAATACTATGTTTAAAATAAAAGTAGAGCGTATTGTCAGAAAACCGATTAATGAGGTATTTGAAGCACTAAGTGACCATGCCAGTTATGGATTATTCAAATCTGTAGGTGTGGCTAAGTTGGTGACTGAAGGTGATGAAGAGCGAAATGGAGTCGGCGCTTTACGAACGGTACAAACTGGAGCCTTTAAAGTATGGGAGCGAATTACTGCGTTTGAGCGTCCTATTCATATGCAATATCAAATCGAAAAAGCTAGGCCTATAAAGATGGAGCACTATAAGGGTATTATTGATTTAAAAGATTTAGGGGATGGAAGCACACACGTGACTTGGATATCTGAAGGCCGATTAGTTGTGCCATTGGTTGGGCGTTTGTTTGATCGTAAAATGCAGAAACAAGGTACAATAGTTTTTAATAGCATGCTCAAGTCTTTAGAAAGCCGCTAAATTAGCGGCAATATTGAGTTTTTTATAGTTTGCTCTGAGTGTCGCTTATAGAGTTTGGGCAACTCTTTTACTCTTAATCAGTCTTTTCTTTTATCAATCTCGTTCTTGGCAGCTTCAATGTTGTTAAAGCGCTCTAATTGCTCTGGTGTTGCTTTTTGTTGATGCTTCTCTTTCCATTCAGAGTAAGGCATACCATAAACAAGCTCGCGTGCATCTTCGTATTCGATTTCAATACCACGTTCTTCACCAGCAGCTTGATACCATTTGGATAAACAGTTACGACAAAAGCCAGCAAGATTCATTAGATCAATATTTTGTGCATCTTTACGCTCGTCTAAATGAGCTAATAAGCGACGAAATGCCGCAGCTTCTAGTTCAATGTTTGATTCTAATTTTGCCATAAGATTTTTCCTAATTATTAATGCGTGTTTGTGGGTGCTCGTTTGTTGTTATATTTGGCACTTTAAGAGGGCTGATAACCTGTTCTCTTATGATTGACTGGTTGTCCGTCTAATAAAGTCCAGTTTACACTAATATAGAAGCTGTAATTGAGCCACTTTAAAACTGAAATGATACTAACGATATAAATATTGCGCAACCTACGTCGATCTATATTCAAAATACTTGGAAAAATTATTAACTAGATAGAGGTGAGTAGTATCACCTCTATCTAGCTGGCAAAAATCACCGTACCATTACAAGCTTTTAAACTAAGTTGAATCACTGTATTTGGCAAAGCATTTTGGTGACTTCTAAAAATTTTTCTATATCTTTTAGATTATGGCAATGGATTGGTGAGACACGGATCGAACCTTTCAAACCAAATGATTCCAATATTCTTGATGAATAGGGGCTTGATAATAAACGTTCAAAAGTCACGACTCCATTTGTTTTTCATGTACGTCATAAAGCATGCTTACATATTGCACATAACCAACCGCCTTTCGCGCGTATTCTGTATCATATTCGACTGAAATTTTACACTCATCACATTCTCCTAATAGCTGATATAGACAAAGTGTGGTTAATGACGTATGTGAAGTTTGAGGGCAGGGCACCGCCATGAAAACGAACCTTTTGTTTGAGTAGTTAGACTTAACTGTATTTAAAAAGATATTTGATAAAACCTCTATAAATCCCAACATCAGACGAAAAAAAGCCTCATTACTTATTAAAGTAGTGAGGCTTTTAGTGCTTTTTCAAGCCATATTTGGAGCGGGAAAAGAGGTTTGAGCTCTCGACACCGCCAAAACATCAATTGCTATAACTGGGTCTGATCTTGAACCAAATAGAGTGCATAGCAAGTAAAAATACTAGTGTCAAAATGATTCCGGCAAAAATTCCACCGATTAGTGTGTAGGCAAGCGCGGCCCAAAATAAGGAATGTGTTAGTGGAATAAACGCGACGATAGCCACCAGCGCTATTAGAATGACTGGACAAGCACGCTGCACAGCAGCCTCAATTGAAGCCTATCTTGTTGTAAAGAAAAGTACAAAGTTCGAACTCGGTTACCTCAATAAGCGTTAACCGTGCGCATTTAAATCATTCTATACATTAACTTTATTCTTCTTGAATCAGTTGCTCACGTCGTAAAAATGCCCAATCGATCAATGCCTCCATTGACGGCCCTAAAGCAATGCCCATTTGAGTCAAATGATACTCAACCTTCGGTGGAACTTGTGGGTAAACCGTTCGCTCTACAATGCCATCTTTCTCAAGTTGCTTAAGTTGTTGGATAAGCATTTTTTGATTTATGTCATCTATACGTCGTTCAAGCTCAGAGAAACGCAGGGGACTTTTTGCTGCGAACAGTTGGCAGATAATTACCATCTTCCATTTCCCCTCTAGGACTCTAAGCGTCTCACTCGTAGCCGCCGCCCAAACAAGTTGTTGTTTTGGATCTTCACAGCGCCAATCTCGTTCACTCATATACTTACCTTTTGGTGTGTACCATACCTTTTGGTAGGTTCTTGTTATTTTGAAGGTTAGAGTATATCTTAATTAGTAAATCAATAGTGAGGTATTCATTCATGAAAATTGGAATTATAGGAACTGGCAGTATTGGTGGAACATTAGCCAGAAAAATTCGAGAGGCAGGACATGAGGTGAGCGTTGCTAACTCTAAAGGGGTTGAGGGTGTCCAATCATTTGCAGACGAAATTGGTGCTCATGCTGTCGATATATACGGCGCCGTTAGTAATATTGATCTGATTATAGTGTCAATCCCATTCTCTGCCATTGCAGATCTTCCTAGTGACTTATTTGATCATGTTTCTCCTGATATTCCAGTGGTCGATACAAACAACTATTATCCTGATATGCGTGACCCTCATATTGCAGAGATAGATCAGGGACAAGTTGAAAGCCTATGGGTTTCAGAACAACTTAAACGTCCTGTCATAAAAGCCTTTAACAACATGCTCGCTTATTCGTTATCTCATAATGGTCTACCTGAAAGCTCTTCAAACCGATTAGCGCTAGCAGTGGCTGGAGACGATGCTTTGTCCAAGAAAAAGGTTATGGATCTTGTTAACGATATTGGTTTTGACCCTGTAGATGCAGGTTCATTGCAAGACTCATGGCGTCAGCAACCTTCAACACCTGATTATTGTTGTGACTGGAACGCACAGGAGATGAAAGAGGCTCTATCAGATGCGGTAAAAGGTGAAGCGCCAAAGAAACGGGACAAACTTCCCGAGTATTTTGCTTCACTAGGAGAACATCCTAGTCATTCAGAGGTTATCGCTCTTAATCGCGCCGTAAATGCACCGAAATAAATTTAGCTATTCATAAATCACACTGGAGAATTCACACATGAAAATTGGAATTATTGGCACTGGCCATATTGGAAAAACATTAGTAATAAGATTAAGTGAAGCGGGTCATCAAGTGAAAGTGGCCAATTCAAGAGGGCCTCAATCGATTGAAGCTGATTTGCTAATAAATGGAGCACAGCCTGCTACGACTGAAGAGGCAATAGCAGATGCTGATGTCGTGATATTGTCAATCCCATTAATGCGGATTCCAGATATCGCGCCTCTCATTAGAAACCTTCCCGCTGAAACAACTGTGGTCGACACTTCAAATTACTATCCTCATCGGGATAATCGAATAGAAAGTATTGATGAGGGTCAAGTTGAAAGTTTGTGGGTGACAGAGGTATTAGGAAGGCCAGTAATCAAAGCATGGAATGCCATTGGCTCTCATTCTTTCGCCGCAAAGTCATCTCCCGCTAATAGCGTTGATCGTATTGCTATTCCTGTTGCTGCCGATAACGAGGAACATAAAGAGATTGGACTGATGCTTATTCAACAGACGGGATTCGATGCAAAATATTCTGGTACACTTGCAGAATCATGGAGACAGCAGCCTGGCTCACCCTCTTATTGTACTGACTTGACTTATGAGGAGCTTGGTCCTGCACTTGCAACGGCAGAAAAAAATCGCCTTCCTAAGAGAAGAGATATAGCTATCGAAGCTATCTTGGAGCGAATGGGTGATAGTAAGACAAATCCTAGTGCTGACTATCTTGTAAGCTTAAACCGTGTCCTATTCATGTAAAATATTACACCATTAATAAAACAAACGCTTTAATAGACATCGAAGAGTCGATACTTGATGGTATTATCAGCCAGTTATTTGAATAGACGTTATGATAAATGGGTTTAGCACCAAAAAAAGTCATCTGTATAGGTGGCTTTTTTTATTGAATAATCGTTTCAGTCAAATGGTGTTCTCAACGAATAATCTTTTATCAGTGAACGAGATACATAACCTTATCTAAAACCAAATTAGCTGCTACTCTCGTTTTTCTTTCTCAGCTATTTTGGTAACGGAAGATGCACAATATAATTTAGACATAATGTAATATGAAGGTAGAGGAGTAGGTCAAGATTATATTCAGGCCAGTGAGTAGTAGACAAAAGCAGCTAACCAAGGCAACTCCAATGAGCAAGCTAATCTCGGTTTGATGTATTTTGAGGGTATAGGTATAAATAAGAATTATGATAAAGCCATTGAATGGTTTCAAAAAGCTGCCGAGCAATACTTACTTTTATACTTTAATTTTTATGACATAAAAGAATGAACTATGAATACTGAGACTAAGACCCCGCTCGCTTTTAGAAGATATCCATCCACTACTGCTCTGCAATGCTTTGAGACGGCGGCTCGGCATTTGAGCTTTACCAATGCAGCGCAAGAGATGCACATGACTCAAAGTGCGATTAGTAAGCAGGTGGCGCAACTAGAAGAGATGTTGAATCTCTCACTTTTTTACCGCACACCGCACCGAATATCTTTAACGCCGGCTGGTAAGACTTACTATCTTGAAGTGTTGGAAATTCTTAAACACATCGAAGCAGCGACGACCAGCTTGATGTCAAACAGCGACAACTCAGAAATACTGAAAATTGCTTCACATCCAACCTTTTGTACACGTTGGCTGATACCGGCGTTAGAGGGGTTTAGCCAAGCCCATCCATTGCTCAACCTAAACATCAAAGAAATGGCTGTGCCGTTTTTTTCTGAGGATCAAAACGTCGATGTTGCTTTTTTATATGGTGATGGGATTTGGGGCGGTATGGAGTCCATAAAATTGTTTGATGAATACAGTGTGGCTGTCTGCCGCCCTGAATATTTGGCAGATAAAGTACCTTGTACAAACAACATAGATAACTGTACCTTATTGCAACTTAGCTCGCGTCCCAGCGCTTGGTATGAGTATTTTAGACAACAAGATATCAGTATCGATGGCACCTTTGTGGGTCCGCGCTTTGATACGTTTCATACTACAATTTCGGCGGCCTTACTAGGCTATGGTATCGCTTTGGTGCCTCTAAGACTGGTGGCGCCAGAGCTGCAAACAGGCGCATTGGTACCAGCATGGCATTATATTGCAAAAGGTAGGGGGGCTTACTACATGTCTTACCCGCTGTCTTTAGGCCATTCGCATAAAATAAAAGTGATCTTGGAGTGGATATCGACCTATCTTGAAACGTCAAATACGTATGAGCAAGGATTGAATTTTACCTGAGTGCCCATTCATAGTGCCGATTAGTTATTAAAAACAAGTTGTTAAAAAAACAAGCTGGCTTTAGGCCAGTTTTTTGTGGCAATGACAAAAAGGAATGGCGTCACAACTATTCTTCGTTTGCTGATAGCGCAAGGTTTTGCTGAAATGAAGCTCTAACTCAAGGAAGACGAGAGACGTTCATGGAACAGCGATACAATGTCACCGATGCTTTTACGATGGTGCATCCTTTGACTTTAACCAAAGGTGACAATGCAAAAGTTTGGGATGATAAAGACCAGTGCTACATCGATTTTGTAGGAGGTATTGGTGTTTTAAACTTTGGTCACTGTCATCCTCATATTGTCAACGCCATTATTACTCAAGCCCAAGTCCTTATTCATTCTGCTTATAACGCTGCGGCTCATCAGCCGTATCAAACCTTTATGCCGCGACTATGCGCGTTCATCCCTATCAAGGATGAACTTTCAGGTATGCTGACCAATTCTGGTGCTGAAGCTACTGAAAACTCCCTAAAAATCGCTCGCATGAAGACAGGCCGCACAGGTGTGATTGCTTTTGATGGCGGTTTTCACGGACGTACGCTCGCTGCCGTCAATCTAAATGGTAAAGTCGCGCCTTATAAGCGCGGGCTTGGGCCATTAGCAAGTAGCGTTTACCACATTCCATTCCCCAGCCCTGATAACGATATCAGCGATCAGCAAGCTATTGATGCTTTAACGCGTCTTTTTGAAGTAGAAACTGACGTTAATAACATTGGCGCCATTATCCTAGAGCCAGTACAAGGCGAAGGTGGATTTCAATTGATGTCAAAAACCTTTGCTCAATATCTGCGTGCTTTTTGCGATGAGCATGACATTTTGCTCATTATGGATGAGATTCAATCTGGTTTTGGGCGTACTGGCACGCCCTTTGCTTTCACGCATTTAGAAATTGAACCCGATATGATCTTATTGGGTAAGAGTATTGCAGGCGGTTTGCCATTGGGCGCAGTGATAGGCCGTGCCAGCGTAGTCGATGGTTTGCCAAAGGGTAGTCTGGGTGGTACGTATTCTGGTAATCCAGTGGCGTGCGCTGCGGCCAATGCAACGCTTGACATCATGCAGGAAGATAAGGTGTGGCAGTCTGCTGACCAGTATGCTAAGACCATCGAAGACACTGTATCTCAGTGGCAACAACAAGCCATTTCCCCATGGTTGTATGGACTCACAGGCGTGGGTGCAATGCGCGGCATCGAGCTGCGTCATCCGACTCACGGCATACATCCAAGTATCATGACCTATGTATTAAAAAAAGCGCGAGAGCAAGGATTGCTATTGATGCCAAGTGGCAAGTATCGACATATCATTCGCTTATTGCCGCCACTCACGATCGAGCCTGAGACCCTAACAGCTGGTCTTAATATTTTAAAAGAAGTGCTTACCTCTATTCCTAATGACGCACCCAATCTATAAATTGCGCGGCGATATGAGCATCAGTACTAACCCTACTAACCCTTACTCATCATATTTATCTTAAGAAGGATAATTGTCTGTGAAAAATACATTTATAAATAGCGACGATATTCGCCATGATTTCTCGGTTTCGATGTCAGAGATGTACCAAAAAGAAGTGCCTTTATATGGCGACCTCATCGATTTAGTGAGCGAGGTAAATACAGAGGTGCTAAACGAGCAGCCCGAAGTGAGACAGCAACTGGAGCATACCGGAGAGATTGATAGGCTCAATCTAGAACGACACGGTGCGATCAGATTGGGCACGGACGCTGAGCTTAATATGATGCGTAGACTCTTTGCTGTGATGGGCATGTATCCAGTTGGTTATTATGATTTAGCCTCTGCAGGTGTACCTGTCCATTCTACGGCGTTTAGAGCAATTAAGCCCCAATCATTGAATAACAGTCCTTTTCGCGTATTCACTTCTTTACTGCGCTTAGATCTCATTGACGATGAGGTATTACAGAAAGAAGCGACAGTCGCTTTAGACAACCGCCGCATATTTACCGACAACGTCATAAGCCTGATTGAACGTTTCGAAACGCAGGGTGGTTTGACAGCTGACGAAGCAAAGCGGTTTGTTCAAGAAGCTTTAGAAACCTTTCGTTGGCATAGGCAAACACCCGTCTCAAAATCGTTATATGAAAAGCTCTTATTACAACATGGCCTTATAGCTGATGTCGTTGGCTTCAAAGGCCCTCACATCAATCATCTTACTCCTAGAACGCTAGATATAGATGCCGTGCAGGCAGGTATGCAAGCAAAGGGTATTCCACCAAAAGCTATCATAGAAGGGCCACCTAAAAGGAGCTGTCCTATCTTATTAAGACAAACGAGTTTTAAGGCATTAGAAGAGGCTGTCAGTTTTAAAAAACCAGAAGGGGATCGTTTAGGCGATGACTGTTCTAAAGATAACTATGAAGACGGACATCATACCGCTCGGTTTGGCGAAATTGAGCAGCGCGGTGTGGCTTTAACCCCCAAAGGTCGCTCGCTCTACGACACATTACTAAGTCAGGCACGTGGACAGTTGGGCGTGACGCCGAGTGCGGCCAATGCGTCAGAATATTATCAGATTTTAGAACAGGCATTTGAAGATTTTCCAGATGACTATCAATCGCTTCATGATGAAGGGTTGGCTTATTTTTATTATCAAGCGGTTGCAAATGAATCAGAGGCGAGCAGGGTAGTATCTGATTTGGATAAAAATGTGTTAGAGGCAAATAGTCCAGATGCCGATTTATCAAAGCAAGCGATTAGCGCTTTAATCAAGCAAGGTGTTATTCGTCTTGAACCCATAGTCTATGAGGACTTTTTGCCCGTTAGTGCTGCAGGGATTTTTCAGTCCAACTTAAATAATAGTCAACAAAGTCATTACGAGGGACGCTCTAACCAACAAGCCTTTGAGACCGCGTTGGGCGCTCGTGTTTATGATGAGCTTAAGCTATACCAATCGATGCAAGCTCAAAGCCTTAAAGCATGCCTATTACAGTTGAACGACATCTCTCAAACTGGCAAAGCTCAAAGCAAAAGTGCTTAAAAATAGATATAAATAAACAGCATTCCAAAAAGGAATGACACTAAGAAATTAAGTGTTTTGCAACTTGGCTTTTTGCAAGGTAACTTAAGAAGTCTCTCAAGGAACTACAAACAAAAGGATTGATTATGATCAAGCAATATATGTCTGCCATGGGTGTCAAAGAAGAACAATATCAAAACGGCGACTTTGAAGTGAACAGCCCGATTGATGGCGCTGTTATTGGCAACATTACCTTGGATAGTATTGATGAGGTAAATACCAAAATTGCCAATGCAAAAAAAGCATTCAAAGCATGGCGTACCGTTCCTGCTCCAAGGCGTGGTGAGCTTATTCGTCTGCTCGGTGAAGTATTGCGTGAGCACAAAGAAGACTTAGGCATGCTTGTATCGTTTGAAGCAGGCAAGATTAAAGAAGAAGGTCTTGGCGAAGTACAAGAAATGATCGATATCTGCGACTTTGCCGTCGGGGTATCACGTCAGCTATATGGTCTGACCATTGCGTCAGAGCGTCCTGGTCATCATATGCGTGAGACGTGGCATCCGCTTGGCGTGATTGGCGTCATTTCTGCTTTTAACTTCCCAGTCGCAGTTTGGTCTTGGAATACAGCACTTGCCATCGTTTGTGGTAATCCTGTCATTTGGAAGCCGTCAGAAAAAACACCTCTAGTGGCTTTAGCCTGTCAGGCCATGTTTGAAAAAGCCCTCGCTAAGTTTGGTGATGCACCAGAGCATTTATCTCAAGTGATACTGGGTAAGATAGACATCGGTAATGCCTTAGTTGAAAACAAAGACGTAGCGCTGATTAGTGCGACTGGTAGTACGCGCATGGGCAGAATTGTCGGACCAAAAGTTGCAGATCGCTTTGGTAAATGCTTGCTTGAGCTTGGTGGTAATAACGCCATGATCTTGGCGCCAAGTGCTGATTTGGATCTTGCATTACGTGGGATTTTATTTTCAGCAGTCGGTACAGCAGGTCAGCGTTGCACGACACTACGCCGCTTATTTGTACATGAGTCTGTCAAAGACGATATCTTGTCTCGCATTAAATCTGCTTATAAAACCGTCTCTATCGGTCACCCATTAGAAGGTAATTTGGTCGGTCCACTGATTGATGAAGACAGTTTTAACAACATGCAAGAAGCCTTGAAACAGGCAAGAGAAGCGGGTGGTAAGATTACAGGCGGTGAGCGTGTACTGGAAGATAAGTATCCCAATGCATACTATGTGACGCCTGCCATTGTAGAGTTTGATGAGCAAAATGACGTTGCTAGGAGCGAGACTTTTGCGCCGATCTTATATGTGATGTCTTACCAAGAATTTGATGATGCGATTGAGATGCAAAATGATGTGCCTCAAGGCTTATCGTCATGCATATTTACCAATGATTTGCGTGAGGCTGAAACTTTCTTGAGCAATCGCGGTAGTGACTGCGGTATTGCTAACGTCAATATCGGTACGAGTGGTGCGGAAATTGGTGGCGCGTTTGGCGGTGAGAAAGAAACGGGCGGCGGCCGTGAGTCAGGGTCGGATGCATGGAAGGCCTATATGCGCCGTCAAACCAATACCATCAACTACTCAAAAGAGTTACCACTAGCGCAAGGTATCAGTTTCGGTTAATAGAAAGCGCCATGTACTTTTATTTTGTTTGACTACTCATTGATTAACAGGTTGCTAGGTGTACTTCATTTATGCCTAGGAACCTATAAGAGTTACTTTGTTTTTTGAAAGCATTAAGCAACTATGGACGACGTTGCAATTATATTGATTACTACTAAGGAAGGTAGAGCTCTCATGATCGATGACAAACCGCATGACCCCGCAAGTGATGGCTATGGTCCATCTTCTAGCTTCTTACTAGATATTGCTCCCCTCGTACTGACTGCCATGATCCTCATGGTACAGTTTTTCGTTTTCAAAGACTTTACACCTCATATACCTTTGGCTTGCGGTATCTTGATTACTGGCTTGTTTATGAAGCTGCGTGGCCGTGACTGGCAAGGGATGGAAGATCGGTTTTTAAAGGTCATAAAAATTGGTTTGCCGGCCATGATAATCCTAATGGGAGT
The DNA here is from genome assembly GCF_052850615.1 of Psychrobacter sp. 1176_08. Taxonomy (NCBI): domain Bacteria; kingdom Pseudomonadati; phylum Pseudomonadota; class Gammaproteobacteria; order Moraxellales; family Moraxellaceae; genus Psychrobacter; species Psychrobacter sp. 1176_08. The sequence continues at coordinate 380,884 of NZ_VXCU01000003.1, forward strand.
GGGTATGCTCATCGGTTCATGGATTATTGCCGGGACAGTGCCGACGATTCTTTATTATGGCTTTAGTATTTTTTCTCCTTCCTCTTTTTTATTCTCCGTCTGTATTATTTGCGCCATTATTTCTGTTGCTACAGGTACCTCGTGGGGCACCGTTGGTACGGTCGGTCTTGCGATGATGGGTATCGGAATGGGACTTGGTATTCCTGCACACTTTACCGGTGGCGCTATCGTCTCTGGTGCTTTTTTTGGGGACAAGATGTCGCCATTGTCAGACACCACGAACCTCACTCCGGCAGCGGCGGGTGTTGATCTTTGGGATCATATTAAAGGAATGTTACCGACGACAGTGCCAGCCATGGTTACCGCTTTAGCAATCTATGCGTGGATTGGGATGGGATACGGTGATGACAATATTGACTTGTCTTCTATCCAAGCCTTACAGACTAACCTAGCTAATAATTACAATTTGGGTGTAATTACGTTACTACCTGCGCTCGTGGTTGTGGCTGCTGCTGTCATGAAAATGCCGGCGATACCGACTGTGTTGGGCGGCGTCATAGTGGCATCATTTATTGCCTTTTTTATGCAAGGCGTTGGGGTAAGTGAGATTTTTAGCGTTTTACAAAATGGATTTGTCAGCGAAACAGGCTTTGAGGTTGTCGATAAACTGCTATCAAAAGGCGGTGTTATGTCAATGACATGGGTCATTACCTTGACTATCTTTGCACTCGGTTTTGTCGGTTCGCTTGAGCATTACGGCACACTGAAAGCCATTATGGCAAAAATAGACAAGGCGGTGAAATCGCGCATCGGTTTGATTCTCACAACGTATGCCAGTGTCCTTGGTGTGGGTACTCTCATCGGAGATGTGTATACCACATTGGTATTGCCAGGCCGTTTATTAAAAGACAAATACAAAGAGATGGGCTACAAACGTACGACCTTAACACGCTCTATTGAAGATACCGGTACGTTGTTATCGCCGCTTATCCCATGGAACATGGGTGGTAGCTTTGTCGCAGCGACCCTTGGTATCGCCACACTGACTTATGCACCGTTTGCTTTTGCATGCTGGCTGTCTCCTTTATTTGGTTTGCTATGGGCGTTCCTCAATAAGTTTATACCGCGTGAAGAGCCTACGGTAAAAAATGTCGATACCACTTCCACCGTCAATGAAGCCTGATATAAAAGGAGTATGATATGTTGCAAGAGCAATGTTTGTGGAACGTGACGGCACCTAGTATCGACGACTACAGTCAGATACGTCATGACACTGAAGCGACCATCTGCATTATTGGAGGCGGCTATACAGGGTTATCGGCTGCGATTCATCTTGCTGAAAAAGGCGTTAACGTGATTTTGCTAGAGAGTCAAGCTATCGGTAGTGGTGGCTCAGGAAAAAGCGTAGGACTTGTTAATGCAGGAACGTGGGCGTGCCCTGATGATTTGAATATTGCTCTAGGTGACACTGCAGGAGAATGTTTGACCAAAGCGCTTGGACAAGCACCAAGCTTAGTATTTGATTTGATTGAACGCTATGGCATCGACGCACAAGCGACGCGTGCTGGAAACATTCATATGGCACACAACGCTAAAGGTGAGGAAGATGTCGATATCAGATATGAGCAATTGACCCGTCGTGGGGCGCATGTTGAAGTATTAACTGGAAGTAAATGTCATGAGTATTGTGGCACCACAAGTATTAACAAAGCATTATTGGATCATCGAGCTGGCACCTTAAATCCCTTGGCTTATGCCAGAGGCTTGGCTAAAGTAGCGACGGCTCTTGGCGTAACTATCTACGAACACTCAGCTGTTGAAGTTTTAGAAAAAGCAGACGGGCATTGGTATACAAAGACCGCTACAGCTCATGTGAAATCTGAGCGTGTCATTATTGCCACCAATGCCTATACCGAAGGTGAATGGGCAGAAATTACCAAGACGTTTTACTTAGTGGATTACTATCAGATTGCCTCTGAGCCATTGAGCGGGGAGGTTGCAGACCGTATCTTGCCTTATAAAACAGGCGCATGGGACACGCGTTTAGCGCTATCAAGCTTTCGCCGTGATGACGATGGTCGTTTACTACTCGGAACGGTCGGTGGAAGACAGTTTAAACCAAAAACCTTCTATCAAACGTGGGCAAATACGGTGCAAAAAAGCTACTATCCTGACTTACCAGCGTTTAAATGGCAGTATGAATGGTGTGGTAGCTTCGGTTTCACACAAGATCATATCTTTCGAGTGATGGAGCCTGATGAAGGTTTGCTCACAGCGACAGCTTATAACGGGCGCGGAATCACGACAGGTACATTGATGGGTAAGTGCTTTGCCGATTATATATTAACAGGCGATAGAAACAGCATTCCACTGCCTTTTAAAACGTTAGAAGAAGTAAAGGTTGCTTTTGGAGGTATCAAGTCGGGCTTTACGGAGTTAGGTCTGACCTTATATCACGCTGGACAATGCTTAAAGATTATTAGATAAATTGCTTGTCTCTACCGTCGTGAGTTGCATCAATCATTACTGAAATAAATACCAATTAAGCGATATTTGCTGATGGTGCAACTTATTTTATTTATCAAGCTAAGGAATACACTCAGTGAGTAATGTTATCAACCAGCCAAAGGCCACGATTGACACAATTATTGAAGCCCTACTACAGCACTATGAGTTCGACCCCTCCCAAATAAAGACCGATGCTGAGAGCCTAGAGCACTGGGGTAAAGACTGGACCAAGCACTTCACGCCCAACGCCGCAGCCATCGTCTTTCCAAAAACTACTGAGCAAGTACAAACTGTAGTGTTACTTGCCAATGAACACAACGTCGTGCTAACCCCAAGTGGCGGTCGTACTGGACTCTCAGCGGGCGCAGTCGCCGCCAATGGTGAGATT